>CAUUYC010000001.1:0-186516 GCA_963549415.1 uncultured Saccharimonas sp. (SeqCode)
GGATTCGAACCCCCGAATGCCAGGACCAAAACCTGGTGCCTTACCACTTGGCGACATCCCAATACCAAACCATTTTACCAAATTATAATCTAAAAATCAAGTATTATCGCGGACATTTTTTAGCAATTTCGCGTGCATTTCTGGTAATTTGATCAAGCAAATTTGCTTTTCGAATATTTTTATAAAGAACTTTAGGCATTTCATAATCTTTATTTTTCAAAGCTTGTTCAATTAAAAATAACGAAATTTTTGGATTTTTTGGTAAAATTGAGCCGTGCAAATATGTTCCGATCACATTTTTATAAATCACACCCTCAAAATTTCCGTCAGGCGTGTTTCCTGCACCACTTTTAACGCGTGCCAATGGCTCACTCTCTTTCGAAAGATAAGTTTTTCCACTATGGTTTTCATAACCAATAATTTCACCAAACTGATCAGATTCTTCAACAATATTGCCAATCATTCTCTGTTCACCACCAACCGTTTTAACGCCCTTAAATAAGCAAATCCCTTTGATTTTATTACCATTTACAGTTTCAAAAGAATCACCAAAAAGCTGGTATAATCCACAAACCATTAGCATTGGTACACCTTTTTTGGCAAGCTTCCGTAAATTTGGTGCAATTTTCAGCAAATCATCTTGAATTTGGCTCTGGCCCGAATCCTGACCACCCCCGCCAATAATAATATCAACATCCTCAGGAAAATCATCTCCAGGATTATATTCAACAATTTCGTATCTTATTCCACGAAGATCCATCTGTTTTTTTAATGCTAAAATATTGCCATAATCACCGTAAATATTCATATTTTTAGCATAAAGCCACAAAATTTTTAAATTCATAAAATCTTCTCCACTTCTGAAATTTTTGAAAGTTCTTTTCGAATTTCCAACATTGCCGTATAAGTTGCATAAATCCGCTTATCTTTTTTTCCTTTTTCAATAAAATCAATAACAGATTCAGCAATATCAAGATTCACACTATCTTCTTCAAAATCAACATCATCATGAAAAAGTCGAAGCGCCATATCATAGGCTCGATTACCTGAAATTGCTTGAACGCCAGTATGCTTCAAGACTGAAAAATCCACATCCCAAAGCCAGCTCATATCACGGCCATCCGCATAATTATCATTAATTGCAATCATTGTATCATATTTGTCAGGCTCAAAATTTCGTAAATTTATTCGAAAACCAGCCGGATTTTTAACTAATATAATCTCAATTTCTTTACCATTAATTTTTATTTTCTCGCCTCGACCAAAAGCTGGCTGAATTTTCTCTGCCGCACAAATTACTTTTTGTCGATTGATTTTAAGTTTTTCAGCATTAAGAATTTCTTCAACTAAAGCGATCGCAGCAGTTAAATTTAGAATATTATGAATCCCGCCAATTTTGAGTTTAAACTCATCAGTTTTTCCACCCCAAGAAATTTTTGCAATATTATTCGAAAAATCCTCAAGCAAAACATTTGCTGAAATTTTTCGACTTGATTTTTTAGAATTTTTTAGATAAATTTCATCATCATTTGGGAAAAAATCTGCCAATTTTTGATTAAATCCAAACTTAACAACTTTTGAAAAATCTTTCGAAAATTCCTTTTTACCCAAAAAATTATCGTTAGCATTCAAAACAACTGAACCAGAAGTATTTTCACCAATCTTATGTAATAATTTTGCAGTATAGTCAATTTCACCAAATCGATCAAGCTGGTCGCGCATCACATTTAGAAGAAGCGAATATCGTGGCTGGATTAACTTTACAAAATGAGTTGCATGAGCTTCATCAAGTTCTAAAACAGCAATATCAGCCTCAAGCTTACCACTCCAATTAGCTTCAGAAAGAATTGCCGCACCCACACCACGAACAAAGTTCGAACCAGTTTTATTCGAAAACACATTTAAACCTTGGCTTTCGAGTAGTTCAACAACCATTTTTGTAGTTGTAGTTTTTCCATTCGTGCCACTAACTACCACAACACCATATTTTAAGCCCTTTAACATGTTCGAAATAAAATTCGGATCAATTTTTTCCATAACAAGCCCAGGCAATGCCGAACCGCCGCCTTTCAATCTTGAAATTGCCTGAATAATTTTTCCAATAATTATCAAAATTCTATTTTTCATTACTTCCTCGGTTTTGTTATGTTTGCGTCTCTACCATAAAAAGGTAACGCAATTTTACCATTTTTACCATTTTTCAAGCTTTCGAAAGCAATTTCTCGCCAATTTTCATCACTTTTCACTGCAACAATTGGAATTTCTAAGCCATCAGCTAAAGTGTTTGCAACTGAAGCTCCGATTCTTAATCCCGTAAAACTCCCCGGCCCCGCAAAGAAACCAATTCCAGTAAAATCTTCATATTTTTTACCAACAGAATTCAAACATTCCTCTAAAAAAGTCAGAATATCTCGCGCCATATTTCGGCCCAGTTCTTTTTCAAAAAAGTTTTCATCAAGCCAAATTTTGCATTTCTCTGTTGATGTATCTAGAAATAAAATCATTACACTTCTCTCACTTTAACTTTTCTTTGGTTTTCATTTAAACTTTCAAAAACCATCCTCAAATGTTTTTTTGGTAAAATCTCAGCTAGATCACCAGCCCATTCAATCACCGTTACATTTTTTGGATTATTTAAATTTTCAGCAAGCTCCATTTCCATAATTCCATAATCATTCAATCTATAAAAATCATAATGCGAAAGTGTTAGTTTCTCGCCTTCATAAACCCGTGATATCGTAAAAGTCGGGCTTTGAACCGTTTCAAAAATACCCAAACCTTTTGCCAAACCTTTTGTGAAAGTAGTTTTTCCAGCACCAACATCACCAACAAGCTCCAGAACCATTCCTTCAGAAATTTGCCTACCAATCTCTTCGCCGAAAGTAATCATTTCATCTGTCGAATTTATTTCTTTTTCGAAATTCATAATAATATAATTATATCACGTTTCAGGATTCATTCAAAATATCGAGTATTTTATCCTTTCGAAGCTTAAAATTAATCAAAATAACTGCCAGAATCAAGCAAAAATAGCAAATTAGCATTTCACTAAAGTCAAAGCTGATTTCTAACTGCGCTCCTTTGATTTTTGAAAATTCACCAATTATAAAAATTGAATATTTTAAAATTAATTCTGCTATAAAGCCAAAAAAATGAGCAATTGGTGAAAATATTGCAAAAACTCCTGTTAAAAAAGTTGCAAGCATCGCACTTGGCACAAATGGTAGAACTAGCATATTTGCAAATATTGATATTACGCTAACCGCACCAAAAGTAAAAATTATCAGTGGTAGCGTTGTAATTTGAGCACTAAAAGTTTCGAAAAATAATTTTAAAGCAGAATTTAGCTTTTCTGGCTTTTCGAAAAAGATTTTTTGTAATATTGGCGAAAGAATCAAAACGCCAAAAAATGAAGCGAACGATAATTGCCAGCCTAGATTAAGCAAGTTCGAAGGTTCGAAAATTAAAGTTATCGCCGCTACAAAAGTTAGAAGAAAATATGCTTGGGTTTTTCTACCAAAATACCATAAAATTAAACCAAAAATTGCCACAATCCCTGCACGAATCATTGATGGCGTAAATCCAACCACAAAAACAAATCCTAAAACCAGTAAAATCGCTGCAAATAAAGCTATCTTTCTTGAAATTTTATTAAAAACTCGCTGAGCCGCCATCACTAAAACAGTTAAATTATATCCACTCGCAACCACAATGTGCGTTAAAGCTGTGATTGTTAAGGCTTTAGAAATCTCCTCCGGCAAAGAATTTTTCTGACCTAAAAGATAGCCGAGACCCAAATCAACCTCTGGTGAAGGAATAAATTTTCGAACTCCTTCAGCGAAAGAATCTCGCATATCGCGGATAAAATCACTCTTTGGGCTAATCTTTATAAGTCTTCCTCGATGAATTGAAATCGCAAAATCACCAAAACCTTCAGAAATTTTCCCTTTTACTAAAATCTCATCGCTCCTACGAATTTTCTGATTTGTTTTTAAGCTAATAAAAGCCTTTCCGTTAAGTTGTTCATTCGAAATTCTTATAACTTTTGCACGAATTTTCAAACTTCCATCTTCCTTAAGATCTGGATCTTCAAGAACAACAGCTCGAACAGTTACATCTTTTTTAATATTTTGTGAGATCTTTAAATTTTCGAAATTATAAACTGAGCCTCGCCACAAAGAAAGCAAAATTCCGGCAATTAAGACTAAAATTAAACAAAACTTTCGAGCAAAAATCCAAGAGAATAAGAATAAAATTATTGTTAAAATTAGCCAAACAATTGATTTAAGACTTGTATTTTTCAAAAAAACTGAAAAAATAGTGCCAAAAATAATTCCACCAAAAAATACAAAATTAAGATAAAATCGGTGAATATGAGCTTTAGGTTTCATCATTCTTGGAATTGACGTTTTTTATTTCGATAAATACGATAGTTTGTAAAAACCATTGGCAAAATTGACAAACTTGAAATCAAAATCATAATCCTCATTGATAATTCACCTGATGGATCTACTCCTTGAAGCACAAAAAATAAAATCACAAATAAAGAAATAGCAATAACCGAAACGGTATTCATTCCGATTTCATACAAAAACAAATATTGCATGCGCATTCCGGATTCATCAGCTTCACCATACAAACCTTTAAAATTCGCCATATTAAAGCCATTCATCGCCATTGCAGCAATAATTTCTAAAATTCCAAGCAAAAGCGGATTCGACGAAATAAAAATCCGAAGCGAAAAAACTAGCCCCATAAAAACAGCCCCGATTTTTAAAAGTCCTCGCTCTTTATTTTTATCAATCACTTTACCGTAAATAAAAGCTGAAACCAAAGCTGCAATCGAAGAAATCGAAGACAAAACTCCAGCTGAACCATAAGCATTAATACCTTTTAGTAAAAAGACCGGCGCAAAAAAGCTCCAAATATATAAAGAATTCCAAGCCATTCCACAACTATAACAAATAACCAAAAGATGCTTATAATTTTGCCATGGAAAACCTTGAAAACTTATTTTTCGAACAGGCTTCACTCGCTCTTTTGTTGTTAAAAGTGGAATTGTTGTCAAAACTAAAATCACCGAGGACACCACAAAAAGCTTCTCAACTCCAAAAAATATCGCAAGAAATCCACCAACCGCAGGAGTTATACTACTCGAAATATGTTCCAAAATATAGGAAATTCCAAGTTGTTTTCCAACTTTTTTGGCAGTTTTAGCTTTCGAAAAATCAACATTATACGAGATATTTTCAACCGAAGTCGATATTCCTTTAAAAACTGCACTAATAAGGGCTATAACCAAACCCATTTCCTTACCAAAAATTCCCATTGAAGCCATTAAAACTAAAGCTGGAATAAACAGAATATTTGCAAGTAGCATTCCGTGCTTTGGGCCATTTTTTGAAATATAGAAAAGAGCAATTATCGAACCTGCAAATTTTGCAATGTAATAAATTAAAATACAAATAGGAACAATCCAGATTGAATGCGTGAACTTATAGATATAAATTAAACTAAAAGTACTTGTTAATTTTGTTGCGAAAACTCGCATATTTTTCGAAACATACAAAACAGCCATTTCATCAAAAGAAATATATTGCCAATAATTTCGAATTTTTAAAAAAGGTTTTAATATTTTTTTAAGCATAAGTATTTATATTTTATCATATTTTAATAGCCTTAAAAAGGTTTAAAAGCTTTATTTTTAAATTAATAAGTGATAAAATTAAAGAATGAATATTTATTTTTCTGGAATTGGTGGCGTTGGAATTGGCGCTCTTGCAAGTATCGCCCACAGTGCTGGCTATGGTGTTTTTGGCAGCGACCAAAATTCAAGTTTAATGATTGAGGAGCTTTCAAAAAAAGATATCGAAATTGAAATCGGCAAACAAGATGGACATTTTTTAAAGCAAAAATTCATCGAAAACGGCATCGATTGGTTTGTTTATACTGCAGCCCTACCTAAAAATCATCCCGAACTTTTAACGGCAAAGAAATTAGGAATAAAAATTAGCAAACGTGACGAACTTTTGAATGAAATCATCAATTCAAAAAAACTCAAACTTATAGCAATTTCCGGTACTCATGGTAAAACCACAACCACAGGAATGGCAATTTGGGCTTTTCAGCAATTAGGAATTCCAATAAGTTGGTCGATCGGTACAACGATATCCTTTGGTGCGAGCGGTTTCTTCGACCCAGAAAGTGAATATTTTATCTACGAAGCTGATGAATTTGACCGAAACTTCTTGCATTTCACGCCATCAGTTAGTTTAATCACTTCAATTGATCACGATCACACTGATATTTATAAAACTGAGAAAGATTATTTTGAAGCTTTTGCAGAATTTGGATCGCAAAGCGATTTTATTATTTCTTGGAAAGATCAACATCCAGAAATTTTCGAAAATCTAAAGAACAATGTAATTTTATCTCAGCCAGAAGATAATATTAATCTTCCTGGAATTCACAATCGAAAAAATGCCAGTCTAGTTCTTGAAACTATTGATTATTTAGTTGAAACCCAAAATCTTAAAGCTCCAAAAGATTTTTATGAAAAAGCAATTTTAGCGCTAAATAATTTCCCTGGTACAAATCGCCGTTTCGAAAAAATAACAAACAACGTTTATTCTGATTACGGTCATCACCCAAAGGAAATTCAATCAACACTTCAAATGGCAAAAGAAATAGCTGAAAAGCAAGGATTTTCTGGAGTGTCGTTAATTTATCAACCGCATCAAAATATTCGACAAATTGAAGTTCAAGATGAATATATGCCAGAAATCTTTGAAAATGCCAATGAAGTTATTTGGCTGCCAACATATTTAAGCCGTGAAAACCCAGATTTCGAAATACTTTCGCCAGAATTCCTTTCAAGAAAAATATCAGAAAAAACAACAATTTTAGATTTTTCAGACAATCCAAAAGAATTAATAGAGAAGATTTTAAGTTTAAAAGTAAAAAACCGATTAATTCTAGCAATGAGCGCTGGCTCACTCGATGGCTGGATTCGAAAAAATATCAAATAATTTAATAAGATTGCACCAAAAATATGGTGCATTTTTGCAAAATAAAAAAGCGGTAAAGCTTAAACATCAAACTGGTGCTAAAAATCAAGATTTTTCAAAATATCCTCAACTCTTTTCCTAACGTCGCCCTAAACTATCGATGGGCTACCCGAAAGCTTATCGGCAACTATTTTCACGGATTTCTCCAAGGTTAAAACAAGATTGTTAAACAGACAAAGTGAATAAATATTTAAATATAAATCCGAAGAATAGTCAAAGAGTGAAATTAACTCCCACCATGCCTCCCTTATCAACCCCGAAACATCATCGTATTTGAATTCATTTCTGGAAGATATTTGAACAATTTTAATAGACAAATCAAGAACTCTTTTTGCGCAAAAATTTAAACGCGTTACTTCATTGATGATTAGAGATTCATTCTTTATAAAATTAATTTTTAAGCTTTCTACACCCATACTATGCATGTAAAGATCGGGATCAAGATTAAGCTCGTTCATAATTCCCGAAAGTTTTTTAAATGCACCTAGCCATTCATCAATAGTATGTCTCTCGGACACAAAAATAATTTTGTCTAAATATTTTCTCGTAAAATCTTCGTTTTTAATCATTATTCTTCCTCTCACTTTATATGATATCATAAAATAGACTAAAGTGGTATAAACTAAGTTAACTTTTTGCCTCTATTCCGAATTTTGCTCAGCAATAAAAAAACGCGCTGGCGCGCGAATATTTTTCAAAAAGTCTAGTATGGTGCGCACGAGAAGACTTGAACTTCCACGAGCCGAAGCTCACTAGCCCCTCAAGCTAGCGCGTCTACCAATTCCGCCACGCGCGCAAAACCATTTTAATTATACCAAAACTATGGTGTCTTGTAAAGAGTTGATTTTGAAGCAGACCAATATATTACATCTGCATATCTATTAACCTCTGTTACAAAAGTATTATTTACTGAATATGCCTGAACTGATTTTCGAAAAACATAACTCGTTTTAGTCTGGCCAAGGCCAATGGCGACCGAATTAGCTAACCAACGTTGAGTAAATTTAGTTATTTGTAACTTTTTCTCATTCGAGCTTTGAGCGGTTCTTGAATTTAGCAAAAGATCATCAGCAACCGCATCATTATAATTTGAGAAGTTCAATCCCTTTTGCCCAGATTGTGAAGAATGCCAAAAAGCGTAGATATCAGGATCAGCACCAAGATCAATCTCATAAACCAGAATACTATAATTTCTTGGCTGGAGTATTGATTGAACGAAAGCTCCGGTTTTATCATCTTTATCAATTACTGTTAATTTTACATCAAACCCAAGCTTTTTAAGCTGACTCTTAATTTCTTCAGCGGCTTTCTTATAGTTATAAACACTAGTTGTTGCGATATTTAAAATAGCTGTCTTACCATCTTTTTCTAAAATACCATTCGAATTTTTCTTCCAGCCAGCTTCATCTAATATTTTTTGCGCTTGGTCGAAATCATATTTAGGAACACTCAAATCTTTAGTATTTAAAAACTGATTCAAAGTTGGAAAATCAAGTTTATTAATAAATTCCATTTCTTTTCGAACTTTTGAAATATCAACCCCAGTTTGAATAGCTTTTCGAACCTTTAAATCTTTCAAAACTGAATCAGAATTATTCAAAAAAGCATAAATTCCACGATTAACATTAGTTTCTCGAGATTTTAATTTATCCCGCTCAGATTCTGAAAACTCACTAATTTTAAGACTTGGCGATGCAACAATCTCACCAGAGATCAAAGCATTTTTAAGCTTAGTTTCATCTTTAAAGGCAATAATATCAAAGTTATCAATATAAGCCTCACCCTTATAATATCGCTTATTTTTAACTAATGAAATAGTAGTTTTATCACCATCATTCTGAACAGATTTAAAATTAAATGCACCAGAAGTTATCGGGTTCTTTGAAAAAGCACTTTCGCGGATCTTCTCTATTTGGATATCTTTTAAAATATGCTCTGGTAATATTGAAAAATTAAAACTATACAAAACAGAAGAAGAACTTGACGGCACTTTAACGCTGAATTCATAATCACTATTTTTCGAAATCTCAACGTTTTTCCAGGCTTTAAAACCAGAAGGATTAATTGATTGTTCCCTCAATAGTTTTATAGTGAAAATTACATCATTGGCTGTTATTTTTTGACCATCAGACCAAACAGCATTGTTCCGCATTTTAATTTTAAAGTTTTTATAATTGTCAGATGTTGAAACACTTTCAGCTAAATCGCCCTTCAAATTTCCCGTTTCATCAATACCATAAAGACGAGAAAAAGCAATTTGTTCGAAAGACTTTTCAGTATCAGTTGAGGTAAATAATGGATTCAAGGTTTTAACTTCACCCAAAATTCCTTCTGAATAAGTTCCTCCTCTATAAAAAATATCCTCACTATAGTTTTCGGCACTTAGCCCGCGAAAAACACCAACAGAAAAAATCAAAATAGACACAACACAGATCCAAGAAATAACTATTTTTCGAACATTCGACAAATTCTCAAAACGACCAAAAAACATTTTTTTCGTATGGGAAGTGATAGCCTTTTCAACTAAATCTGCTCTTTCAGCTAAAGTAGCCTTATTATTAAAAGTTTGAATTGTTTTATTTTTTGAAACCTGATCTCTATTTTTTTGAGAAATAGCAGAAACTCGTCTAACCTTTTTAGGGCTATTTTTAAAGTCCATTAAAACTCCTTTTTATTTAGGCAAAAGCAAAGTTGTAAGAATTGATGCAATAAAAACAAATGCAAAGAAAACTGTTGCCCGAAAAATACTCTTTTCAACACCGCGTCGCTCAGTATAAAGCTCGCCAGAAGCCCCGAATCCTGCCCCTAAAGTTGCTCCTCGTTGCTGTAAAAGCACTAAAATCATCATTAAAACGCCAGAAATAACAGTCGAAAACTGTAAAATAATATCAATATTCACTATAAAATCTCCTTTTCATCTTCAATTCTTAAAAATTGGCTCAAACTATAATTCAGCAAGCTCATAGCTGCTCCTACAATTACAGAATTCCAAAATCCCATTGAAATATTTGGTGCTAAAAGTATCGAAATCCAAACAATCATACCATTAACTATCAGTGTAAAAAAACCAAAAGTCAAGATAATCATTGGAAGTGATAAAATTGTAAGAATAGTTTTAAGTGTGCTATTTACAATTGAAAAAATTAAACCAGCAAGAAAGAAAGTTCCCGCGCTATGGTTGCTGACATTTCCAAAAATAGAAATTAAAATCCATAATAAAAAACTATTTAAAAACCACCGATTTATAAATTCTATCAACTGCTTCTTCACATATATAATTTTATCATATTTTAACAATAAAAAAAACACCTTTTGGTGAATTTTCTAATATATTGGAGGGTCTGATGGGGCTTGAACCCATGACACCCTGCTTAAAAGGCAGGTGCTCTAACCAGCTGAGCTACAGACCCACTCACTGAATACATATTAAAGTATATATCAATTATTTTTAAAAGTCAAGGGTTTTTCTCAATTTTCTTAAATTTAAATGAGGTTATACTTAAAATAGAAAAAATAACTCCCGCCAAAATGACCCAACTAGCCCATTTTTCAAGCGGCTGTGAAATACTTTTCGAAAGTAAATCTGGTAAAAAAACTTTTTCGAAAAATGAAAGTGACACTAAATATGTAAAAATCGCTGAAAATATCGAAGAAAATATACCAAAAAGCCATTTTTCTTGTTTTGGATTTTTTGCTAAAATCACCAAAGCTGGTGCTAAAATTAGAAACAAACCAACAATTCCGCTCAAAGTTGATTCTGGAATTACTAAATTTGAAGTTGTTAAAAAATTAGTAATATCTTTATTCCAATATCTATTCAAAACAATTCCCGAGAGAACAATAAGATTGAAATAGCCCATTTTACGCCGAGATAGTGTTAAAAAAATCGAAAGAATTACAATAAAAATAATTGTTGTCATAGCAATATTATAGCATAAGCTCTAAGGATGCTCAAATTATTTTATAAAAATAAAACAACTGCGCTAACATATCGTCTCATAAAATAGCCGAGCTATTAAATAACTCGGCCAGCTACTTAAAATAATGATTTTTTAGATTTCTTAAATTCTGCCAAAAGTTCTTTTTGCTTTTTTGAAAGCTTTGTAGGAGTTTCAACAATAACCGTCACAATTTGAGCACCTCTTCTTTCGGTTCGAAGGTTAGGCACACCGTGACCTGAAAGCTTAAAGTCAGTATGGCTTTGTGTTCCAGCTGGAATCTTCATCGTTAGCATTCCATCGATCGTTTCAACCTCAATTTCAGCACCAAGTGCGGCATCTATCATTGAAATTCTCTCTTCGCTTAAAATTAAATCACCTTCACGCGTAAATTTTTTATCAGCCTTAACATAGATATTTACATATAAATCACCTTTTTCGCCGCCTTTAATTGCTTCACCGCGGCCAGAAAGCCGAATTGTTGCGCCATCGTCAATTCCTGCTGGAATTTTAAGTTTTATTGTTTGCTTTTTACGCAAAATTCCAGCACCACGGCAAACTGAACAATTTTGCTTTGGAATCTCACCACGACCATCACAGGTTGGGCAAGTTACAGTTTGCTGAATTGGGCCAAAAAGAGTTTGAGTGGAACGAGTTTGCTGACCACTTCCATTGCAATCTGGACATTTTTGCATTCCGTGACCAGGTTCTGCGCCAGAGCCATCACAATGATCACACTCATCATCTAGATTTAATGAAATTTCAGTTTCAGTCCCGAAAACCGCCTCTTTAAAATTCAAAGTTAGATCTACTTCAACATCGCGGCCTTTTTTATTTTTCGAACCGCGGCTATTCGAAAATCCGCCGCCAAAAATTCCGTCAAAAATATCACCGAATCCGCCACCAAAATCAAAATTAACATTCTGACCCGAAAATCCGCTAAAACCTTCGAAAGGATTTCCGCCAGAAAATCCACCAGAGTTTCCACCAACTCCTGCATGGCCAAACTGGTCGTATCGCTGGCGTTTTTCTTTATCTTTTAAAACTTCATAGGCTTCATTAACCTCTTTAAAAGCTTTTTCGTCTCCTCCTTTATCTGGATGAAGCTCAACTGCTTTTTTTCGAAAAGCCTTTTTAATTTCATCAGCACTGGCGTCTTTTTTTACACCTAAAATATCATAATAATCTGTTTTGCTCATATATTATATTATAACAAATTAGCACTTAAAGAGCAAGAGTGCTAATTATTATTTTCTATATTTTTTAGCCGAGGTTCCAGCCAGTTTCTTTGTTTTTATTTTGATTATTTGGATTGAAATTTTCCATATCCTATATCATATCGCCAAATCAGCTTTTTATCAATAGACTTCATATAAATCCTCAATTAAATAGCTCACCCTTATAAAAGCTAATAAATCTTCGTCTTCTTGCCAAAAACTCCCTCCATTGCTGAGGGCCATTATAAGAAGGAACTGCGTCAAAAAGATTAAAAATTATAACATTCCAATAAAAAATTGTATTACTAGCCAAGCTATTATTAAGATAGAAAATAATATTACAAGTATCAGCTTTAGTAGTATAGTAAAAAACAAAAGTAAAATAACTACTCCAGCAATAAATATCATAAATATCTTTTTTACCATAGAAAATACCTCTTTCTAAAAGTACAAGCATTGGGTGAGCACAGACTAATTATACTAAATAAAATCAATACGCAAAAATGCCCAGTTCAACCTGAGCATTTTTACTTTTCGAAAGGTGGATTTTCGAATTATTTTTTATCAATAACTTCGCCTTCAACTGGCTCGTCATTATCTTTTTTATGAGAAGTTTTAGCTTTCTCACCAGCTTCGCCCGCATTATCTGCGCTTTGAGCTTGATACAATTTTGCACCAATTGGCATAATTGCATCTTGAAGATCCTTAGCAGCTTTTTCGAGTTCATCTTTGCTTTCAGCATTTTGATGCTTTTTAGCCTCTTCAACAGCTTTTGAAATTGCTTCTTCATCTTCTTTCGAAATCTTATCTTTAAATTCGCTTGGCATTTTTTCTGCTTGATAAATAGCATTCTCTAGCTGATTTTTAGCATCGATCAATTCGCGTTTCTTTTTATCTTCATCAGCATGAAGTTCAGCTTCTTTTTGAGCCTTTTCAATATCTTCTTTGCTCATATTTCCTGAGTTTTGAATTGTGATATTATTCTCTTTACCAGTTCCTTTATCTTTAGCAGTAACTGTTAGAATTCCGTTTGCATCAATATTGAAAGTAACTTCAATTTGTGGAACTCCGCGTGGCGCTGGCGCAATTCCGGAAAGCACAAACATTCCAAGAGATTTGTTGTCGGCAGCCATTTCACGCTCACCTTGAAGCACATGAATTTCAACTTGTGGCTGGTTGTCAGCATAAGTTGAGAAAACTTGTGATTTCGAAGTTGGCACAGTTGTGTTTCGATCAATCATCGGAGTTCGAACACCACCAGCAGTTTCGATTCCAAGTGTCAAAGGTGTAACGTCGAGAAGAAGCACATCTTTAACATCTCCGGCTAAAACACCACCTTGAATTGCAGCACCAACAGCCACAACTTCATCTGGGTTTACACCTTGAGTTGGTTTTTTACCAAAGATTTTTTCAACTTTTTCAACCACAGCTGGCATTCGGGTCATACCACCAACCATCACAACTTCAGAGATATCGCTAGCTTTTAGATCTGCGTCTTTTAGAGCTTTTTCAACAGGATCAGCCAATCGGTTAATTAAATCAGCAACTAATTCTTCAAGTTTTGCTCGAGTTAGAGTGTATTCGAAGTGTTTTGGACCATCTTCATCAGCTGTCAAGAATGGTAAGTTCACTTCGTAGGATGTTGTTGAAGAAAGCTCTTTCTTAGCCTTTTCAGCTTCATCCTTCAAGCGCTGCATTGCGGCAGAGTCATTCTTAAGATCAATTCCTTCTTCTTTTTTGAATTCATCTAAGAAGTGGTTTACAATGCGGTTGTCGAAGTCTTCACCACCAAGGTGTGTATCACCATTCGTTGAAAGAACTTCAAACACGCCATCGGCAATATCAAGAACTGAAACGTCAAATGTTCCACCACCAAGGTCGAAAACAGCAATCTTTTCGTCTTTTTTACCATCCAAGCCATAAGCAAGTGCAGCTGCAGTTGGCTCGTTGATAATTCGTTTTACTTCAAGACCAGCAATTTTACCAGCATCTTTAGTTGCTTGGCGTTGACTATCATCGAAGTAAGCTGGAACAGTAATCACAGCTTCAGTAACTTTTTCACCCAAGAAAGCTTCGGCATCAGCTTTAATTTTCGAAAGAATCATCGCTGAAACTTCTTCTGGTGTATATTCTTTGTCGCCCATTTTCACGGCAACACCATTACCTTTTTTAACAATCTCGTAAGGCATAATTCCAAGATCTTTTTGAACTTCATCGTCGGAATACTTTCGGCCAATCAAACGCTTTACGCCATAAATTGTATTTTTTGGATTTGTTACGCGTTGACGTTGTGCTACTTGCCCAACCAAACGATCACCTTTTTTATTGATTGCCACAACTGATGGAGTAGTTCGATTTCCTTCTGCATTTGTAATAACCTCAGGTTTTCCTGCAACCATATACGCAAAAGCACTGTTAGTTGTACCAAGGTCAATTCCAATAATTTTTCCCATTTTCTCCTTCTTTCTTTATTAAATTTATCCGTTCGATAGCTTTCTTAGTCAATTTCGAATTTCTTAGCCTATTCGGATTTTTCAGAAAGCTTCTCGAAAGTTATTAACTATTCTATAAAGCGCGCCTCGCAATTCGTTTCACGCTTATATTTTGATTATACGCTTTTAGCACTCACAAGTCAAGAGTGCTAATGTTGTATTATTTACAATATTTATTATTACTCTCCTTTATGTTATAGTTAATATTATGGATAACAATATTTTTTCATTACAAAATATCTCAATTAAAAATATTCTTTCCTTGGTAGAACAAGATAGAATAGCGA
Source organism: uncultured Saccharimonas sp. (SeqCode) (assembly GCA_963549415.1). Taxonomy (GTDB): domain Bacteria; phylum Patescibacteriota; class Saccharimonadia; order Saccharimonadales; family Saccharimonadaceae; genus Nanogingivalis. The sequence goes on from CAUUYC010000001.1 coordinate 15,002, forward strand.
TTCCTGAAATACAGCGACCTTTCGTATGGAAAAAGTCAAAAATACGTGACTTAATTGATTCCCTTTATCGTGGCTACCCTGTTGGCTATATAATAACCTGGGAAAGCGATTCAGCCATACTTAAAGGTGGTGGACAATCTTATGGTAAAGCTATTTTAATCGATGGCCAGCAAAGGATTACAGCCCTTTGTGCAGCTTTGGCCGGTAAAAGTATTATTAATAAAAATTATCAACCGGAAAATGTTTCCATCTCATTCAATCCTATCGAAGAAAGATTCGAGACAAAAACTAACGCTACCGAACGAGGCGCCGAATGGATATCCGACATAAAAACTATTATTGCTAGCGATTTCTCTGATCGAAAGTTTATACGCGAATACGGAAAGAAGAACCCTCACTTAACTGAAGATGATTTAGATATAATAGCCTCCCGAATATTAAAAATAAAGGGTTTACTAAATATTCAAATCGGAAGAATTGAACTACAAAATAATGTCGATATCGAAACCGTAAATGAGATATTTAATCGAATAAATAGCTCAGGCGTACCTCTTTCTAGTGCAGATTTTGCTATGAGTCGGATAGCTACATACGAAAAAGATCCTGGAGATAAATTTGGTATGAATCTACGCAAGACCATAGATTATTTTGCCGAGATGAGCATTGATAAAACTGGAGAGTTATACAAGAATATTAAGAATAACGATCCTGCATTTGCTCAAACCGAATCATTTTCAAAAATCTCCTGGATTGGTAATCAAGATTTTAAACATATATACACCCTAGATTATAATGATATCCTTTTAATATCATCACTAGCTGAGTTTAGTCGAGGTGATCTAGGCGATTTAGTAGCCTTACTTTCTGGCCGCGATTTCGAAGAACGAAACTATAAGATTGAAATTAAGGATGCCGCCTTCAGTAAATTACAAAATATAGTTTCGCTTATTACCGACAAATATATGTTAGAAGGCTTCATACAAGATGTATTAATTGCAAGTGGCTATACTGACCCTAACTTTATTAGGGCTAAAAATACTATTAACTATCTTTATGCTATTTATTTACGACTTCGTAAATCAGGTAAGAAGTCAGCGGAAATCTCCAGAGATTTACGAAAATTATTAAATATCTCAAACCTTACGAGAAGATTGTCTAGCTCATTTAATACAATTATACAAGAAGATATAAAGAAGATTGATGCTCAAGGTATTACCCAATTCGTACATAACCTAGAAGAGACACTCCTAAGCGACACCTTTTGGAATACTCAGCTTGTCGCCGAGCTAGATAAAACTAACTTATCAACTCAATACTGGTATACTTATTTAGTTGCTCAGCAAAAGCTTCAAAAGCAAAGCTTCTTAAACAAGAGTATTTTATCAGGAGAAATGCTTCTAGAGGATATACATCATATCTTTCCTAAAGCATACTTAAGAAAAACAGGCTTCTCTCAAAACGATTGGAATAAGATAGCAAACTTCACTCCACTTAAACGAGATACTAATATTTCTGTGTCAAGTAAATCTCCAAAAGAATATTTAGGAATTATATCTGACGGGAAAGGTGAAATTATCTCAAGCGATATTAAAAATAAAGACGAGCTTCTTGAAAATCTTAAACATAATGCAATTCCTCAAATAGCACTGGATGGACAGTCTAATAATTATAAAGAATTCTTAATTGAGCGACAAAAGCTAATGGCAAAAATGATTCATGAATATTATAAAAACCTGTAGGTTTATAATATTATAGTTGATGTTATGTTATTTATAATAAACATTAAATAGTATAGTATAATTGTATTATTTAAGTTAGCAGCTTATCTATCTAAAAGCTTAGAAGTAGAAGTGCTAGCGTCTCCTTTATGTAGTTTTCTTTCATAAATCAAATTCAATTTTAAAAGAAAATTATGGAAAATAAGTTTACTTATCCAAAGTGTAGACCAAAATAATAGATCTCGATATAGTAACAGCATCTTGCTTTGCTAAATATGACTATACCTGCTATAAGTGCGGAGATTTTGGATATCTTTATAACTTAACTCTCTAAATCTCATCTTTAAATGATGAGATTTTTTCTTTTTAGGTATAATAATTATTAATGAAACTCCAAATATCCCCAATTCTCAATCTCTGGCGCATCCACTGAGTTTTTTCGCGCAAAACGTAAAGCATCATCTTGGCGTTTTTGATATTCTTTTGCAAGATTCTCAAAAACTTCAGCGCCTTTATTGGCCAAATTTAAGGCCCTCGCTGCGATATCATATCGCGACACCCTATTTCTCGCTAACATATCAAAAGGTGTTGTTGTCGAACCTTTTTCTTCATATCCGTTAATCTGAATGCGGGCTGGATTTTCATAATCAAATAAAATCGATTTGAGAGTTTTAGCGTACCCATGAAAAGCAAATACAACTGGCTTATCTTTAGTAAAAATCTTCACGAAATTGCTTTTCGAAAGTGTATTTTCGAAAATTCCAATTCCTTTTCCACAAAGTGCTTGAACATAAACCAAGCGAATTTTAACTTGCGGCACATCATGAAGCAGAACTTGAAGCGCTGCAACAGTTTCTTTAAAAACATAATCACCACTTGCCGCCAAAATTAAATCCGGCTCATCATCTTCTGAAATTAAATTCCAATCTGCAATTTCCTGATTCTTCCAAGAATCAAAAACAAATATTCCGCCATTTTCAAGCTGTTTTTGTGAACTTTCAAGAGAAAAATATCTTGGTTCAGGCGTTTTTCCCGCAACCAAAACATTAATATTATTGCGGGATTTTAGCATTTTCGAAATTGCTGCAACCGCAGAATTATCATCTGCCGGCAAAAAAATCTGCCCGATTCTATTTTCACGACGTAAAACTTCATCGATAAAGCTTGGATTTTGGTGCGAAAACCCATTATGGTCTTGCCGCCAACCAGTTGAAGTCAAAATATAGTTTAAACTTGCTAGATCACCTCGCCATTTTACTTCTTTAGATTGAGCTAAGAACTTCGCGTATTGATCCATCATTGAAGAAATAATCGGTGCAAAGGCTTCATAAGAAGTTAAAACTCCGTGTCGCCCCGTTAAAATATAGCCCTGCAAAAGCCCCTGCAAGGAATGCTCACTCAAGATTTCCGTCACACGGCCATTTTTCGATAAATCTTTTTCCCACGGTTTAATTTCTCGCTGCCAAGAACGTGAAGTTGCCTTAAAAATAGCATCTAATTTATTCGAATAAGTTTCATCAGGGCTAAAGAATCGGAAATTCTCTGGATTTTTTTCGAAAATTTCTTTCAAAAAATCGCCAACTGCATTCATTGCGAGTGATTTTTCACCTATTCTTTCATGAATTTCTGGCAATTTTAACTCTGCAAAATTCAAATTCGCGTCCACAAAACGATTTCGACCAATTCTACTTGATTCTTCTGGCAAAAAATCATTAAGCCAAGGTTTAAATTCGCTTTTTTCGAAATCAAAGAGCTCTTCGAATTTATAAGATTTCAACCATTCTTCAAGTTTTTTAAGCTCTTTTTCATCACTCTTAGTATTTAAAAGTGGTACTTGATGAGCGAGCGAATTTCCTTCAATTTTTTCGCCATTATTTTCAGCAACACCAGAGCTTCCCTTTTTGCTTCTCATAATGATCATTGGTAGCCGCACAAAACCGTTATTCCGACCAAATTTTATTCGCGAAATATCTCGAAAAGCATCTGAAAAGACTTTCGAAAGCTCTAAATCGAAATCTTCGGCAGAATATTCGTCAACAATTCTTGGTTCCCAGCCCGCTCCATGGAAAAATTGAATCAATTCGAAGTCACTCATTGATCCAAAGATTGTTGGTCCAGAAATTTTATAACCATTCAAATGTAAAACAGGTAAAACTACTCCATTTTCAACTGGATTTATCAGTTTATTCAGATGCCAAGCTGCAGCAATTGGGCCAGTTTCAGCCTCACCATCGCCAATTAAAGTAGTCATTACAAGATTCGGGTTATCTAAAACTGCCCCAAAAGCAGTTGAGAGCGAATATCCAAGCTCGCCACCTTCAAGAATTACGCCTGGCGTAAAAGGGCTTGCGTGCGATGGAAAACCGCCCGGCCAAGAAAAGTTTTTTGAAATATATTCAATCCCCTGGGTATTTCGCGTGGCTTTTTTATCAACTTTCGAAAGTGTTTCCTCCATAAACAAATTTGCTTGAAGCGCTGGAAAAGCATGGCCCGGACCAAGCATAAATGCTATTTTCAAACCGCTTTTAGCGAAATCAAGTTGTTTTTGAACATCTAAAAGATGAGCATAAACGTGATTTACACCAGGGCAACTTCCCCAGTGACCAAGAAGGCGTGGTTTAATATCATTAAATCTTAGCTCTCGCTCTAATAAAAAATTATCTTGCAAAAAAATTTGCGAAACTGTTAAATAATTTGCCGCACGAATAAACTTTTTAATATTTTCAAGATTTTGCCCACTATTCATACGTTATATTTTATCATATTTATGCTTAATTTTAAAGTTTTTAAAATTAAAAACCGCCTAATACTAGACGGTTCCTAGGAGAAAGTTTCCCCAAGTAAAAGAAAAAATACTGACTCTAATTTCTAATTTATTATTAGGCTAACCCGCGAGTCCCAACCTTCTAAAATAAGGCGAAACGGGTTAACATACACAATAATATCATATTACCAAGAATATGTCAACAAATAAAACTACTTTCGCCCAACTTTTACCATTGCTGCTCGCAAAACTTTGCCCTTTAAAGTATAACCAGCTCTAAGTTCTTCAACAATAACTTCTTCTTCACCGTCAGATTCTTCATCGAATTGAATCGCTTCATGGAGTTCTGGATTAAAAATAGCACCGTTCGAAGAATTAATCTTTTCAACTCCAAGTTTCGAGAGATTCTTTTCCAAATTTTTGCTCATTTTTACAACATTTTGCGCCCAAGAATTTTCTGCCAATTCTGTTGGTAAATGTGAAATTGCGCGCTCAATATCATCAATCATCGGGATTAAAGCTAGAATCGCCTTTTTCTCGCCCAAATTTTGCGCATTCGAAATTCGGCTTTCAACATTTTTGCGATAATTTTCAAAATCAGCACGCGTGCGCTGCAAATCATTTTTTAGCTCTGAGTTCTCTGCTTGAAGCTTTTCGCACTTTGAATCTTTTTTAAAAAATCCTGATTGTTTCTTATCTTTTGCATTATCTTGATTTTTTAATACATTATTTTCTTCCATTTTTTCCTCCTTAAATTATAATATCTCTTCTAAAAATTCACCTGTCTTTTGAACCAATCGCACCACTTTTCCGTAATTTTGGCGAGTTGGTCCAAGCACGCCGATGTAAGAATTTTCTGAAAATGGGCTTTCGAATTTTGAAATAATTAAACTCGCACCCGAACTTTTGCCAATTGGATTCTCACTACCGATATAAACGTTAAGCGGCTCATTTGGAGTAACTTCACGAAGCCACGGTTCAAGATTATCAAGCAGTTGCGCAACCGACTGCACCGCTTCACCACTTTCAAATTCAGGCTGAGAAAAAAGATTATAAATTCCATTAATGTAAAGTTGATCACCAATTGTAGCAAGACCAAGATTGCCCGTAAGTTCAACTAAAGAGTCTACAGCCGAACGAATTGCATGGTCAGCGCGATCGTTTTGGGCTGAAACTCGTGATGAGATCGCCCTAAATCCCCATAAATTATCTTTTGAATTATCAGCATTTAGTAAAATCTGCTCGTTTTGACTTTCATTTTGAGCAGTTAGACGATTCACATAAAAACGATAGCCCTTATCGGTTGGAATTCGTCCAGCCGAAGTGTGTGGCTGCGTGATTAGCCCTAAGTCTTCAAGTTTTGCCATTTCTGAGCGGATTGTCGCACTTGAAACATTAAAAAGCTTCGCCAAAGTAACACTGCCAACTGGGCTGGCAACTTCAGCGTATTGCTCAATAATTGCTACCAAAATTTGCGTTTGTCGTGGTGTAATATTCATATTTCAAGTTTATCACAAATTAGCACTTAGGTCAATAGAGTGCTAATTTTATATTTTTAGTATCATATTTTCTAAATAACTCTAAAAATATTTGACTTTTTATTTTTACATACAGTTATGGAATATTAATATACTTAAAAACAGATAAAGTAATATTCTACAGACCATAACTCTTCTGAGCCCGCAAAAAATGCGGGTTTTTCTTTTAGCTTACTTCTTTAATTCTAAAAATTTAGCTTTGATATCTTCCAAAAGTTTTCTTGCTCGCACGCGCACTTCAATATCTTTATAGTTAAACTCAACATCTTGATGCATAATTTGATTAATAATTCGCGCCGTATTTCGAAAGTCATCATTCAAAATAAAGTGAAAATATGGCACTTCAAGCGCCTGCTCTAGCGAAGAAATTGCTTCTGGCAAACGTTTTTCAAAATCTTTTTCGAATTCTTCTGCGCTTGAATATCGGTTTGCAAAACGTGCTCGCCAAGTTTCAAAATCTGGTGGCAAAATAAAAACCGCAACTACTCGCTCGCTCATTTTTTTATATTCTGCAATTCCTTGTATATCAATATCTGTTACAGAAATCTGCCCGTTTCGGTTCGCTTTTTCGATCTCTGCAACACTTGTACCATAAATCCTACCGTGAACAAATTTTGCTTCAATAAATTCACGTTTCTTAAGCATTTCTTCAGCCTTTTCAATCGAAATAAAATTATAGTCAACTCCATCTTGTTCAAGATTACCATTATTTTCACGAGGTTGGCGAGTTGTGTGACTGATAATATCACGATATTCTTCATTTTTTAAAAGATGTTTTTTGGTTGTGTCTTTTCCCGCGCCAGAAATTCCCGCAAGTAGTAAAATGCGAGAATTTTCAACTAAAGTAATAGCTTCAGGTGGCGTTTGATAGTTCTTTACAAGAAATTCAAGGTTATTCATCCTTTGATTTTAACATCTTCCGACAAAAAAATCAAAAATCTATTGACAAATTTATTATTATATAATAGGGCTTAGAAATTATATTGTGTAGTTTCTCGCATGATCGGGTGTACCGATTCGCTCTTTAGAAAGAGGTGACAAAATGGCTATTTTTATTAGACGCTATTTCTCAGATCCTGATGGAGGTCCAGATTCGGATAACTCCTTAGATAATGGCTATGGCGAAAATTCCGATGGCGAGCCAACATTCAATGATTATGAATAGCAGCCCCTGAAGTCCTATATTGGACTTCTTTTAATATATTTAATACCATTTGATTATGAAAAGAATAATTTTAAAAAATACTATCCAAATAATTTATCAAAAAAATCCGTCTTCAAATACAGTTTATCTAGAAGCTGGAGTTTTGGCTGGATTATTTTCTGCTAAAATAGAAAAACAACAAATTCCACATATTTTAGAACATTTAATCCTAAGAAATTTTACTTCAAAAAATAATGAATTCCAGAAAAATGGAAAAACAAACAATCTTCTAACAACTTTCTCTTTCGAAAGCACAGCTGAAAGTTTCGAAAAAACACTGAATGAGTTTATCTCCCTTTTCGAAAATTTTAATTTCACTGAAAATGACTTGCAAATTCAAAAAAATATTATAAAAAATGAAATTATTACTTCAACAAAAGGAAATCCAGAAATCTACACAGAAATTCTTAAAAATCAAAACATTCCAGCCTTAAATTCTATAGAAGAAGTCGAAACGCTTTCAAAAATTACTAAAAATGATATTTTAGATTTTTTTAAAAACCATTTTTCAACTAAAAATCTGCGAATTTTAGCAATTGGGAATTTCGATGAAAATAAGATTATTGAAGCTTTCGAAAATATAAAATTACCACAAGAAAAACCTATAGCAAGCCAAAATTATAAGCTTAAAAATGCTAAAATTATAAAAAATAATGAAAAAATGTATTCTTATACTCAGATTTTTGCGCTTAACCACTCTCTAAATCCTATCGAAAGAGTTGTCACAGAACTAATTCAAAACGAAATTGAAACCAAAATTTATCAAACTCTTCGAAAAAATGGCTTAGTCTATAATTTTAAAGTATTTTTTAGCGAAGGCTCAATTTTAAATAATTCTTTTTTGGCGTTCGAAAGCAGATTCGAAAGCTCGGCGGCAGTAAAAATTGAAGAAATTGTTAAAAAAGAAATTACTAAAATCCAGAAAATTAATGAAAAAGATCTCGAGAATGCGAAAGATAGATTGAATAATAAATTGATTTTCAAGATGCAAACTCCAGTTCAAATTGGGCAAATACAGCGAATTCGAGCTTTAACCTATGGTGATTTTATTGATTTTAAACTAATTGAAAAAATAAAAATTAAGGATTTTCAAGATTTGGCGAAAGAGTTTTTTAGCTAATCTTTTGGATTTCATCAAAAATTTCCTGCTCAGAAATTTCATTTAATTTTCGGTTTTTTATAATTTTCGAAATAACTTCAGCTGCAAAAAATCCAAGAAAATCCTGCTCAATTTTATTTTCGCCATTCATATATTTATCAAAATCATAATTTTCAGCATTTTTAGAAAATTCTAAAAAATCTTTTTTAATCTCTGGTGAAAGTTTAATATTTTTCGAAATTCCAGCCAAATAAAATCCTCCGCCAATCGCCAAGATATCCATTAAAAATTCGTTTTTAAAATTTAATTTCCGCAAATTCTCACTCGCAACAGCTCGAATTATTGCGTTTCGAATATCAATATTGCGAATATCTCTAAAAACTTCGCAGATTTCAAAAGTAGCATGATTTTGGCGACGATAAAAATCAATCCCATCGTCTGAATAAGTCCAAATTTTTCGGCAAAAAACCAAGTCATAACCTTTATTCTCACCAAATTGTGGCCGCAAAATTCGCATCGCTTGCTTATAACTTGAGCGTAATTTCTTGCGGAAAACTTTATTATTTTTGAAATTTCCTAAGATTATTTTTCGCATTTTAAAATCTCCTTTTTGGCAAATTTAATAAATTCCATTGTTGGAATTCGCACGGCTTCAATCGGTTTAATTTTATGAAATTTGCAATATTCGCCAACCAAAAAATCACCAATTTTATAGCCCAAATTGTGTGGAAAATCAGGATTTTCACCATTAAAATTATATAGCCATACATTATAATTATAGTCTTTTTTATTTTCGCAAATATCAATTGCTTCAGCAAGCCGCTTTAAGATCATCGCCTTTTCGTTTTCGAAATAGTAAAACGGCTTATCCTCCCAAAAAACGCCAGTTTCATTTCTAACTTGTTTCTCAAAACTCACCGCTAAACCTTCAGAGACAATATCCACCATTAACCAAAAATTACGTTCATAAAAACCTCGAAATACATGATTTAATTCGTGAAAAATATTCTGAACAAAGTCTGCTTCAGAAAAATCATCTTCAAAGATTACAAACTCCATAAAATTATCTTTAAGCTGAGCAATACCCCAAACTTTTTGGTTTTTACTTATCTCTGGGTTAGCCTTTTGAGCATGTGAAAAATAAATATCTACATCACTCATTTTTGGAAAATATTGCAAAAAAGCATTATTATATTTTTCAAAATAATTATGAATTTTAGTTTTTAGCGAATTACTTATATCAGAATTAAAAATTAAATTAAAAATAGTTCCTCTTATAAAAAATAAGGGCTCATCGCCCTTATAAATTACAGCTTAGCGTTCGTATGAACATTCACCACGTCATCAACATCATCAAGTGCATCCATCAGTTTTTCAACTTTCGCACGAGTTTCGTCATCTGCGATTTCAACTTCCATATTTGGCACGTATTGAAGTTCGGCTTCTTTTACGGTTAAACCTTTTTCAATTAGTTCTTTTCGAACTTTCATTAAATCTTTCTGATCAGTATAAACCACGATTTCGCCATCTTCTTCAACCGCGTCTTCTGCACCAGCATCAAGAATTTCAAGTAGCGCATCTTCACCTGTCGCTTCAACCAAAATTACACCCTTGCGAGTAAACTGAAACATCACACTACCCGCGTCAGCAATTCGGCCACCATTTTTTACTAAAGCAGTTTTAACTTCTGGGAAAGTTCGGTTACGATTGTCTGTTGCGGTTTCAATAATCAAACCAATTCCATTTGGACCATAACCTTCGTAAGTAATTTCCTCAAGTATTGCCGAGTTTTTATCTGCCGCGCGAGCAATTGCGCGCTCAATATTAGCGTTTGGCATATTTACAGCGCGAGCTTTTTCAATTGCCAGCGCCAAACTTGGGTTCATGTCTGGATCAGCGCCACCACGAGCTGCAATTGCAATTTGATTTCCAATTCGTGTAAAAATTGCACCCCGTTTTGCATCATTTACACCTTTCTGTCGTTTAATTTTTGACCATTTATTATGACCAGCCATAATTCTCCTTAATTTTTATCTATAAATCTATATTAATTTTACCATTTTTTACTTGAAAATTCAAATTTCGAAAAATAAAAACGCCCATTTTAACTTTTGGGCGTTTAGTTTTATTTAATTTTATGGGCTGCCACACGAATAATCTCGCTCCAGCTTAAAAATGGTTGTGGAATTTCGGCTAAATCGTGTGCCGTCATTTCATTTCGAATTGCCAAAGAAATCTGCGAAATCAAGTTTATCGCATCTGGCGATACAATACTTCCGCCAATAATCTTTCCCTTCCTGTCACAAATAATTTTAGCAAATCCACTACTGAAATTTTCAACATTACTTTTTGCAATTAAATTAAGTGGCGCAATTGCAGTTTTATATTTTAAATCCCTCTTCAAACAATCATCTTCAGTTAAACCAACCGTGGCAATTTCTGGCCAAGTTGAAATTGTACGAGGCGAAAGCGGAAATTTAACCTCAATTTTTGAGCGTGAATGTAAGATATTATGAGCAACCGCTCGGCTTTCAAGTAGTATTTCTGCCGTTTGAGCTTGCAGATTAACCACGCCACCAACCGCAAAAATATGCTTCATAGAAGTTTGCGAAAATTCATTTACAGCAATGCCATCTTTCGAAAAATCAATATGAGCATTTTCTAAGCCTATATCTGTGTTCGGTATTCTCTCACCTACAACCAGAATTTCATCAACTCGCACAAACTTCTCGGTTCCACCTCGCTGAAAGATCACTCGCTTCATCAAGCCGTCTTTTTGCACCGCCACCACTCGAGTTTGTGGTAAAACATAAACATGATTTTCTTCAACTAAAATATTCTCAAGAGTAATTCCAACTTCTTCGTCTTCTTTTGGCAAAAGTCGTGCCGAAACTTCACTGATGTAAACTTTTGTACCAAAAATAGCCAAAATTTGAGCAATTTCAACCGCCTCAGCTCCACCGCCAACAATAAAAATACTCTTAGGCGGACGAGCAATATTGAAAATTGTTTTTGGAGTATAATATCGCACATTTTCAATATTTTTAATATCTGGAATTGAGATTTTCGAACCAGTTGCAATCAAGAAATTCTTTGCCGAATAATGCTTTTGGTTAATCGAAATCTCATTCGGAGTTAAAAACCTAGCTTCACCACGAAAAGTTTTAATCCCCACACTTTCGAAAAACTTTTGATTATCGTGAGCGCCGGTTCGTTCAATCACAATTTTTTTCCAAGCAGAAATTATCGGAAAATTATAAGTTAAATTTGCCGAGCGTAAACCCATTTTTTCAGCCTTTTTTGCCTCAAAAAAAGCTTTTTTAACCTTCGAAATTGCTGCTCGCGGAATATCACTATAATTTGGCGACTCACCGCCAAAAAGATCATTTTCAACAATCGCAACATTTAACCCGGCTTTTGCCACAATATTTGCCGCCGCTGAACCACCTGCTCCGCTTCCAAGAATAATTAAATCAAAATCAAATTTTCTTTTAGCCATTTTTTACTCCTTAAATTATGCTCTTGAAATTTTTATAAATATACGCTGCCTCTGGATGGATTTTCTGTAAAATTGCTCCGGTTTGTCTTCGAATATCGCCACTTGTAATTTCTGGTTTGTTTTTTTGCCAATCCGCAAATTCGAGAAGAGTTTTTCGAACAAATTCATTACTTTGCCCTTCTGGAGATCTAACAATTAAAAAAGTTTCACTCAAGGATTTTTGCAATTTTTTATAATCAAATCTCTCAACTTCTCCATCAGATTTTACAACCATTCTCACAACGAGACTCCTAAAAAATCTGGTGTAAAAATTACAACACTAGTTATAAACGCTAAAATTATCATTCCTAAACCTGCTGAAAATTGCATAAAACGCTTATTCTTGTTTCGCCAAGCTTGAATTTCTGAAATTGGATGCCCGCCAGAAATCATGCAAGCAATACTAAAAATTGGTAAATTAGAAATTAAAACATAAATTACTAAAATAGCAAATTGATGGGCCAGCGAAACGCGTGAGGCTAAAATTGCTGAAATCGCCAAAGATGCAAAATAAAACAATATTTCACTCAAAACACTCACAATTCCTAGCGAAAAAGCTTCAGCCGAATGAACAGTTTTGCTTGCTCGCTCGTTAAGAAAATTCGCCATTGAACGAGGAATCCAAAGTTCCGTACTATTTTGTGTGTTTTTGCCTCTTCGATAATAAAAAATCCAAGTTGAGATCCCAGAAGCAACTAAAATACCGGCCAAAACCGCCCAAGCTACTTTCGAAAATGTAATATTATAAAATATTCCAGCAAAATATGCAAAGGTTGAAAAAATAAGAATAGTTGCAAAAACTGACCCAAAAACTAAAGACATAGATAACTTTGTTAATTGTAAATGCGACTTCTTCTTGCTTAAAGTATGCCCACTCAAAAGTGTTAGAACGCTAATACTCAAATGAAAACTAGCATGCACCATTGCTGCTAAAATTACCACTATTAAAATCATCCAAATTTCCATAAGCTTAATTTAAATTATATTATAAGCACAAGCGAAAATCAAGAAAAATGTTTAAGTTTTTTTCGAAAAAAGTCTTGACTTTTATATTTTTATATGTTATTATAAATAACGTAATATTATTTAAAAACAAAAAAGGAAAATAAATGGCACAACACGAACGAATGTCCTCATGGGATAGGCACCGAACTAAAAAAGAACTTCGAAACTTCATTGATGCAAGAATTTCACGATTCAATGAATTTGACGAGTTCGAAGATTTAATCTAAGAATATAAAGCTCGCAAAATTAGCGAGCTTTTCTCTTGAAAAAAGTTTTTCAATGTGCTAAAATATAAACATTATGGTAGCGTAGCTCAGTTGGTTAGAGCGTAGGACTCATAAGCCTAAGGTCGCAGGTTCAATCCCTGCCGCTACTACCAGAAATTATATAGAAAATCGTTGCAAATTTTGTAACGATTTTTATTTTTTATAAATAAAAATAACCTTCCATTTTTGAAAAGTTATTTTTTTGAAATAATTTCTTGGTTGCGGGAGTAGGATTTGAACCTACGACCTCTTGGTTATGAGCCAAGCGAGCTGACCAGACTGCTCCATCCCGCGATATCTGCTTTACATTTTATCACGCAGACATTTAAAAGTCAAGAGTTTTTAGCTATTTTGTTGCTTTTTGAGCATTTCCACCAAAAATAAAATTAATCCATTGCGTAAAATTTGAAGGTCTTGGCGTTTTAGTTTGTTCTTTCTTTTGTTCTTCTGGGTATTTCGAAAGAATCAAAACATGCTCGCCCGGCATTGCAAGACCAAGTTTTTCACGTACGGCAAGCTCTTGATATTCAGAACTTTTCAGATATTTTTGTTCATATTCAAGTGTTTTATAGCTAATTTCATCAATTAAAGCTTGGCGCTGTTTGAGTTCAAGCTTTTTTTGAATTGAATAATTTTTCTCCATCGCCGCAATATTTCCCCAAACCCAAATTATCGAAATAAAAATCACACTGGCCATAATAATATTACTCAAAGTTAAAATATCGTTCGAAAAATAATATTTCGCACGGCGAGTTTTAGTTTTTAAATCGTTTAAGTTTAATTTCACTATTTAATTTTATCACATTTTCTGATATAATTAAATAGTCGGGGGATTAGCTCAGCGGTTAGAGCAGTCGTCTCATACACGATTGGTCGCTGGTTCGAACCCAGCATCCCCTACCAAAATCGCCTAATTGGCGTTTTTATTTTTGTTCTAAATTTATAAAAACCGCCCCATCTGAATGAGAGGCGGTTTTCACAAATTGATTATTTCTTGCGAGAAACTGTCAAGAAGCCGTTTCGTGGATTTTCTTTTACAATTCGGTCTTCTGGAAGGTCGCAAGGCTCACCCTTATCGTTCTTTTCTTTTTTAGCAAAGAAGTAAATTGTTTGTGGTTTTCCGCCACGCAAAGTTACTTCACTTTTGTGCAAATAATATGTAATTCCTTTTGAATTTGTTTGACTATAAGCCATTTCTATCCTTTCATTACTACTGTTATATATTTTCATTGTATATCAGTTTTAAAGTGGTGTCAAGCCTTTTTACACTTTTGGTGTATATTTTTTCAAAATAAGCTTAAGAATTATAGTTGTTATCATTTTTGTTACAATCATAAAAATTAAAATTATTGCTACTAAAGTTGTCCATCCGGCCAAATCTGATGACCAAATTGGTGCAACAAAACTATAAGTATACTCTGAAATATTTGGATATTCAGCCTTAACTTGACCCTGACTACTTGCAGGATATTTATTTTGCTCATCTAAAATACACTGCTGATACGCTAAAGAATATCCACCACGAAACCTTGGCCGGCAAGCTTCTTCAGCCTTTTTAAAAATATTTCCATTCGGATTATTACCTTCAGTTTCACGAGCAACCTGCTCGGCTTTTCTCGTATCACTTTCATAAATATTCGCCCACACAATTTTCACTTCTCGGTTCATTTTAAACCAGTGAGTTTCATCGCTATAAAAAATTCCGCCACTATTCATATGAGCATAAACGTAATTAGCCAATTCAATTGTTGCTTTTCTAGTAGCTTCAACATCGCCAGATTTATCAGCCGTTTCAACAGCCTCTCTTCTACGAATCATTCCCACATTGTTCAAACGTAGAGCTGTTAAATTTACAAAAATAACAAGTATAAGTAAAATAAACAATTGCCAATTTTTAAGCGATTGTATCTGTTTAAGACGCTTTTTAATTCTGCCTTTACCCACCATAATACTTATGTATATTTTACCAAAATTTCAAGAAAATTACAAATTTTGCTTAATTTTTTGCGCTAATTTTTCACCAACAATTTTCGAAAGCTCTTGCACGGGAGCTTCACGAATTTTTTTCAACGAACCAAATTCTCGCAATAATTTTGCCCGCGTTTTCGCTCCTACGCCATCAATTTTTTCTAGTGCGTTCTGAGTTTGTTTTTTAGTCCTTAGATTCGAATGATAATTGATTGCAAATCGGTGAGCTTCATCACGAATCCGCTGGAAAAGCTTGGTCAAATCACTAAATTCCGAGTTACTTTCACCTAGCAAGTTGCGGGCGTGGCCGTGTGAATGGCTTTGCAAAAGGTGCAAATTTAGTATCAAAAAATCGCCCTCTCGCCGAACCGAAAAATATCTATCATTTTTTTCGAAGTTTTTATCTAACCAATTAGTTTTGAGGTTTGGATTTTGCGTATCAAAAATAATCTCTTCATCACGCTTAGCAATTCCAATCGCTAAAATATCTCTTGGCAAAACTTCTCGTACTGCACTCAATTGACCTTTTCCACCATCAATCAAAACTAAATCAGGCCATCCCCATTTTTCGTTTCGCTTCGAGAATCTCCGTATTAAAACTTCTTTCATATGAAGAAAATCATCATTTCCGCCAGTTGTCATTTTAAATTTTCGATATTCTCGCTTGTCGCTAAGCCCATTTGTAAAAACTACCATCGACGCCACATTGTTTTCTCCACCCGTGTGCGAGATATCAAACGCTTCAATTCGCCGCGGTGGAATTTCAAGTGAGAGAATTTCTGCCAATTTCGCTAATGCGTGGTCTTTTGAAATATCCAAAAATTCCTCGTTCGAAAAAATAACTTGCTTACCAAGCTCACTCAAATCTCGCAGTTGGTTGCGTTTTTTGGCGGCCATTTCAAAATTCTGTTCATTCGCAAAATCAAGCATTTCTTTCTCAATTTCAAGCTGAAGCATTTTTCGCTCACCTTTTAAATATCGCGAGAGCTGGCGTAAATTACGTTTATATTCTGTCATTTTTTGCTGATATTCAGGCGAATTTGGTTCAAAATTTTCTAGCCCAGGAGTTAAACCAATCTGAAAATCTAAACTATTTTTAGCAGGCATCTTTTCGCTCAAATAATACGGAAAAACTTTTCGAAGTAGCCGCACCGATTTCTTTACCGCATTAGAATTATAAAATGGGCCAAAATATTCTGCCAAATCATCAAGTGGATTTTTAGTGAAACTGACATGTGGAATTTTATCACGAAAACCAATTCGCACATAAGTTGGTGATTTATCATCCCGCAAAAGTATGTTGTATTGTGGCTTGTAGCGCTTAATCATTTCGCTTTCCAAAAATAGTGCATCAATTTCAGTCTCAACCTCAATCCAATCAGTCATTGCAATTTCTACCACTAAAGCTTCAGTTTTTGGATCTTTTCCGCGCGAATTTTGAAAATATTGCCGCACACGATTTTTTAAATTTGCCGCTTTTCCAACATAGATGATCTCATCTTTCGAATTTTTATGAAAATAAACGCCAGCAGAATTTGGCAGTTCTTTTAGCTTTTTCGAAAGTTGTTTGTTCATATCCTATATTATAACACTTTTCGAAAGATTCAGGAAAGCCTATTGACAAATTTATTATTATATAATAAGGCTTGGAAGTTATATCCGCGTAATTTCTCACAAAATCGGGTGTGCCGATTCGTTCTTTAGAAAGAGGTGGCAAAAAATGCCAAACAAAGATTATCATACAAACGATACATCGCTTGGTTCATTTAACGGTCAAAATGCAGCTTTCGAGTCTGACACAAACCACACTAGCAGCAATGGAGAACAATTAAATGATATTTTCTTTTCTCCAGGTGACCCTTATGGACCAAACCATGGTCATATCGTAACAAATAGTGCCGGAGGCGTTGAATATTGGAGAGATTCTAATGGAAGTGTTTTGTTCGACAACGATAAAGATATAAATAATCTTTGATTTCCGAACAAGATTAATCTTGCTCTTTTTAATGAAAACTTAAAACCAAGGAATTTTTATGTTAATAGAAAAAGCCAAATATCCAGATTATCATTATGAATTTTATTATTCTATTTTTAAAGATAATTCTGAATACTTTTTAGAATTTGATTTTTATGGTCCAGAAATTGATTTTTTGAAGAATTCAGAAGCCACAAAAGAGATTTTCAATACAATCGGTGTTGATTTTATTGATTGGAAAGTTAAAAATAAATTGGCAAAAATACAGCTTCATTTTCCTGAAAAAGCCTATATTTAATATTTTTCGATAATGCAAGCAAATTTAACATAAAATCAATCTGTTTTGTTAAAAATATCGGCAACAAAATTAGCAATTTTCAAGGAAACTTGGTAGCTGCAATTGAGTCTTTTTTATATAATTAGTGTATAATATTTAATATGAAAGGACAAAAAATGTTTAGTCAGAATTTACAAAAGCTACGTGCTTCAAAAAATATCTCGCAAGAGCAACTTGCTGATAAAATTGGTGTTTCGCGACAATCAGTTTCAGCCTGGGAGAGTGGCAAATCTTCCCCTGAACTTGAAAAACTTATTGCCTTAAGCGAACTCTTCGAAATTAGTTTAGATGAATTAACCGGTGAAATTTCAACCAGAAAAGTAAATTTTAATAAAAAAGAATATGAGAAATCATATCAAAAAATTGCACTAATTCGTGCACTTGGTATGTTTATTCTTTTTACCGGCCTTGCAATAGCAGCATATTTTTCAGGATCAACAGCAAGCTTTAATGTTTTAGCAGGGGTTGGCTTAATGTTATCCTTAGCAATATCAGTTCCCCTACTAATTTTAGCTAAAAATTTTGATAATTCAGAGACTGAAAACCTACTTGATTATAATATAGAAATTGACAAAATTTTTTCAAAAAATGAAATCAGACAAGTCAAAAATATTAAAAATAGCAGCACTATGGCATTAGTATCAACACTTTTTACAGCTATAGCGGCTCATCAAATAATTTATCATTTTTCTAATCTTGGCATTAATTTAGCTAATACTATATTTATGGCTCTACTAGGAATTGGAATCTCAGCATCAACTTATGGAAATTCTATTTTTTCGAAAATTAATAACTTTTATGAAATTGAAAATAAAGATGAAGAAAAAGATTCTAAAATAGGATTTTTTGCGGCAATAACAATGCTTTCAATAACAGCAATTTATTTAACTTATAGCTTTATAACCAATGATTGGGCGTCGGCAAGAATTTTATATACAATCGGAGGAATAGCGATAGCAATTTTCACAATCTTTATAAAACGTAAAAATTAATCATTAAAAACGCTCAGAATATCTAATCTCTGAGTGTTTTTAAATATTTTATGGCAGTTAATTCTTATACAAAGCGTGCGAATTTGCCGCGACTCGCTCCAAGAAAAGTAATTGAGCTTGCTGAACATTTTCTGGTTTTCCAGCCCAAGCTTGAAGCGCTGGAAGCTGCAAAGCTCGTGCAAAACTATAGGTCAATCCCCAGTCAAAAGGTCCGAGATTGGTTATTTCTTGAAGGTTATCGGTTGCCTGAGCTGCAGTTTGCCCACCAGAAAGGAATACGATCCCTGCTAATTCTTTTGGAACTATTTTCTTAAAAATAGAAACGGTTTCTCGTGCAACTTCTCTTGAAGAAGATTGAATTTCATTTTCAGAGCCAGCAAGAACCATATTTGTTTTCAAGATTGTCCCCTTAAGATCAACTTTAAACATCTTTAGTTCTTCAAAGAGCTTTTTAAGAATCTTTTCCGTAACTTCTCGGCACTGTTTAATAGTGTGTTTTCCAGAATAAACCACCTCTGGCTCAACGATTGGTACAATTCCATAATTCTGGCAGGCTTTAGCATATTGTGCCAAAACTCGTAAATTCGAATCGATCGCGGCTTCGCTCGGCGTTCCTTTTTCTTTATCAATTTCAAAAGCAACTCGCCATTTTGCAAAATCAATTCCTACTTTTGAATATTTTTGGAGTTTTTCAGTCAAAGAATCAAGCCCTATCGAAATTGTCTCTCCTTCAAATCCAGTTAAAGGCTGCAAACCACCGTCAAGTTTCACACCAACTAAAATTCCACGATTTTTTAAATACTCAACAAAATTAATACCTTCAGAAGTATTTTGTTCGGTTGTCTCTTCAAAAAGAATAATTCCACTTAAATAATTCTCAATATCTGGTGTTTTAAAAAACATCTCGCGATAGGCTCGGCGATTTTCAAAAGTATCTTCAAGCCCAATTGTTTCGAATTTTTTATGAATATTCCCGCCAGACTCATCCGCAGCAAATATTCCTTTTGGTCGCGCAACTAATTTAGCAGCAGTTTTATGCAATCGTGTTTCAATATCTGGCGTATTACTCAAAACATCAACAGGTAACTCATAATTTTTGCGATTTAAAATTTGATGCGCATAAAAAGGCTTCAAAATATCATTAAAATCAGATTTATTAGCAATTGTAACTGAAACCCGCAAATTTTCTTCTAATTTTGAAGAATTCGAAAAATTTTCAGCAACGAAAGCTGCCTGAAAAATATTATTCTGGTAGAATGAATTTAATTCAAAGCTGGTTTCAATACTGGCAATTTTTTCTTTATTTCCAGCAATTATTTTCGAACCATCAAAAATAACAACGCCTCGCACACCAGTTCTAATTAGTGAATCTATCGCATTTTCATAACTTGAATAATCAATCAAATCGCTTAAATTTTGTTTTCGAAAATCTACAAAAACTAAATTCGCTCGAATGAAAAACTCATGCGCAAGCTCAGGGCTCAAATCGGCAATATTGAAAACAAGCTCAATTTTTGGATTTTCACGCAAATATTTTTTAAAATCAGCTAAATAATTTTGCGAAAAATTAGCATCTGCAATATAAATTAAATCTGGTGGAAAAGCTGGCGAAACCCATTTTGTACTACGAGGGTTACTAGTTAAAATAAAACTCTTGCCCTTATGCGAAACTATAAATCGATCAATTAGATCATTGTTATTTTCATCATATTCAAATTGAGAAGTACCATTTGGATTCGCGCTTGAAAAAGCTTTAAAATGTGCTGCTGTAAATATTTTTTCACTCAAAATCGTTCCACCAAAAACTCCAGCTCGCTTTTGATAATTTAAAGTCGAATCATCAAAAGTTAGATCATAATGAAAATCATTAAGCTCATCCTTATAAATTTTTTGATTTTGAATGTCTAAAAAGTTATCCTTTGTCGCATTTCCAATCGATAAAATCGTCGGTTTCATTTCCCACCTTTAAAAATTATTATGCTTTTGTTTAAATTATATCAAATTTTCGAAAATAAAGCAAACTTAAAGATTAAACAAATCGTTCAAACTTTCGGCCACGGTTGGGTGGGTAAAAATCTGGTCTCGTAGAGCAGTATAATCAAGCCCAGCGTCAATCGCCGTTTTTATAATATTTATCACTTCTGGTGAATTATAACAAAACAGAGCTGCGCCTAAAATTCTATTAGTTTTCGAATCTACAATAGCTCGCAAAAGACCCGTTGTTTTAAATTCGAGCTGGAGTTTTGGTACTGCTGCCGCTGGAATCTCCTTTACCTTAATATCGAAACCTTCCGCTAAAGCTTGTTTTTCAGTTAGTCCAACTTTCGAAAACGGAACCTGTAAAAAAATCGAATTCGGCAAATTAACACGATTTTTTAGAGAATATTTTCCGTCGCCATAAAACTGTGAGCGCAAAATTCGAAAATCATCTAAAGAAGCATAAGTAAATTGCTCTTTTCCTCTCACATCACCAACCGCCCAAACTTTTGAATTCGAAGTTTGAAGATTTTCGTTAGTCCAAATTCCACCATTTTCAATTGTTTTAATTCCTGCTCGTTCAAGGTTTAATTTTGCAGTTGCCGGTTTTCGCCCGGTTGAAATTAGTACTTTGTCAAAAGCTAATTTCTTACCATTATTTTGGACTAAAATGCTATTTTCAACATTTTCGAAAGCTTCAATATTTGTATTAAACTCAAAATTAACGCCTTGAGAGGCTAAAAAGTCAAAAATTGCTTTTTGCATCGAATCATCTTCATCAGCTAAAATTTTATCGCCTCGCTCAAAAATTGTTACTTTCGTGCCCAACTTCGCAAAAGTTGAAGCAAACTCTAGGCCGATAAATCCACCCCCAATAATTGCTAGGTTGTCAATCGCCTCTTGATTTTCAAGAAGCTCTGCACTTGTTAAAATCTTTGAGTCCTTCAAACCTTCTTTAATTCCTGAAATTTTAGGAATAAAACTTTCTGCACCAGTATTAATAATAATCTTATCAGCCGAAAGCTCAAGTTTTTCACCATTCGATTCAACTAAAATTGTATTTTCATCTAAAAAAGAACCGAAGCCGTCAAAAACCGTAATCGACTCATTATCTGCAAGCATATGATAATTTTTTGAATTTAACCGCTGCACAACATCAAATTTTCGCGCAATCGCTTCTTCGAAAGTTAAATTTTCACTCGCTGCAACTGCTAGAACTTTGGTTGGAATACAAGCAATATTAATGCAGGTTCCGCCATACATTTTCGGCGACTTTTCAATTAATGCAACTTTTTCACCTTTATTAGCAGCCAGAACTGCCAAAGTTTTTCCAGCTTTTCCAAATCCAATTATAATTTTATCAAATTTCATTTTTACCTCTTTTCTATTTTAATTTTAACATATTTTACTTAGAAAAGTCTTAAAATTTTAAGAAAAAGAAAAACTCCCGAGATAGATAGTCTGACACTTAGCAGTCTAAAAATAATCTGAGTTCACACACTTTATGAATACTAAAAGACGGTTCATTTCGTGAGTTTTTTCCTAAGAAAACCTATTTGGCAACCATTACTGAAAAAGCGCTAAGCGAGACCTTACTGGCTATGAATCATTGCCCCAGAAAATGCTTGAGTTACAAAACAGCTTTTGAAACACTCAGAGATGAGCTTTAAAAATGTTGTACTTTTTATTGCAATTTATCTTTTTAAAAGATTGAATATCCTATTTCTATAAATTATTAAAAAATACACTCCAATACATACAATTATTAATATAGATGAGCCATCTGACAGCACCAGTTTCACAATCTCTTCACTCTGTAATTTAGAAAAATTCCTAATAATAAAATCTGGAATTTGAAGAAGCGTAAAGAATAAGAGTAGAAAATTTAATATTTTTATACTTTTCGAATAAATAGGATTTTTAGATATTTTTGGAAGAGTAAATAAAAACAACAAGATAAAGAACATTTGAACTGTACTGTAAATAAAATGAATCCAACCAGAAATAGTTAACCCACTGATGTTATCCATAAAGCCCGTCACTAAATCGCCTGTCCACAGAATAAAGTGCGTATAAAAATTGATGTATCCCGACACTATTGAAGCTATCATAATTGAAATAATATTATTTTTTATATAATCAGAGATCTTATATACTAGGCTAAAAAATACAAGATTAAAAGTTGTTAAAATAAAGACATCGCCAAACCATATGCTTGTGTACTTAATTAAGGGCAAATCATATTTACTTCCTATTAATGCATTATCAATTCCAGCAAAAATAATCATAGGTAAAACCATTGAAATAAAAATTGCCAGTGATATATATAGGCCAACGCCGTTTACTAATTTGTTGTTTTTCGTAATCTTCTCCTTGTTTTTCATTATATCATAGAAAAACTCTTGTAGCCAATTCAAATAAAAGAACCACTATTCAAACATAAATATTAAGTTCATAATATACCCTATCTAATTCTTCGGTTTTTATCAGACTAGTCATATTTTTCTATTATAATATATCAATTGGAAATTTTTTGCAATATAGAATTAAATAAAAAGAAAAAAGGCTCTATTTTAATCTGTTAGAACCTTTTCTCACATTATCAAATTGTCGTAAAACTCAAATTTGGCTCCGGCAGCTGGGCTCGAACCAGCGACCTATTGGTTAACAGCCAACCGCTCTACCACTGAGCTATGCCGGAATAATAATCTTATTATACACGAGTTTTTTAATAATTTCAAGACTTTTTTCTATTTTTTCAGAAAAATCGGCCCACTTTTTTAATGAGCCGATTTTTATTATCTCTATTCAGTTCGAAGAGCCTCAATTGGGTTCATCTTTGCTGCTTTTCGCGCTGGCAAGAATCCAGAAATCACCGAAAGTAACATCAAACCAACTACCAATAAAATCCAAGCGAATAAATCTGGTTGAAGTAAATTCGTATCCACGCCAGAAGTTTTTTGCAGTTTTAAGACATTACTAATTACAGGGTTTAAGAAAGTAATTCCATATGCTACAACAATTCCAATGATTCCACCAAATAAACCAATCAGCGCCGCTTCGTATCTAAAAAGTTTCGAAACATCACTCTTTCGCATTCCGAGCGATTTCATCAAACCAATTTGCGAAGTTCGCTCTAAAACTGAAATATATTGCGTATTAATAATTCCAAAAGCTGAAGCAAGAAGTGTTAAAAATCCAAATCCAGCAAGACCCGCCGCCATAACATTAATTGCTGTTTGAACCGTTGCTTTATCATCTGCAAAAGTGGAAACTTGGTAAAATTCACCACCGTTTAATGCTGTAATTTCCTTTTTAATTTCATCAACTTTTCGTGTGCCGTCGGTTGTTACGCTCGCACTATAAAACCGCATTTCACCAGAATTTTGCTTTTTTGCAATTTCCAAACCATCACTATTATTCATCCAGAAATTTCCGTGATAGTTAAAGTTAGTATCCGTTTTTCCGGCATCAACTGCTTGAATTTCAAAAGTCTTTTCGAAAGTTTTACCTTCCGCGTCTTTCATTTCGAAAACTACTTTTTTGCCCACGATATCAGCAGGAATTTTGCCTCCAAGAGGTTCAACATAAGCTTTTGGCGCGATAACTTTTCCATTATCAATTTGATTATTTTTGCTGAGTTTTCCAGCTGAAAGACCCATATCTTGTTCATCATTTTTAGTGGCAACATATCCGTCATATTTGATACCATTTTCAGACTGGACAGTCTCAATTTTTACAGGAACTGCTGGAGAGACGTTTCGAACACCTTTAATTTTTAAAATTTTATCTAAATCTTCTTTCTTAAATGAGTGGCTCTCAGCGTCAATTTCAGCTTTCTTTTTGACAGCATCTTCACGAGTTGATTCAACCTTATTTGGCGCATAAGGGTCTTTTTTATTCTTAATTAATCGCGAGATAGTTAAAGCATTTTGATCACCTAATTTATTGGCTAAACTTTCAACATAAGCATTACCACCCTTTCCAGCTGCAATTGCGAGTGCAACAGTTGTCGCACCAACCGCAATCGCCAAACTCGTCAAAATTGTTCGTCCTTTCGCTAAACGAATGTTTTTCCCAGCTCGCTTAATAATATCAACTCTACGCATTTTTAACTCCTTCAATATGCTCTATTTCGCCATCTTTTATTCGAATCCGAATATCGCACTTTTCTGCTAATTCTTCATCATGAGTAATAATAAATAGCGTTGCGCCAGACTTTTTATTATATTCAAAAAGTAATTTTTCAATTTTTTCACTAGTTGCGGAGTCCAAATTTCCCGTTGGTTCATCTGCAAAAATTATTTCTGGCGAGTTTACAATTGCTCGTGCAATCGCAAGACGCTGTTTTTGCCCACCCGAAAGGTCACGAGCTGGTGTTTTGATTTTATCTTTCAAACCAACCGCTTTTAGGGCGTCTTCTACAATTTCTTTCCTTCGAAAAATTGGCTCTTCAGCAATTTCAAGCGGTAAACTCACATTTTCGAAACAAGTTTCATTTCCCTGCACAAAAAAGCTTTGAAAAATAAATCCCATTTTTTTTGAACGAAATTTATCAATCTTCTTTTGATTCATTGATAAAATATTTACTCCATCCATTAAAACTTCACCTTTTTCTGGAGCATCTAGGCCGCTCATTGCATGAATCAGTGTTGATTTTCCACTTCCCGATTTCCCAATAATCGCCACGCTTGAACCATTTTCAATCTTGAAACTTACATCTTTTAACGCCTGAAAACGATTCTTCTTTTTGCCGTAAATTTTTGAAATATTTCGAACTTCAATCATATTCCTCCTTTAATTAAAATTCATCTCTATCTAAACTTTCAAGATAAAAACATTGGCCTTTAGTGTTCTCGTTAAAATCATAATCATTCACTTTTACATTTTTTGCGCGAGCTTTCAAACGAGTGAATTTTGGACTATTAAAACTACAATTTTTAGTTTTAACATTTGCATTTTCAACATTATTTAGTTCAACACTTCCACTATTTGAATTTAATGTTAAGTTCAAAACATCAACGTGTTTTCCTGAAAATACGCCATATTCACCTTTCGAAATATCTAAATTTGTAATTTTGGCTGAATTTTCAAAATAAACTGAGCCGCCATTCATTTTTACTTTCATATTCTCAGCGTCTTTCGCAAAATAATTTACGTTCGAATTTGAAGTTACATCAATTTCATTTAGTTCTGGGCCATAAATATGAATTTCTTCATATCCCAATCCACCAAAATATAAATTTTGCGGAACATTGTTTAAGCTCAATTTCAAAGTTTCTCCTTCAAAATCAACTTTCAAATTATGTTTTCGAAAATTCATATGCGTAAATTCAATTTTTCGCTCATCTGAAATGTGATAGAACACAGAAACTGAAGAATCAACTTTCAGTTTTTTAACAATTTTCATTTTTTCAGAATTAAATTTAATTTGCTCAGAAACTAAACTTTTCGAAACTTTCTCATTAGCCTTATCGCGTAAAATTGAGGTAAAAGAAATCGATCCCAAAATTCCACCTAAAGCAACTACTACCGAAACAATAATTGCTATGATATCAATTTTCGAAGCCTTCAATTTAAACAGTATTTTTGCAATAAAAGCCGTAAAAATCAAATACGAAATTCCCATTATATTTGCTGAAATTACTATACCAGTTGCAACACTCTTTGCGTTGGCAAAATTAGCCATTTCGCCAATTTGCATTAACGCCCAGTTTCCAAAAAACATCGCTAGGATTCCACCAAGAAAAGCAAAAACTGTAAAAATTCCAAAAATTATCCCAAAAATTCGAGCAATTTTCATATTTCGAGCTGCATTTTTCTCGAAATCATATTCTTCGTTAACTTCTCGAATTGCACTTGCTGTAATAACTTCACCACGAAGTCGTAAAATATCATTAGCATTTTTTGCCGCTGGGATGATAAGAATTGATAGAATATAAATTGGAACAATTGCGCCAAAACTTACAAAAAACATAACCGCTAAAGCTACCCTAACCCAAACCGTATCAATTCTCAAATATTGTGCTAATCCTGCTGCCACACCTGAAATCATTCCGTTTTGTTCGTCTCGAAATAGCTTTTTTGAAATTTTCGGAATGCGAATTTCTTCATTTTCACCATCAAAATTCAAATCTTGAAATACTTCTGGCGAGCCAATTTGAGCCTCAATTTTCGAAATTTCTTTTTCAGTGATTACTCCGCCTTCTTTTATACCAAGTTCTGCTAGAATTTCAGTAATTCGAATTTCAACATCTTCGAAAATATCTTCATCACCAGAGTAGATTTTTAAATCTTTTAGATATTTCTCAAGCCTCTTTTTGGCATAAATTTCAATTTCGTAAGGAATTTTAGCCAAATGAATTCTTGTAATTTCTTTCATATTTCTCCTTAAAGTTTGCTAATTGTTTTATTTAATTTGCTGATTTCTTCGCTAACCTTTTCACAAACGCTAGCGCCAAATTCAGTTATTGAGTAATATTTTCTAGGCGGACCTTGCTCACTTTCTTGCCATTCATGGCTTAATAATCCATCTTTTTGCAGTCTTGATAGCAACGGATAAATCGTGCCTTCGACCACAACCATTTTAGCTTCACGCAATTCCTTAATGATATCGCTGGTGTAAACTGGCTTTTTTGCACAAACCTTTAGCACGCAAAACGCCATAAAACCTTTTCGCATCTGGGTTGAAATTTGTGAAGCATATTTTTCAATACTTTCTTGTTCCTTCATACTTCTATGTTATACAAGGTAGCTTAAAAAGTCAAGTACTTTTTTCAAAAAAATAAAAAAAGTCTGTTCGAAAACAAACTTTTTTAATATTCTTAGATTAATCCATTCGGATTTTTACTTTGCCAATTCCACGAATCTCGGCACATTTCTTCAAGTGTTTTTTCAGTTTTCCAGCCAAGTTCCTTTTCAGCCTTAGAAACATCAGCATAACAAAATGCAATATCACCTGCACGGCGCGAGGTAATTTCGAAAGGAATCTTTTTGCCAGAGGCTTTTTCGAAAGCGCGAACTAGCTCCAAAACACTCACCCCCAAGCCTGAACCAAGATTATAAATTTTAACGCCACCATTCTTGCGGTTATTTTCTAATGCTTTCAAATGACCCTTAGCTAAATCTACAACATGAATATAATCACGCACGCCCGTGCCATCAGGAGTTTCATAATCATCGCCAAAAATTGAAAGTTTTTCTCGCTTTCCAATGGCAACTTGAGAAATATACGGCATTAAATTATTTGGAATTCCTTGGGGATCTTCACCAATTAAACCGCTTTTATGCGCACCAATTGGGTTGAAATATCGCAAAATCGTAATTGACCAATGCGCATCAGCCTTTGCTAAATCTTTCAAAATATGCTCAATCACAACTTTAGTATACCCATAAGGATTCGTTGCTGTTTCGCAAGGCATTTCTTCTCGATAAGGAACTGGATTTTTGTCGCCATAAACTGTTGCACTCGAAGAAAAAACAATATCATAAACGTTAAACTCTCGCATAATTTCCAAAAGAGAAATCGTTCCTTGAATATTGTTTTTATAGTATTCAAGTGGCTTCCCAACGCTTTCGCCAACTGCTTTTAAGCCTGCAAAATGTATCACTTGCTCAATATTATTTTCTTGAAAAATTTTTCGAAGCCCATCTTTATTTAAAATATCAACTTCATAAAATTTAAAATCCTTGCCCGAAATTTCACGAATTCTCTCTAAAGATTTAGGTTTCGAATTTACAAAATTATCAATAATTATGACTTCTTCATTATTTTCAAGAAGTTCAATTGAAGTGTGGGCACCGATAAATCCCGCACCACCAGTTACTAAAATCGCCATTTTTTTCCTTTCATAATATAAAATTAAGCACTTTATATTATATATTATACTATTTTTTAAAAATAGAACAATTTATTCTAAAGAATATTTTTAAGATACTTTCCAGTCCAGCTCTTTTCGACTTTCGAAACCTGTTCTGGAGTTCCAGTCGCCACAACAGTTCCACCGCCCGCTCCACCTTCTGGGCCCATATCAATTAGCCAGTCAGCACTTTTAACAATATCTAAATTATGTTCGATTATGACCATTGAATTTCCAGCATCAACCAAACGGTTCAAAATTGAAAGCAGCCTTTTCACATCTGCATTATGCAACCCAGTCGTAGGTTCGTCCAGAATATACATTGTTTTACCAGTTGAAGCCCGAGCAAGCTCAGTAGCAAGTTTAATTCGTTGTGCCTCTCCACCTGAAAAAGTTGTTGCAGGTTGCCCGAGTTTAATATAACCTAAACCAACTTCTTGGATAGTTTTTAATTTTCGATGGATCGCAGGAATATTTTCGAAAAATTCCGTCGCTTCATCAATCGTCATTTCTAAAACATCCGAGATTGTTTTACCTTTATAAAGTATCTCCAAGGCTTCACGATTATATCGCTTTCCGTGGCAAACGTCACACTCCACATAAACATCTGGCAAAAAATGCATTTCAATTTTAATTACACCATCGCCTTGACAGTTTTCACATCGGCCACCCTTAACATTAAAGCTGAATCGACCAGCTTTATAACCGCGGATATTCGCTTCTGGCGTGCCAGCAAAAAGCTCACGAATCTGCGTAAATACACCCGTATAAGTTGCAGGATTCGAACGTGGCGTACGGCCAATCGCACTTTGGTCAATCACAATTGCTTTATCTAGTTTTTCCAAACCTAAAATTTCATCATGCGCACCAGGAACTTCTTGCGCACGATGCTTCCGCGCCAACAATTCTTTACTTAAAATTTCGTTGACTAAGGTTGATTTTCCGCTTCCTGAAACACCAGAAACTACCGTCATTACGCCTAATGGAATTTCAACATCAATATTTTTCAAATTATTTTCACGTGCATTTTTAATCACCAATTTTTCATTTTTCTGAATTTTTCGGCGCTTTTTTGGTGTTTGGATTTTATCTTTTCCGCTTAAAAATTGCCCTGTTAAAGATTTAGGATTTTTCGAAACCTCCTCAGGCGTGCCAGAAGCCACAATCATTCCGCCATTCACACCAGCACCAGGGCCAACATCAACAAGCCAATCCGCCGCTCGAATTGTGTCCTCGTCATGCTCCACTACTAAAACAGTGTTATGCAGATCACGAAGGTTTTTTAGCGTAGCAATCAATTTATCGTTATCACGTTGATGAAGACCAATTGAAGGCTCATCTAAAACATAAAGCACACCTTGAAGACCAGAACCGATCTGCGTAGCTAAGCGAATACGCTGCGCCTCACCACCGCTCAAAGTATTTGCTGCGCGCGAAAGCTCCAAATAATTCAAGCCAACATTATTCATAAAGCCCAATCTCGAAGAAATTTCTTTTAGGATTTGAGTTGAAATAAACTTTTGTTGCTCATTTAGTTCTAAATTTTTGAAAAGTTCAACAGCTTCATCAATCGCAAGATCACAAATTTCTACAATATTCAAACCGGCTACCGTCACAGCAAGAACAACCGGCTTCAAGCGCTTTCCACCACAAGTTTGACATTTTCGAACACGCATGAATCGCTCAATATCTTTACGCTGGAATTCACTACCCGTATCGCGATGACGGCGTTCTAAATTCGGAATCACACCTTCAAAATTCATGTTATAAACACGACCATTCATTTCGATTGGATATTTTTCATCTGTTTTTGTGCCGTATAGAATAATTTCGATCGCTTCTTTCGAAAGTTTTTTAGTTGGGACTTTTGTTGAAAATCCATGGTGTTTTGCAACTTCCTCAAGCAATTTAATTCGATATCCCTTTTCCATCACACGATTATACGGACGAATTGCTCCTTCGGAAATCGTCAAATTTGGTGAAAGTACTAATTCTGGATCAATTTCCATTCGTGTTCCAAGCCCCGAACAAGTTTCGCAAGCTCCTTGTGGCGCGTTGAATGAAAATAATCGCGGTTCAAGTTCAGGAATATGCTCATCTGGGTGAAGTTCACAAGCATAGCGTTGAGAAAAAATCTTCACCTCGCCAGTTTCATCATTTAAAATCTCTAAAATTCCACCGGTCATTTCAAGCGCTTGCTCAACACTTTGAGCTAAACGTGTTCGCATTTCTTTCGAAAGAACCAAACGATCAACTACAATTTCAATATCATGCTTAATATTTTTTTCAAGTTCAGGGAATTCATCTAAAGCGTAAATCACTCCATCAACCCGCGTACGAGCAAAACCTTTTTTTGAAAACTCTTCAGGGATATGCGCAAATTCACCTTTTTTGGCTTTTGCGATCGGCGCAAGCAATATTAACCGTGAACCTTCTTCAAGATTCATAATACTATCAACAATACTTTGCGGCGTACGCCGAACCACATCTCGACCGCAAATTGGACAATGTGGCGTACCAATTCGCGCAAAAAGTAAACGTAGATAATCATAAATCTCCGTTACGGTCGCCACAGTCGATCGTGGATTGCGACTGGTAGATTTTTGATCAATCGAAATAGCCGGGCTAAGCCCAGTAATCTGGTCGACATCTGGCTTATCCATCGTGCCTAAGAATTGGCGGGCATAAGAATTTAAACTTTCCATATAACGGCGCTGGCCTTCCGCATAAATTGTATCAAACGCTAAACTAGACTTTCCACTGCCAGAAAGACCCGTTATTACCACTAATTTATCACGCGGAATTTTTAAATCTACATTTTTTAAATTATGCTCACGTGCACCTTTAATTTCTAAAAAATCAGCCATAATTCTCCTTTATTATTCGAACTATTGTACCATATTTTGGTGATTTTTTCCAGTTTGTCGATTTAAATTTTAGTTTTTTGGCGGCGTTGCTTTTACGAAATTAATTTTCAAACCTTCTGCCGTAAAACGTTTCTCATAAGTTGTCATCACTTTATAATTTTCATTTAAGTCGCTTTCATGTAAATCGAAACTAAGCCGTTCAATTCTCCAACCTTCTGCCACAAGCTGTTCCAAACTCCATTCGAAAAGATTCTTAGCATCAGTTTTAAAGTAGAGCGCACCATCTTCAGCCAAAAGCTTAGCATAAATTCGCAAAAAAGTTGGGTGCGTTAAGCGGCGGCCCGAATTCCGCTCACGTGGGTAAGGGTCAGGAAAGGTCACCCAAAGATATTTTACCGAATTTTCACCAAAAGCTTCAAGAAGCTGGTCGGCTCGCGCTCGCAAAAAACGAATATTTTTAACGCCATCTTGCTCAGCTTGAATAGCTCCCTTAACTAGTCGGTCGGCCTTAACATCAACCGCCACAAAATTCTTCATTGGATTTTTTGCCGCCAAAGCCTCACTAAAAAGCCCTGTTCCTGCGCCAATCTCTAAATTATTAACTTCAGCATTTTCTTTTTGCCATTCATTAAATTCAAAACAAATTGCAGAATTATTGAAAAGCGCAAATTTATAAAGTTTACGCTTGCGAGTAATAATAAAATCTTTCGGATTTAAAAAAGCCATTTTTCTCCTTTATTGGTCTGTTATTTTTAAAGTTTCATCACTTAAGGAGCTTTCACTAAACTCATCTGTATGAATTCTCTTTCTTGCCTGCGAATAAAGCCTTTCGAAATCCGCCATGTCTTTATTCGAAAGACCACCTTGTGGTAAAAACTCCTCATCTTTTTCGTTTTTCTTGCGTTCTTCTTCCTCTTTTTTTGCCTTTTTCTGGGCCTCACGCGCCTCTTGCAAAACTGGCCTGCTCAAATCAAGCTGAATAGTCCCATCCGAAGTGTAAAGAATTAAGCTCGCAATCACCAAAACTAATGCAATTCCTAAACTTCCCACAAGAAAAATTAGCAAATTGCGAGAACCGTTAATTTCTTTTTGTGATTCCAATGGCCGATTTTTAATTTTTGCTTTAATTTTATTCAAATAATTATTCATTCAAAACTCCTGATGTATTTTTTACAACAAAATCATGAACCTGAACACCGTATTTTTCAGCAATTTCATTCAGTTTTTTAGTGTTGTAATTTACTTCTCGGCGAGCACGACGTGTTTTTTCAAGTTTTAAATAAAATTCACGCGGATTCTTAATACAATCTTGCGAAACTAATTCCGAAAGCTCCCGTTCATAAATCTGAAAATTCTCTTTAAAATACTTAAAATTCTCTTCAAATTCAGAAGCAGTCAAGATTAATTCAGCACCATTTTTCTTGTTTAAAGCAATTCTTGCATTAAAATTCGACATCAATCCATTCGAAATCTTCTCATAGCTTTTACCCAGATTAACCCTTTTTAGAGCATCTTCAGAGCGAAGTTTTTTCAAATTATTTTTTAAATCGTTGCATTTTTTACTAATTTTTGAAATCTGAATTTCAGTTGGTTTTTCTTTCGCTACTTCTTCCGCAAAAACAATTTTCGAAATTTGGAACAAAACTAAAAATCCACCAATTATAAGAATCACTAAAAAACCAAATTTTTTTTGAAAATTTGCCAATTTATTCTTCATCTTCAGAGAGCTCAATTTTTAATTCCTTTAGCTGACCTTCGTCCACAAAGCTCGGCGAGCTCATCATTACATCCACTCCCGAACCATTCTTTGGAAATGCCACTACTTCACGAATATTCTCTTCATTCATTAAAATCATAAAAATTCGATCCAAGCCAAATGCACATCCTGCATGCGGAGGAGCGCCAAATTTAAACGCATTCAGCATCGCACCAAATTTTGCCTCAACATATTTTTTATCATATCCAAGCAAGCCAAAAGCCTCATACATCACTTCTGGGTTATGATTTCGAACGGCACCTGAGCAGATTTCATATCCATTCATCACCATATCGTATTGGTCGGCTTTAATTGCCAATTTTTCAGCATCAGTTTTAGCATTTCGAAGAGCTTCAACACCGCCTTTTGGCATTGAAAAAGGATTATGACCAAAATCAACCTTATTATTTTTCTCATCAAATTCATAAAATGGAAAATCTACAACCCAAGCGAGAGCCACTTTATTTTCATCCTTAAGATTGAAGAAATCAGCAAATTCATTTCGAAGACGACCAAGAACCTTATTTACAACTTCACGCCTATCCGCACCAAAGAAAATTGCATCGCCAGGCTGTGCGCCAGTTTTCTCGATAATCTTTTTTTTCTCTATAAAACTAAGGAATTTCAAAATTGGAGAACGCATGCTCTCTTCGTTAAATTCGCTATCCCCGCCAAAAATATATGTTTTACCTTGTTTATGATTCTTAAAAAAATCAAATGATATATAAGCCAAACCGCCAGCACCCTCGCTTTTAGCAATTTCAGTGAAATTATCAATCTGTTTTCGACTCAAACTTGCACCATTTTTTACACAAATAGCTTTTACACATTCGGCATTTTTAAACACACCAAATTCAGTTTCAGCTAATACGTCATTTAGATCAACTAATTCCATTCCGAATCGTAAATCAGGCTTGTCACTACCATATTTTTCCATTGCAACTTCATAAGGAATCCGCGGAATTTCTTCGCTCAAAAGCTCTTTTTCAGCAAAATTTTTCACTAGATCTTTAATGAGAACTTCCATTTCTGAGCGAATCTCTTCACCATTCTCAACGAAAGCCTTTTCAAGATCAAGCTGATAAAAATCACCATAAAGCCTATCCGCACGCGGGTCTTCATCACGAAAACAAGTGGCAATTTGATAGTATTTATCGATTCCACCAACCATTAAAAGCTGTTTGAATTGCTGTGGAGCTTGCGGTAGAGCATAAAATTCTCCAGGGTGAACACGGCTCGGAATTAAGAAATCACGCGCGCCTTCTGGGCTAGAATTTGCAAGAATCGGTGTAGCAACTTCAATAAATTCGTGATTTTCCATGAATTTTCGAATTTCATGATAAAATTCGGCACGGCGACGTAACATTTTTTGCATTTTTTCGCGGCGTAAATCAAGAAAACGATATTTCAAACGAAGCTCTTCGTTTGACTTGTGACCATTGTCCGAAACTGCAATTGGCAAAGGTTCACTTCGGTTTAAAATTTCAAGATCTTCAACAATAAGTTCAACTTCACCGGTTGAAATATTTGGATTTTTCAAATTTTCAGCGCGCTCTTTTACTACACCAGTTGCTGAAATCACAAATTCATCACGACATTTTTCAGCTAATTCAAAACTCTCTGCAAAATCTGGCGAAATCACAAGTTGGAGTAATCCAGTATGGTCACGTAAATCAATAAAAATCAACCCCCCATGGTCTCGTCGAGAATTCACCCAACCTTTTACAGTAATTTTTTCACCAATTTTATCAATCGAATTTTTCGCTAATATCCGCATATTTCTCCTAATTCTTGAATTTAACTCTTCATATTTTACCACATTTTCCTATTTTTTGCGAATAAAATCTACCAAATTAACGATTCCCGCCAAATCGCCATTTTTTTCAAGTAAAATTGCATAATTTTCACCTTTTGAAAGTATTTTTTCGAAAGCCACTAAGGCACTTAAATTAGGTTTTATTGATAGAAATTCTTCATGCATTACTTTTTGAGCTTTTTTCGAATCGCTTGAATCAATTTTAGTAATATCTTCTAGAAAAATTACACCCTTAACTTTATTTTCCTCCTCATTCATAACCGGAAAAATCTTTTGTTTAGTTTTAAAAAGTTCATCAATTACTAGTGGTGTTAACAAATCATTATCGTGGATTATCGCCATTTTTTCACCAGAAACCCCGATTTCTAAAATTGTTTTTTCTTCAAGTTCGAAAACTTTTTCAATCCATTTTTGTTCATTTTCAGTTAAAATTCTCTTATGATTAGCCAAAAAATTTAAAAGTTCTTCTTTCGAATAAAACGACCACGGTTGTTTTTTATTCGCCATCTTCGAAAGCCTATTTTGTGTTTTTATATTTTGAGCAAAATAAATTCCATTCACAATCGGGATAATTTTGCGATTAATCTGGCTTGAAATTTGATTCAAAATACCACTTTTTAAAATTCCCTTCGAAATTAGAAAAACAACAAAGCAAATAGCCGCCGACTTCCAAAAATCAAAAACTTTCGAAAGTGAAATTACTGAAACAATCATGATTGCACAGCCAAAATATTGCAAAAAATAATTATAAACTGGCGTAAATTTCTTTTTGTTGAGCATTTTTTCAGCTCGTTTGTCGCCGGAATTAATTCTGCGCTGGAGCTCAAATTCAGAAAATTCAATTTCCTTTTCTTTCAAAGAAAAAATAATAAGCATTAAAATTAAGCAAATTATACTTATAACTAACATATTTTTATTTTATCACACTTATGTATTTTGAAAAAGCTTATTTTTATGTTAAAATAGTAATAGTTAGTGAAAAAGGAGGAAAATGTCTACTAATAAAAATAAGGCAAAAAATCTTCAAAAAATAAAAGATTTTATAGCCGATAATAAATTTGCAATAATTTTTACAGTTTTGGTTGTTCTTTTTTTGAGTGGAATGATTTGGCTATCAAACCTTCAAAAGATTGATTTGAGCAATATTGATATTTCGAAAGAGATTTCTTCAAGTAAAAATTCAGGCGATATTTCTGAACATATTTATCATAAAAACAACTCAAAAGTAACTTTGGTTGAATATGGCGATTTTCAATGCCCAGGATGTAAAACTGCAGCCAGCCGCGTTAAATCAATCGCAGAAGAATATAAAGATAAGGTTAATGTGATATTTCGAAACTTCCCATTAGTCACAATTCACCCAAATGCACTTGCTGCAGCGAGCGTTGCCGAAGCAGCAGGTTTGCAAGGAAAATATTGGGAAATGCACGATTTGCTTTACGACAAGCAAGATGAATGGACGGCTTCAACTGCTAGCGAGCGAATGGAATATTTCACAGAATACGCTAAAGAGTTAAATCTAAATATTGACCAATTTAAAAAAGATATTGAGAGTGATAAAGTGAAGGCGAAAATTAAATTTGACCAAGCTGTTGGTTCGAAAGCGAAAGTAACTGGAACGCCTTCATTCAAGCTTAACGACAAAGATTTGTCTTCTGATATTTGGGGTGATGATGCAAAATTAAAATCAGCCTTAGACGAAGCAATTAAGAATCAAAAATAATCCCATAATAAAATCTCACTCGGTAAAGAGTGAGATTTTCTTTTTGTCACTTTTTATTGTTCAATGTAGCGTTGCCATTCAGCAGGCACCACATCCACCGCAATTATTTTCTTCCTTGAAGGAGGAAAATTGATTTTGATAGGCATGTGTTCTCCTTTTATTCATGCAACTCACGCGCTCGACCGATTCCTTTATTTAATAAATTTTACACGTTTTTGCGCGAGCCTATGAACTATTCTATCAAAAAAAATAACAAATGTCAAGAAAACACGCTATTTTTATGGTTCCTCCTAATAATAACCTTAGCGCTTATACTTATATAATACATCATTTTATACACAAGCGCAATACTTTTTATTATTTTTATGGTTTTCTAAAAATCGCCAAAGTCGCTTCAACTTCTTTTGTAATATTGTGTTTTTTACACCATTCGTTAACTGCCTTTGAAGCTCCTGGTAAGGCTAGATTTCCATAGTCATCTACAACAACGATTGCACCACTTTCAAGATTATCCCAGATTAAATTAAGCGGATCTAAAATTGATTCATAATAATCTCCATCCAAAAAAGCAAAGCTAATTTTTTCAGGAATTTGTGTTTTCGAAAGTGCATTAAACCAACCTTTTGTAATTTTTGGCATTTTTCTGATATTTGATTTACTCAAATTTGAAATTAACTGCTTTTTGCTAACACACAACTCACCTTTTTTAAAAACTTCGCCCAAAGAATTAATATCTTTCGAAGATTTTTCTGGTAAGCCTTCGAACGAATCGTAAAGCCAAAGTGTTTTAGAACTTCCCCATTTTTCAAGAGTTTTTGCTAAAAACACGCTAGTTGTACCAACATAACAGCCGAACTCTACAACATCCCCAAAAAATGCGCGAGTCTTTTCCAACTCGCGCAAAATTACTTTAATCTCACGTTCATCAACTTGATCACTCAATAACTTCATAGTTAAATTATACTACGAACGCTTGATTGTGCCAACAATATCATAAGTTTCATCTTCACCAGCAGGAATAAACTCACCAGAAACCTCAACTCCCTTTGAACTAGCTTCTCCGTAAAGATTTAAATTGCTCCCACCAGAAACAGCATATTTTTGACCTTTAGAATCAACAACTCCAACTTTACATTTATTTGGATTTGAATTATCAGTTTTACCTTTTTTCAATGAAAGACAAACTACATTTCCTGAAATGTTTATATTTTTCGAAGGCTGATTCTGACTTTTATTATTAGAAATATTTCGGTGAGCAACTGGCAGTGTAAAATCGAGAAGCTTCACAACAAAACCTACTGCAAAAACTACAGCTACCAGTACAGCAATCACCAAAATTGAGGTTAATTTTCGATGAAAAGATTCCTTTTGATATTTCGAAATCTGTTTCATTTTATTTTAAGAATCCCATCACAACGATTACAACAAGACTAATTAAAGTTAAGATAGCCATCAATGGAGCAGTTCTCTTAACCCAGTTTTTATAAGGAACACCTGCGAGCGCTAAACCAGCCATTAATGATGCAATTGTAGGGGCAACCATATTAAGAAGTCCAGATGCAGTTGCAAATGCAACAACAGCAATTTCTTTGGTTGAGCCAGCTAAATCTGCAACAGGAGCAATAATTGGCATTGTGGCCTCTGCTAAACCAGAAGATGATGGAATGATAAATGACATCGGGATATAGAAAATATAAGCCAAAACACCAAATATCTGTGATGGAACTTTTCGAAGAAGTTCTTCACCCCAATAGACAATCGTATCTTGAATTCCACCAGCTTGCATCAAAACACCAATTGCTGCAGCAACTGCAATAATTAAAGCAACACTCAATAAATCTGCCGAGCCAGCAAGGAAAGTGTTCGTTACAGAAACATCATCTTTTTTAAATTCCTCATGATAAAGAATTTTAATCATTATTGTCGAGATTAAGAACAGTGCTGAAATTTCGTTAAAATACCAAGAACCAAATGGAACAGCATGTTCAAATCCGAAGATTCCACCAACAATAGGCAAAGTTGCGAGCCATTCGTGCCAGTCTTCAAAGAATGTTACGTGCAAATCTTTCCAAGGAACAAGTGACATAATCATCACAAGGAAAGTTAGCCCAAAAATTCCCATCACAAATTTTCGCTCAAGTGTAAATTCTGGCACTTTTGAAGCATCAATCGCTTTAACTGCTGGTTTTCCTTTAGAATCTTCAGCATATTCACCGGCTTTAACTTTAGCAGCATATCGCATTGTAAAGATAATCGAAGCAACTAGAGATGCAACTAGAATTATAAACTGAGGCAATAATATTTTCGATAATTCTGCACCAGCAGCATTTGCAGCAATAATAGTTGAGAATGGATTTACTGTTGAAGCTAAAACACCCGAGCCAGCGCCAAGAACAATTACCATTACGGCAGTCATTGAATTATAACCAGCAGCAATCATAATTGGCACGATTAGTGCATAGAATGCTACCGCTTCTTCCTGCATACCATAAGTAGTTCCACCAATCGCAAAAAGTGTCATTAAGACTGGAATAATCCACTTCTCTTTGCCTTTCATCTTTTTGAGCAAGCCACCAATTGCAGAATCAAGTGCGCCAGTTTTCATAACAACGCCCAAGAACCCACCAAGGATTAAGATGAATACAATTACATCAAGTTTCTTAGCCATTCCATAAATTGGAGATAAGAAAATATCCCAGAATCCTTGCTTTAGATTAATGTAATATTCTTTTTTCTCTTCTTCAGCTTTTTTAAAATCGCTTGCCGCATTTTTATAGCCTTTGCTTTCTGCGTCAGAAATTGAAATTTCAGTTTTTGGATTTTTAACTTCTTCAACAACTTTCAAGCGTTTTTCAGTCTGTGAATAACTGTTGGATTTAATTTTTCCGTCTTCCAATCGTTCATAACGGCCACTTGGTATGAGCCAAGTTAAGCCAGCCATTATTGCAATAATAATGAATAAAACACTAAAAGCTGACGGCGATTTAAACACTTTTAGCTTTTTCGAAACCTTTTTAACCTTTTTTGAAGCAGTTTTATCTGCATCTTTTTTCATAGCCATTTTCTTCTCCTAAAATTACAAAGTTAAAGCCATAACCGCTTTAATTGTGTGCATGCGATTTTCAGCTTCGTCGAATACAATTGAAGCGTTTGAGTTAAAGACTTCATCAGTAACTTCCATTTCTTTCAATCCATATTTTTCGAAAATTTCTTTTCCAATTTTTGTATTTAAATCATGGAAGGCTGGCAAACAGTGCATAAATTTCACATTTGGATTTCCAGTTGCATGAAGAAGTGCAATATTTACTTGGAAGCCGCGTAGTTGGTGGATTCGTTCTTCGAATTTATCTTCTTCTCCCATTGAAACCCATACATCAGTATAGATGAAATCTGCGCCGTGAGCGGCACCATATAGATCGTCTGTAATTGTAATTTTTGCACCAGTTTCACGAGCAATTTCACGGCATTTTTCAACCAAAGCAGGATCTGGATGAAGATTATTTGGGGCAGCAATTCGAAAATCAACGCCCATTTTAGCTGAGCCAATCATCAAGCTGTTCGCCATATTATTGCGTCCGTCACCAACAAATACTAATTTAGCACCTTTTAGATATCCAAGATGTTCTTCAATTGTCATAAAATCAGCCAAAATTTGAGTTGGGTGATACATATCAGTCAAACCATTCCAAACAGGCACGCCAGCATATTTTGCAAGTTCTTCAACAGTCGAATGATCGAAACCGCGAAATTCAATTCCATCAAATGAGCGACCAAGCACAATTGCTGTATCTTTAATTGACTCCTTCTTACCCATTTGAATATCATCTTTACCTAAAAATTCTGGGTGAATTCCCAAATCTCGAGCCGCCACAGTAAAAGCGGTTCGAGTTCGGGTTGAAGTTTTTTCGAAAAGCAAAGCAACTTGTTTGCCTTCGTGAATTTTATGAGCAATTCCAGCTCGCTTTAAACGTTTGTATTCATGCGAAACATCAAGCATTAAGCGAATTTCTTCTGGTGTAAAATCTAAAAGTGTTAGAAAATTTCGTTTTTTCAAATTTAATGCCATTATTAAATCTCCTCTCTCCAAATTGGCATTGACATACAGCGTGGACCTCCACGCCCACGACCAAGTTCAGCACCCTGAATTTCAATAACTTCCACGCCAGCTTCACGCAAAGCTCTGTTGGTTACATAGTTTCGGTCATAAGTTACAACTACACCTGGAGCGATCGCTAGAGTATTTGAGCCGTCATTCCACTGTTCACGAGCTGCCGCAATTGGATCACCATCACCACATTGAATTAAAGTTACATGGTCAAGGCCAAGAACTTCCTCTAGAGTTTCTTTCAAATTTGTTCGATGAGTAATTTTTGGCTGCCCTGGAATACCAGAATCTTCCAAAACGTAAATATTCAATTCACCATCTTTGTCTAAAATTTCTGGGTGAACTGTAAATTTATCATAATCAATCATTGTGAAAACAGTATCAAGATGCATAAAAGCATGTGAAACTGGAATTTGAATTGCTAAAATTTTATTAAAATCTGAAAATTCAAACAATTTCGAAGCAACTTTTTCGATTGCTTCAGGAGTTGTTCGTTGTGAAACGCCAATCGCCATTACATTCTTCGAAAGAACGAGCTCATCACCACCTTCCATATTGAATTTATTATAGCGATCAAACCAAACTGGAACTTCACCACCAGGAGTTTTTGCCGCAAATCGTGGGTGATAGCGCATAATATATTCCATAAACAAACTCTCGCGTCGGCGAGCTGGATATCGCATTTTATTAATTGTTAAGCCATTTCCAACTGCAGCTGCTGGGTCACGAGTAAAGTAGAGATTTGGCATTGGGTCGAGCAAAAATGGATAATCACTCTTAAAATAATAATTCAAATGAGATTTTTCATCTTCATCAGTTTTAATCTCATCTTTTTTAACACCCGCCATAATTTTTCGAACAAGCTCGAGTGGCTCAAATTCTCCTAAATAACGCATCAAAGCGTGCGTTACATGTCGTTCACCTTGCTTCGAAGCTCGCACGAAATCAGAAATAAATCGCCACTTAATTTCATCATTATAAAGCGATTCTGCTGCTAACTGATCAAGATAAAGAACTTCAACTCCATGATTTCGAAGAGTTTCCGCAAAAGCATCATGCTCAGCTTGTGCAACCTCCAAATATGGAATATCATCAAAGAGTAGCTGTTCCAAATAATCTGGAGTCAACCCTTCGAGTTCTTTTCCTGGTCTGTGCAAAATAACAGTTTTGAGTTTTCCGATTTCACTATTAACTTGAATCGGTTTTTCACCCATATTCCCTCCCTTTATTTTATGTTTATGCTTTAATTTTACCATAAAGATTATTTTTTATCAATCAATTTAACTTTATTGACTTTTTATTAGAAAAATTATATAATAATAGCATCTTAGTACATTTTCGGAGGTGAAAATATGGTAAAAATTAGAGTTTCGCACAAATTTCTAAAACGAATAGCCGAATTAAACATTCCAGAAGAATTATTTACCAAAGCCGAAAAAGGCTACCATTCTGCGATTTATAAAATTTTTAAAATGTATCTTGCTAAATGTAACTATTCGCCGCGTAAAAAACTTCAAGCCCAAAGTATAGAATTTCAGCTAATTGACTCAAACTTTAAAACCGTAAAAAGTCAATCTTTCGCACATAGATCAGATGATTTATCAGCTTGTGAAAAAGAAAATTGCTCATTTTGCGAAAATGGGCAATACGGCAAATGTCCAAATAACCGCCATAGATAAAAACCCTTTCGAAAAGGGTTTTATTTTTTAACTTGTTTTATAGATGAATGCTTTTGGTGGCGAGTGCGAGCTTTTGAATTTTTCATTTTAGCGGTAATTCGATTTACATCATGAATGACCATTTGCGGATAAGGCAAAATAATATCGTTTTCATCAAAAGCTTTCTTGATTTCCCGCCGAAAAATTCCGGCAACATTCCATTGTTTTCCAGCTTTTACCCTTCCTAAACACTTAATTTCCATCGAGGAATCCAAGAATTTATTCACTCGTACAAATACAATTGGCTCAATAATATCTTTTTTCAATTCCGGATCTTCAAGCATTTTTAGCCCAACATTATTTATCACCTTTTCCAAAACATCGATATCCGTATCATAAGATACACCAAAAAGTAAGTTAACATTAGCATATTTAAACGAAAGGTTAGTCACCGCTTCACTTGCACCATTTCGAATTGTATGAACTTTTCCATCACCATCACGAACCTGAGTAATCCGCAAAGAAATATTTTCAACTTTCCCCGAAATTAGCCTTCCAGCAACCATAATTTCAATTGTATCTCCAACTCGATATTGATTTTCGCCAACGATAAAAAATCCTGCTAAAATATCACGCGTTGTCGTTTGAGCACCAAGACCAACCACGACACCAATTAAACCAGCACCCGTCATTAAAGATGCAACATTAACACCAATTGAGCTAAGAAAGTTTATCGCCGCAGTCATCCAAATAACAATATCAATTGTAGTTTTTGCAATTTTCGAAATTGTTTCATTTCTTTTTAAACGTTCTTCGGAGCGCTTTATTTTTTTAGTTTTCTTACGAACACTAAAAGCGAAATCAATAATTCTACGCGATAAAAAACTCGCAAAAACTGCAATAAGAATAATTGTAATTGGTTCGAACCAGTCATAATCTAAAAATCCTGTTATAAATTTTTCGAAACTCTTAAAAATATCCATCACTAATTATTATTAAAACATAAACACTTTATTTTTTCAATATTTTAATACCACAAAGTTAGAATTGCATCATCAATTTTTCTAGCTTGTTCGATTTGATTATTTTCGGCGTAGAAGTCTCGCTTCTTAACTAAAAAATCATGAATATTTTTTTCATCGCCAGAAAGTTCCGATATCTGTTTCTTAATAGAAATCGAACGAGCTTCACCACCATCAGATTTAGTTATTTTTCCCATTAAAACTAAATTATCGATATGCTTTGCTACCGTTGCAACAGATTTATAGCCCATACCACGAGCAATTTCGCGATATGTTGGGCTATAACCAGACTCTTCAATAAAAACTTCTATAAAGTTCAACAGTTCAACTTGTTTTTTAGTCAAATTAATTGCCATTATCTTCACCTAACAAAATAATTATATCTGAACCTTCTCCTATTTTTGATAATTCTGATGGTAATTTTTCAGCTTTGGTTGAATATTTAGATTCAAGTTTTTTAATTGTTGCGGTTTTCGAATCTTCTTTTACATAATAAATTTTAGTTTTAGCATAGTCTCGCTTTGGCGCAGAATCAATATCTTGAATATTAAAGCCTTCTTTCTCAAGCTTTTTCTGTTCTTGAGCTGCTAGTCCTGAATAATTCGTACCATTTAAAATTTTAATTTTAGCGTTTTCTTTAATAACCTCACCACCAATTGTATTTTTTGAAATATAAGCTTGAATTTGGCTATAATCATAAGTTCCAGCTTTTGGCAAAACTGCGCTCACTGAATTAATTACCCCAGTTGTGAAATAATTTGCAGACTGATCATTTTCATTAACAAGTGGCAAGGAAGTTATAGCTCCACCATTAAAGTCTTGAGCAATTTCAGCCGCAGTTTTTAGTTCATCTCCACTAAATGAGTGATGGATATTTTCGCCCAAAGATGAAGTGAGCGATAGTAAAGTTATTGGGTTAGTTTTTTGTTCGTTTATCTTAGAAAATGCCGCTTTTAAAATCTTCTGTTGATTTCGTTCACGATCAAAATTACTTCCACTCAAACCAACTCCACCCTCTGAACCTCGAGCTCGCGAAAACGCCAATGCAGTTTCTCCATCCATATGATAAGTTTCGCCACTCTTATAGTTAATTTTTGTAGCTACATCATAAACTCGGTTAGATCCATCATAAGCTTCGACTTTTACATCAATTCCACCAACAGAATTAATAGCATCGATTAGAACTTTCCAATTACCATGAACAATATATTGAATATCTAAACCTAAAATTTCTTTTGCTTTTTTAGCTAAAGCATTTTGGCCAGCCTTCTCTGATTCTTCTTCACTTGAGCCGCTATTT
This sequence comes from uncultured Saccharimonas sp. (SeqCode), assembly GCA_963549415.1. Classification (GTDB taxonomy): domain Bacteria; phylum Patescibacteriota; class Saccharimonadia; order Saccharimonadales; family Saccharimonadaceae; genus Nanogingivalis. Next base: position 59,489 of record CAUUYC010000001.1, read on the forward strand.
TTAGCATCATAATAACTACAGCCATAGGTTTCATTAAGTTTTCCGGCAGTCGTTCCAAGCCAGCTTCGACAAGTATGTTTAACCCAAAGGTCTCGCGGTAACGAGATGGTATAAATTTTCTTAGTTTCTTGATTAACAGACACAACCATCACAGAATCGGTCAAATTTTCACCGTCCCAACCTTTTGGCGAAGTTCCAAAAAGCAAGATATTTGTACGACCATTAGAATCAGCCTTCAACTTCTTTTTTTCTCCAAAAACTGCTCCGAAAACATTACCATTCGTCAATTTATACAAATCTTTATACGCTCTATATGCAAAATATCCGCCAACGATAATTAAAATCAATAAGATAATAGCAAAAATTCGCCCCAAAATTCGACGTCGCTTAAATTGCTCTAAAGAAAGAGCTTCTTTACCTTTTTTCTCGCGCTTCAGATTCTTTTTTTCGAGTTTTCGAAGAAGTTTTCGTTGTTTTTTCGAAGCTATTCGTTCTTTCCGCTCATTCTCCTGGACTTCTTCAATTTCTAAATTCTGTAAAGCAGATTCAATATCTTCATTTAATTTTTCTTCTCGATTTTTAGCTTTTTTCGAATGCTCAATTTCCGCTATTCTTGGTTGAACCTGATTGTTTGAAACTGGTTTTTTAGCTGATTTCTCATAACTATTATCACGACTTAAAGAATCGACCCGACGCCTTGGTGTGAACCCATCTATTGATTGCTGATTTTTTTTCATAAGCTCTTTCAATTATAGCAAATGATACTGATAAAATCAAATAAATATGTAGTGCATTTGGTAGTCCTGAAAAGAAAAACCATTGAACTAAAGACGCAGTTAAAATTGCCCAAATACACTTCTCTTCTCTAGATTTTAGAAAAATTCCGAATATTATTAGCCCCCAAATAATTAAACCAAAAATACCCAATTCTAATAAGATCGACAAAAATTCATTCTGAACAATTTCTGAACTGTTAGCTATCTGGTGAGTTGAATTCAAAATTGCTGTTCCAGAAGCTCCAGAACCAACTCCAAAGAATGCAACAAAATGGTTCGAAAGCCAAGTTTCTATCGCCAAATCCGACATTCTTGTGCGTTCATTGGTTGATTTTTCAACATAACCATCAAACATTGCCTTTTTAGGTTTTTTCACAGCTTTTTCTGTTGGCTCTTTTGAATTTAAGCTGTTACTCTCAATTTCTGGCTCTTTAATTTCTTGATTAATCGCTTTTTCAATTTTCATCAATTTAATCTTTCCCAAACTTATTTGGTTTACGCTTTTCGAAATCGAATCATAAAAGCCATCACTCACTCGCGGGTTTAGCTCGGTAAAAATTGCATGAAAAATCATTCCGCCCAAAAAACTCGAAACAATAAACCAGCCAGAAATTAAAAAATTTCGTAAAATTACTTTTTTCGAAAGTTTTTGGTTTACGAAAATCAAAACTAAAACCGCCAATAAAAGTGCAAAAATTGCCCCACGCGAAAGTGTTAAATATAAAGCAAAAAGCATAATCCAGACTGCTATTTTTTCTTTTTTTGCAGATTTTTTATTAAAAATTCTACTTATTAAAATTAAAATTGGCGCAAGAAGCATGCTTGCAAAAAATTGTGGCTCAATTGCAAAAACGCTTGGGCGCACAAATCCAAAACCTTGTGCGTTGCACCCAGCGCAAAGACCCCAATCCGACCAAGTTCCATAAACAACCTGAATTATTGCAAAGATTGACATTAAAAAAGCACTAAAAATAAAGTTTTTTATAAGGCTTTCAAACAATTTTTTATTTTTCGAAAAACTTAAAATCGCCAAAAAATCAAGCCACAAAACTAACCAAACGCCAGAAACTAAAAAACTCCTTAATTGATTTTGCGAACTTAAAATCGTTAAAAAATTCCAAAAAACAAAAAATCCAGTAATTAAAACTGCGTTATTTTTAAAAAGAGTTTTGCGGTTTTTAAAAATATTTTTAATGCTAAAGATTGCTAAAATTACAACATAAATTAGAGCAATTGAAAATTCTAAATTCGCACCTGCCGCTTTTCCAAAATTAAAATTTGGGTAATATGAAAACCAAACCATAAATGGCGCAAAAAATAATATTTTTTCAGCTAAACTAAGTTTTTTAAAATTTTTCATTAAATCCTTTCCTGATTTCTCTTTCAAAATTTTTCTTAAAATTATCTTTCGAAAAACTTTTAGCACTTTCTGAAACTTTTTTAGCGTCAAAATTTAATTTTTCGAATTTTTTAATAGCATTTAAGATTGAATCAACTGATTGCTCATCAAAAAATACACCGTTTTTACCATCTTGGATATAATCTTGCGAACCACCTTTATTGAATGCTAAAATTGGCGTTCCGGTAGCAAGAGCTTCGATCGGTGCAATTCCAAAAGGTTCCAAACTCGGAAAAATAAAACCTTTTGCTTCACCAACAATCTTCGAAAGCTCTTTTGGGCTATTAACTCTTTGAATAAATTCAATATTTTGTGAGTTTTTTGCAAGATTTTTCAACTTTTGATGCTCAGCTCCGCCACCAACCAAAATCAACCTTTTACCATTTTTAATAAAAGCTTTAACTGCTAAATCAAGTTTTTTCCAATTAACTTGGCGAGAAGTTGTAATGTAGTAATTTTTCTTTTTATCTTGAAACTTAAATTCTCTAATTTCTACTGGTGGAAAAACCACAGTTGATTCTCTTTTATAATACTTCGAAATCTCGTTTTTAGAATAGTTTGAATTTGCGATCAAAAAATCTGGTTTTTGAGCAAGTTTAAAATCATTTTTTCGAAGTGGATTAACCAATAATTTAAATAAAAATCGCACCAAAAAATTCAACCTACCAAACCCAGGATTTTCGATATAATCATTATACATTCCCCAATAATATTGAATTGGAGGACCTTGTAAATAACTAATATGAAGCTGATTATTCGAAAGATTCAAGCCTTTGCTTTCAGCGCAGCAAATTGAAATAATAACATCAAAATCTTTTAGTTTCTTGCCTAAATTTCGAAAATATAGTATTCGCCCAACTGGTAATATTTTACGCAATTTTGCCGGGAAAATATTCAACCAACCAACTCTAACATCATTTTTTGAAAACCAATCAACTTCTTTTTCTGAATATTGCGATGTAAAAATTGGTGCTTCAGGGAAAATCTCTGATACCGTAGCAACAACCTTTTCAGCACCACCATAAGTGGTGAGCCAGTCTGTTACAATCGCAACTTTCTTGCCATTTAACCATTTTGGATTTTGCATTATTTTGCCCCTCTTCGAAAAATTACACTTGCAACAGTTTTAAATAAAATTTGAATATCAAAAATAATTGACCAGTTTTGAACATAATAAACATCCAGCCTTCGGCGTTCTTCAAAAGAAATGTCACGCCTACCTGAAACCTGAGCTAATCCAGTGACACCAGCTTTTACTGCCAAAATAACATTTTTTCTATTTGATTTGTTAATCTCTTGTGGAATTAAAGCCCGAGGACCAACAAGTGAAATATCGCCACGAACAACATTGAAAAGCTGTGGCAATTCATCAATAGAAGTTGCACGGATGAATTTTCCAATTTTTGTAATTCTTGGGTCGTTATCAAGCTGATCTCCATTTTTGCGATATTCTTTGGAAAGTTCAGGTTTTCCCATTTTTTCGAAAGCCTGTTCAGGAGTTAAGCCGTCAAATTCAGCCTTTTGTGAGCGAAATTTATAGATATAAAATTTACGATTAAAGCGTGTTAGACGAACTTGTCTAAAGAAAATTGAATCTTTAGGATTAGTAACCTTCATAATGATCGCCACAATTAACATTATTGGTGAAACTAAAATTAAACCAAAGATCGCTAAAGTTAGATCCATTAAACGCTTCCATATTCGACCCATGCCAAATAATTTTGTAATTTTTACATCAATAATTGGAGTTCCGCCAATAACTTCGATTGTGTTAATCTGCGAAAGAAGCCTATCTTGTTGTGGCACAAACATATACTCAAGGTGATTTTCGATCGCATAGTTATAAATATCTTCACTCCTAAGCGTATTGGTTTGAATCAAAATATCAGGATTTGTTTTTAAAGCTGCATCTTTAAAACTCGCAAAATGTCGAACAGCCGATTTTGTTGGCAGAAATTGACTTTTCGAAACCATTCCAATCACATCATAGCCAAAATCAATATTGTCGTGAAAAAATTGGGCTAATTCCGTTGAACGAGAGTTCGAACCAATAATTAAAACTTTTTGGCGGCCAAAACCGCTTCGAATCAAAGCACGGCGAATAAAACGCACTATTTCACGACCAAGAATCATCATTAAGAAATTAATCGGAACAAAGAAAACTGCAATTATTCGAACTGGAAAGACTTCATCACCAGTGAAAAATTCATAAGAGATCATCGCCATGATACTAATTATTGAAACAACCAAAGCTCTACCGTACTCTTTTGGCCGATAAAAAAATACCGAACGGTCATAAAGGCCAAAGAAATAGTTAATGGCTAGCCAAAGTGGCAGGAGAGAAACCGCTAGAAAAATGAAATTCCAAATATTTGGTGCAAAATAATACGCTCGCGTATCAAGGTGAGTTCGTGCAAAATATGCTAGCATAAATGAGCTTACAACCGCTAGGGTATCAGAGGCTAACATAATTATGCGAACAATCGTAAGTTTGTCTCGTTTCATATAGTTATATAATACTATTTTTAAACGATTTTGTCCATTTTATAAAAGAAAATCGCCCACATTAATGAGCGATTAATACAATCCTAAGAATTAATGATTCGAAGGAGATAATTCCCATAATTATTTTTACGAAGTGGCTGTGCGAGCTTTTCAACTTGCTCCTTCGAAATCCAACCCTTTCGGTATGCAATTTCTTCCAGATTAGCAACTTGGACATTTTGCAGACGCTGAACAGTTTCGATGTACTGCGAAGCCTGCTGAAGGCTATCATGCGTTCCCGTATCAAGCCAAGCAAACCCACGACCAAGGAGCTCAACAGAAAGATACCTCTCTTTCAAAAAAGCTTTATTTACATCTGTAATTTCAACCTCTCCGCGTGGGCTAGGTTGAACCTTCTTGGCGATTTCTACAACAGAATTATTATAGAAATACAGGCCTGTTGCAGCATAATCTGACTCTGGAAATTCTGGTTTTTCTTCAAGAGATTTAACGTTCATATCTTCATCGAAACCGATAACGCCAAAACGCTCCGGGTCTTTAACTTGATAGCCAAAAATCACCGCTCCAGCCTTCTTCCGCTCAATTTTATTACGAGCACTCTTGAGCTTATCTGTAAAACCTTGACCGTGAAAAATGTTATCCCCAAGAACCAAAGCAACATCATCACCATCAATAAAGTCTTCACCAATGATAAACGCCTCTGCTAAACCGTTCGGCTTTTCTTGAATAGCATAGGAAATTCTTATGCCAAATCTTGAACCATCGCCAAGTAATTCTTGAAAACGATAGTTATCTTCTGGCGTTGTGATTATTAAAATATCACGAATCTCTGCCAACATTAAGATTGAAAGCGGATAATAGATCATTGGCTTGTCGTAAATCGGCAAAAGTTGCTTAGAATTTACAAGAGTAATTGGATATAAGCGAGTTCCTGATCCACCCGCGAGAATGATTCCTTTCATTTGAGGAACCTCCTTTTTTCAAATTTTTAACTCTTTTAAATTTTAAAGAGCTACGAGAATCACTCGTAACTCCAATTATATAATATTGTTTTATTTTAGTCAAATTTATTTTAAAATATTTTAACGTTTAAGTTTTAGAAATTCTTTTATTCGATTAACTTGTTTTAATGGTAGCCCGTGATAAAGAATCGATTTTAAATACTCGTTTGAAACTACTTTTTTACCTTGAATTTCTCGTCGCTTTTTAAGTGACTTAGGAATCAAAAGAGTTCCTTGCCAAATTCCTTTTAGTGCAAATTTCAAACCACCCTTTGGAATTTGATAAATCACGAAAGCCCAATAAACTGCATAAAACTTAAAAAACATTGGTAAAATCATTGGAAATGGCACATTTTTCCAAAAAACTTGTGGTAAATTTTTAAATACTTGGTTAATCGTAAAACCCGGAATTTTCGAACTTGTTGCTGAATGTTTATGCCAAACAACTGCAGTTAGCTCATACCAAACTTTAAAACCTGCAAGTTGCATTCGCCAATCAATATCGACATCCTCATTATAAGCAAAGAAATCTTCGTCGAAAAAACCAATCGTTTTAAAAACTTTCGTTCGATAAATTGTTGCCCCACCGGTTCCACCAAAAATTAATCCACTTTTAGGTGCTTTTTTCTTTAGCTCACCTTCACTGCGAAGCATTGGGATTCCCCAAGTTGAATAAACATCACCTGCGTCATCAATAAATTTACCAGTTTTATCTAGCATCAAACTAGTTACTGCACCAATTTCAGGAGATTTCTCAAGTGGTTTTATCAGATTTTCAAGCCATTCAGGCTCAGCATTTGCATCATTATTAAGTAAAACTACATTTTCAAAATTATTCTTAATTGCCCATTTGATTCCAATATTTACGCCACCCGTAAAACCGGTATTTTTCTTCTCTTTATGAAAATGAAGATTTGGCATTTCAATTTTCGAAAGCTCTTTAACAGATTCGTCTTTTGAGCCATTATCAATTAAATATATTTCGAAATCCTGAACAGTTTGATTCTCAAGTGCGGCGAGGCATTTTTGCGTATCCTTCCAGCCGTTAAAATTCAAAACTACAATTGCATTGTTTCTAGCTTTATTCATTAAAAATCTGCTTTATTTCTTCAATTATTTGATATTTATTTTTAGTTGCAGCTCTCGCAATCTCATTAGATTTTCTTGACATTTCGGAAAGTTCTTCGTTAGAAACTTTCTTTTTATTCAACATTTCTTCAATTGCATTAGTTAAGCTAGAATATTTATTTTCAAAAACCTTAAATCCATTTTCACCTTCAAAAATCTGCTCTTCGGCACCAGAACAATCATTTCTAATAATTGGATGACCCATTGCCATACCTTCATAAACAAAAATTGGCAAAGCTTCATACATAGAATAGCATATTGTTGATTGCGAACCTAAAATATTATCAAGAGCCTCATCATGTGAAAGGCTTGACGTAATTTCAAACTTATCACCAAGTTCTTTTGCTGATTTTTCGAATTGTTTTTTAATATTTTGAATATGATAAGGAGCATTTTCGGCCAAATCTGATTTATCATAGGCACCAATAAATTTAATCTTAAAATCTCGATAATTATCTGGATTTTTTTGATAATAATTATGATAGAAATCCAAAAAAGCATAAAGTATTGGATATTGGCCCTTTCGCATGTCCATTAAACTTCCAGTATTAATAAACTCTATTTTCTCAAAATCTTTTGGTTCTAGAGTTCTAAATCGACTTTCGTCAAGCAAAAACCTAAATGGCATTTTTTCTACATTCTGATTATTTTCAAAAAAATGAGAATATTCTTTTCGAGTTTGTTCAGAAACAGCGTAAATTTTTGCCTTATTTTCTTTTAGAAATTTTTTAAATATTTTTCTGACATCTTTATTTATAAAATTCTTAGGTGAAGCTTCGTGTCCATACCAAAATATTTTTGAAATTTTACCAGATTTAGTATCTCTTATAATTGAGTCCATCGTTGTTCCAGAAACGGCAAAAGTATTTAAGACTACAATATCTCCTTTATTAAACTGAAGCGGTAATTCACGATTAGTATAAATATCGACAAAAACTCCTAAATTTCGTAATTTTTTAACATTTTCAACTTCAATTGGTGTAAAAGTAATAAAATGAATTTTTTTAGTCAATTCTGGATATTTTTTAACTAAACTATAGACTAAATCTATTAAAACAAAAGGAGCACCCGTATTATTTAATTGATTAGAAAATATATAAATTTTTGAAGATTTTTCAAGACCTAGTCTTTTAAACCGTTTTGTATATTCAAAAACTGCTCGACGGCGAGCTTTTGCACCAATAACAACTGAAGTTTTTACAATTCCGTCAGCTTTAACTTTCCGCACAACCATACCTATATTACCTTTAATTTTTTTCAAAAGATTCCTCTTTGGTATATGGTTGTTATTTTTATCCGTAATTCCATTTATTTGCCTAAAATGACGTTCTTCCTCAAAAGGCTTTTCTTGATTCTTAATTTTTTCCGCTAGCTCTTTCGTAACATTATCCCAATAATATTTTGGTTGAAGATTTTCTATATTTTGGCTTGCAATTTTTAGTTCTTCCGGATTATTAACAAGTTTTGAAATCGTATCTTTAATACTATTATTGTCTTTATCATCAATCTTAAAAGCTGCGCCAATCTCAATCAACTCATCAGAGAGTGGGTCTCCACCATTAGTAATAAGAGGTGTCGTACTTCCAACATAATCCATTACTCTAGTACGCCAAGAATAGGTATTTTCTTTTCCTTCACTATTAACACTAATAATAACATCGGCAAATTCATAATATTTTCTACGAGTCGAATAATCAACCCAGTCGATAAAAATAACTCGATCGCTTAAGCCCTGGTTCTTAATATAATCAACAGTGTCAAAATAGTGCTTTACAAAATCCGGGTGTTGATTTTGGGGATTATTTCCACCTACAATAACTAGTTTAACATTATTTTTCTCTAATTCCTTAATTGAATCAAGAACTTTTGTAATATCAAACCAGGGATATAATCCGCCAAACCAAAGTAGCACAAAATCATCTTTTGAGATTCCATATTTAATGTATGGGTTTTTAAAATTGTTTTTTACCGGCTTATCAATTCCAAAAGGTACTCGCAGTAGTTTATTAGTTCTATAAGAAAACTGATTAATTGAACCAAGTGCTGCCAAAATTCCAGTATAAAACTTTTCTTGAGCATCATTAGCATAAAGAACAAAATCACCACGAGGTAAAACTTTGTTAAAAATTTCTTCCACCGCCGCCAAATTGCCCGTATAAGTATTTACTAAATCTTTCGGCTCTCGCGCAAGACTCTCAATATAAGCCGGCCCATAAGCATCAATAATCACTTGTTTATTATCTGGAATATTTTTGAAGATAAAGCTTGAACCGTGAATAGCATAGTTGCTAATAATTGTATCGTATTGCTTAATCTTATTTGCAAATTTTTCATCAAAATTATAGTTGAAAAGCTTGATTCCATCAACTTCATCAACATCAAGCGGATAAATTCCACCAACTGCAATCGTAATGTCTGAAATTCCATTTTTCTTCAAACCACTCGCTAAACCCCAAAATCGCTGGCCACTTCCCTCAATTTTTTGATATTTTGGTGTTGGTACTGGCGACCAAGAAATAATTAAAACTTTTACATCTTTTCTAATCTTATTCATAAAAACAATTATATCACTTTCTGATCTTTAATTTAAATCTATCTTTGATTAAATCTTGAATTATTACAAAATCAACTGCACATAAAATTACTACCAAAAAATAAAGAGTTCTCGTGCTTGAACCAAATAGCGTCGGTGAAAACGATATCATCATCGCCGTTACGACTCCAGCAATCAAAACATAGACAATATACAGGGTTTTATTAGTCTTACCATAAATAAAGTAAATCGTAAGAGAGATACTTAAAGTAAAAATTGCAGCCAATATTAATATAAAAAATCTAAATCGAATGTCACCCATATTTCTAGAATCCATTCCGTGAGCAATATTTCGAATCTCTACAAAATAAGTTGTTAAAGAGGTATAGCTACTTAAAGTTGAAATTGGTGCAAAAAATAAACCTAATATCCCAGCACTAGGTAAAATTGAAACTAAAGCCTTTGAATTTATTTTTTGAAAGGCTAAAAATACAAGCGAAATCACCAAAATTACCGCAGGAATCTCTGGTGACAAAAAAAGTCGTGAAAAAGTCACAATTGTACCATTTAAAACCTTTTGCTTTAATCCAATACTATTAAATTCTGGCCACCAGTTTTTAATTTCTTTAGCTGTTCGCACGGCATTGCCCGGAGCAATTAAAACATTCATGATTCCAATTACCGAAATTATCATAAAAAATAGTGCAAGTTTTGACACTTTTTTATTTTCGATAATATTTTTAATTACAATTCCAGCAAAAATAATCAAACCAAGAACAGCAATCTGTTCACTGCAAACCGCAAAAATCATTGCAGGAATAGCTAAAATATTTGCCCAAATGTTGATTTTTTTATTTCGAAAAGGCTTCAAGGTAACCGTTAGAGCAAACAAGAAGGCTGCAAACGGCCACAGATAATTGATCGTTGTAGCAAAAATTCCTGCTGATGCCATCATGTAGCTATTTATTGAAAGCATTAGTGTTAGTAAAATTGAAGTCTGTAAAACTCGCCGATTACCCAAAATTCGACTCAAGCTCCAAAAAAGTAAACCACCAAAAAATAGATTAAATATTCCCCAAATAAATAGATTCCTTGCAAAAATATTAACACTACTCTCAATTATTAATCGTGAACTCCATTCAAACCAACGCTGAATTCCAAAAAATGGATTAAAACCCCATTTATGCAAAAAATCATTATAATCACCAATAGTAGGGTCATTCATAATCATCCCAGCTCCAGCATAAATCATACCAGCCAAAAACGCTATTAAATCATAACGATATTTTTTAATTTTTTTCCAAATTTTACGCATTTTTCCTCCTTTTGATAGTTTTTAACTTTTTTGAAAACTCATTTTGAATTTTATACCAGCGGCTTTGCTTAATTTCTTCTTGCCATTTTTCCAAATCCTTTATCTTATCTTCAAGATACTGAATATGTTTATCACGCTTTTGAATCTCAATAAATAAGTTATTCTGAATTTCATCATTTAATTTCGAAACTTCTTGTCGTAATTCATCAACTTCAATAAAATGATATTTCAGCTTATTTTCAATTGCATTCTTAGTTTGTTCTGGAAATTGTTTTTGATATTTTTGAATGATTTCAATCCAACTTTCAATATTTTTTTCGATGCTTTTGCGCCGATCTTTAATGAGATGCCTTGATTTGTAATGAACTCTATAATTCAAAAATACATCTTTCGCCTTTTCAAATCTTACACCACGTAGAGCTAGACCGAGCCAAAAATCATAGTCTTCAAGCTGTTTATTGTCAAACGCTCTATCGAAACGAACACCTTTTACCACTTCTTTTTTGACTAAAGATGTAATATTCACAAAATTTCCCAATAAGAACTTACTCATTTCAAAATCTGGCTGCTCAACTATGAAATTCTCATCTCCAAAATGCTTCATTTCACCATAGACCACACCAGCGCCAGTTTTTTGCATAACTTCAAACATTTTTGAAATATAGCTCTCCGTCAATAAATCGTCGCTATCAAGAAAAATAAAATATTCACCATTCGATTTTTTAATCGCCTCATTTCGAGAAAAAGCTATCCCCTTATTACCGCGCGAAATTAGGTTAATATTGTAATCTGAGTGATTTTTAATAAAATTTTTAATCACCTCTTTCGAATTATCGGTTGAACCATCATCCACTATAATGATTTCAATATTTGCATAATCCTGTAAAATAGCTGATTTTAGCGTTTCTTCAATATAATTAGCATAATTATAGTTACAAACTAGGACTGAAATTAATGGTTTTTTACTTGAAATAGTTTTTTTACTCATAGTTTACTTTCAAAAAGTTACTTTTCAATATGAATTTTCATTTCTTTATTACTAATTAAAGCATAGTTGTTTTTATGCTTTTCATTTTCAACCCGAACGAACAATGAATTTTCCTCATTCGTAAAAGCAACCATCTCGGTCTCTTTCGGGTCTTTTTTATCCTTAATTCGAAGCGTTGAAAAAACTTTAAAATCAGTACTATTGAATAATTTTAATGGGACCTTAAATTTTACTTCTTCTTTTTTAGGTGAAACTTTAATAATATTCGAATCATAAGTAATCCCCCCACGACTCATATCCATTAAACAAAATGCCACAAAAATATCTTTTTCTTTACCGTAATACTTATATTTAATCTTAAATTCAAGATTATCTCCGCTTGAAAGAATTTGCTTTGAAATCGCAACATTCTTCAAAACCGGTACATCTTTATTTAAACCAACTACAGCAGACTCAGACCTTTCTTTTTTACGGCTTTGCAAGTTATCTTCCGTATATTGATTAGCTACATCGTCTTTATCCCCCTCAATTACAACTTTTCCATTTTTAATAAGCATTGCTTTATTGCAATATTTTTTCACCGCAGCCATCGAGTGTGTAACTAAGATAACAGTTTTAGTTTTATCTTTCTTAATATTTTCGAAAAAGTCATTACATTTACGTTGAAAAGCTTCATCACCAACTGCTAAAACTTCATCTAACACTAAAATATCACCTTGAGCTTTAATCGCGATCGAAAAAGCCAAACGAACTTGCATTCCGCTAGAATAATTCTTCAATTTCTGGTCCATGAATTCTTCAAGCTCAGCAAATTCCACAATTTCATTATACATTGCAGAAATTTCTTCTTTCGAAAATCCAAGAAGTGCACCATTCAAATAAATATTTTCACGGCCAGTAAGTTCTGGATTAAACCCAACACCGAGTTCAATAAATGGTACCAAAGTTCCGTTAACTTTTACCGTACCACTCTCTGGCGTATAAATTTGCGAAATAATTTTAAGTAATGTGGATTTTCCTGAACCATTTCGCCCAACAATACCGTAAAAATCACCCTTTTTAACCTTGAATGAAATATCTTTAAGAACTTTTTGTTCTTTATAACCTTTAATTCCCTTCGTCCAGTTTACGAAAGCCTGTTTAATACCGCTCGCTTGTTCTGTTGGTAAACGAAAACTTTTCGAAACATTTTTTACTTCTAAAGCATATTTTCTCATTACATAATCTCCGCAAATTTTTTCGAATTTTTATTAAAATACCATAAACCAAAAGCTACTAATAAAGTCGTGATCAAAATTGGGATTAACGCAAACCAGTAATTTTCGAAAAGTGTCCAGAAAGTTGGTGTTTCATGAGCTATAAAATTGTGGCGAATATCTTGAATCGTAAGCGCAATCGGGTTAAGCATCATGATTTTTGCAATCGAAACTCCAAAAATTGAAACTTTTGTAACCATTGAAATTGGATACATAATTGGCATTGAATAGACTAAAATCTGCATAAAGACTTCCCAGATATGCGAAATATCACGGAATTTAACATAAAGAGTTGATAAAATTAACGCTAAACCAAAAGCTGTAGCAAAAAGAAGTATAATATTAAATGGCAAAAGCAAAACAGACCATTGGAATTTTACACCAGCAAAAATTGCAAAAGCTAAAACCACCAAAAGATTAATTGAAAGCGAAATTAAAGCACTCACCATTGAAGAAATAATCACAATATATTTTGGAAAATTAATTTTTCGCATCAAATCGCCACGAGCAACAATTGAATTCATTCCTAAAGTAACTGCTTCGGTAAAAAACCCCCAAAGAGAGAGACCAAGAAGTAGAGTTATTGCATAGTTTGGAATTGAAGAATCAGTAATTCGCAAGAATTTTACAAATATAAAATACATCACCACAAAAATCATAAGTGGTTTAAGAACTGACCATAAAATTCCTAAAGCTGATCCTTGGTATCTTAACTTAAAATCTGTTTTAACGAGCTCCGCAAGTAAGACTCGGTTTCTCTTATCAAAAAATCCTATTTTTATCATTATGCTTTTAATTATAACATATTCGAAAGTTTTTAAAAAGCCACCTAACAAGGAGGTGACTTTTTAATCTTACTCATTTTATTTAATTTTAAATCTTTGAGAACTTGAACCGTGATATTTATATAGTTGAATTCTTGTTCCATTTTTTGAAATCTGACCATTATAAATGTCGATTGCACTTTGCTGATTACAGGCTGAGATTATTATATAGGTTTGATCATCATTTTTCGAAAGTAGCCACTTCTGATTACATCCACCACCATAATCCCAAAGATTGATTGGGGTTTCATTATCAGTTTTACCACCTTGGAGGTCTAAAACTTTATTTGGATTCTGAGAGCTTCTAATAATATAATAGCCATCATTCGTTTTTTGGAAGCGAAATTTTTGGTTTAATCCACCACTTTCATCCCAAGTTAGAATTTTTGCACCATTATTAGGTTTTGCATTTTCATTATCCAAATTCTTACCACCAAGAGTTTGAATCTCGCTTGATGCTTCTTGAACATTTTCAACTTTTTTATGCTCAGCCTCTAAAATTAATTGTTGTGATGCACCCCCGTGCTTATCCCAAACTATAAAATTTGTGCCATTTTTTGAGATCTGACCACCATAAATATCGGCAGCACGGTCACTATCACAAGCTGAAAGCAGTTGATAGTATTCCCCTTTTTTAAGAACCGTCCACTTCTGATTACATCCACCACCATAATCCCAAAGATTGATTGGGGTTTCATTATCAGTTTTACCACCTTGGAGGTCTAAAACTTTATTTGGATTCTGAGAGCTTCTAATAATATAATAGCCATCATTCGTTTTTTGGAAGCGAAATTTTTGGTTTGCAAGCCCTGTCTTATCCCATAATTTAACAGAATTATACCTATCAATATCAAGATATTTATTTGCTAATGTCTTAATATTAAATTCAAGATTTTCATTAACTTCAGTATTGCTTATAATTTTTGGGCCTGGTTTTTTAACCATCAAAGTTGAACCAAATAGCTGATTAAAGAACATAAAGAAATTACGATTTCCATAAGCTCCACAATGTGAAGTTCCCGGATAATTTGCTAACGCTGAATCATTCGGAACATACGGTGTATAAATATATAAACTTAAAGTTGCAATATTTTCAATATTAACACGTTTTGTACCACAAGCTGGATTTGGTGAATATTGAATATTATTCCATCCAAGCTTTAGCGAATAGCCACCATCTTTATGGTGGTCTTTATAATATTTTAACTGCCAAGCCGCCAAAGTCATTTGTTTATAAAAACCAGCTTTCGAATCTGCACAAGCAGCAGAAAATCCAGGGCCAGAATCTGGGCAAGCATAACCCATCGCATATTTATATTGAGTTTTTACTGGCCAATTATCATCTAGTAAATTGAGAGATTCTTTCTTTAGTAAAACCAACAAAACTTGCGGATTGATTCCATATTTCTGAGCTGCATCATAAATAATCTGTGCCGCCGAAATTCCACCTTCGAAAGATCCGCCACCTTTTTCGAAAGAAGTTTCACCAGTATTTGGGTTTTCGTGATAATTATTTATACATACATATGGAGGTTTATGCCAATAATTTGAATTTTGTGCAGCAGCAAATTGAGCAGCAGTTCTGCCATCATTTTTTCCAGAAGGACCAGTACCCCAAGTATCACAACTACCAATTTGCTTGTTTAAAAAGCTTTGGATTTGTTGCACGTTCATTGCGTCTTTATTATAAAAAATACTATCGTCAATAATTCGGCCAGGATTGAAATCAGTTGCTTTAACAGCGTTAGAAAGATTTCTGATTACAGCTAAAGCACTAAAAACAATAACCGCCACAACTGGCACACCAATTAAAATTGAATTTTTAAATTTTCTACTTCTCGATTGTAAAACTTTGAGCATCCGACCTTCCTTCTTGCTTTTGTTTTGAATTTTTATAAGTTGTTGTTGCTGTCCATTTTCCAGTTTTAAATTCACTATCACTAATTTTTTTCGAAACTGCCTTACAATATTTATTATTTGGGCTCTCTAAAATTTCGGTTGAAAGTTCAATTTTAGTTCCATCAGAATGCGTTAGAGTATATGAACATTTACCATTTCCGTCGTCATAAAGAAGCCCTGAAATCTGCCCAGCCACACGAACTGCGCCATCTTCAACTTGCACAGTTGTATAAGTTGGAAAATTCGTATATCCCGAGGATTCAACAGTTCCTTCAGCATGATCAGTATTATTATTTTTAGTTTTCGAATCAATAATTTCCTTCGCAGCTTCTTGCTTTTTAGTTTCTTCAGGTTTTTTCAAATCTTCTTTTTTCTCTTCAACTTTTGAAGTATTTCCTTCTTTTTTCTCATTATTTTTTTGAGAATTTGAATTTGCCCACCAGAAAATTCCACCAGCACCAGCAACCAGCAAAATTACAAATGCAGCAAAAATAATAGTTTTAGTTTTTTTAGTATTTTGTGTGTTTATTTTCATTTTATTTCTCCTAAACCAATTTTAGCATAAGCCAAATAAAATTTCAACATTTTGGTTATATTTTTTGGTGATTTTGTGCTATAATATAATTATTATGAAGAAACTCATCACAATCATGATTCCAGCTTATAATGAAGAAAAATCTCTACCAAAACTTTTCGAAAGGCTCAACCTTTTAGCAAAAAATACTTCAAAATATGATTTTGAATTTCTTTTTATTAATGACGGTTCGAAAGATAAAACAATGGAAATTATTAGAAGTGAAAGCCAAAAAGATTCGCGAATTTCCTACATTAATTTAAGCCGAAATTTTGGAAAAGAAAATGCAATGCTGGCAGGTTTTGATTATGCAAAAGGAGATGCATTAGTGATTATTGATGCAGATTTACAGGACCCACCAGAGTTAATTCCTGCAATGATCAACCTTTGGGAAGAAGGTTTTGATGATGTTTATGCTAAACGTGAATCTCGTGATGGTGAAACTTGGCTTAAAAAGCAAACTTCGAAATGGTTCTACAGCATACTTGATAAAATTTCACAAATTGAAATTCAACGCGACACTGGCGATTTTAGACTTCTTGATCGCCGTGCAGTTGAAGCCCTAAAAACTCTCCGCGAAACCAACCGTTACACCAAAGGAATGTTCTCTTGGGTTGGTTTTCGAAAGAAAGAAATTACTTATAAACGGGACGCACGTGTAGCTGGCGAAACAAAATGGAATTATGCAAAACTTTTCAATCTCGCAATTGAAGGAATCACCAGCTTTACTGTCGCACCACTTCGCATTGCTACAATTACAGGATTTTTCATCTCAATTGCTGCATTTTTGTGGATCGCTTTTTTACTAATCCGCCCACTTTTCGGTGTTCCAACTGGTGACGGTTATACTTCAATTATGTCAGTAATTCTTTTTCTTGGTGGAATTCAGCTCCTCTCAATTGGAATTTTAGGCGAATATATTGGTCGAATTTTCATCGAAAGCAAAAATCGCCCTGTTTATCTAACGCAAGAAATCAAGGAATTCAACCATGAAAAATCTACTAAAAAAGCTAAAAAATAGCCAAGAATTTTGGTTTGCAGCAATTGGTGGATTGAATACAATTCTAGATTTTGTAATTCTTTTTGGGCTAACTTATCTTGGAATTAGCTCTTTAATTGCAAACGTTTTCTCAACTGGGATTACTTTTATAAATAGCTTTAGTTTAAATAAAAAAATCACTTTCAAATCCGTTTCAAAAAATAAAAAAGAACTTGTTCGAGAAATGACACTTTTTATTATTGTAACACTTTTTGGACTTTGGGTTATTCAAGGTGTGATAATTTTTCTAACTTTACCATTTTTCGAAAGCATTTTGAAAAATCCAAAAATATCGCTTTTAACTTCAAAACTTATCGCTACCATCTTCAGCTTAATCTGGAACTTTATCCTTTACAAAAAAGTCGTCTTCAATAAAAATTAAATATATTATTTATTGAAGAAATTTATAACTAATTTGGAAACCATTTTTAAACTAAAAACAAAAGTTTAATTTTTAATTCAAAATAAAATAAGCCTTTCAAAAGACTTATTTTTTCGAAATAATTAATTGTCGTTCGCGACCTTCACCTTCAGAATGTGTTTCGATATCCGAATAATCTTGAGCTAATTTATGAACAGTGAAGCGGTCGGTTGGGTTCAAATTTAATCGATAAGGTTCGCCAGTTTTTCGAACTTGTTCAATCCATTTTTCAGCTTTTTCAGTAATTTTTTGAGCTCGTTGTTTTTTATAATCTGCAACATCAATATTTACACGGTGAATTTCAGCATTTTTAGCCTCAAGCGCTCGTGAAATTAAAAATTGTAATGAACGCAAATTTCCAGAATCACGACCAATAAATAAAGAGTTTAGCTCGCTTGAAGGAACTGAAAGTTGAATAATCTCATCATCAGCAGTCGAATGAACCGCCAAATTGACTCCAAAAAAGCTCAAAATATCTTCCAAAAACTTTTGTGCAAAAACAATTGATTCTTCTCGATTCATATTACCTCCGTTTTCCATCTTTCGCTTTAATTCTTCGAATATTCGTTCCGCCTTTTTCTTTCGAATTTTTCTTTATCGGCTTAGATGGTGTATTTTTTACAATGATTGCTTCTTTAGCATTTTTAAGCTTATTTTTTGGAGATTCCTGAGCAATTTCTTCCATCTCTTTTGAATCAATTGAGAAAATATATTTTTGCTGAATAATTTGAATAATATTCGAAATTAGGTAATAAAAAATCAAAGCACCATAAAGCCCCATCATAATAAAGAACAAAATTACTGGGAGAATTAAATTCATATTAGAATTTACCGCAGCGTTAAGTTCTGCCTGATTTGGCTCTTTTCCTTCTGCTGCTTCCTTAAAAATATCACGAACCCGCCGGTTACCATTTTTTGGCTGAGTCTGCCGAACCATATACCACTGCGAAAGAGTTAGTCCAACTAAAATCAACATCATAAAACCACTTGAAAGGTCATTTAAAGGCACAGCTGTATCTGTTAAGTCGATAATTCCAAGGAATTTTGGTTCAAGTTTTTTGCTTGAAATAACATCACTCACGCGACTCATTTGCGCAACTGGCTGATATACCCATTTCGAAATTTGATCAGGCGTATTTACTACAATTCGCATCACACTAAAGAAAGTTAACAGAATTGGTAGCTGAATAAATAACGCCAGCATTGAACGAAATGGCTTGAAATTATGACGGCGATAAAGTTCCATCATCTGTAAAGTTTCAGCTTGTTTATTACCTTTCGAATTTTTGCGAATTTTTTGCAATTCTGGCTGAAGCTCTCGCATAACTTTTGATTGATGAAGCTGACTCTTTGTGAGTGGCCACATCAAAAATCGCACAATTAAAGTGAAGATAATAATTGTGAAACCAAAATCACCAATAAAGTTATAAATCACCAATAATAGGTTTAAAATTGGCTGAGTAATAAATAATTCAAATAAGTTCATATCTATTATTATACTACTTTCTACTACTTATTACAATAAAAATCAGCCTCTTTAAAGATATCAATTATAGTTTCTTTAAGTTCTTCATGCGAAATATCTTTTATGCTTTTATGAAAAATCATCACTATAACATCAAAAGTGCCATCAATTTTTGGTAGTTCATGACGAATAATTTCATAAACTCGCCGGCGAATTCTATTTCGGCCAACCGCACTCTTTAAAACCTTTTTCGAAACCACAACCGCAAAACGCGAATCTTTACGGCGTGGATTTTGCGCAAATTTCACGGTAATTTTTTGTGTACGAACTGAAGTTCCGTTTGAATAGACATAACGTAAACTACCGTGACCGTGAAATCTATTTCTATAAGCTAACATAACTGTTTATATTTTAGCATTTTTTAAGTAATTTAGCAAATTAAAACGAGCTCACAGTAAGCCCGTTTTAAAAATTTATTATAAATTAACAACAACTTTTTTATTCGACCAGAATGATGGTTGATAATGAAGTTTTAATGAAGAGCCAGCAGGAACTTCGAAAATCATAGAACCGCTCTTTTTACCACCTTTCACTAAATCACCAGAACCAAGACTATCTGGTAGGCTATAAGTTTGTCCATTAGCACTTTCAGCGGCTCCGTTAGAATCTTCAGCCTTAAATTCGAAAACATTATAATTCATCTCAGTTTCAGATTTATTTTCAATCTTTACTGAAACTTTTACATATTCTTTGCCATCTTTTGGTTTTAAATAAGCATTTCCAGAATTCCAGTTTCGCTCAACCTTTTCAACAGTTAATTCTTTTCCATCAAACGCAATTATATCACCAACGTTAAATTCAGTTTTTTCTTCTTTCTTAGACTCACTGTTTTGAGTTTGAGATGATCCGTTTGATCCAGAATTTTTATTTTCACCAACTTTTTCAGGCTGCTTGTATTGGCTACCAATAGCAATAATTACAACTATAACAATCCAAAACCAAGCTTTTTTATAGAACGGCTTCTCAGATTTAGTTTTTGAAGATACTTTATTTAGCTGTTTACTATCATTAGATTCTACAGTTGATTTTTCTTCTTTCATTAGAACTCCCTTTATAAAATTTTAATTATTACATAATCATTTTACCCCCCCCCCGATATATTTTGTCAAGTATAAAAATAAAAAAGAGGCTTTCGAAAACCTCTTTTAATCTCGTTTTAGCATTACAGTAAAAGCTTCGCTCGGAATTTCAACATTTCCAAATTTCTTCATTCGCTTTTTACCACGTTTTTGATTGGCGAGCAATTTCTTCTTTCGAGAAACATCACCACCATAAAGATAGCCCGTCACATCTTTTCGATAAGCCGAAATATTCTCTCGTGCAATGAATTTTCCACCAATTGCTGCCTGGATTGCCACTTGGAAATTCTGTCGCGGAATCACTTCTTTTAATTTTGCAGTAATTTCACGACCCATTCGAACACTTTCTGAACGATGGCACATCACCGAAAGCGCATCAACCATTTCGCCCGCAACATAAAAATCCACACGCACTAAATCTTCTACCAAATAATCCCAAAGTTCATAATTAAATGATCCATAGCCAGATGTAACACTTTTCAATTGATCATAAAAATCGGTCAACAGGTTAGCGAGTGGTGCTTCGAAAGAAACCAAAACACGCTCATCAATATAGCTTAAATTCTTTTGCAAACCGCGTTTCGAAACAATCAGCTGAATTACAGCACCGACATAATCTTTTGGAACCACAATTTCACCCTTAATCCACGGCTCACGAATTTCAGAAATTTTTGTTTGATCAGGTAAATCAGCAGCACTTTTAATATCTAATTCTTCACCGGTTGTCAAAATAACATGGTAGTCGGTCGAAGGGTTGGTTACTACTAAATCTAAGTCATATTCACGTTCCAAACGCTCGCGAACAATATCCATATGAAGAAGACCAAGAAAGCCAATTCGCACACCAAAACCTAAAACCGGTGAATTCTCTGGTTCGAATTGAAGTGCTGAATCGCTCAAACTCAATTTTTCAACTGCATCTTTCAAATCTTGATAATCTTCGTTCGAAACTGGGAAAAACCCAGCATAAACGAATGGCTGAACGTTTTGATAACCAGGTAGAGGCTCGCTAGCAGGATTTTTCGAAAAAGTTACAGTATCGCCAACTTTTGCCTCACGGGTAGTTTTTAGGTTAGTCACAATATAGCCAATCTCGCCAGCACTCATTTTATCATATGGCGTCATTTTTGGCTGAAGCTTGCCAATTTCTAGCGCCAAACCTTTTGAATCTGTCGCCATCATTTTAATTTCTTCACCTTTTTTTAGCTCACCAGAAAAAATACGCACGTATAAAATTACACCGCGGTAATCATCATAATAACTATCAAAAATCAAAGCTTTTAGTGGTTTCATTAAATCTCCTTTGGTGCAGGAATCTTTTCAATCACCGCATTTAAAACTTCTTCAACACCCATTCCCGTTTTGGCTGAAATATGTAAAATTTCGTTTTCATCACAACCAAAAAGGTTGATAACTTCTTTTGAAACTCGCGGAATATCCGCTGCGGGTAAATCAATTTTATTCAAAACTGGAATAATTTTTAAATCTGCCGCCATTGCAAGATAAACATTAGCTAAAGTTTGCGCTTGAATCCCTTGCGAAGCATCAACCACTAAAATTGCGCCTTCGCAAGCTTGAAGAGAACGTGAAACTTCATAGGAAAAATCCACATGCCCAGGAGTATCAATTAGATTTAATTCTATTCCCTGCCAATTCATTGTTACAGGTGCAAGTTTAATTGTAATTCCTTTTTCGCGCTCCAAATCCATTGAGTCTAAAAGCTGCGACTTCATATCACGTTTTTGAACTGTACCAGTAATTTCCATCATTCGGTCAGCTAAGGTCGACTTACCGTGATCAATATGAGCGATAATACAAAAATTTCTAATCTTTTCTAAATTCATAAACTTTCTATATTTTAACAGATTTTTAAAGTTTAGGCAAATTATTTAATCTTAACTTGCACAAAAATTATCTTTTTAATTTGCGAAATAATCGGCTCAGCTTCTTCAAGTTTTAATAATTTCGCAACCAAGACATAAGTCGTTGAACTCACTAATCCGATAAATATAAATTTTGGAAAGGTTGAGAAGAATCGTAAATCAGAGCCAAGCAAAGGCATTCTCGCCACCAATAAATAGCAAATTGAGCCAGCTACAGCACTAGCAATCACCATTCGAAAAATCCCTGAAAGAAATTGTGTGTCAAAAAGTCCATTGATTCTTTTTCGCATCAAAAATAGTAAAATCACAATTTCAAGAACTGCACCAATCGCCTGTGCCCAAGCTAACCCATAAGCACCGAATTTAAAAATTAAGCTGAAAATTATTGCAAAAATAATATTCAAACCAATTGCAACCAACGAGATATAAAATGGTGTTTTCGTATCTTCCATTGCATAAAAACTCCTTGCTGCAATATGATAAATTGAACGTGCAAAAATTGAAAGAACAAGAACACCCAAAAGTCCAGCAATCAAATCATCACCACCGTTTTTAATAAAACTAACGATATAACCACGCAAAAAGAAGAACAAAACCGAAACCGGTAAAGCTAAGAAAATAATCATTCGAAGAGCTGATTGTAAATCTTTTCGAAAGAGATCTTTTCGGCCGATTGCTAATCTTTCAGTTAAATTCGGGAAAAAAGCGGTAGAAATCGCCACACCAATTAAGTTTACTGGCATCATTTGAAGAGTTAAACTTTGCGAATAAGCACGAACCGTTCCTGAGCCCATTCGGCTTGCCATATTTGTTTCAACAATTGAGTTTACGTAGTCTAAACCTTGGTCCATTGAGCGTGTTGGTAGTAGCTTCATTACCTGCTGAAATCCTCTATTTTTCCAGAAAATTCGAAATTGATATTTAAAATCAACACCAATCAAACCGGCCGCTGCAATTAAAAGTTGCAAAACCGATCCAAAAGCAACACCAATCGCCACACCCATAATTCCGCCTTCAAAAATTTGAATACCAAAAATATTAATTCCATTTGTGAAAAATACTGTTCCGATAATAATTCCAATATTGTAAATTGCAGGCGCAAGGGCCGAAAAAGTAAATCTTCCAATTGCTTGCTGAACACTTGTCAAAACTGTTGCAATCGCAAAAAGAAATGGATTAATTGCAATCACACGCATCATTGATATGGCTAAAGAACGTGAAGATTCGCTCAGCCCTGGGCCAACAATATATTTAACTAAAGGCTCTGCAAAAATAATAATTAAAACAGATGTAACTAAAGTTAAAAGTGCCAACAGATTCAAAACACTAGAACTTAATTCCCAAGCAGATTTTTTATTTCGATTTGCCATTCGCTGGTTAAAAACTGGAATAAATGTCACGCTTAAAGCGCCCGAAACCAAAATGAAAAACATAAAATCAGGAATCGTAAAAGCCACTGTATAAGCATCAATTCCGTCTGGGTAAGAATCTAAATAATATGAATTTAAAAGCCTATCTCGCAAAAAGCCTAACAAGCTCGACAAAAGCGTCGAGCTCGCAAGAACGATTGCTGCAAATTTTACTGTTAATCTTGAGTTAGCTTTCGAAACAATTGATCTAACTTTTGATTTCATAACTAATCGTGAAGCTTTGCTTCCTTAGGCAATTTAGCATCTTTTAAAATTTCAGCAACTTCTTTTTCATCAAGAGTTTCTTTTTCGAGAAGTGCATCTGTTAATTCTTTGAGTGGTTTTTTATTCGCTTTAAGAATTGCGGCAGCACGCTCAACAGCCTCTTTAATTAATTTAGCGATCTCTGCGTCAATTTTTTCAGCGGTTTTTTCAGAATATGGTCGCTCGCGAGTCATTTTATCGAAGAACATTCCCGAATTTTCTTCATGAAAAACTTGATCAAGTAAATCTTCGCCCATGCCAAATTCAATCACCATATTTCGAGCAATATCAGTTGCATTTCGAAGGTCGCTTGATGCTCCGGTTGAAATTCCAGCTTCACCATAAATTAACATCTCTGCTTGACGACCACCCATTGCTCGCGCCAAAATATCTTTATATTCGAAAATATTAGTATAACTTCGGTCCTCTGGTGGCAAAAACCATGTTACACCTCCAGTTCCACCACGCGGAATAATTGTAACCTTATGAACTGGATCTGAATCTGGCAAAACATGGCCAACAACAGCGTGACCAGCTTCATGCCAAGCGGTAGTTTCACGCTCTAAATCGCTCATCACTTTTGATTTTCGTTCTGGACCAATCGCCACTTTTTCGAAAGCTTCAGTTAAATCTTCATTAGTAATTACTTCACGGTTATTTCGAGCCGCCAAAATAGCTGCTTCATTTGCAATATTCGCAAGGTCGGCACCAGCAGAACCGGCAGTTTTCTTTGCTAATGCGTTTAAATCAACAGATTCATCAACTTTTTTATTCTTAAAATGAACCTCTAAAATTGCTAAACGATCTTTTCTTTCAGGAAGAGAAATTTCTACACGACGGTCAAATCGGCCAGGTCGAAGAAGGGCTGGGTCGAGTACATCAGCACGGTTGGTTGCAGCCAAAACAATAACACCAGTATCCTTTTCGAAACCATCCATTTCAACCAAAATTTGGTTCAAGGTTTGTTCACGTTCATCATGGCCTCCACCCATTCCAGAGCCACGTTTTCGACCAACCGCATCAATTTCATCAATAAAGATGATCGCTGGAGCATTCTTTTTTGCTTTCGAAAATAAATCTCGCACACGTGAAGCACCAACGCCAACAAACATTTCCATAAATTCTGAACCCGAAATTGAGAAAAATGGAACTTTCGCCTCACCCGCAACAGCACGAGCCAACATCGTTTTACCAGTTCCTGGGTTTCCAACCATTAAAACACCACTTGGGATTTTTGCACCCATTTTTTGATATTTTTTAGGATCTTTCAAGAAATCGACAACTTCATATAAATCTTGTTTAGCGTTTTCATTTCCTGCAATATCTTCAAATTTAATCTTCTTTTTATCTTCACCGTAAAGTTTTGCTCGAGATTTGCCGAAATTCATCGCTTGCGAATTTTGACCAGTTGCCGAACGCATAATTAGCATAAAGAAAGCTACAATTGCAATAATTGGTACAATCATAACTGTTAAATTCCAAATTATCTCCGAAGAATTATCAACTGGCATTACATCAACAGTAGTCTTGCCTTTTTCAAGCCCTTGCTCATAAATTGTTCCACTTTCTTTAACGGATTTTTCGCTGGCTCTCTTCTCGCCTTTTTTAGTAATTCTTACATCATTTCCCTGAATTTCTAGTTTCGAAATCTCACCTTTATTAGCGCGCGAGATCACATCTGAAATAGCCACTTCTTTTAATTTATTCGAAAAAATATTCTGGCTCAGCCAAATTCCACTAAAAATAGCTATAATTGCCACCCAAAAAATAACATTCAGAGATAGCTTCTTAAAATTATTGTTTTTCTTATCTTTCATCATCTTCCTTTCCGGTCATTCAACTCTTACCATTTTAACAAATTTTTAAAGCGTTTTCAACCAAAAAAGAAAAAGAGGCTCTAATGAACCTCATAAATTATTCACCCCTAATTCGAGCCAAGGCTTCATTTATATAAAACCCCACTCGGCCTAAGGTATATATTCTCGCAGCTAGAGCTTTTAGCTTATTGCCACGAGAACTAAACTTTTCAGCAACTTCCCTGCCTAAAATTCTAACATAAGGATAGCCGGCATAAGCAATCACTCTCAAACTATGAAACCCAGCGTTTAACTGCCAAGTTTTAGCTGTTTTACTAGTGAATTTATCAAACTGTCCGTCGAGAATTGTATATTCCTCAACGATTTGCTTGATTTTTTCTACTCCACCATCATCATTTCTCGAAAGCTCAAATGTTATTCTAAGCTTTTCGTCTTTTACGAAAAGCCTTTCTAATTCATAGCCTTCAAGCTGAGTGAAGCACTCGTCCGCCAATGACAGAAGATATAAAGCACTTTCGAAGCGATTATCATCTTTTTTATTTCTGATGATAATCTGAGCTTCATTGAGTAATAGTCTTGCTTCAAGGTATCGGCGTTCTCCAATATCAGCTTTTTCTAGAGCTAATACTGCCAATTGAGATACTTCTTTGGACCAATAAAGGCGATGAAGTTTTTGTTCAACTAAAGCCTTAAAAGCAATTAGTTAAACTAACTCTTTTGAAGACAAATTATCAGGTTCAGCATAGCTGATAATTTCTCCAAGCTCTTTATATTTTGAGCTTTCGAAAGCCTTAATAGCCTTATCGCGATCATACTTAATCATTTTGTTGCACCCCCTCTAAAAAATATGATTACACCTAAATTAAACCATAAATTAAATATTTAGTCAATATTAAAACTCCAGTGATTTCTAGAAAACATAACTTCATGCCCACCCAAAATTTGTGTTTTTGAGCCGTTTTTAAAAGTTCGAATGGCGTGCAATAAATTCCAAATCTGTTTCGATAGTGGGATTTTTCCAGATTGATGAATTATAATTTCGCGCAGGATTTCGTAGCAAACTTCATCTGAATTCGTACGAAAAAACTCTCGTTCAAATTTCTGTTCATCACCAATTTTAAGCAAAATCTCTTGAGTTATTTTTTCAATTTCACGGCGAAGTTCAATTTGCCTTTGCCAAATTTTAAAAATAGACTCCAAATCTTTTTCACTAAAATTCAAAGTTTTTCGAATCCGATTACGTGCATATTTTTGACTAAAATTTGTTGAATCTTCTCGCCAAACTAAACCTCGCTGTTTTGCCATTTTTAGAATTTCTAATTTCGAAAATCGTAAAAAAGGACGCTTAATATCTAAAGAGTCAAAACATGCCACCGCGCG
The DNA here is from genome assembly GCA_963549415.1 of uncultured Saccharimonas sp. (SeqCode). GTDB lineage: Bacteria > Patescibacteriota > Saccharimonadia > Saccharimonadales > Saccharimonadaceae > Nanogingivalis. The sequence goes on from CAUUYC010000001.1 coordinate 86,504, forward strand.
CCAACCACCACCGCGCGCCAAATTTAATGCAAAAGTCTCCGCCAAATCATTCTTATGATGGGCCGTAAAAATTATAGCATTTTCGCGTTTAGCAATTTTTCGCAAAAAAGAATACCGAGCATTTCGAGCTTTCTCTTCGCTTGAATTTTCTCCTAAATTACCCTGCTCAAATTCAAATTTTAATCTATCTTTTTCTGCTAATCTTCGAACAAATTCACAGTCTTCTTGACTTTCTTTTCCGCGAATTCCATGCTCAAAATGCGCAACAATTAAGTTTTCTTCAAGCCATTTTTGCCCATTTTTATTTCGAAAAAATCGCACTAAAAAATCCAGCAAAACCACCGAATCCACACCACCAGAAACTGCCACGACTATTTTCTTCATATAAATTTATTTTACCACACTTGCGTTTTTAAATCGATTATGTTAAAATTTAAACAATGAAAGAAGGTGGGAAAATTTCGAAAATTAAAGAGATAAAGTTCGAAAATTCAGTTAAATTTGCAGCCGAAAGCATTATTGAAAATGCCCTAAATCTGCATGCGACTGATGTTCATATTGAACCAAGAGAAGATTCAACTTTGGTCCGTTTTCGAATTAACGGCGTTTTAAAAAACGTTAATGAATTTTCGAAAGATTTTTTGCCAAAATTAGCTAAATATTTCAAGCATCTTGGCGGTTTAAATTTCAGCGAAAAAACTTTTCCACAATCCGCTACAGTTCGACATGGAGAAGCTCGGATTCGAATTTCCACAACTCCAGTTTTTTTGGGTGAGAAAGTTACCTTAAGGTTAATTCGAGCTCGAAAAAGTGTCAGAAAACTTAACGAAGTTGGACTTTGGGGCGAAAACTTACAGCAAATTCAACAAATTTTACGCCAACCGCGTGGAATTATTTTTACAATTGGTGAAGGAAATAACACAACCAATTTCTCAATTTTAAATGAATTAAATTCGAGCGAAAAAAATATTGTTACAATTGAAAAAAATATTGAAAAAACCATTCCAGGAATTAACCAGACTGAAATCAATCCAAGAATTGGTTTGGATTATTTCGAAATGACTAAATCAGCCTTGAGCCAAAATCCTGATATTTTATACATCGATAATCTAAAAGATTCGAAAACTGCCGAGCTTATCTTTGACGCTTCAATGCGAGGAAAATTTATTATCGCAAGCCTTCCAGTTCAAAAAATAAGTGAAATTATCCCATTTTTAAATTATCTTGGAATTGAACCGTTCTTAATTAGTGCAAATGTTCTAGGAATGATCTCGCAAACTTTAATTCGTACCGTTTCGAAAAAAGCAATTTCAAAAACCAAAATCTCAAAAGAAGAATCTTCACTGATTTTACAGGAATTTAAAACTACGGGAGCAAAAATCCATCAGTTAGAAAAAGATTTTCGCGATAAAGTTCACCCAAAAAATAAACTTTCAACTTCTTCAAACTCTATTTTAGAGTTGCCAATTATTCGAAAAAAAGAAAATTACGAATTAGCTTTTTCTGGAAATACTGCAATTTTTGAAGTTTTAAGTTTAATCAACGGCGAGATTTCAAAAGAAATTAAAAATTTAATTCAAATTAAGCCAACTTCAGTTGAAATTGAAGAAATTCTTTCAGCAAATAATTTTAAAAATATGAAATTAGACGGCTTAGCGAAGGTTCTGCAAAATGAAACAATTCTACCAGAATTAATGCGGAAAACTGGATTTTAAAACAATAATTTGTTAAAATTATAAATAATTATGTTAATTTTAGCTTCAAAATTACTAAACACACCAATTATGGGGCTACAAACCGGCTCACAACTTGCCCTAACCGGCAATGCGATTATTAATCCTGAAAATTTACAAATTTTAGCTTATCAATTAAAAGCTAGTTCTTTTTCGAACGAAGAAATGTTAATCCGAATCGCCGATATTCGTGAACTTTCAAGAATTGGTTTTATTATCGACTCTGGTGAAGATTTTATTCTCCCAACAGATGTAATTAAAATTAAAGAAATAATCGATCTTGATTTTGATATCTTAAATCTTAAAGTTGAAGATGAAAAAGGTTCAAAAATTGGTAAAATAATTGATTACACCTTAAGCTTAGCTGATTTTTCAGTTCAGCAATTAATCGTAAAACGGCCATTTTTAAAATCATTAAACGATCCAACTTTAACAATTCATCGATCTCAAATTGTTGCAATAAATGACGATACTATCACAATTCGCCACGAAAAAGAAGAATCTCCACAAAAACGAGCAGAAAAAACTGATAATTTTGTGCCGAATTATATAAATCCTTTTCGAGATTAAAATTATTCTTTCGAAATTGCCTTTTTAATTTCATCAAAAGAAAAACCCTGTCGAGCCAAATAAGCAATTAACTTTTGTTCATCTGTATATCTTTTAGCTTTTTTAGCAATTATTTTTTGAATCTCATCCTCATCATTTCGATTTGATTCGCTTAAAACCTGTTCAATAATATCTGAAGAAACACCTTTCGAAAATAATTCAGATTTTAGTTTTTTAATTGAGCTACCTTTTCTCTGATTACGGTTTTCAACCCAGAATTTAGCAAACTTTTCATCATCAATATATTTTTTTTCAATCAATCGGCTCAAAACTTGTTCAACTGAAATATTTGAAACTCCTTTTTTTTCATAAAATTTACCAGTTTTATGATTTTTAAGCTTACGATTCAAAGTTTTTTTCCATAAATAATCGCTAATTTCCTTTTTAGAATGTGGCCTCATTAAGCAATAATTTAAAGCTAAAGAATAAAGCTTACCAAATTCACTCTGCTGTTCAAGATTTTCGATTTCAGTTTTTGTAAATTTAGATCCAATTTTAACATTTAATTGAGTTAACTGAAAAATATCTAGCGAAAAACGATATTTTCCATTCACAAAAATATTTACCCGATTTTGATTTTTAACTGCTTGTTTTATATCTGTTATTATAAAAAAACCATCCTTAAAAGTAGCTTCTTGAGAGCTCTTTTTTATCTTTTTATACTCAAAATCACTATGATCAAAAATCTCTAATGCCATAAAAATTAAAATCAAATTAGCCCAAATTTATCGGGCTAATTATTTTATTCTTCAGTTTTTTCTTCGTTTGGAGTTTCTTCAACAAATTCTTCACCACGAATTTTTGCTCGAACTTTAGCGTCAATTTCAGCCATTACATCTGGATTTTCAAGCAGATATCGCTTAGCGTTTTCACGACCTTGACCAATATTTTGGTCGTTATATTTATAGAATGCACCAGATTTTCCTAAAATTTCATGTTCAACCGCTAAATCTATAATATCTCCAGTTTTCGAAATTCCCTCGTTATACATAATGTCGAATTCGGCAACTCGGAACGGTGCTGCAATCTTATTTTTCACAATTTTAACCTTTGTACGGTTTCCAATTACATCATCACCACTTTTAATTTGAGCTGTTCGGCGAATATCAGCACGAACTGAAGCATAGAATTTAAGCGCGTTACCACCAGTTGTGGTTTCAGGATTTCCAAACATCACACCAATTTTCATTCGAATTTGGTTGATGAAAATTACCGTAGCTTTTGATTTATTAATAATTCCAGTAAGTTTTCGAAGCGCTTGCGACATTAAACGAGCTTGAAGCCCCATGTGTGCATCACCCATATCTCCATCAATTTCAGCCTGCGGAACAAGAGCCGCAACTGAGTCAACTACAATCAAATCAACTGCATTAGAACGCACCAAAGTTTCAGTAATTTCAAGCGCTTGTTCGCCATTATCAGGTTGTGCAACAAGCAAGTTTTCAGTATCAACACCAAGTTTACGCGCATAAGCTGGATCGAGTGCATGCTCTGCATCAATAAATGCCGCTGTTCCACCTTGTTTTTGAATTTCAGCAATTGCATGGAGCGTTAAAGTAGTTTTTCCTGAACTTTCTGGTCCATAAATTTCAATAATTCGCCCCTTAGGGTAGCCACCACCAAGTGCAATATCTAGGCTCAAACATCCTGAAGGTAGAAGCTCAACATCAACTTTATGATTTTCGCCAAGCTTCATAATTGAACCATCGCCGAATTGTTTCGAAATTTGTGCAATCGCTAAATCTAGCGCTTGTTTTTTGCCATCTTCAGCCATTCCTGTATCTGTTTTTTTTGCTTTAGCCATAAAATTTTCTCCTTAAAATAATATCTTTATTTTAACATTTTTTATCAAAATGTTCAAGGTTATTTTTCGAAAAAGAAAAAGGCTCAAAATGAGCCTTAAAAAATAATTAGAAAACTGTTGAGCCCTTTTGCCTCGCAAGCTGCTCACGGGCATTTTGTATTTTAGCTCTTTGATTTACAGATAATTTACGATTAGTAATTGCATTATGGCGTCTATCTAATCCAAAAGTTTTACAATAAACTATATTACCGTCAGCATTTCTGCCAATAGGAATTTCAATCATTTTCTTCACCCCCTAATTTTACTTTACTAATTTTTAAAACCAGCAATAAACAAATTTTATCATAATTTTCTAACAAGTTCAAACTGATTAGACCAAAAAAATAAATTGTGATATAATAAAAATATATGAAGAAAAAATCTGGTTTTACAGTTATTGAAATTTGTGTTGTAATTATATTTTTAATCGTCGTTGGCGTAATTTTTACAATACAAAGATTCGAACTTCTCGCAGTTCAACGCGATCAAATTCGAAAACTTTCGATTAATGAAATTTATTATAATCTGGAAGAAGTTTATTACAAGAAAAACGGCTATTACCCTGAAAAAATCAACGAAGATGTCGTTAAAGGGATTGAGCCAAATCTCCTAACCGACCCTTCTGGAATTATAATTAATGAAGAAAAAAGTGAATACCACTACGAACCAACCAACTGTGAAAACGGTAAATGTAAAAAATTCACACTTCGAGCAAAATTAGAAAAAGAAGGTGATTTTATTAAAAAATCTCGAAATTAAAGATTAAAAAAACGGCTCACAAATTTTCGAAAGCCGTTTTTTTTATTATTTTACACTCATTTTTACGCCTTCTTCAAAAAGTTTATCAGAAAGCATTTGATTTTCGCGAGCCGCTTCAACAATATCACTTAAAAATTCTGCTTTTTTGTCTGGATTTGGTGAAAATGGAAAAGTGTAAGTTGATTCATCGCCAACAGTGCTCAATTTAACAGTTCCATAATCAAACAAATGTTGCAAAATTCCCTCTCGAGAATAAGAAATATCTTCAATTGATTCAAGGTTAATCACCTGCTTTTTTTGGCTCATAATTGTATTCGAAATCCATTGAATTGCACGTTCATTCGTAATCACAAATCGATTTGCTAGATACACAACATAATTAACATAAGTTAATATAATTAAAAGTAGTGTAATTGAGCCAAAAATCAAAGAAATTTGTGGTTTAAAGTTTGCAGGAATTGGCAGCGGATTCGGCATAAAACAGATAATAATCCACGCACTAATTAGTAAAACACCAATAAATGCACTAAAAATAATATTTAAAAGATAACCGAGTGAATGACGGCGCATCGAAAGAACCACATATTCATCTTCATCAACAGTGATATCTGGATAAGTTTTTACAGATTGTTCGTGGCGAGTTTTAATTACGCGTGGATCACCAACGGGAACTTCTACTTGCATGACTGGCTGAACTTGAATTGAAGCCCCCAAATTATTTTCGAAAGTTAAATTCTGCCCATTTTGTGCGATTTTTTCTTCAAATTTTTGCGCCAAGCTTTGCTTATCATTCATCTTTAAATTCCTTTCCTAAATGTTCGAATGCTTTTTTGGTAATAATTCTTCCACGAGGAGTTCGTTGTAAAAAACCAATCTGCATCAGATACGGTTCATAAAAATCTTCGATTGTTGCAGTTTCATCACCAGTTAATGCTGCCATTGTATTTAAGCCAACTGGCCGCGTTCCGTAATTTTCAATCACCGAATTCAATAGATTCCTATCTGCTGCATCGAGCCCTAGTTCATCAATCTCAAGCATTTTTAAAGCATTTTGAGCAGTTTTCGAATCAATAATTCCATCGCCATTAACATCAGCGTAATCACGAACACGCTTTAAAATTCGGTTTGCAATTCGTGGAGTTAGCCTTGCTCTCGTTGATAGAATTTTCGAAGCTTCATCTTGAATTTTACTCCCCAAAATTTTACTTGAACGTAAAATAATTTTCGAAATTTCTTCTGGTGTGTAAAATTCCAATCTATAAATATGGCCAAAACGGTCACGAAGCGGAGCTGCTAAGCTTCCTGTTCTGGTAGTTGCTCCAATAACCGTAAAATGTGGCAATTCTAACCGAACCGAGCGTGCAGCTGGCCCTTTACCAATTACAATATCAAGTTTAAAATCTTCCATTGCAGAATAAAGAATTTCTTCGACAGCGCGTGGCATTCGGTGAATTTCATCAATGAAAAGAATATCGCCATCTTGTAAATTTGTTACAATCGAAGCTAAATCACCAGCTTTTTCAATTGCTGGACCAGATGTAATTCGAATATTCGCACCCATTTCGCGCGCAATCACATTAGCCATTGTAGTTTTTCCCAACCCTGGCGGACCATAAAGAAGCACATGATCAATATTTTCACCACGCTTTTTTGAAGCTTCAATTGCAAGTTTTAAGTTTTTTTTCAATCGCTCTTGGCCAACATATTCATCAAAATTTGTTGGGCGTAAAGAAATCTCCACCTGCTGTTCTTGCGGTTCATCATCGTGTAAGTTTGCATCAATAATTCTTTCAATAGCCATTGAATATATTATACCATAGTTTGACTTTTTTAAAAAAATTGATATAATTGATGTATCTCTTCAAAAAAAAGAGAAGTATATAAAAAGGATGGTGTTTTTATGGAAACACACATAACTACAATTGCCTCTTCAGAGGTATTAGCACAAAATATTTTTGCAAAAGCAAAAAGTATTGCAAATTTAGTTAATCACGGAAAACTAAGTGGCCGAATCTTTGTTCAGAAAATTAATGTCAGGAACAAGGAAATTCCTGAAAATGTCTGGGTTATAATACTTAAAGATACAGAGACCCCAGATCACCTTAATGAAGCTGCTAAACTTTTCGTGATTGATTCTCACGAAGGATTCATCTGGGTTAAAAGCGAGGGTAAATATAATTATAAAAAGCTAAAGATCGAAAATCTCGAAAAACTTGAGAGTGTCGATCTTGAATATATTTATAAAATTTTCTCTGAAGTAGAGCAAGATCTTTCCTATTAAATAAAGTCGCACAAAATGTGCGGCTTTTTTCTTTTTAAATTAAATTCCAGCTTTCAACGCCAAAGTAACGCGCTCTTCCGTTGGTAAATCTCGTGGAATTTGCTCTAATGCTTTTGTTGCATCGTTTAAGTTAAAACCAAGAGCAATAAGAGCCTCTAAAGCCTCATCAGATGAAAAATATTGAGGATTTTCAGCGTTTTGTGATTTCGAAATCGCCATTCCAACCTTATCTTTTAAATCTAAAATCACACGCTCGGCTGATTTCTTACCAACTCCAGATGCTTTTTGGATAAATTTTGAGTCTTCGCAAGCAATCGAATTTCGAACATCTTCAGTTTCGCCTAAACTCATAATTGCAATTCCAGCTCTTGGGCCAATTCCTTGAACAGTAATTAAAAGTTCGAAAAGTTTTTTAGCCGCCAAACTCGAAAAACCAAAAAGTTCTTGACTTCTATCGGTAATATTATGATATGTGTAAAATTTAATATCATCACCAAGAACTGCTCGTTCAAACTCATTTGTGGGAACGATAACTTCATATCCAACACCAGCAACATCCACAATAACGCTACCAGCAAATTTTTCAACAATTTTTCCAGAAATATGTGCAATCATTAATTTATTTTACCATAAACTCTTTAAGTTTTAAATACGCGTCATATAAAAATGCGTAATTGCGGCAGCAAGCGCATCAGCTGCATCATCTGGTTTCGGAATTTCAGCCAAATTTAAATTCGAACGCACCATTTCCTGCATTTGCTTTTTATTCGCTCCGCCATAACCTGTTAAAGTTTGTTTAATCTGATTTGGAGTATATTCTGCAATTGGAATTTTTGATTGTTGAGCTACTAAAATGGCTACACCACGAGCCTGAGCGACTGAAATAGCTGTTGTTACGTTTTTCGAAAAAAATAGTTTTTCAATTGAAACCTCATCTGGATTAGTTTCTGCAATAATCTCTTTCAAGCCATTATAAATTTCTTCAAGCCGAATTTCAATTGGTGTATGAGCCGGAGTTGAAATAACACCACCAGTTACCATTTTTAAGGGCTTACCAATCTGGCAATCTACAACGCCAAACCCCAAAATTCCAGTTCCAGGGTCAATTCCTAGAATTCGCCGCTTTTTCATTTTTTACCTTTTGAAAATTTCGCAAAAATATCTTTTCGAAATTCAAAAAATAAAATTGCTAAAAATACTAAAATCACAACAGCGATAATCCACCAACCAGTGAATTCAGCCTGCTTAGATTTTTCTTCATCTTTTTTTACATCATCACTAGCACCGCTATTTTTTACAACTTTTCTGCAACGATTCGTTTCTTCATTTCGCTCATATCCATCTTTACAAGGAGCTAATTCTTTTTTAACTTCATTACTGTTTTTTCTACAACGATTTGTTTCAGGATTTCGTGTATATCCTGGAGCGCATAAAACATCTTTTTTCGAAACTATTGCACTTGAAATTTTTCGACACCTGTTAGTTTCTAAATTACGTTCATAACCTTCACGACATTCTAATATAGCTTTTTCTACCAAAATTTTATTGCATCGATTTGTTTCAAGATTTAAGAAATAACCATTTTCACATTTTTTTTCTTGATTTTCTTCTTTAATCTTATTACAACGATCAGTTTCTTCGTTTAAAAAATATCCTACTTGGCAAGTTTTTTTATTTTTTTCACAATGATTTTCAGCGTTTAAAAAGAATCCATCTTCACAAACTTGAAGAATATTTTCACTATTTTTTGTTATTTTAAAACTTTGCTTCCATTCTTTTCCATCAAAAATCCAGCTTAAATTCTTCTTTGAACCATTTAATTCAACACTTTGAATTTCTTGTTTTTTTGAATTTAAAAGAATAATTTTATTATTGCCAGTTTTCGAAAATTTAAAACTATTTTCACTATTAAAATTAATTGTTAAAAAATCGTTAGGTAAAATCTCTATATCTTTAAAGTTTATTTTTTGTGGCTCTTTATTATTTCCCACATAAATTTCAATCCAACATTTTTTAAGTGAAATTTTTTGATTTTTAGTATTTTTTAGCTCTAAAAACTGCTCATTCGAATTAATTAAAACTTCGCTAATTTGTAAATTTTCACAAAAGTCTTCTTCAATTTCAGCCAATCCGCTAGAACCAAAAATCACTTTTTTTTGTGAAATTTCAAAAATATCTTTATTAAAATTACGAATTAAAATATCATTTTTAGTAATTTCTGGCGCATTTTTTTCTTCGCACTTCATATTTTCTGCACATAAAAAATCAACTTTTCTACCATCAATTTTAAGCTCAATCTGTTCACTTAATAAATCTTGGCTCAAGATTTTTCCATCGCCATCTTTTTCGCTAAATAATATTTGTGATTTTTTTAAAAAAATTCCGTTCGAAATTTCACCAATATTTTGATTGTTCTGGATAATTTCAATTTTCGAAAACTGGAAATCTTCACCAAAATTTGAGATTTCCAACATTGAATTTGAAACTTTTGAAATTAAAATATTTTGCGTATTTAAAGCTTGAGTTTTATTTAAAAATCCCAAAAAAAGCGTAAGCAAAATACTCAAAAAAATAATTCTAAAAATCTTCATTCAAAAACTTTCTTTTTATTAAAATTGTAACTTCAAAAATAGCTAAGAACATCAGATTTAGAACAAAATTATTATTTTCAGTTTTCAAAAATCCAGTATTTGGCGCTAAAATTCGCCTCCGATTCTTTAGATTGTTTATTTCATTATTTAATAAAATATTATTTTTAGTATTTTTTTCTGGCGGTTCTGGTTGCTTATCTTGGCTAAAAACTAGATTTTTCTCATTTTTTAAATTCTCTGAATCTTTAAAAATACTTTTTTCTTCATTTATATTAGCTTTATTTTCTTCTTTTCCCTTTTCAGAGTCCTCATTTTCAGGATTTAAAACTTTTTTATCTTCAGCTTTATCTTCTCTTTTAGGAGCTTCAGGTTTTTTTCCTAATTCATCTTTTTTATCGTTTAAATTTTCTGTTTTTTCAAGCTTTAATCCACCAAATCTTGGTGAATAATTATCAAGATTTCGTAAACCAAAATTATAATTATTTCGAACTTCAACAGCGGTCATCTTATCGCCGTTTTTAAGTATCTCAGCTTTCGAAACAGCAATTTTCTCAACGCCCTTATTACTAGGTTTTAAATCAGTTGAATTTTTAACTAACCCCTTAATGCATCTCTTTTCATCAGAACAAATATAATCTTTTAATTCACCATCAATATAAAGCCCTAAAATAGGTTGCTGACCGATAGTATCGATATTTCGAAATTCTTCCTTAAATTTCACATCAGAATTCTGAGCATTTTGCGCAAAAGTCATATATTCTTGTGATTTAAAAATTCCATTTTGAACTTTCGCAATTTCAATTTGTTTTTGATTGTTTTTAAGCGAAATTTCTTTAAATTTATAATCTTCACCACTATTAAAAAGTTCAACAAATTCCTTCGAATCAGTAGCGTAAACTCGCGAGATATAGATCTTTTTATCTTCCGCAAAAGTATTTTTTGAAAAAATAAGAGCGATAAAAAAAGCAAAAAAACCAATAATTAAACTTTTTCTCATTCCCTCCTCCTTTCCTAAAATGTCCAAAATATTTTAGCATAAACAAAATATAAAATCAAGTAAAAATAAAATCACTCGCTTGGAGTGAGATTATTTTTAGACTGTAAGTCGTTTTCGGCCTTTTAGTCGGCGTCGTTTTAGAACTTTAATTCCAGCCTTTGAAGACATCTTATTTCGAAAACCGTGAGTTTTCGCACGATGTCGTTTATGTGGTTGATGTGTTCTTTTTGGCATATCTATCCTATTTTACAATTTAATATTTAAAAAATCAAGTTGATTACTTTTCATAAGCTTTTTAATCTGTTACTTAAACTTGAAATTTTACTAAATTCATTTTGTAGTATACCATAGTTTTCCACAAAAAACAAGGACTTTTCCACAGATATTACAGTAGTATTTAAAAAATGTGGAAAAATTCTTCTACTTTTCAAAAATTATAACATATTTTTTATTTCTTTAAATTTTAGGTTGTGGAAAACTCAAAAATGTTATAGAATAGAATTATGAATGAGTTGTGGAAAAATATCTTAGCTGAACTCGAAATGGATCCTAAAATTCAAGGCGCGAATTTTAAGACTTGGTTTGCTGACACACAACTTTTATCTTTAGAGAATGATCATGCAGTTATTGGTGCTAAAAATTCTTTTATAACTAACACTATCAAGAAAAAATATATCGAACATATTAAAAAAGCTTTTCGAAACAATGGTAAAAATCCCGAAGTTATTTCTTTTGAGGTTATTTCTACAAAAAAGCTCAAAAAACAGGCCGAAGAAATCCCAGTACCTTCTCTAAAAAAACCTTCTGTCGAAGATTTAATTAAGAAGAAAGCTGAAAAAGCTAAACATTCTAGTGGTCTAAATAAAGATTACACTTTCGAAAATTTCATTGTTGGTGGCTCAAATGAATTAGCATATTTTGTTAGTCAAAATGTTGCAGAAAATCCTGGTAAAAAATATAATCCACTTTATTTTTATGGTGATTCTGGGCTTGGTAAAACGCACTTGATGCAAGCGATTGGAAATGCAATTGAGGAAAAGCATCCAGAAATGACTGTTCTTTATATTACAATTGAGAATTTTTATCGTGATTTTCTGGAAAATGTACGTTCAAAAAAGCAAGGCTATGCTGATAAATATCGAAATGTTGATGTTTTAATTGTTGATGATATTCAGTTTATTTATGGAAAAGATAAGACTCAAGAGGAATTTTTTCACACCTTTAATGAACTTCATCGCGTAAATAAGCAGATAATTCTTTCAAGTGATCGTGCGCCTTCTAGTATTCCAACTTTGACAGATAGGCTAAAAAGTCGTTTCGAAAGTGGAATGATGGTTGATATTCAACTACCGGATTTCGAAACTCGCCAAAGTATCGTTGAAGCTCGCGCTGAACACGAAAAAGTTAAGCTCGAACCAGAAGTTTCAGAATTTATCGCTGAAAATTATCGCACGAATATTCGAGAAATCATTGGAGCAGTTACTCAACTGATTGCAATGGCAGAACTTCGAAACATCAAGCCAAGTCTCGAACTTGCACAAGGTTTGATTCAAAATAGCCGGCCGACAAGGCCAAATCACTTAAATTCAAAAAAAATTATTGATAAAACCGCTAAATATTTCGGGGTTTCGAAAGAAGATATTTTAAGTAAATCTCGGCAAAAAGATATTAATCACGCCCGTCAAACAGCCTGTTATTTGATGAAGTATGAGCTAAAAATGAGCTTTCCACAAATCGGTAAAGAATTTTCACGAGATCATTCGACCATTATGAATGGGGTTTCGAAAATTGAAAAAAGTATCAAATTAGATGCCGAAATTCGTTCACAAATTGAAGGATTACGAGATTTAATTTATGAATAGAGCTATAAAAGCTCTATTTTTATATCTGTTAATTTGACAATTATTTTGGTTTAGTTTATAAAAAGCGAACAATTATTTTTGTTCGCTTTTGACTTTTTAAAATTATATTTTATTTATTTGTATAAAAAATATACATCCATCCCTCCACCTAGCTTGCAAAATATTATTTTTATTTCTTTATTATATTTGACATTATTTATATAATATTTTAATAAAATGTTGAAAGCTTGTGGAAAAATAGCTAATTTGTTGAGTGAAAGCTATTTAAATCTTGCTTAAAAAATCACCAAAGTTTTGCACAGGTTGGTTGTGCATATTTTCGAAAGCTTAAAGTTATGGAAAAGTTATTATTTTTCCACAAAGTTTTTCAGAAAGTTTTACTTTGATTTTCCACACAAAAAATGGTATAATTTTAAGTAGTGAAAGCTTGGTTTTCCACAGTTTCCACAATACCTATTATTATAATTACCACTTTTTAAGAAAAAGGATTTAAATTTTTATGGAACTGACTGTTAAGAAAGATGATTTGTCTAAAGCACTCAATAATATCTCGGGAATTGCAAGTAGCAAAACTAGCTTGCCGAGTTCTGAATATATTCTTTTTCAAACAGATGGTTCAAGACTTCTAGTTGCTGCTACAAATTTAGAAATTGCAATTTCACAAAAAATTAGTGCAAGAATTGAAAAAACAGGTTCCATTTTAATGCCAGAAAAACTAACAAAAAGTTTTATTGATAGTTTACCTTCAAATAGCGAAGTTTCTTTTAAAGTTAACGGTGGAAATATTTCAATAGAAAGTGGAAATTATAAATCAAAAATTAATGGTAGTTTAGCTGAAGAATTTCCAGAGATACCAACTGTTGATGAACCAACTGCAAGATTCTTTATTAGCTCTGATATTTTTAAAGAGTCAGTCAGCCAAGTTGATACGGTAAGTAATGATACCTCCCGACCAATCTTAACTGGAGTTTTTCTTCACACTTTTGAAAATAATATTTATATGGCAGCGACTGATGGGTATCGTTTAAGTGAGCGCAAGCTTTTCGAAACAGACCAAGAATTTGAATCGCTGGTGCCAAGTAATGTTTTAAAAAAGGTTTCAGGTGTAATTCCTGAAAAACTTGATGAAATTGAAATCTTAATCAATGACAATCAAATTCAATTTATGGTTGGCGAAATTCTGGTTGTGAGCAATTTAATTGATGGAAAATATGTTGAATATCGGCGATTAATCCCAGAATCAACTGAAACTGTTTTGAAGATGAAACGGGCTGATTTTATGCAAACAATTAAAGTTGCTGAGGTTTTTACAAGAGATTCTGGCGGAAGCATTACTTTACGAGCTGATGAAGAAACTTCTAAATTATCAATTCATACAATTGCAAGCGAAATTGGCGAAAGTACATCTGAAACTGAAGCTGAAATTACTGGCGGTGGCGAAGTTACTTTAAATGTCAACTATATTAAGCAAGCTCTATCAGCAATTAAATCGCCCGAAGTTTCTTTTGGATTCTCTGGAAAACTTGCGCCAACAGTTTTTAAAAGTACCGAAAGTGATGATTATATCCATATCGTGATGCCACTGAAAAGTTAGGATTTAAATGATTTTAAAAACTCTGAGAGTTCAGAATTTTCGAACACATTCTGATTTTATTTTAGAAATTGGCGAAAAATCAACTCTTATTTCTGGCGCTAATGGTAGCGGAAAAACTTCCCTTCTTGAGGCAATTTATTTTGCACTGCAGGGCACGAGTTTTCGCTCGAGTGATAAAGAAATTTTAAGAAATGATGGATCGAGCTGGTTCCGAATTGATTTAAAAGATTCAAAAGATTCGTTAAGAACGATTATTTTTGATGATGCTATTCAAAAATCAAAAAAACAGTTTCTGGTTGATGGAAACAAAAAAGCACGTTTGAGTGCTAACTTGCGCATTCCTGTTGTACTTTTCGAACCAGACGATCTGCAACTTTTAAGTGGATCACCAACACGGCGAAGGAATTTTTTAGATTATTTTCTTTCGCAAATTTTCCCCAGTTTTCAATTAGCTCTTGCAAGATACAACAAGGCTTTAAAGCAACGAAACAATCTTTTGAAACGCGATAATGTTTCGAAAGATGAGCTTTTTCCTTGGAACTTAATGTTGGCGGAATATGGCGCAGAAATAATCTCTAAAAGACAAGATTTTTTAGAGCTTTTGAATTCAAAAATTGAGGAAGTTTATTTTGAAATTTCAGGTGTTAAAGATAAAATTAAAATTGATTATTTAGGTGAAAAGGTTTCGAAAAATGAAATTTTAGCTATTTTAAGTGAAAATATTGAACGTGATAAGATTCTGGGTTATACAAATTTTGGCCCACACAAGCATGATATTCAATTTATTTTTAATAAAAAGCCGGCACAAAATGTGGCGAGTCGGGGTGAAAACAGAAGTTTAGTTTTAGCTCTGAAATTTATTGAAACTGATATTCTAGCTGATTTAACTTCCAAAAGACCAATTGTTCTTTTGGATGATGTTTTTTCTGAGCTTGATGATGATCGACAGAAATTGTTAACTAAGCATTTTTCGAAATATCAAACAATTATTACTTCAACAAATGAAATTAAAGTTGAAGATTGTAAAATAACCTCGCTAGAATAGCAGAGGTTATTTAAGTAAAACGTATTAATGAAGGCTACAAGTTGGATCTATAAAATCAACTTTATATTTTTTGAAAATATTCTTTTCTTTAGACTCAAGCCAATTTGTTGCCAAATCTTTGTAAAAATCATAGTTCGAACTATTGCATTTACTGAATATTCTAACCGATATGTCTTTAACTTCTGTTTTATCTTTTGTGTCCAGATTGTAGGTTATTGAAAAACCCGTAGGTAATGATGTTTTTGTTGAGTTTGTATATGGTAAATGTTTAACTATAGGGTGCTTTTCAGTCAATTTCTTCATTGTTTCTGTTATTTTTGCATAACCAGCGCCACTTCTAATTATATCGTCTTTCTCATGTTCATTATACCAAGTTCCGTTTGGATCATTTTGAGCTAAAGCTAATGAAATATTTATTTTTTGACCAGATTTAATTTCGAACTCTTTCGAAGCGCTTTCGAAACCGTCCTTTGCAACTTCAACCTTATATTTGCCTGGCGTCATTATGTGGGTTCCGTTTTGGATTTTTTTGCCGTTAATTGTTATATTCGAACTTTCTGGCGCAATGCTAAGTAATAATTTACCGCAATAAATATCAGACCAAATCCACCAGCCTATAATTACTAACGATAGTATTCCAAAAATGGCCAAAACAGAATAAATTTTAACTTTAGTAGAATTATCAATATTTTGCATATCTTAACCTTTCCATCGCCAAACTTCAACTTCGCCGAGGCTTTCCATAATTTGAAGATTCATCGGCTCAATAACGCCAGTTGTTCTACTGTATCCAGCATTTGCAACTTTGTCTTCACCATTAACCTGAACATAGAATTCTATGTGAGCTGCAGGTCCACCACCAGTTCCTGATGATATAATATCGCCTGGCTTCATATTGCTTGTACTTCCATTATAAGGGATTTTCTCATATTTATCTGGGTTGCTGCGCATATATTGAACAAGATTTGCAACGCCACAACAATGCTTAGCGTATTCTGGATCAACAGTTGTACTCATAACCATAGAAACGAAAGCATCACAACTCATACCCTTTTGAACATATGGTTCACCATAATTAATTAAGCCAGTTGCACGCAAAGCTTCCATCTGCTTATCTGTCACCTCTCCGGCATAAGCAGCTGCTTTTTCTGATTCTGGGCGGGCAAGTTCCATTGCTCTATCTACGATTGTCGCATTTCCAAGTTTTCCTCCTGAAGACGAAGATGAGCTACAGCTTCCTGACGATGAATTGGAAGAACTGTTTCCATCATTTGCAATTTCTTCTTTAAGGAATTTTACATAAGCTTCTTGACCATCTGCACTATGATGAACTCCATCTGCCGCATAAAGTTTATCTCTACCACCATTTTTTTCAACATAGCTCTTCCAATCTAAAATCTTCACTTCGTTGTGTCTAGATGCGAAAGCTGAAAGTTTTTGGTTCACTACATTATAGTCAACATTTTGGTTTTTCGAAAAGTTATTTACCCAATAAATCTTCTTACCTTTAAGCTTGCCGACTAAAGCTTCTGCGGCATTTTCATCAAAGTTATCGTTAGTTCCTAAGTTAACAACGACTGTATCATGAATTGTATTTGGTAATTTTGATGTTGCGGCGGCAATTGAATCACCAACTGTTGCGGATACATTTGATCCACTAAAGGTTGATGATAATTTGTCTTGAACACCAACTGTAATTGAATCTCCAATGAAAGTTATAGGTCCTGAAGCTTTTCCCCTACCGCTAGAACCTTTTCCTGCGAATTGCGAAAGCATTCTATTTCCAACTTCTTCACCTTCTTTAATACGGGCAGGTCGTAGATCTTCCCTTGGCCTTTCAAAACCATTAGTCCAAGCCGTAGTGGCTTCTAGAACTGTTGATGCTGATTTTACCATATTAAGGGCATTATTTTCTGGGCCTTCTAACTCTTGCCACAAGAAATTTAGCTGAACACCAAGGTCAGATACTGGTTTCCCTTTTTCTTTGGCATAATTTTCAAGATTTGTTCGTCGCCCGAATGACCACTGGGCGATACCGTAACCAATTCCACTTCCAGCTTCATTTATATCTGGTTGAAAATGATTAGATTCACCCCAGAGACTTCCCATAACACCAGCAGTTTGTTCATCCGTTAAACCTTTTGATTTAAAAAAGTTCCAAATTTTTTCAGCATTATCGTTACCTTCAAGATTTATATCCGCCATATTACCGCTAGATGCTGGAGCACAATCCTCACCTGCATCATAATAGATTATATCATTCAGTTTATAAAAACGTTCATTAAATTCAGCCCTCGCAATATTTGAAAGAGCGGAGGCTAAAACCAATGAGATTAAAATAATTGATGATATTTTTTTATACATTATGTGTCCTGTTTAATTAAATCTGGTGGGTAGAAAGATGCCGATGTTGATGGTATTGCGGAGCCTTTCGAAAGTTCGAAATGTAAGTGCGATCCATATGAACAGCCATAATTTCCTATAGTTCCAATAGCCTGACCTTTCTTAACTTTCTCTCCAGTTTTAACTGAGTGTGAATCCATATGCCAATAGAAAGAATAGACATCTCCTTTGTGTTTAATTATTACTGCATGTGGACCGCCCATCATATCAGCCGTTCCGTATGTACACCCATTATATGGAGCCACATCGAAACCACCATTAACAACCTCACCATCAGCTACAGAATATACTTGCGCTCCATGTGTCCATCCTTTTTCTTCATTTGCAAAATCGATAGCTGGGTGGTTTTGTCGAACTGGTGTGTTAAAACCTTGGCCATCTGATACTCCTTGTATCTTTCCATCCTTAACTTTAGTGTTTTTAAGCGGCCAAATAAATTCACCACTTAATTTTGATAGTTCTGGATCTACTCCTCCTTTTGAATTAGATGAGCCATTATTTCCGTAGCTTCCTCCGTTTGAATCTGGCTTAAATTCTTCATTCATTCCCATCTCTGTTCGAAGGTCAGTCAAAAATAGTGAATACCAGTTTGCTTTAGGATTTTTTTCAGTATTACAAATTCCGCCACGAGTTTCATCGTCATCATCTTCTGATGTTCCGATTGGTGATTTTCGATTGAAGCAATATTTATCATATTTTTTCAAGTCGCCACTCATACTAAATGTATCTAATAGATTGTTTGTTTCACTACTATTTTCTTTATCTACAATATCGCCCCATTCTTTAAGTTTATTAACAACTTCTTCAGTATCAGTTTCTGCGATACCCATATCAATACCAGTATAAACATTACAAAAAATATCGGTTGCGGCACCAGTATCTGTAATTGATTTATCTTCACATGTTTCCATATTGGCTGCAAAGTTTGCACTATTAGCTGCGCTTGCTCCTGGCGTAATTGATGCGAATGATCTCTGCGCTCCGCCAATCATTGATGGTAATAAACCTTTAATTGAGCCCAAAGTTCCAGCATAGGGCATCATATTGCTCACAATCGAACCTAAGAAAGTATGCCGTGTGGTTGGATCAAATGGACTATGAGTTTTTCGAATGTCTTCAGCATTTTCAGCAATCTGACGGTCGGTCTCTTGGCGAAATGCAATTGCTTGAGACTTGGTTAAAACACCACCACTTCCAGCCATTGAGTTCTTTGCCATCATTGCTGCGGAGCCTGACATTATAGCGTTTCCAAAATTCTCGCCAGTTGTTGAATCATTTAGAATTGTGCCGGTTAAACCTTCACTCACATATTTCGAAATTGCACCCATGGCTTGATTTTTTAGTATCTCTGCAGCAGCAGAAAGAGCTAATCCTAATGCTACCGCCCATATTGCCACTTTTACAACATCACCAATACATCCCCAAAAACCAGTTCCCATACATTTTAGTATTGTTAACGCTACTTGAGCTATACCTACTGCCGCAGTAACTATACCTGCAACTTTACAGCTTTGTCGTATGAACCAACCTACCATTCCTGTAGTTAATGTATTCATTAAACTTGCGAACCACCCAGTAATTCCAACCTGGTAGTCCTTTGCTGAATCATCTAATTTCGAAACTCGGTCGTCATAAGCTACTGCTCGCCAACCTTGTGATTCAGTGGCGCTTTTGATACGGTCATTATTTGATGTGGAATCTGCAAAAAAAGCAAAAGCGTTTTTTAGTCTTGAAGTATTAGAATTTTTACTATCAGGATTTTTATTTTCTTTAGAATCTTTTTTATTGGCGATTCCCATTAAATTATTACCTTGCGCCGTAACTTCTTGCTGGGTTGCTTCACCGGCTTTAATTTTTGAAGCCATTGAGAGGAAAGATAAACCAAATTGAGCTAACACTTCAACTTTAGCTATCTTAGCAACACTCCAACCCATTGAAACTAATGCATAAACTCCACAAACTTTGTCTACCGCATTTAAGCTATTTAATGTGCTGCTCGCACCTTCAAGTATTTCTAACCCCATGGCTGCTTTTTCAGATACGCTTCTAGTACCTTTCTTGAGCTTGTCTTTGTATGTTTTTAATTTTTCTTTAACTTTTCTAGTTCCTTCATCACCTTTTTGTGCCTTATTATTACCTTTGTCGTCAACATCGTCTTTATCGTCTGGTAATTTTCTAGAATCAGTTTCCCCATCTTTACTATGGTCGTTTGCCGTTTTCTTTATATCTTCATCAATTTCTTCTTCAGTTTTGCCTTTATTGTCTTTTTTAGCTTTTCGAAAATTAAACCAACCCTTTAGCTTTTGCCAAGATTTATCAAGAAAAGATGCAAAACGCCCACTAAAACCACGGCGAAAAGCTTGCCGCACATCTGGGTTTTTAGTTAAAATATTTTTAATATCCTTAGAAGAATTATTTATTTCAATATTTCTACCATCTTTAATATAGGTTAGTTTTGAAATTTTTTTCCTTCCAAATAAGCTTTCCTTCTCATCTAAATCAACTTTAAAACCAGCTTTTTCAAGATTTTTGATGTTTCGGTCTGTTACTTTTGACATTCGGCAAACTAAGCCTGCTGGACTACAATTAGTACCTTTTATTTTTAGCTTCATCACTTTAACTGAGCGATTATTCATACTTGTTGAAGCAGAATTGAGTTTTTCGGTAATGATTTCTTGAATATGAACTGGTGCAAGTGAAGCAATTCCTGTTGAAATTACAAAAATAAATGCACCACCGCCACCAAGAAGGCCGCCAGTTGCCGCCATTGCTCCTTTATTTTTGAAGAATGATTTTGCAAGGTTTTTCCAGCTACCTCCTGCTAAGTTTGCTGCGTTTCGAGATTTATGCGTTCCGCCACCACTCACATTGTTTTGCCAGCCGCCAGATTGGACAGGTTTTTGATCTTTCGAAAGTGTTTCGGAATCGCTAATTTCAGAATTTGAAGCAGTAGAAGTTGAAGAATTTTCAGCGTTCGCCAAAGCAGACGGATTATAACCGTCATTTCCTCGAATAACTTCAGCGTTTCCCCATATACTTCTTGCTCGTTCAAGCGCAGATTGATTCGAATCGCTCAAGTCGCTAAAATCAAGATTTTCATCTCTTTCAAAATCTCTAGCTGCTCCCATTTTATTCCTAAAACTCTATAATTTATAAATTAATTTTACCACATTTACGCTTGTGCTTCAAGCTTAAAATAGTTCATTCGGATCGGCGTAACCGTTGGTCATCATATTATCGCCCTGGCGGTTTTTTGAACTATTTGGGCTGGTTGAAATAAGCTGATGCTCGGTATCGCTGGCGATGATTTGAATATGAACGTGATTTTGGCCCGCAAAGAATAATCCTTGCCCAACTGGGAAGTTCGAAAGGCGCTTTCGTTCTTCTTCGGTTAATTTAAAGACATCACTTAAAACATCAACCGCACTTGAAGATTGTTTTAAAAGTAGTTGCATTGAGCTGTTCGAAACAATCGCTCGCCCCATTTTTGAACCCATAAAGTCTTCAACGTCTTGCGAAATTGTAGTAAGGCCAAGATAATATTTTCGAGCACGTTTTGCTAAACTGAATAAGAAGTTTGCTGAATCATCGTATTTCATTAACTGCCAAGCTTCATCCACAATCAGCATTCGTTTTTTCTGTTCAGAACGCACAATATTCCAGATGTGTGAAAGCACAATATACATTGCAACTGGGCGAAGTTCATCTTCAAGGTCGCGAATGTTAAACACCACCATCGAGTTATTGATATCAATATTTGATTGTTGCGAGAAAATTCCTGCGAAAGTTCCAGTTGTGTATTTTCGAAGGCGTTGTGCTAAGCTTGGGCCACTACCATCCATATGAACTAAGGTGTCGTAAAGGTTATGAATTGTTGGTGGTGTTGAATTATGTGTGAGCGGATCTGAGGTAATTCCAGCTCGAGCGTAAGTGTCAATAATTGCTTGATCGAGGTCGGCTTCTTCATTTGGTGAAAGCCCAATTGATTGCCCTGCGCTAGTTCCACCAAGCATTAAACGAAATAGACCGTGAAGAGTTACGATATTTGCACGAAGCGCGTTATCTGCTTCTTCGGCATCAATAACGTGTGGTAAATCGAAAGGATTGATTCGAACATCTGAATTTAAACTGAGGCGAATATAGCTTCCGCCAACAGCATCGCTCAATTTTTGATATTCATTTTCTGGGTCAATAATTAAGACCTCTGCACCCATCATCATTGTTCGAAGAGCTTCAAGTTTCACTGTGAAAGATTTACCAGCACCAGATTTTGCGAAAACCACCATGTTTGCATTTTCGAGTGTATAGCGGTCAAAAATTACGAGCCCATTATTGTGCATATTAACGCCATAAAGAACACCGTTTTCTTGGGTTAAATCGGCAGAAGTAAATGGAAATGAAGTTGAAATTGCGCCAGTGTTCATATTTCGCCGAATTTGTAGTTGGTCGGAAAGTTGTGGAACGGCAGATTTTAAACCTTGCTCCTGCTGGCTTGATGCAACTTTAGAAAACAGCATTTGCTGGCCAAGCATTGTTTCAACTTTACTTCGAACAAAATTAAGCTCGTCAAGACTGTCGGCGTAAATTGTTAAATATAGACCGAAGCGGAAGAACTTTTCAGCACCAAGTTGTAACTGATCTCGGAGCTCTTCGGCATCGTTTAAAGCAGCTTCAAGAGCTGGATCTCGGGTTCTACCTTTTTCATTATTAATCGAAAGATCGGCTTCAAGCTGAGTAACTTTTCGACGAAGGTTTTTCATAACGATTTCAGTTTCAACAGGATAAATAAACATTGAAACATCTAAAACTTCATCAGCGTTCAAGATTGGCGAAGCCCATCCAGTATAAAGCTGGCGGGGGTAGCCGTAGACATAAATTGTTTGACCATATTTTGTGCCTAAGCGAAAATAGCTCGAGTGAAATTCAAGACTTGATGGTGCGATTAAATCTCGCAAAGTGTTAATACCAGTTAAAAATGCTTGTTCAACTTCGGCTTGTTCTTGTGCTCGTTGTTGGGCTGCAATATCAACCGCGTCTTTTTTCTTCGCCATAATTAAAATCCTCCTTGATCTGGTCGCTCGCCTTCGGCTTTTCGAACAAATAAACTTGCCGTATCACGAAAATCGCCCAAAGGTTCATAAACGGCTGTATCTGGGTTATAAACATTATAATAAAGTTCACCGAGTTCTTTGGTGTTTAATTGAACTGATTTGATTCCCATTTGGTAAAGACCGCCGGTAATTGAATCAACGCGTTTTTTAATTTCTTCGCGTGCTTTATCCCAAGTGTTGCGGTCGATTTTCGAAATTTGAGCACCCGGTTTTGCAAAAATTTTGCCAAAAAATCCTTTTGCTGAACCCTTTAAATTATTTAAATCACCACTCGGATAATAAGGAACTACAATAAAGAAAGATTTATCCATAATATTAGCACTTCGGCTAAGGCTATCAATAAAGTTAATGTAATCTTCCATTAAGTCGCCAAGCAACATATTATCTTGCGCTACTTGAATTTCAGCTAATTTATTTAAATATGGTTCAATATCAACTCGTTGTGAGCGAACCAAAATCTGAATTGGGAAAGTTAATGCGTTCAAAAAACTTTGATAAGAATATTCCACACCCTCACGTTCTCTTGCACTCATAAGATCGAAGTTAATTGATTTACAAGCAATAACAGCGCGAAAGCTTCCGTCGCGCATTACCACCATCCCTTCGCGGAGTTCGGCGATTTCAAGCGAATTTTGCGTTGAAGATGGATTTTCTGGAGCATTTATATTTGTTTGGTTTTGGCTCTGATTTTGTTGGTTATTAACTTTATTATTATTATTCATATTACCTCAATGAAATTACTACTTCTTTTTCACCCAAGTCGACCTCGTTCGAATTTTCTTGAACTTTCTTTTCTTTATCTGCTAGTTTGTTTGCTTGGCGTGCAAGCGTTTCTACCGAAAGATCTTTTCCTTCTGAAACTAACCTTTTCATTTCTGCGCTAATTTTATTTGCAGATTCTCGTTCTGTGAGATGTCTTCTATTCACAAAAGGATTGTTCTCTGGATTAGTAGAAATTCTAACTTTCGGATCTCGCTTTTCACGCTCAACAGTTTCATTAATTTGTCTAATTCGCTCAAAACTGTTATTAATTCCTTGTAAATCTTGATTAAAATCATCTGGCGGATTTTCGAAATGGCTTTGTGGCTCTGGCTGTTGAGCTGGCTGCGGCGCTGGTGGTGTAAAATTCGAAAGTGGCTGTGGTGAGGGCTGTGTAAATTGCTGCGGTTGATTTTGCCAATTTGGTGAAATAACTGTTTGATTCATTGAGTCTGGATAAGGATTGTAGTTTAAATGAATATTTTCATCAAAATTTTGCTGCGGTTGATTTTGCCAATTTTTATTTTGCTGAAAATTATTATAATTTTGCGCTTGCGATTGATTCCAATTTTGCCAATTCGAAAAAGCCCCATTTTGCATTCGTGGCTGATTGCGATTAAAATTCATTTGGTATTGATTTTGCTGATTTTGAGAAAAAGCTGTTGGCTTAGCTTCAGCTGGTTCTGAAACTTGAACATCTTCAAATTTAATATTATCTGAACCTTCATATCGATTTTTAGGGTCGAAATAATAAGTTTTATCTTGAATATTCTCAGAATTTTCATTCGTAAATTGAGCTAGGTTTCGAGCCATGTCAAGATTTTGCATAATTTGTTGCTTTCGTCGCTGATCGTGTTGGTTTAATAAATTATCAACGTTCGAAGAAACTCGTGAATTATCAAACATATCTTCGGCTGCACGAGCTTCATTTGAATATTCTTCACGAACAGTTGTGTTAACTGGCGCAATAGAGTGTTTAATAGCCCACCCTTCAGTATCAACAATATCCGCTAAGTAGCTAAGTCTACGTGAAGCTTCATTTTGCGAAAGATCTTTTGTGAGGTGCTCTTCTCTATTTACTGGTGCAGAAATTTGAATTAAATGTTCCACGCCATCTGGCTGCCAAAAACGCTTGTTTGGTTTTAAATAAAATGAAACAACCGCTGCAAGATAAGTTTCCATTGGTTGGTCTTTTCGAAGCGGTAAAGCGAGCGCACCAAAAAAGATAATAATAGGTAGTGGCAAAATAATTAACCCCGGGAAAATTCCCCAAAGAAAAATCTCCAGCGCAATACAGCCTGCCACAATAATCAGGTAAATGAATTGCCGAAAATTAAACGGCCCAAGCAATTTGTCATCAGCCTCAACGTCTTGAGGAACTTTATAAACGCTCATTCTTTATTTGCCCACTTCTCCTTATTTCAATAATATTAATTTTAACATATTTTCGAAAAAAAATAAAGCTTAAAAATAAAATAGGCAAAAATATTTAGATTCTGCCTATTTTTTATCTTTAATATTTTCGGGCTTCCAATTTCCGCCCAAAACTTTGTCATAAAGACCTTTATTATTTCGTTCAATCTCTTTAAGCATTTTGCGAATTTCAGCACCTTGCACGGCATTGAGTTTTCCGTATTCTGAAGGGTTTTCATTAATCGCCTTAACACTTTCGAGTGTGGATCTAATGGTTTCATTCGACATATTCGAAATTGCCGATTTATCCCAAATGATTTTCATTGCGTCATTTGAAGCTTTAATGATTTTATCGTCTGAGACATTTTTAGCGTAATTGTCGTGAATGGCATTATAAACTTCTTTCGAATTCATTCCATTTACGGCGATATTTTCAAGTGCTGCACCACCAATAAATTGAAGATCGTCTTTTTTGGTTTTTTTGAAAGCTTCAACCAAGTCATTGCGGTTAGCGTTCAATTCTCCACCAATTTCAGTTTTACCAAGTGAATCGATAGCACCTTTCAAGTCGGTCGTTCCCATAAACTTCTCGGCTGTTGCAGCACGTAAGTTTTTAGTAATTTCGAAATCAATTCCATCTTTCTGGATTTTTTCACCCATATTTTTCGAAAAGATTTCACTATAATCACTACCTGAAAAATTAAGTGATTTTGTAAGGTTTGTGAGTGATTCGACTTCTTCTTTGTTCTCTTTCGAAGCCGCCACTAAAGAACTTGCAAGTGCCGAGACTTTTCCAGCTTCACCACGCACACCAGATGCGGTTTCGAGCAAGTCGTTGCTGTATCGCATATTATTTGCCATTGCATTATTGAGTGAAAGATTATTATTCTTTTCAGCCAGTTTAAGAGCATTTGTTTGATTCATATTATCAACAAATCGAAGTGCTTGTTCTCCAAATTTTCCGCGTAAAGCTTTTAGTGATGCTTCGCTTAAATCAACAACACCGGTAATGTTTCCGTTTGCATCTTTTTTGAGTGTTGAATTAAATAATTCTGCTTTAATTTGTGAAAGCCCGGCATTTGTACTTGCGGTCGCACGATTGAGAGCTTCAGTGGCTAACATTTCTTGATATTGCGTATCTGAATTTATTAAATGCTTTTTGCGAGCATTATAATACATGTTCGAAAACGCATTTGAGCCCTCTGGCATATTTTGAATTGCGTCTCGTCTTTCATTTTCAAGATCCGTAAAGCGTTCGTTTTGATACAATTCTGCAATTGATTTCGAAGCACCAATTCGACGTCGGCGATTGTAGTTCATCTGATTAATTCGTACAGGCAATGAATTTGGATTTTTTGCGATTGCATGATTTCGATACTTTTCTTGGTTTTCTGAAAGGAATTTCTTTGCACGATCAACAGGACCTTTGTTCGGATTATTGATAATTCCAGCAAATTTACCAAGTAGACTACCGCTAATTCGCATAATTGTTGGCGTAATCGCTAGCGGCACGACTTGCACTACGGCACCAAGTAGGAAAATTAAAAAGCTACCGTTTGAACTTGCAATAATTGTTGTTCCGATTAATTGTGAGCCTCCAAAAAGAAGAGAAATTAATGGATACATTACGAGCATTGTGGTGAATAAATCTTTCCACTTTTCGAACCATTTTTCAGTATTTGGTAGGATGTTTGCGGCAAAAGCTAAAGGCGCTAAGAAAACTAAAACAATAATAATTGCCTGTCGTGCAGCTAAAATTACTAAAGCTACAACCGCTGAATAAATTACTGCAACTAGTGCTCCAAGAATCATCATTACTGCTGCACCAATATTACCCATAGTTGCAATTGTTACAGTGTAAGCGCCATAAGCCACCACGCCAGTTCCGCTCAAAACTGCAGCGGTCATATTTGACCAATCAAGATTAGCTGTTTTTACCTTATTTTCACCGCCATTATTAAAAATGCTATCTCTAATCCCAATCAAAAGATTTTGAGTTTGTGCGCCTAAAATATTCGAAATATCAACTAAAATCGCACAAATATAATAAGAAACATTAATTAAAATTGCTGCAATAATTAGCTTTGGCAATAATTTCTTAATTCCGTAATTACTAATTCCAAAACCTGTTACTTGCGAATAAATCACAAAAACAAATCCAATCACAAAAAAGACGTTTGCAACATTTCGCATATAATCCCAAACTTGAAAAAGACCAGATTGATTTGATGTGTAAAGTGGTTGCACTCGCAAAAATGCTTGGAGCCAGTCATAAATACCATCCATCCATTTCGAAATCGTATTAGCGACCATACAAACCATCCAGCCACCACCGCCTTCAACGCTACAAAGTGATTTATCTTCATCTTTCGAAACACCATCAACTTTAACATCTTGTGCTTCGCCGTTTTGTTTTACATTTCCAAGCGCACTTACATCAAATGAATAAATTTTTCCGCTTGAAGCATCATTCTCGTTTTCAAGAGCAATTACTGTTGTTTTATTTTCACCAGCATTTAATGAAGAATTTTCGGCATAAAGTTTTTTTGAACGAATTGATTCTGGGAATCTTGAAGTATCAGAAACTTTTGAATATGTTTTTCCGTTATATGTTATGCCATTTTTTGAAGAATCTGTCCATTTTGCTCCGTCAAGAGCAAGGGCGATATTCGAATTAAAAAATCCCAAGATTGCGACTACTGTAAAGATCGCGATGAAAAACACATTTCGAAAATCTTGAGTTTTTGCTTTTTTGAACCTCGCCAAAGTTTGCATATGACCTGATTTTATCATAATTTAACCCTTTTGTCAACCTTAAAATTAAGTTTTTAGAATAAAACACTTGCTTTTTCCCTAAAAATGGTTTAAAGTATAATTATCATGGTAAACAAAATAAAAAATATAATAATAGTTGGGTTAGTTTTGACGAGCTTTTTTGCAGCTTTTCAAAGTGTTTTTTCTTTAAATTATACTTTTGCTAAGGAGATAATTGAAGATAGCAATGGTAATTCTGTTAGCCCGAGTGATTTAAAATCAAAATCGGATTCAAACAGCAATTCTGACAGTAAAAATACCCCTCCTGCTGATGCAAAAACTGCAATTCTCCCTTCAGACTGGAAAATTGAAGATATTTTAAATATGGTTTTAGTTGTAGTAACTACTGGTGTTGGAATTGCAGCAGTTGGCTCGATTGTTTTTGCTGGCGTTCTATATATCACCGCTCGCGATAATGCTGCACAAGTTTCGAAAGCTAAAACGATGATCATGAATACAATTATTGGTATTATAGCTTATATTTTAATGTGGGCGTTCCTAGAATGGATTATTCCAGGAGGAATTTTATAATGAAAAAGATTATTCTAGCGATTTTTATAACTTTTATGCCAGTTTTATATTTTTCGAATAATGCTTATGCGGCTGGTTGTAACGATAATCAAACTTTTTTCGGTCTCCCCGCTTGGTATCGTGGATTAACTAAATCTGGCGAAGGTGGATGTCAAATTAAAAATATTGGGCCGGCTGGAAAGGGCGAAGTTACTTTAGAACAGTTTGTCTGGACAGTGGTTGCGAATGTTATTGATATGGCCTTTCGAATTGCTGGTGTCGCTGCAATAGGATTCATTATTTATGCAGGTTATCAATATATGATTGCCGTTGGCGACCCAGGAAAACTTGCGGGTGCTAAAAAATCACTAACTAATGCGATAATCGGATTAGTGATTGCGGTTCTTGCTTCAACAATAGTAACATTTATATTAGGGATTTTAGGATAATGAAAGAATATAAATTTTTAGCAGAAGCATCTTTTGATAAATCAAAAGTATTAAACGGAATTGATACTTCGAATAAAAACAAAGCTAGCGATGCTTCGATGCAGAATGCTTTCAATACTGCTTTTATCTGGGCTGGAATTATTTGTGTGATTATAATTATTGTGTCGGGATTAACATTTATAACGGCTGCCGGAAATCCAGGAATAATTTCGAAAGCGAAATCTGCACTAATTTACGCTTGTGTAGGTATTGTGGTAATTATATCGGCTGCACTAATTGTTAACTTAATTCTTGGCGGATTACTAACGGGGTCAATATAATGAAAAAAATAATTTTAATAAGTAGTATTTTATTTTCAATAATTCTATCACCTATCGCTTTTGCGGAAGGTGGAACTAATGGAACTAATGGTAGTGGAGGAACATTTAACGCTTGTAAACATGTTGTTTCTGGAAAGACTGCGGTTTGTTCTGGCGATTCAAAAAATGCTACAAATATTGCTAAAAATATAATCTCCATTCTCCTGTGGGTTGTTGGTATAGCGGCAGTTATTGTAATTATCTATGCGGGAATAACATTTATAACGGCAGCTGGAAATCCATCAGCAATTACTCGAGCCAAAACAATGATAATTTATGCCGTTATTGGTTTAGCGGTTGCAATTCTCTCTTACGCAATTGTTAATTTCGTTATTAACACTTCAAGCGGAAAAGGAGTTGGCGGTGGAGGATCATCTGGAAGCTCAGGTAATTCTAGTGAATCTAATAATTCAAGTGGCTCAACTAATACTGGATCACAAAGTAAAAACCAAAATGGTGAAAATAGTTCAGGACAAAGTTCAAGCGGTTCGAATAGCTCAAATAATAATTAAAACAATATAAGGAGAATAAAATGAAGAAAATTTTAATAGCTTTTGGATTAATTCTTGCGGTGGCTGGTTCTTTTGCCTTCAATGCTAGATTTTTCGAAAAACAAGCTTATGCAAATAGTGCAGCAGATTTAATTAAACAAGGTGCAGATTCAACTGGCCAACAAGATACTCGTTCAGCTGGTGATATTGCTAAAGATGTTGTAAATATAATGTTTTTTATCATTGGTGTTATGGCGGTTATTATGATTATTTGGGGTGGAATTCGATATGTTCTTTCAGCTGGAAATAGTGCTGCCCTCACTAGTGCAAAAAATACAATCGTCTACTCTATTATAGGTTTAATTATCGCAATCCTTGCATATGCAATTGTGAACTTTGTTATTAATACAGTTGCGGGTGGTAATCGGTAATCATAAGACTTCAGAATTAAATTTGTTAAGTTGAATGATGGATAATAATAAAATACTTGCAAAATAGTAAAAATTTGATATAATTTAAGTATATATAATTTAAGAAAGGAAATGTAATTTAAAATGAAAAATATTGTAAAAATGGCTCTATTGACCGCCGCAACAATATTCGCTGTTGGTGCTACTACATTTGCAACAATTCCAGCTTACGCTGCCGATTGTAAAGTTACCGGCGGTTTGAAGTCTGCTGATAGCTGTGCTAAAGGCGTTCAAGAAGAAAATGGTGGTCCAACAAGCTTGTTTGATGGCGACTCTCCAATTTTCACAACTGCAATCAATATTATGCTCTTTGTAATTGGTATTCTTAGCGTGATTATGCTTATCTATGGCGGTATTCGCTATGTGCTTTCAAGTGGTGATGCTGGTGCCGTTCAAAACGCTAAAAATACAATTATGTATGCTATTATTGGTCTTGTAATTGCAATCCTTGCTTACGCAATTGTTAACTTCGTTATTAGCTCAATTACTAATAAAGAATAATAAAATAATAAATAAAAAGACTTCATTTTTCAGGGGTCTTTTTATTTATTTGAAAATTTGTAAATTTTAAAAAATAAACTAATATAATAAAAATCCCGAAGTTTATACTTCGAGAATTTTATTTTTCTACAGAACTTTAATTCGTGTTGCTTGAGTTTTAACTTTTGTGAAGCTGATTGTTAAAATTCCATCTTTCAATATTGCTTCAACTTCATCTTCTTTGATCGGAACTGGAAGAGTTAGTGTTCGGCTAAATTCTCCCCAGTAGCATTCTTGTGCATGATGAGCGATAATTCCCTCTTGATCACCAGG
This sequence comes from uncultured Saccharimonas sp. (SeqCode), assembly GCA_963549415.1. Classification (GTDB taxonomy): domain Bacteria; phylum Patescibacteriota; class Saccharimonadia; order Saccharimonadales; family Saccharimonadaceae; genus Nanogingivalis. The sequence continues at coordinate 117,410 of CAUUYC010000001.1, forward strand.
ATTTAAACTTCCGCTAATCGTTAAAGTTCCATCTGAAAGTGAAACATCCAAGTCATTTTTATTCACACCCGCAGTTCGTGCTTTAACAAAAAGCTTATCCTCTGTTTCGTAAACATCAACAGCTAATTGACCAGGAAGTTCATTTTCTTCTTCCGCAATTTCAATTTGTTCAGATCCGCTTAAGGCTTCATTTTCTGAAGTCTCCATCAAATCATCACCAAAATTGAAAGCAGCTTCCAATTCATCATTCAAAAAGCTATCATCATTTTGTCTTCTAGCCATTTTTCCTCCGCATTAAATTTCCTAAATAAGATTAATTTACTTTATTATACCGCACTTTTATTATATAATCAAGAGGTAGAAACGATTTTTTATGAAGAAAAGCATATACGAAATAATTTTAAATTCTTTCGCACCAGATGAGTGCTATTTTTGCCAAAAATTGGGCGAACCTATTTGCGAAAAGTGCCTTGAATCAAGGTGTAATTTTGGTAATTCCCTTTCTCGCTCGAATAGTATTATTTCGAAAGAATTTTATCTTTCGAAAAGGTCTGGAGAGCTTCAAAAAATAGTTGATGAATTTAAATTTCAAAGTAAGAGACAGAATGCTTATTATCTCGCAAAACTTTTATCTGATTTTCTGCTTTCGAATAGCGAATTTATTAATAATCGTGAAAAATTGGTTTTAATTCCAGTTCCAACACTTTCGAACCACATTCGTGAACGTGGTTTAGATCATACTGAACTTTTGGCTCGCCAGCTTGCAAAGAATCTAAAAATTGAAAAATCAACATTAATTAAAAGAATAGCAAAAACTACTCAACGCGGCAAAAATTTTAAAACGCGACAAATTCAGGCAAAAAGTAGTTATGAGTTTACGGGAGAAAAGCTTTCGAAAGATAAAATTTATGTAATTTTTGATGATATTCGTACAACTGGCGCAACTTTAGATTCTATTGCAAAAATTCTTCGCCAAAGTGGTGCTAAAGAGGTTTGGGCATTTTATCTACTTCAACAAGAAAAATAACTTGAGCTTTTAAAAAAAGTATGTTATAATGGTTTTCATCTGGAGAGGTGGCCGAGTGGTTGAAGGCACCGGTCTTGAAAACCGGCATGCGGTAAAACGTATCGAGGGTTCGAATCCCTCCTTCTCCGCCAAAATAGGTAATTCTGCTTAACGGCAGGATTTTCTATTTTAATAGAGATTTTTTGAATTTTTAAATAGCTTATGGTATAATTAAAATATTATGAATTTCGATAATGAAAACCGAAATGGCGTTCCTCGTGTAACGGGTTTGCCTGAATCACAATTTCGAACACCTGAGGCGGGTAGTTTTATGGCTGAAAACCCTAAAGAATCTATCGAGCCGGTTTTTGAAGAAGTTAAACCCTTTAACCCAGAAGAATATACACAAGTTCGTGAAGTTGAAAATAACCAATTACCCGCTGAAAATATTGCTGAAGAACGAGAAATCGTTAATTGGCAAGCTCAAGACTTAATAATCGGTGATAAAAATAAATCTTGGTATATTGTATTTTCAATTATCATTTTAGCATTTTGTCTTTTCGCAATTTTAAATCAATCTTGGACTTTTCTTGCTTTAATTATAGTATCAGCTATTGGAATTTTAACTCTTCGAAAATCAAACCACACTCAAATTATATCTTATAGTCTTTCGACGCACGGAGTTTATATGGGTGAAACTTTTCATTCCTATGGTGAATTTCGAGCTTTTGGTATTCGAAAAGAAACAAATACTTATGCTATTATTCTTTTGCCTAAAAAACGCTTTTCGCCCAGCACAATTATTTACTTCCCAAAGGAAAATGGTGAAAAAATCACAGATATTATTGGCGCTCGCCTACCAATGGAAGAAGTTAAACTTGATTTAATCGATAAAATTATTCGAAAAATAAATCTTTAATCTTGCAATATTTTAAAAAATGTGCTAAAATTTAAATGTCTGCTTAGTGCGGAAGAACTTCAAAAGTTAGCTACTGAAAAGTAGCATATGCACCTGTAGCTCAGCTGGATAGAGCGTTGGCTTGCGGAGCCAAAGGTCGTAAGTTCGAATCTTGCCAGGTGTACCATAGAAAAAGCATCAGAGTAATCTGGTGTTTTTTCTATTTTGGTGATATAATTGTTTTATGATTAAGAAAATACAAAAAAGAATAAAAAATAATAAGATTATATATATTTCAATTATCATTTTATTACTTTTATTGAGTGGAGTTATATTTCTTAATAAAATTAACCACAATGTAGAAGAAAAACACAATCAAGATATTACAAAGTATTATTTTAAAGATTCGAAATATAATGGAATTAGTTCAAAATTTATTGAAAGAAAAAATTCAAAAGAAGATGCTATATTAGAAATCCCTGTTACGAAGAATAACAAAATCAATGAATTTATAAATAATAAAATTCAAGAAATTGATGAGACTTTTAAAGATGATGCGAAAAAATCAACTTTCGAAAATATTTCAACTGAAAGAATTAGCTATCAAGTTTATTATAATAACGATGATGCTATTTCGATTTTAATTTCAATCAAACAAGATACTCATGGAGCGAATTTGAATGATCAAAATTTATTTTGGACTTTCAATGCTAAAAATGGAGAGATTATAAAATTTAGTGACTTTTTAAACAATAAAGAGAAAGATAAATATAATATTTTAGAAATTATTAAAAATAAAATTCGAGATTATTTAAAAAATAGTAAAAAAGAATTCTCGAATGAAATTTTGAATGATTTAGATTTTGAAAGTTTCGAAAATATAATAATTTTAGATAAACAAACGATTGATTTTCCTTTCTCTAAAGGTCAAATTATTCCTTCTAATTTTTCTTCAGTTCAATTTCAGATTAAAATTTCAGAAATTTCTGATTTCTTGCAGAATGATTTTTCAAGAAAAATATTCGAAGTTCCTGATACGCAAAATTCAAAACAAGCTGAAAAAACAGCGCCATTAACTTCTAAAACTCCACTCCTAGATAAAGATTGCTCAAAATGTATTGCTTTAACATTTGATGATGGCCCAGGTATATATACCGATAAACTTCTTTCTTATCTTAACAACTATAAAGCGAAAGCAACTTTCTTTATGATTGGCCCAAGTGCTCAGAGATATCCTTCTATTGTAAAGCGAGTTTTTGATAATGGACACCAAATCGGTAACCATACCTGGTCTCATTCTTCCTTGCCAAGCCTATCTCCTGCACAAGTTCAAAATGAAATAGCCTCAACCAATAATATTTTACAAGGAATTACGGGTGTAAAACCTACTACACTTAGACCTCCATATGGTGCAACTAATGCGGCCGTGCAAAGAGTTGTTTCTAATCTTGGAATGAGTTCAATTTTATGGTCTGTTGACACTCGCGACTGGGCAGATAGAAATTCGAATATTGTTTGTAATAGAGCAATCTCGAACGCACGCCCTGGTGCAATAATTTTGATGCATGATATTCACCGAACATCAGTTGAAGCGGTTCCGTGTATTCTGCAGAATTTAAGTTCTCAAGGTTATCAATTTGTAACTGTTGATAAGTTGCTTGGCAATCTTCAGCCTGGGCATATATATTATTCAGCAAAATAAATCTTTATTTAATCTCTGATATATGATAAAATGTAAATATTGGAGAGGTGGCCGAGTGGTTGAAGGCGCACGACTCGAAATCGTGTATGCGGGCAACCGTATCGGGGGTTCGAATCCCCCCTTCTCCGCCACGAAAGTAGCTCGCATTTGCGGGCTTTTTTCGTGTTTATTGACTTTGGTTTTAAGATCTGCTAAAATATTTTTATAAATAGCTCTTTAGAAATGAGGTTTAAGATATGAAAAAGATGTTTTTTTCAATTTGCTTTTTTTATGTATTTTCGCTAATTGTTGCAATATATCTGTTAATTTTCAAATCGGAAAGTTCAGAAATTAGCTATCTTATAGCACGACTTTTACTTTTTGAATATAGTGTATTGACAGGTATGTTGTTTTTTACTCCAAGATTTATAATAGGGTTATTAAAGAAGATTTTCAAGAGCAGTGCTGCTATTCCTGATGAATTTCCGGAAGGTTCAACATCTTGGCTATTTATTGTTTTATTTATTTTTATTCTAGATGTATTTTTTGGATTTACTTTAATAATCCCTATAGCCTCTATTGTACAGTCTAGTTATGTTTTATATAAGCTTACTAAAATATATAAAATTGTAATTTTAATGGATCTGGAAGAATAACCTCTCTAAGTCAGCGAAAGCTGGCTTTTTTAAAAAATAAAAACTGCTATTTTTCTAATTCCGAGAATTAATCTGAAATGAAAAAGAATGCTGATAATTCAACATTCATTTTAAGTATTATTTGCAAAAAACAAGATATTTTGTCTGTTTAGCTACCAAAAAGCTATCAATAGATTTGTAATTTTTAAAAAATAAATTAGTAGTACTGTATTTAAATACCTAGCTTATCTAAAAGAATAAATTTACTAGATTAGTAAATTAGAATTTGCCAGTAATGACATTACCATGGTTTGTTGCTATATAATCATTTATGGTTATTGAAGGAAAATACACTAATAACTACTATGTTCTTTTTTATATAGCCTAGATGATTTTTACAAACACCCAGATTATATATTAGCTAGCTTTGATTTGTAAAATTCTAACTCATCGTTAATTCTTATAACATAAAAAATGACTATTTGGAGCAACTCTAAGTAATTTTTTTGATGTTCCTCTTCACTTTTATAAGAAAATTTTCCATGAGAGAATTTATTTCGAATCTTCAACCCATTACCATATTTTTTATCATCCAAAATATAAGATAAATAGTTAGCCTCAAGTTCGGAAAAAAGCTTATTTGAATATTCACAATAACCTCTTTCACAAAGATTTTCTACAATATTTAGCGTCAGTTCATCTTTATAGTACAGACAATACGTTCCTGATTTCCATAATTCATATAAAATGTTAATTTCTCGAAAATTTGTAAATTCTATTACATCATTTGATAGTTTTATAAGGTTCTTTTCGATTAGAATGCTTATTTGTTTTATCTGATACTCATCAAAATCAGAAATCTTTACACCTTCTTTTATATGTTTGAAAAAGGTTTTATGTTCTTTTTTTGATGAAATAAAGCTAAGTAGACTTTGGTCAGAAAAAAGTGCAGAGAACAACGCAGAATTATCAGGTGTGTTGTTCAATTTGATAAATTTTTTCTCATTGAATGATTTTAATGAAGCATAAGAGGAGGTTTTAGATTTAATCTCTAATAAACCTTGGTCGATTTCCCTATATCTAAAAAATAGTTCGTATTGGTCTAGGATACTATCCATCTCACAGATTATGGATTTCCCTCTTTCATAATAAGAAGATTCTTTATTGGAAGCGTGGAAGTGAAATCCTTTTATATTCAATTTAGTTTCTAAATAAATGTTGAAGTACCAATTAATAATCTCCTCAATATCAATATCATTTTTCTTTAGATACTCAAAATATGCATAAAATAATAAACCATAAAAATTTTTTAAATGAGAATTGTAGTCTTCGAAATGAGCATTTGATTTTGGGGAAAATAAACGAGTTAAACTGAATGTTTCTTCATTCGCAACTAGCCAAGGCAATCCTGTTTCATGATTAAAGAAGCCAAGTAAATAGATATAATTATTTAATAATGTCGGAAAATCATGATGTTCATCTAGTATAGTTTCATTTAAAAGAATACCATCCTCAATAGGCTCATATAATTTATCAGAATCTAAAGGCTTGATGCCAACTGATATAGAGTATTGGAACCCTTCATTAGTTTCAAAATGTTTTTCCCAAAATTCCTTACTTTTTCTTTTAGCTAAAAGCTTAATCTCATCATCAAACTCATATTTGCTTAATTTTTTATACTCAACAATTGATTGTAAATAGTTGGGGTTAATACTATCTGTCTGACAATATTCTCTTGCTAGATTATTTATCTCTTCATTTGTGATACCTAACTTAATAAATAAACCATTATTAGAATCTATGAATTTTCCCGATTGATGATTCAAGAAAAATTCTATATTTCTGGACAGGGAGAGAAAATTTTCTTTGATAACTTGCTGAAATAGGTCAATCAGTTTTGTAACATTTTTAAGATTTATTGTCTGGATATTATATTTTTTAATGTATGATTCAAACTGACTAACATCATCTTTATTAATTTTTTCTAAGAATAGCACTAGCTCCCAGAAAACATCTTTATAAACTATATCAATGCTATTATAGTCTATTTCAAAAATGGTAATTGGGAAATTCGCGGATAAATCGTTATGAAATTTTCTAATTAGATGTTTGAATTTAGAAAATTCATTTTCTGTTTTTAACAATTTTAGAATTAAATAGGTTTCAATCAAATTATTAATTTCAGTCGATGGCTGGTACTCTTCAATGTAGTTCAGAGCTATATCGTATTGATGTGGCTTTATTACATTGTTAGGAGTATGAAATCTTTTATGTTGCATATCTGTGATATCCTTCTTAAATTTGTGCGTTTCTATGTGACGCTTAAAGTAATTGAGTTTATCTTGAAGACTTTTTGTTATTTGGTTTTTGTTATCTCTTCATACATCTCAAATAATCTTGCTACTGTTTCACTTTCAGTTAACCAAGTTTTCTTGCCGTCTACGATTTTTTTCATACCATAAACTTCCATAACTGCTTTATCGTTAGCTTGGTGAGCTTGACGAAGTTCAGTAGGCATAGTTAACTCGTCATAAAGATCAGCTAATGAGCTGTCTGGATATAGCGCACGTGCATCAAGAATAGCTTGGGCAGTTTTAGAAATCTTCTCTTTTTGAGCTTCGGTCACTTCCGGCCAAGGGAAGTTGTTGTAAACTATCTTCGCAGAATAACGATAACGCATTTCTAGTCTACCAGCAACTGTACGCATCCATGCCATATGGACATTAGATGTTAGAATCCCGAAATGAAATAGGGACGCATCAGGGATTATAAGATTAGCGTTTGTAGAGATATCGTCTTTCCCCATAAATCCTATAGGTATATATCGCCTATTTTCACTCGATGTGCTTGGAATTAGTATATACGAATCAAAATTATATGTTTCCCGAAACTCATGAGGTCTTTCTGATAATTTCCTAGTTCCTGTAGCCGAACTATTTAAACGCATTTCTTTTACTTTTTGAACTCTTTCTAAAACTTTTGGCATCTGCCGCAATTTAGCAGGCGATATACCTTTTAACCAGAGGCAGTATCTCTTTTTATTATTTATAAATTCAACTGCCCCATAAAGTCTTTTGATATATTTTTGAGCCTGAGGTTCTTGATTTATAAACTCCTCATAATCCTCTTCTTCAATGATCAAATTCCCACCATCAGTAGGTTGGCAACCTTTTGTAATAGATTCTACTGGAGCAAGTGGACTATTTGCTCGTCCAACAAATATCATATCTCCTTCTGTTAAGTACGGACTAATTGAACTAACAAACTGTTTACTATCATTATTAAATAATATCTTAGTTCTATTATTTTTTTCACTAAATCCAATAATGACACAATGCACTTTGGCATTATTTTTAGCTTCACTATTCCAAACGAATGATTTATATGCAAAGTCAATAGTAATATTCTTACTAGATAAGAAACTCCATAGAATTGAAACTTGTTCACCTTGTGTAATCGAATTCGTTGAAACAAAAGCACATTTTATGTCGGTATTTTGAATTAAATTAGCAGCCTTAGCATACCATCCTCCAACATAATCAAGAATTCCTGCATTACTTTTTGGACCAAAAATATCAAGTAATTCTTGTTTTTGTGCCTTACTAACTCCATTAGCTCCTATAAATGGTGGATTTCCAATAATATAGGTCAGCTTATCTTTAGAAACCACTGTCTCCCAATCAATCTCTAGAGCATTTCCTTCAACGATATTGGTATATGATTTAAGAGGAAGAAAATCGATATTCGTATATACAATATCTTTCGTTTCATCAAGCATTTGGCTTTCTGCAATCCAAAGAGCCGTTTTAGCCACGGAAACGGCAAAGTCATTAATCTCAATGCCATAGAATTGATTCAGTTGGACTTTAATAAGTTCTTGTCCGACGTCAAGCGCAACAGCATCCCCCATATAGAGCTTAATGGCTTCATTCTCTAAGCGTCGAAGAGAAACGTATGTTTCCGTTAAGAAATTCCCAGAACCACAAGCAGGATCAAAGAATGTTAGACTCGCTAGTTTTGTTTGGAACTGTTTGGCTTTTTGTTCAACTGTTCTAGGTTGCTTAAATTGACGTATTTCGTTTAACTCTTCTTTTAGCTCATCCAAGAATAACGGATCGATAACTTTATGGATATTTTCAATAGAAGTATAGTGCATTCCCCCGCTTCGACGTGTTTCTGGGTTAAGAGTTGATTCAAACACTGCACCAAAGATAGTTGGACTGATTTCTGACCAGTCGAAACTAGACGAAGCATGTTCTAAAATTAGTTCACGGAGTTCATCAGTGAAATTAGGGATTTCCAAATTATTTTCAGCAAACATCCCTCCATTAACATAGGGAAAAGCAAGGAGATCATCATCTAAATAAGGATTGCGTTCTTTAATTGGCGTATCTAGCACAGAAAAGAGGTCAATTAAAGCACGTCTAAAATCACGACTACTAAAACGGGCAAGATAATCATGAAACACCATGTGATGGCCGAAAATACCAGCATCTTCAGCATATAGACAAAATACTAGACGCACGATAAGTTGGTTGATAGCATGTAGGCTATTTGGATTGTCTGGATTGACATATTGTTTTAGTAATCCGTCATAGATTTCACCTACGATTTGCCCAGCCTCCATTGAGACTTTCATTTCACGTTCTAGGTGTTCATTAGTTTTGTCAATTAAAAATTCTAAACGATAGGCTTCTTTATCTAAATCAGCAAGTTTAATGACTTTAGGCTCACCGTTTGGTTGCTCCATATCATAGACATAGAACTCTTTAAAATTACAAGTCACAATCCACCGTGGACGTTGAGAATATGATAAGTTAGCAGAATATCGTTTAGCTTGTTGAAAAGGATTAAGATAAGTACCATCGGACTGTCTGATAGCTTTATTAAGGTCTTTGTCTGAACCTTTTTGTTCAATTAATACTTTTGTTTTATCAATAAAGCCATCCATAAAACTAGTATGGTCGAGCATTACTTTATCTTCAAATGTTATATACTCACTCGGGTTTTCAATCCCATAAATAGATTGAAGTAAGTCTAACCAGAAAGACTGACTATCTTGCCTTTCGTTTCCTCTATTTTCCCAGCGTTTAATAAATGCTTTAGCTTGCTTTTTTTGTTCCCGGATATTATTCACTTTGTGCTCTCCAACTACCACATTATTTTGATTTATTTATGTAATAAATCCTTTAAAGTTTTAATAATTTTATTTTTATCTGTTTCTATCAATTCATACTCTCTTAGTAGACTAACAATTTCTTCTAGTCTATCATCTCGTCCTTTTAAAATCTCAAAAGACGTACCAAAGATTTCAGCTAATTTTTCTACTGTTTCATCTTTCGGATTTCTCCCCCGTTTTCCCATCTAGCATATTGTTTTGAGCTACCCCAAGTTTTTCTGCCGCTTCTAATTGAGTAAGTCCTGTATTTAGTCGGGATTTTTTCATATTTTCCCACTATTTGAAACTTGATGGCGGTTTTTAAAATTATTTTACTAATTCAACTTTAAGCTTTTCGATTAATTCTACAGGTGTGGGATCTACATTGTTTAGTATAGCAAGATAAATACTAACAAAATCTGCTAAAATCGATCCCCAAAGGACTTGTTCAAGATAAGTTGAACCTTTAAGCTCAATGTTTCGTGCTGTTGGGCGTTTTCCGCTTAAAAGCCTATCTGATATCTCGAATCGTTTTTGCACGCGTGGATGGTCGAAATTACTGCGTAGATTAAAAATTGCAAAGAGTTTTTCAACTGGGTGTGAGCTCCAACCGATAAATTCATTATGATTAAATTCTGGATATTCATTAAAGAAGCTAATATTCTTAGCATTTTCATTCCAAGAAATTTTCCATTTATAAGCTAACGGTGAAAATTCACTCGAACTCAAAAAAACTGCACTTCGCCCTGCCGAATAAAGTGCTAATTGCTTAGCATAGTTCCGTTCATTCGAAACACTAGCTGCCCAAGATTCGCTTTCTTTTCGTAAAAAATCGGCATAATGCTCAATTTCTTCGTGTTTTTCGTTCGAAATAATTCCAAAATTCACCAAAATTTTAGTTAAAGCTCTAAAATTATAAATTACCGCCATTCGAGGTTGGAGGCCTGTTGGCAATTTAACATGAGCAATTTCATTTTTGCGAGCAATTTCTTCCATTTTGCCGTGTGAAGAAACTGTGGCAACTTGTGCGCCAATTTCAATTGCTTGATTCAAAGCTGAAATTGATTCTTCTGTATTTCCAGAATATGAGCTTGCGATCACTAGCGTATTTTTCGAAACACTTTTTTGTAAATTATAATTTCGAATAATTTCGATTGGTAAAGTTATTTCATTTTCGAGCCATTTTTTCACAATTAAACCAGCCAAAGCCGATCCACCCATTCCTGTAATAACAATATTTTTGATTTCACGGCCATCATTTTCTGGTGAAATAACTTCAGCTTGAAAAAGCGCCTGTTTCCACTGCTCGCTAGCGACCAAAAGCGCATTTTGCGGGTCGCGCTGAACTAATAAATTAAAATTATCTAACATTTTCCACTCTTTCGAAAAAATAATCTTGATTATGCTTTAATTCTATGATACAATATAATTAATAAAAAGTAAAGTCAATTAAATATAAAGGTGGGTTATGGAAATTGATATGAACCAAACAAGTAAAATGCCAGTTAGCGACGATCCAGAGCTCGCTAAGATTCTTTCTGGTGTTAGCAGTTCTTCAGATGATTCTGATGATAATCAAAGCACTGATGAACTCCAATATGAAGATTTAAACCAAGTTGAGGTTCCAGTTACTGAAGAAGTTCAACCGGTTGTTGAACAAACTCAGTCAACTGTAATGTCAAGTTTTGGTGGCTTAGATTTAGATACAATTAAAGGTCATGCTCTTGAAGATTTGCGACCATTAGTTGATAAACTAACAGTTTCGAATGAAGAGAAATTTGATATTTATCTTTTACTCCTCCGTTCAAGTGATGATAATACTTTAATTGAACCAGCTTATAATGCTGCTCGAATGATTGAAGATGAAGTAAAGCGCGCAAATGCACTTCTTGATGTGATTAAAGAAATTGATTACTTTAAATCAAAATAATTATAAAAAACTGCGATAGGTTTTAAACTCTCGCAGTTTTTTTATTTTCTAAAATATTAAATTGTACTCAGGATTTTGTAAAATTATTTAGAACTCAATAAAAATAGACCCTAAGTTTAGAGCCTATTTTTCTTTTTCGAAATTAGATTTTTTTCGAATTTTTCTTCAATTTTTTAGCGAAGAATATAATTATTGGTGTGAAAATTGCAGCAACTAAACCAATCAAAACTAATATAGTAGTGCTGTCTTGTTGGTTTTGTTTTTCGCGTAAATATCCAGTTTCTGGAGAATTTAAACGTTGCTTTGCAATTTCCTCATTGCGTTTTTTAATAGCTTCTGCAAGCTTATCTGCTTCAATTTGAGCTTCTTTTTTCTTGATAGAATTTTTAATTTCTTGCAATTTTTCGCTCAATTCTTGGCGTTTTTTCTCATCTTTAACTTTCGAAATTAAATTCTCAATATTTTCGATATCAACAGCTGGAAGCTCATTTTTCTTCGTTTTGTTATCTTCAACGATTTTTTCAACTTCTTTTAGCTTATCTTCAGATGATTTTTGACGCTCGCTTTCTGCTTTTTTAGCTTTTTCGATAGCCGATTTCAAATCTTCTTCCGCTTTTTTAATTTCTTCGAAAGTTGGATTATCTGCTTTTTGAACTTCTTTAGCTTTATCGGCTTCAGTTTTAACTTCATCTTTCAGCCATTTTTGTGAGTCTTCGAAATCTTTAATTTGTGAATTTAGGGCTGTTTTATCAGCTCGCAAACCGTTCAAAGCACTTTCAAGTTCATTGATTGCTTCTAAGATTTCACTCTCTGAGGCAAGATCTTTAGTTGAATTCTTTATCGCCTCGGCAGTTTTAAGTTGGCTTGAAATATTTAAGTTTGACGCCGCATTTACAACTTCTTGCAACTGTGTCAAAGTTTCTTTAGAAAAATTATTAAGGTTTTTCAAATTAGCAATTTTGTCTAAAGTTTGCTCCAACTTTTTGGTATTTTTGTTGTAGCGTTCAGCAATTTTCTCCAACTCTTTAAGATTTGCTTGTTTTGCTACAGGGTCAAGAATCTTGTCGTTTTCATTCATGACATCCTTAAAATCGGCAACGTGTTCAATTACTTTCTTTAATTCGTTAATCGCGTTTGTAACATCAGTTTTACGCTCATTTTCTAGAGCTACGATTTCAGCAATTTTATTATTTAAAGAATCTGCTGCATTTTTAACGTCATCGTTGGTTATTCCTAAAGGTTGTGTTGCAGTACGATTAACCTCAGTTAATAAATTAGCAGGGATTATATTTTTAATATAATCTGGCTGTTTTTCGAAATTTTCAAGAGCTTTTTTAGCTGGCTCACGAGAAGCGAAAGCAGTCAAAAGCCTAAATTGAGCGGTTGTGGTATTTCCATATTTATTTGTAGCTTTAGCTGTAATCAAATAGTCACCATTTATTTGGTTTTCTTTATTGCTGAATACTTCTTCGGCATCAGTTGTGAAAGAAGTAATATCTGATGTTGGGCTACTTGCTGTAAAGAAATTTCCACCAGCTTGCGGATTATAACTCTTCTTGAAAGATTCTATTATAGCACCATTAATTGTAGAATTATTTTGTCTTGGCTTATCCCAAACTAATGGTGAACCTTCTTTTAACGGAATACTGTTACCTTGAACATTGAAATTAATCTCTGGTTTTTCGTTTAGGTCAAAGTTTATATTCTCTACTGTTACGTCAGATGTATTGTAGAGCTCGCTTTGGTTGTCCATGGTATTTCCATTAGGTAGAGTGTATTTTTTATTTAGAACACTAAAAGTATCTGTACCTGTAAATTTATCTGAGTTAACCTTAATATATCCACCATCCTGTTGTGGATTCCCGTTTTTATCTGTATTTATAAAAGTTTGATTATTTTCTATTGGCATAATTGTGCCATCAGCATTAATAAAAGGATTTTTAAAAATTCTCTGACCTTTTTGAGCCTTAATTGTTACATTCGATCGAATTCCCCAAACTCCAGCATGTGGAAGATCTTTGAGGAATGAGAAATCTGTAACATGACTATCATGAATCCAAAGTAATCCAACCTGTTTCCAGTTTTTTACAGCTGACATATCTGAAATACTCGATGAACTTAAGTAGGCTGTTTTAATTTTAGTTAGTGTGGCGGCTGCAGAAATATCCTTTAAGCTATTCATTCCGGCGACATGAAGTGTCTCAAGATTCGTGAAATACTGAATACCTTCCACATTCTCAAAATTTCGATACGCATCATCTGGCCAGAACTCTGTCATTGTTTTAGCTACGCCAGTCGTAATTGGACTATCAAGTGTTCGGCTTGGATCGCTTTTCATTAAAACCGAATTTAATGCACGCTTAAAATTCGCATCTGTAAATTTAATTTCATAACTATCTGGAGCATTGCTTGGGTCAACGGAGTTCACTGCTGAAGTATAAGCTGATGCTTTCGAAAAAATATTTTGTTTGCTGACAATTTGTGTTCCATAATACCCGCCACCGAGTGCTAGAACCGCCACCGTCATTGCAGGTAATAAAATTCTATTATTCTTTACTTTCATTTAATCTTTCCTTGAATATATTTATGCTTATTCTATTTTACTAAATACTTGCAAAAAAATCAATAGTGTGCTAAAATTTAAATACTTTTCGAAAAGGGGTGGAAAAAAATGAAATCGAAAGCACTTTTAGAAAGATTTGGAAAACGGAGTTTTCTGTTTAGCATAGCTACTAATCTTTGCACCGAAAGGATTCCAGAGCCAGATAAATCTAGGATCCTTAAAGATGAATTTAATTTCGGGGAGTTGATCCTTGAAATTGAGACTATTCAGCCGATTGGAATTTTTCGTAAAAAGAATTTCTTCTTTGATCTGAATGAAGAAAATCTTAAAGAAGCCAAACTTTCATTACGCAATGGTGAAATTGCAAATTGGTACGTCCGGATAAATTCTGCATCAGAGCTTTTAGAAAAGAATCAGCTGAGCTGCCAAACTTATTAAATTTAAGCCGTTCAAAAGAACGGTTTTTATTTTTTCGAAAACTAAAATCGCTCAAAAATGAGCGATTTTTTGCTATTTTTTGAAGATTTCTTTTGTGATTTTTTGCACAATCTCTATGTCGTTCCAAGGTGTTTTTTTGCCGTCAATTACGCGGTAAACTTCGTGTCCTAAACCTGTAATTAATACAATATCGCCCTTGCCTGCAATTTGTAAAGCTTTTCGAATTGCTTCTTCACGATCTGGAATCTCTTGAATATTTGCTGGCAATTTTTCACCTTTTTTCGAAATTCCTGCAATAATTTCTTCACGAATTTGCTTAGCATCTTCAGTGTAGTTTTCTTCATCGGTAATAATAATTCGGTTAGCTAAATCTTGAGCAATTTTTCCCATAATTGGGCGTTTTTCGCGATCACGGTCGCCGCAAGCACCAAAAACTAAAATCGTGCGCTCTTTAGTGATTTTTCTTGAAGCTTTAAGGAGTTTTTCAAGCGCGTCTGGCGTGTGGGCGTAATCTACAACCACATCAAAAGGTAAATTAGAAACAGCATATTCAAACCTTCCTGAAACTCCTTCAAGATTAGCGATTCCCTCTTGAATATCTTCGAGCGAAATTCCCAAAAGATAAGCGCCGGCCGCCGCCGCAGTCATGTTGTGAATATTAAATTCGCCCGGTAGATTTGTGGCGATTTCAAGTGTAACATTATTATCAATTCGCAAATTAGCTTCGCTTCCCTTTTTGTAAAGCTTGAAATTTTCAATTTTAACTTCTGCAGAATCACTTTTGCCATAAGTTATTTTTTGCTCGCCAGCTTCAAATTTATTGAAAAATTCAAAATAAGCATCATCAGTATTTAAAACAATAAATCGTGGCTGCATTTCGAAAAGTTTTGCTTTAGCGTTAGCGTAGTTTTCCATTGTTTTATGGTAATCAAGATGATCTTGCGTAAGATTGGTCATAATTGCCATCTCAATAGGAACTCCAGCAAATTTGTATTGATCAAGCGCATGCGAAGTTGCCTCAATTAACGCAAATTCAACACCAGCTTTTTTTGCATCAGAGAAAAATTTTTGTAATTTCGAAACTGTTGCGGTTGTAGAATTGGTGTCATTTACTGTTTGAACACCCGCAATCTCAATATTTGCGGTTGAAAACATCGCAGTTTTATAGCCAGCTTCTTTCAAGATTTCATTAAGAAAATTAACAGTGGTAGTTTTACCGTTCGTACCTGTTACAGCAATCACTCGTAAGTCGCGCGCAGGGTTGCCATAACGTGTGGCGATAACTTTTGCGCGAGATTTTCGATAAGTTTTTTCAAGCCCAGAAATTGCCGTTTTTGGCAGAATTTTGCGAGCCGTTTTTGCTAAATTATTCTTAATGCTCATTCTTAAATTATATCACTTTTTAGATTTTCAGGCAAATTTTCCAAAGAAAAAACAGCCCCTTTTTAGGCGTGGAAATATTTTGTAATTATTTTAATCTTTCGAAACAATACCTCGCTGAGTATAAACCATTCGGTTATATTCTTTTGCGTATTCTTCTGATAATTTTTTAAATATTCATAGTTGATTTATGTTTTAAATCAATTCTAAAATAATTTAATTCCATTCAACATTCCTCCGGCAGAAAATACGCCAGAAATCAAATACATTATAAAAATACATATTTGAAGTGTTAATAAAATTTCTGCCCAGATTTTCGCCTTTGATTTTCGCCCAGTTTCAATTTCAAATTTATTTGCAGCTTTAAGCGAATAACTAACAGCCATAACTGAAAGTAAGCTAAAACCATAATTAATAATTGGAGCTGGCGAAGGGGCTGGAAATAAGCTTAAAAATCCCAATATTGCAGCAATTTGAATTGGTATAAAATCTTCGCTTTTTCCTTTTCGAATAACTTTATATTCTTCAAGAATAAATTCATCGTTTTGGGCTTCTTGCGATTTTTCTTGGTTTTCTTTTGGTTTTTCTTGCGGTGTCGGGTAAATATCTTCTGGCTTATATTTTTTAACTTCCATATTTCAAATTATATCATGATTTAATTGAAAATTTCGAAAAAATAAAGTAAAATATTTTTATGGAGAGATGGCCGAGTGGTTTAAGGCGCACGCCTGGAACGCGTGTTGGGCGCAAGCTCTCGCAGGTTCAAATCCTGTTCTCTCCGCCAAAACCAATATTTTTTTGAAAAATCCTTGACTTTTTGAAAAATATCAGTTAAAATAATAAAGTAATTTTGCACGAGTGGTGGAATTGGTAGACACGCTAGTCTTAGGAACTAGTGCCAATTGGCGTGAAGGTTCAAGTCCTTTCTCGTGTACCAGAAATTATTTCCTGTAGTTTAACTACCTGATCGAAAGGCTCTTTCCAGATAAAGGAAGGAGTTTTTTGATTATCTATTCGGGTGTTCAAGAAGAGATTTCTACATAAAATGTCTTTTTGTCGAGCATCTCCATTTCTCATCTGTTGAGCTAGCTTTTTTAGGGTGTTCAAGAATTCATCTTTCGAAATTCTAATTTTATCAGCATCTACTAATATTTCATTGATTTCCGAAATTCGGCTCTGTATGCTGATCTTCTCATTATCCTTATCATCAATCTCCAAGGCTAATTTATTTCGCAATGATTCAGGAGAATTCTCCGACAGGCTTAAATAACTCTTATGAAGAGATTCTATTTTGCGTTCTACGGCGTTTAAACGGCTCTGTAAGCTCCTTCTTTCAATTTTTAGGGAATTTATCCGTTCTTCGCTATGCTCACCAATATAACGATTATACTCATCGTATTCTTTATCCGAAAATTCTAAACTATCCAGTATCCGATATAGTGGATCAAAAATATATTTCGCTCTAATGCTTTTTACTGGACATTCTTTGTTCTCGCACCGATAATATAGGTATTTTGAAGTTTTACCTTTACTTGCACCAACTACCATCACACTTTCGCAATTATTACATATCACCATACCTCGAAGGGGTAAGAATGTTTTTGAATGGACTGTAGGCATTTTAAATAGTCTTCTATTTTTACTTTCTGACATACCTTGAACAGTTTCATAGTCTTGTTCGCTAATCATAGGTTTAAAATTAGCTCCATATTCGGTTCGAAGGTCTTTTTCTTTACCTGCTTGAATCAATATACCAAAATAAAACGGATCTTTAAAAATTCTCGAAGCTTGGTTTTTATCATGAAGGTATACGGTTCTAGGACTCCTATTCCGCTTGCTTACTACTGGTGTTCGACTAACTTTCTTTTCTTTCCAGAATTTAATCACATCATTTAAAGTATGACCTTCTAAACGCATATTCCAGCCTTCTTTGATAACCTCAAAGGAATCATTAGGCTCATAATATCCTGTAGCTATATTCCGAGAATATCCCCATTTTTCAACACCGTTAGATTTTCCTTGAGCATGATTACTATCTACTCCACGCTGAACTACTTCGCTTTGATGATCTGTATAATTTTTGGCCATAGTAAATAATATACCCAGTAGAAGCTTTCCGTTTCCAGTGTTTTCTATTTCTAGGGTGGGGAACTTAAGACTAAGGATTTCGCCAGTATCTAGAAGATCTATAATCTTACCCGCTTCAAGCATATTACGGCTAAGTCGATCGGGATGATATGCTAATATTCCATCATATTTACCTTTTCGAATATCTTTAATCATAGCCTTAAACTTAGGCCTATTTCCAGAGGTCCACGCCGAAGCACTTTCTTCTATAACTTCAGCTATTTCGAGATTATGATATTTCGCATACTTATAACACTCAGCCCTCTGATCAGGGAGAGATTTCGCCTGAGCATCCTCTCCCTCTGATGATTTTCGAAGATACATTACATATCTTAACGGTTTAGTAGGGTCTATTATTCTAGTGTTAACTCTTTTAGCCATTCGAATTTCTCCTATTTAGAAATATATTATCTCACCCTTTTCGGATATGATTGAATTTTCGTTATTTTCTAGAGATTTTTTATTTTTATTAATATTCTCTGATTCGATAGTTTCGAGAATATTAATTAGGTTTGATAGGTTTTTGCCTGCTTTAGAGTTTTGACTCATTAGATTATGTATCCTTTACATAATCATCCGAGTTCCTCTCGATCTGATCATAAGATTAGATTTTATTTACTCCAGAGCCTGCTGTTTTTAGCTCAGCCCTGTAAATTATCTAATTATCATAAAGTGTTTGAGTCTGTTCTCTAAATTTTACTATCTTACCGTTTCGCTGGATAGTTTCGATGTCTGTAAAATCATTGCTTTCGAGTTTATCTTTATATAGCTTCATAGCTTCTTCTAAAGATATATTATCGCCTAGGTCTGATATTTTTGAGCTCTTGACTAATACTTTGTTGGAATTTGTTTTTGAAATTTGAATCATTTCTTCTTTAATAGGCTTTAAATCCCTAGATCCTATAACTACATCTATTTCTGATGAAGATAAGGGAAGGTCGCCAAAACCCCTCTTTATCTTAACTTCTCGAATTCCTAATCTCTTATTAAGCTTATTAACTACGGCTGATAAACTTATTCGAATCTGTCCTAGAGTAGGGCCTGCTATAAAAGCTGAAGTAGCCACATCATAGACCGATATATCGCCTTTCTGAATAATAAATTCAATATCATATCCATAGTGAACGCTCAGGAGTGCATCTAGCCATTCTATAGCGTAAATTAATTTAGCTTTATCCTCATCATATCCCTGATTAAAAAATGTAAAGAGCTTTTTCTTTATTTTATCATCAACTTTAAAGCCATCTAAAATATTCAGCATTTCAAGATATAGTAACTCCACATATGATAGTTTTCTGATTCCTGACTTGGGATCTATACTTTTAGGCAACATTAAATTCTGATTATCTAAACTTTCGATAATCTTTTTGAAACTATCTGGAGATTTTTCGAAAGATATTTTAGGAAAGGACCACACCTTACCCAATTTAACTCGAATATCATCCGAAACTGATAGTAGACTTATTTCTATACTATCGCTCCATAGGGTTTTTAATAAATCCTTGTTCACATCTACATTATAACATGTAAATAATATTATGTGAAAGCTATTGTTTATTCTTGACTGTAATAATCATAAACGCTATAATATATTTATAAAACAATAAAAATAAAAAAGGAAAATAAAATGCTTAGCGAGTTTCAGACTGAGATTATCGGAATTTCTGCGGAAATTGCGATATCTAATATTTATAAAATATCTTTAGGACAGGATTATATAGATAGAGGCAACAACAAAATTGTATCTATACTAGAACCTTTAGCTAAGTCTACCATATTACGTTATGGTATACCCAAGCCTATAGAGCATATAGCACTAGATGGAAGCTCTATAGACTTTAATCTTGAAGGAGGTAAGACTCTCTCAGTAAAGAGTAATCAGAGAAAATTAGGCAAAGTTGCACCTCAGGTAGTTGGACAGCCTACGTCGAATACATATTTTAAATATTTTTGTGATATCTTAGAGGGTTATCAGATCCCAAATGACTATGATAGTAGGAGTAAATTATTTAAAAAAATATCTATAAATAAGATTGATAAAGTTATGACGAGATACTGGACGTTTCTTTTCCATTGCGACTATCTTATTTATTTTTTTGATATACTCGATAATTCAGGAAAAATCCAACAGCACCCTAAGGCTATAGTGCTATCTAAGCTTATACCTCCAATTTGGAATCCTGATCTTTTTAGCTTTACTCAAACCTATTCTAGCTGGAATGAAAGCAATACTGTAAAATATAATGGTGTATCTATCGGCGAATTTCAGGTTCACACTAATAGAGATTGTTTTAAATTTAGGTTTAATATGGAGGGTATCCTAAAATTAATAGAGAGCGGTTCTCTAGAGATTCCTGAACAACAAAACTAATTGCAATTCTTTCTTAGAATATGTATATATTCTAACACCTCTGTAGCTCCATTATTCCTATTACTATCAGCTTTGAATCGTCTGTACGGTTTCTTTAATACCGTATATTGCCCATATTTAGACATTATAGATTGTATATCTTCAACGCTGATAATACCCTCGTTATTGTAACTCAATAAAATGTAATCAAAGCTAGCTTTTTTAATTAAATCTTCAAATGCTTTTTTAGCAAAGCGCCTAGAAGAATAATCGGATTTTTTAGACTCATCATCCCTGACACCAGTTTTCCCCTTTATTGTAGGGTTATCATATAAGGATATTGTTTCTAACATATGATAATTTGTATTATATTTTCGAGTATTGTAGGGCGGATCTAAATATAATATATCTCCCTTGATTTCTTCAATTAGAGAATTAGCGTCTTTATTATGTATAGACGATTTAAATTTTAAATTGTCAGATATTGTCGGTTTTATATATTGAAAATCTAACTCCTTAAGTGACGTTTTTTTGAATTTCTTCAAAAATGCTTCATATACTGACGCCGTATTAGCAACTTTATCAGAACTCTCTAATAAAGAAGCTAATAAACCGTAATATTCATCTTCATCTAGAAGCTTATCTTTATACCAAGACTCTATCTGTAGACGCATAGCATCTATTTTTCTGGCGTTATAATCTGAAAAATACAATCTCTGATGTTCTTGTGTTTTCGTTCCAGAAGGAGAATAGTTATTATAGATAAAACCATCAATACCATTAAGATTATTTAAATATTTACCAATATCATCACATACACTATTTCGCAGTTTATTATATCTTAGATTACGATTAGTGCCTACTAAATGCTTTAAAATTACGTAACTATAATATTGTAAATCATTCGCTATTATATTGTAGCCCTTTTCTTTAAAGAACTTAGAGACTACGCCTGTACCGGCAAAAATATCACAAAAAACAATCTCTTCAGGCTTCTTTTTTATATCTAAACTAGAAACAGCTTCATTAATAAATGGTAGTAGTGATAATTTAGATCCTATATAATTCATTAACCCCCTCCATATGGTATTTATATTCTATTATAACATTTTCTTTAATTTATATCACCCCTCCCAGCTACTCCCCATATCAATATCCCATAATTGATCATCCGAATATAAAACAACAGGCTCTCGTAGCTTATTTACAGAATCACTTAATCGCATTTCTAGATTTATTAGCTTCTCTGTAGAAATATTAGATAAATCTCTTTTATTAATCTCCTCTCGAATCTTTAACAGTTGAGAACCTAAGCTCTTTATCTGATGCTCTCGATTAATCTTATAAGATTCGAAAAGAGCATCTTTCTCGAGATTAGCCAACATTCTAATTTCTTTATGATTCACTTTAGACCACTCTATAAGGGTTTTCTTGTTTACCTTTAGTTTTTTAGCTATTCTATCGAAGCTGTTACCTTTAGCCCGCATTTCAATAAATTGTAATTGTTTATCTAGTTTATTTTCCATAATCATATCTCCTGTGTTCAAATAATTTCTGCTTAATATCGCATTATAATATATAATCCATATTCCACCTCTGTAATTCATCAGAGGAATTTGACTTAATTTCTGGTCCAAAAATAGGGTAATTCCAGTTTTCAAATAGCCAACCAGATAAGGTGTTCAATAGTTCAAGTTTTGGTCTACTGTGTGTACCAGAAATTATTTAGAAAATCTCCCGAGAATTTGGGAGTTTTTCTTTTACTATTTTTTCAAAATTTTAAGATTTTTCTAAGCTGAATGTGTTAAAATATAAATAGAAAAGAGGTAAATATGAAAACTAAACTTGTAATCTTTGGCTTAACTGGCGATTTAGGGCGCCGCAAGCTTTTACCTGCGCTCGATTCTCTGCTTGAAAAAAATGAGATTTCACCAGATGAGCTTGAAGTTATTGGCGTTTCTCGGCGGCAAATTCAGCCTTTTGAAATTCTTGAAAGTTCGCTCGGGCTTTCGCGCGCAGAAAATTCTAAACTTTCTCAAATTTTAAGTTTTTTCGAAATGAATTTAGCAGATGAAACAGAATACAAAAAGCTTAAAAAATACCTTCAAGACGAAAATGAAGAATCGCAAATTTTGCTGTATCTTTCAGTTCCGCCAGCAAGTGCTGCGCAGATTTCAACATTAGCTGGAAAAGCTGGCTTAAATGGTGAAAATGTTAAAATTCTTTTCGAAAAACCTTTCGGAATTGATCTAAAATCGGCGCAAGAATTTATTTCTCGAACGGCGGAATTTTTTAGTGAAAAGCAGATTTTTCGAATCGACCATTATTTAGCAAAAGAAATGGCACAAAATTTACTAATTTTACGGCACAAAAACGCATTATTTTCGCAAATTTGGAACGGAAAATCCATTTCGAAAGTGCAAATTATCGCCAGCGAACAGATTGGAATTGAAGGTCGCGGTACTTTTTATGAGCAAAGTGGCGCTTTGCGTGATTTTATTCAAAGTCATTTAATTCAGATTTTGGCATTATTTTTGGCAGATTTTCCAAAGAGCTGGAACGATTTGCCTGAAGCTCGCTTTAAAGCATTAGAACAGATTGAAAAATTACAAAATCCTGAAGAAAATGCAATTCGTGGCCAATATCAAACTTATCGTGAAGAAGTTGAAAATCCAAAATCTTGCGTTGAAACTTTTGCGAAAATTCGATTATTTTCGAAAGATGAAAACTGGAAAAATGTGCCTTTCGAACTGATTTCTGGCAAAAACTTGAGCGAAAAGCGTAGCGAAATTCGCATTCATTTGCGCAAAACTGAAGAAAATCAAGCTAATTTAATTCAGATTTCGCTTGATGATTCGGCGAGCATGAAAATTGAACTTGCAACGAAAATTCCAGGCTTGAATCGTCGCACAGAAATTCGGAATTTGAGTTTTTCTTATGATGAAAATGCTCAGCCTGCTGAAGCTTATGAAAAAGTTTTGGCTGAAGCGATTCTGAATGAAAAAGCGTTTTTTGCTGAGAGCAATGAAATTTTGCGTGCGTGGGAAATTCTTCAACCAGCTTTGGATTTTTGGCAAAATTCAAACGAAGAAACTTTGCGATTTTATAAAAAAGGAACAGATTGGAGCGAAATTTAATGCAAGAAAAATCAATTTTTACACGAATTATTGAGGGCGAAATCCCCTGCCACAAGGTTTATGAAGATGAAAAAGTTTTCGCAATGCTCGACATTGAGCCGCTTTCGAACGGTCATGTTTTGGTTATTCCAAAAAAACAAGTTGATTTGCTTTGGGATTTAGAGAAAGATGATTATGATTATCTGTGGCAAATTGCTAAAAAAATTGCCAAGAAAATTCAAGCTGAAATGAAGCCGATTCGCGTGGGTGTTGTGGTTGAAGGTTTTGGTGTGCCGCATGCGCACATTCACCTTGTGCCACTTTATGATAAAAACGTTTTGCAGCTCCACCACGGCTACCCTGCTGAAACATCGCCCAAAGAACTTGCAAAAATTGCTGAAAAAATTGCTTTCGAAAAATAAAAAAGCCCCACGATTTTGTGGGGTTTTGAAAGGTGGAATCTTAGTTTAGCGTAAGATAATTCCGTGTTTTTCCCAAAAACTGATTTCTTCCCGAACTTTTTCTCCATAGTCTGGATCATCTCTTGATGCAATATTTGAAGAGTAATTTCCAGTCTTATTTTCGGTGAAATACTCATCAACTAAGTGACCTTCACGTTGTAGGAAGAATTCAAGTTTTTCTTTTGGCACGTTAGCAAAGTCAATACCTTCAACAGGCTTAGGAATAGGACTGTCGTTTGTGTGCAACATTAATAGAACTGCTCCGTTTTCTTGATTTTCAAACTTTTTGAAAACTTCAACCATTGTCGTCTCCTGCGTTTAAAGTCTGCCCGACTATAGATTTTTTTCGAAACTTTCAGCTTCGAAAGCTGAGCTTAATTTTTTAAACTCAATTTTCGAAACTGAAAATTCGGCAAAACTAGCCAGATTCCTACTTCTGAAATGTTCTCTCGCTCCACGCAAGTAACTTAATTATATCACTAAAATTGAAAAAAGTCAAGCAAATAACCACATAAAGTTGTAATTTTGGGTTAGTAATTTATGTATAAAGCTTAATGAATGGATTCTAAGTTCAAGAAAAAGAGCCTCATCTTACAACGAGGCTCACTAGAATTGAGACTGAGATTACAGTTTCTCAACTATAATCTCAATTTTTTTGATACGTTCCCAGCCTCCGTGAACAAAGCGGTATTCCGCTTCTTTTTGGCCGGTAGCCGAGTTTACTACAAGCTTCCCTGTCTTCTCACGGTTTGAAATCGCTCGAATGACAGGTTTTTCGTTATTCCGCGGATTAACTAAATCCGCGAGAATATTTGGCGGTAAAACAACCGCTATGACATCGGCTTCTTTCGAAGCCTCTATCACATCTTCATATGATCTAGCGGTGATGTCGTGTTTTTCAATCACAACATCACTACCGTAAATACGCCGAAGATCAGCAATTTGATCTTCGGTCATATCGTGTCTTGAAATCCATGCGATTTTTTTAACCATTTTATTCACCTCTCTCCCTCGCAAATGGTAACAAGGGGGTCTTTCTTCTTTTTTTGCTTGAGTACTTTACTACTCAGCAAAAAGCTTTTAAAATATCTTTTTCAAAACTTATCGCCAAGTAGTAAATCTGGTGAATAAAATGCAGCAGGCTAAAATATTAAACTCAATCCTTGTAATGTTCCATCGTTAGTTACCTAGCTAACGAATAATATTATTATAGCATAATAATAGTAATAAGTCAAGTATTTAATCGAAAATAGTTTGAAGAATCCTGTAAAAATGGTAAAATTTAATTATGAGGATTATCGCGATTGGCAAAAAGCACGAAAAGTGGGTCACGAGTGGGATTGAGCTTTTCGAAAAGCGTTTGAAAAAACCGTTTAATTTAAGTTGGGATATTTTGCCGCATTCGAATTTTGCTGAAGAAAAAGCGCGCGAAGAAGAAACCCAGCGGATTTTAGCAAAAATTAAACCGAGCGATTTTGTGATTTTGCTGGATGAGCGCGGTAAAAATATTTCTAGCCCAGAGCTCGCCAAAATGCTTTCGAACGGATTTGTGAATTCGCAGAATTTTGTGATTGTGATTGGTGGGGCTTTTGGCGTGTCTGAAGAGCTTCGCCGGCGAGCAAATTTTGTTTGGAGCCTTTCGAAATTAGTTTTTCCGCATCAAATTGTGCGATTGATTTTGGTTGAACAAATTTATCGCGCGCAAGAAATTTCTTCTGGCGGAAAATATCACCACGAATAAATTATTTTTTGTGGAAAAAGCTGTGGAAACTCCTTGAAAATTCGAAAAAACTCGCCTGAAAGCATTTGCGAAAAATGTTGAAAAAATATATAATAGAATTACTATGGCGAAAAATGAAAAAGAGATTGTTAGACTTCGAAATTTGAAAAAGCGTTTTGGTGTTGGTGATGCTGAAAATTATGCTTTAAATGGTGTAAATTTAAGTATTAAACAGGGCGAATTCATTATAATTATGGGGCCTTCTGGTTGTGGAAAAACTACACTTTTAAACACAATTGGTCTTCTTGATCGTGCGACTGAGGGAGATTATGCTCTTGATGGGCAGAACGTTGCGCGAATGTCGCGCCGCAACCAAGCGAAAATTCGAAGTGAAAAAATCGGTTTTATTTTTCAAAATTTTAACTTGATTCCCCGCCTAACCGTAATTGAAAATGTGGCTTTACCACTGGTTTATAAAGGAGTTGGAAAAGTTAAACGGCTCGAAAAAGCTTCAGAAGTTTTAAAGCAATTTCATCTTGGTGAACGCGAATTTTATATGCCGTGGCAACTTTCTGGTGGGCAAACTCAGCGCGTAGCAATTGCGCGGGCGCTCGTGAATAAGCCTTCAATTATTCTTGCTGATGAGCCAACAGGAAATCTTGATTCGAAAAGTTCACACATTATTATGGAAGAGCTTGCTGAAGTTCATAAAAAAGGCAACACAATTATTATGGTGACGCATAATCCAGATTTAATGGCTTATGCAACACGAATTATTACAATGTTCGATGGCAAAATTGATACAGATGTTAAGAAAAAACCTGCAAAAAAATCTTCGAAAAAAGATGGAAAGCTAAATACACTCGATAAAATTGAAAAAGTTGAAGAAAAAATCGATGAAATTAAAGAAGAATTGGGAGTTTAAATGAGCTTGCGAGTTTTAAAAACTAATATTGAAAATGCATTCGAATCGTTGCACGCCAACCGTTTGCGAACTTTTCTTACGATGCTAGGTGTAATGATCGGGATTTCTAGCGTTGTAATAATTTTTTCACTTTCGGGCGGTGTTAGCTCAATGATTTCGAATCAAATTATAGCTGAGGGTGAATCTTTGGCGGTGGTTCGGCCAAAAGAATTGACTGTAAATAATAAAAATGTTATTACAAATTTGGCAACTTCTCGAAATTTTACACAGAGTTCAATTAAAAATGAAGATTTAGGCTTAATTTCGAAAGTAAAAGATGTTTTAGCTGTGGCGCCGCTTGCGAATTTTTCAGCAAAAGTTAAGGGCGATGGAGATGAAAAATATGCAAATTTGCTGGCAACCAGCCCTAACCTTGATCAAACTGTAGGTTTGAAAGTTCGTGAAGGTCAATTTATTGCAGAAAGTGCTAATGCAAACACTGTTGTGATTGGTAATCAAATGGCCATTGATTTGTTTGGAACAACTCAGGCTTTAGGAAAAGAAATTACAATGAAAGGCGAAAAATTCATTGTGATTGGCGTTTTAGCTCATCAAAGTTCATCAATTAACTTTAGTAATGTTGATTTTAACAATACAGCAATTATTCCATATGTGACTGCAAAACGAATTATTGGTGAAAATCTCCAGATTCAGCAAGTGAATATTCGTGTGAAAAGTGTTAATAATTTGAATCAAGTTCAGCAAGAAATTGAAAAAGGAATGCTAAAAAACCACAATGGCGAAAAAGATTTCGAAGTTTTGACTGGTAAAAATATTTCACATCCATCAGATAAATTCATTGAGCTTTCAACATTTATTTTGGCGATTGTGGCGAGTATTTCACTAGTTGTTGGTGGAATTGGCATTATGAATATTATGCTCGTGAATGTAAGTGAGCGAACGAGAGAAATTGGTATTCGAAAAGCACTTGGTGCAAATAATCGGCACATTTTGTTTCAATTTTTGACAGAATCAATGATAATTTCATTAAGTGGCGGATTTTTTGGTTATCTCATTGGCTATGCATTTTCTTTTGGAGTGAGCGTATTTCTACCGTTTAGTCCGGTTATTTCTTGGCAAATTGCTGTTTTGGTTTGCGGAATTTCGATGTTGGTTGGTGTAATCTTTGGTCTTTACCCTGCCTTCCGTGCAGCTCGAAAAGACCCGATCATCAGTTTACGCCAATATTTATAAGAATAGACAAAAGAAAAAGTCGCTTAGAAGGCGACTTTTTAGTTTCGAAAATCTAAACATTTGTTGGAGGAATACCGTTCGCTCCGTTTGAGCTACCGCCAAAACCAGTTCCGGTTCCTCCTAAGAATAAGCTAATGATGAAGTTAATAATCGCATAAGAAAGCATTGCGATTATTAATCCAATGATTGCATAAAGAATTGTATTTTTTGCAGCATCAACCTTTTTCGAATCACCGTTTGATAGTATATAGCGTAAACCGCCATAAATTAACATTATAACGCTTAAAATTCCAACTGCAAAAAGCATCATATTCACCATTTGGGTGAAAATTCCAGTGTTGCCTTCACCGAAAAGTTGAGTTGGAACACCTTCACCACGACCTTTATCGGCTCCACCTTGAACGCCACCGCTAAATATTCCACCGGTTGCAAAAGCATTTAATGCCAAGAAGGTTGCAGGAAATGTAGAAGCTACAAAACCGTTAATTGAGATTTTCGAAACTTGTTTAAAATTCTTCATAACAGCTATATTATAGCAAAAAAAGTGATTTTTGTCAATGCTCTTGTGTTTTTTGACAAAATTTGATAAAATAGAAATATTGGAGGATTACCCAAGTGGCTGAAGGGGACGGTTTGCTAAATCGTTAGTCTGGGGAAACCTGGAGCGGGAGTTCGAATCTCCCATCCTCCGCCAAATAAAAAGCTCATCATAGGGCTGTCTGAAAATTTAGCACTCTAAAATATATGAGTTCACAGATCTTATAAGTAAGCTAAAAAAAATGGTTCGAACGAGCCATTTTTTTATATTTGATTATCTATGAAGATTATGAAAAAGACCCACGAGGTGGGTCTAGGCTACTCTACTCTTCACTCAGGGTATGGATATGGCTCATATTCGATTGCCTTAAGCCATTCTTTTTTATCTGTATATCTCAGATCACCAAAAGATAATACTTTTAGAGCTTGTGCAGTTTCCCATAAGTCTTCTCTTGGCGTTAATTTAGGTAATAAAGGTTCAAACATTTTTAAAAACCTCCTTATTTATTATATTTTTTTACACAGAATAGTTAAAAAGTTAACATTGCCAAAATTTTTAAACTTAAGCTTAGAGTTTCTGTATATTATTATGAGAAGAGTAGATGTTATGTGTTTTCACACTTGATGTATAATAACACACAACATCAATCAATTCAAGCATTACAAGAACTGTAAATCCAATTAGAAAATATTTATCTATAAAAGATTGTTGTAAGATAGGATTTTAGTTTTATTATACTTTTAGCTTTTATTGCTTCACGCCTTTCATTGTGAGGTTTAATCTTCCCTTTTCGTCGATTTTATCTAGTTTTACCCAAATTTCTTGGTCTTGACTCAAAACATCGGTCACTTTTTCAGTTCGCTTTTCAGATATTTGTGAGATATGCAGCATTCCGTCAATTCCGGGTAGGATATTTACGAAAGCGCCAAAATCCTTGATCGAAACCACTTTTCCGCGGTAGATTTTACCAACTTCTGGCTCTTCAACTAAAGACTTAATCCAGTTGAGGGCTTTTTCGATTTGCTCGGCATTAGGGCTGGCAATTGTGATTAAGCCATCTTCTTTGATGTCGACTTCAGCTCCAGTTTCAGAAGTAATTTTATTGATTGTTTCACCACCTTTGCCGATAATTGCACCAATTTTATCGGGATTTATTTTGATTTTTTCGATTCGTGGTGCATATGGTGAAAGTTCAGCTTTTGGCTCAGAAATTACGCTCAACATATGGCGTAAAATATGTTCGCGGCCTTTGCGAGAAGTTAAAATTGCTTTTTCGAGAACTGAAACTGGTAGACCATGAACTTTCATATCCATTTGCAGCGCGGTAATTCCATTTTTTGAGCCTGTACATTTGAAGTCCATATCGCCAGCAAAATCTTCTGCATCAGCAATATCACTTAAAATATAAGGTGTTTCACCGTCCATCATTAAGCCCATTGCGATTCCAGAAACCGCATTTTTTAGTGGCACACCAGCGCTCATTAACGCCATACAACTTGAGCAGGTTGCGGCCATTGATGTTGAACCGTTCTGGCTCATAATTTCAGTTACGCTACGAATTGCATAAGGGAAATCTTCTTCACTTGGTAAAACTGCCTCCAAAGCGCGTTGAGCTAAATATCCGTGTCCGATTTCACGGCGACCAGGGCTACCTAATCGGCGAGGTTCACCGACAGTGTATCCAGGCGCGTTGTAATGATGCATATAATGGCGTTCAATTTCATTAAATTCCATTGTGTCAACCAGTTGCGAATATGAAAGTGGTGCAAGCGTTACGATATTCATTGCTTGAGTTACGCCACGAGTAAATAAACTCGAACCATGCGCCCGTGGCAAAAAGTCGATTTCGCTTGAAAGCGGGCGGATTTCATCTAGAGCTCGCCCATCTGGTCGCTCGCCATCTTCCACAATCCCTTTTCGAACAGCTTTATGAACCGCCAAAGTGAAAGCCTCGTCGTAATCTTTTTGGATTTCTTCATAAGCTTCTTCGCCAAATTTTTCGAGCATTTCTGAGTGAAATTTCTCACGAATTTCGGCAATATTTTGGTTATATTTTGGGTAGGCTTCACGAATCTCGGAGCCGAATTTTCCTTCTGTCCAAGCTTCAACTTCTTTCGAAATTTCTTCATCTGGCAAAATAAGCTCAAATTTTCGTTCTTCAAAATAACCCGCCTCGATATATTTGGCGCGAAGTTCATTTTGTAGCTTGATTGCTGGCTGAAAATTCTCAAAAGCCCAAGCAAGCCCTGCGATAATTTCTTCTTCAGGAACTTCATTTGCACCCGCTTCAACCATGGTAATTCCACTTTCGATTCCGGCTACAACCAAATCAAGTGAGGAATTTTCGCGCTCCTCAGGATTTAGAAAGGCTTTAAACTCGCCATTCACTTTACCAATTCGAAGTCCGGCGACTGGGCCGTCAAATGGCACGCCAGCTAGATGAAGTGCGCTTGAGGCTGCAATCATTGCAATCATATCTGGGCGAAATTCTGGGTCGGCGGAAAGCACGGTTGCGACAACTTGAACTTCTTCACGATATCCTTTTGGAAAGAGTGGTCGGATTGGTCGGTCAATCAATCGCCCAATCAAAATTGCATCGTCTGAAGGCCGCCCTTCACGCTTAATGAACCGCGAGCCAGAAATCCGTCCGCTAGCATACCATTTTTCTTCATAATCAATTGATAGCGGAAAATAATCTAAAGCCACTGGTTTTGAACCCAGCTGAACTGTTCCTAAAACCACAGTTTCGCCATATTTTGCAATCACGCTCGCAGTTGAACGAAAACCAACTTTACCAACTTCTAGCGTTAATTTTCTCCCCAAAAAATCAGTGCTAACCGAAATTACACTCTTGCCCGTTGGGTTTATAATCATATTTTCTCCTTCTGCCAAATGAGTTGCAGGAATCTTCTTCGAAAAGGTTTTCGAAAATAATTTCTACCACACATTCAGCGTTAATTTTACTATTTCATTATAACATTTTTGAGTAAATTTAGCAAAAATAAAACCGCCAAGCATTTAAGCGTGGCGATTTTACGGTTTTGAAATTATTTTCGCAAACCTAATTTAGAAACAACAGCTTTGTAGGCTTCAAAATCTTTTCGTTCAAGATATTTTAGAAGTTTTTTACGGCGACCAACCATTTGCATCAAACCGCGTCGGGCCATGAAGTCGTGCTTGTTTGATTTAAGGTGTTCCGTCACTTCTTTGATACGAGCCGTCAAGATTGACACTTGTGCCTGTGGCGAACCAACGTCATTCTTTGAAACCTGAGTCAAAGCGATTGCCTTCTCTTTATTCTCTTTGGTAATCATCTTTAAAATTTTATCATTTTTTAAGATTTTAGTCAAGAGTATATTATATTTTAATTACAATTATTTGTAATGTAAATATTAAAAAGCCCCGCACTAAGTCGGGGTTAGGGAACTTACCAGTTCCTCATTCGCTCCACTATGTATTTTTCTAGAATCCATTTTTCTAGGTCGCCATTTTCGACCCAGTCTTCGAGCCTTTGCAAATCATCCCATTCGGACAATATGCGTACTAGAGAATAATGCTCTTCCTCTAGGTCTGAATCGTAATGAAAGACTTGGTATGGGAGTAAATAAAAATAATTCTCCCACTGATCGTCATCTAAAACAACATCGCATCCTGCCGTTTGCTGCTTTAGATAGATTCGGATCTCAATTTGACCGTCTTCAGAAACATAGTAATTGAACTCAAACTGACCAAATTCTATTTTATCGTATAATTCAACACCATTCTGATTTATACTTCTCAAGATACTGGAGAGCTTATTCTTAACCTTTTCTAGAAGAGTTTCTTCCATCGTTCTTATTTTCTCGAAATTAATATCTTCTAGCCATTGTTGTTGATCTTGAATTTCAATTTCACTTTTGAATTTCATTTTGATGTTCTCTTTCTAATAAATTCGCATATTTTAATTATTACCGTCGCTAGAAAGTTTTTGCGACAGTAATTATTTTTCCTCCTTATGATATTTAAAACATACGAATTATGAACATATTCTACCATAAATACAACAAAAAGTCAAGCAAAAACCGCCACTCTCTGGCGGTGATGCTTTTATAAAATTTCGAAAGCTTTTTTAACTTTTTCAAGCTCGGCTTTTT
The DNA here is from genome assembly GCA_963549415.1 of uncultured Saccharimonas sp. (SeqCode). Taxonomy (GTDB): domain Bacteria; phylum Patescibacteriota; class Saccharimonadia; order Saccharimonadales; family Saccharimonadaceae; genus Nanogingivalis. The sequence goes on from CAUUYC010000001.1 coordinate 149,702, forward strand.
TGTTTGAAAATTCTTCGCGAGTTTCTTCAACCAAATGTGCTGGTGCTTTTGAAACATAATTTTCGTTCGAAAGGCGTTTTTCAAGCAAATTGATTTCGTTCGAAATTTTGTTGATTCGTTCGGCGAGTTCGGTTTTATATTCAGCCAAAATATCGGTTGGTACATCAAGATAAGCACCTAAACCGCTAGCGGCAAGGCTAAACCCGTGTGGTGCATCTGTTTGGATAATTTCTGGCACGCGCGAAAGGTGGCGAATAGTTTTAATATTTTTTGCAATTAGTTCATCTTTTTCAAAAACCAAATTATAGCGTTTTTTGCCGGGTAGCTCAGCCGTAATTAGGCGAATTTCACCAACTAAATCTTGGATTCGTTCAAATTGAAGTGCTTCGAATTCGTTAAATTTTAGAGATTCGGCTAGTTTTTCGTTCGCCAAAATTCCCTCAGTCCAAGGTAGGGTTTGCCAGATGGTTTCAGTTACAAATGGTGCGAAAGGATGCGTGATTTTAAGACAAGTTTCGAGAACCCAGGCAAGAAGTTCAGGATTATCTTGTGTTTTTGAAGCTTCAATATACCAATCGGCAACGGTGCTCCAAATTGTATGATAAACCGTTTCTGAGGCCTCCGCAAAACGGTAATTTTGCATATGGTTTTCAATTTCAGCAATTGCCTTATCAAGCTCTCGCACAATCCAGTGGTCTGCTGGCGTGAAAGCTTCAGGCTGTTTCGTGTTCTTAATTTCGCCAACTTTTTCAGAAATAAATCGCGAAATATTCCATAATTTATTACAGAAATTTCGGCCAGCGATAACTTTATTTTTCGAAAATGCCTGATTCTGCCCCGCTGAACGTGAAGCAATAATTCCAAGGCGAAAAGCGTCGGAGCCATATTCAGCAATTACGTCCATTGGGTTAATCACATTTCCCTTTGATTTGCTCATTTTTTGGCCATGCTCATCAAGAACCATTCCGTGCAAATAAACTTCGCGGAATGGAATTTGCCCTGTGCAGTAAATTCCTAGCATAATCATTCGTGAAATCCAAGGGAAAATCAAATCGTGACCAGTTTCCATTACACTGTTTGGATAGAATTTCGAAAGTTCACCGCCCTCCAAAAAATCGGTTGTAATGAACGGCCATTGACCGCTCGAGAACCAAGTATCAAGCGTATCTTCATCGCGTTTGTATGTCTTGCCATTAACTTCAATTTGTGATTCATGCACGCGCTCATCAAAAATCCAATCAGTTGGATCTTCAATATTTTGAAAAGCTGGAATTGGAATTCCCCAAGGGATTTGACGTGAAATGTTCCAGTCGCGAATATTTTTCAAGTATTCCGCCAAAACATTTTTCTTATTTTCTGGTGTAAATTTAATTTCATTATTTTCAAGGGCCTCAAGAGCTTTTTTAGCTAAAGGTTTAGTTGAAATAAACCACTGCTCTTTCACAAGCGGCTGAATTGGCTCTCCAGATTTATAATCATATCCAACAACGTGAGTAATATCTTCTTCTTTAAACAATGCATTGATTTTTCGAAGATCTTCAAGAATCTTCTTACGCGCCTCTAACACTTCTAAGCCAGCATATTTACCTGCATTTTCGGTCATTTTTCCATCAAATCCAATTACTTGAATTTTTGGTAAGTTGTGGCGATTGCCAACTTCGAAATCATTTGGATCGTGGAATGGTGTAATTTTAACAACGCCAGTTCCAAATTGTGGGTCGGCATATTCATCAGCGATAATTTTGATTTCACGATTTATTAAAGGTATTCGAACTTTTCTGCTAATCAGATTTTCATATCTTTCATCTTCTGGATTAACCGCAAGGGCTGTGTCGCCGAGCATTGTTTCAGGGCGAGTTGTTGAAACAAGCATATATTCGCTTGTTCCACCAAACTCATCAAGAACTGGATATGCAATCGTCCAGAGTTTCCCCTTCTCTTCTTTATAATCTACCTCAATATCAGCATAAGAAGTTTGATATTTTGTTGAATAATTAACAATGCGCTCACCTCTGTAAATCAAATCATCATTCCACATTTTTTCGAAAGTTTTATAGACGCGATTAACTACTTTTTCATCTAATGTGAAAGTGAGGTTTTTCCAGCTTGCACCGGCTCCCAAAGCACGCAGTTGAAGTTCCATATTTCCGCGTTGGCTTGCTACGAAATCCCAAACATTTTTATAAAGTTCATCACGAGAATAATCTAAACGACTCTTCCCTTCAGCATTTAAAAGGCGTTCATAAACAACCCAAGTTTCGAAGCCTGCATGGTCGGCGCCAGGCAAATAAATTGCATCATAACCCTTCATTTTGTGATAACGCACTAAAATATCTTCAACTGCAGCCATTAGTCCGTGGCCGATATGAAGATTTCCATTTGCATTTGGTGGCGGCATTACGATTGAATATTTTGGGCCAACTCCACTGCTTTCGAAAGCGCCAGATAGCTCCCATAAATTATAAATTTCAGGTTCGTAATTGTTCGGTTCGTAAGTCTTTGTAATTTTCATATTTCCCTTTAAAATCGCATTTATTCAACAACATTTCACACGAAAGTTAAACTGTGCGAAATTCTACATTTACAATTATACCACATTCGGTGTATAATATAAATATGCTAAAGATTATCGAAATTACTGATAAAAAAGAATGGAATGATTTTATTAACGAGCACGGCGGCCACCCTTTGCAACTTTGGGGCTGGGGTGAGTTAAAATCACAATCACCAAATTGGCAAGTTGTGCGAGTTTTTTTAAAAAATGGTGAAGAAAAATACATTGACCGCAAAAAAAATGACCACTCAGATATTGTGGCAGCGGCACAAATTCTGGTTCGAAAACTACCTTTTCCACTTCGTAATTTTGCTTATATTCCGCGCGGTGCTTTGGTGATTTCGAAAAAGCCAATTGAGCGAGCCCGCATTTCGCGTGAAATTGCTCTTTGGGTTTCGAAGAATATCAAACCAAAGCCAGTTTGTTTAACTATGGAGCCAGATTGGAACAGTAGTGAATTTGACTTGCGTGATGGCTGGAGAAGTTCAAAAAACACAATTTTAATTCCACGAACTTTAATTCTTAATTTAACGCAAAATGAAGATGAATTACTCGCCAAAATGAGTAAAAAAACGCGACAATATATTCGAAAAAGTGGTGGAGAAGTGCGAGTTCGGCAATTGTTTTCGAAAGAAGAAATTGATCGTGCGTTGCAAATTTACACAGAAACTGCTAAAAGGGCAGGGTTTGCGATCCATTCGAAAGATTATTATCACGAACTTTATAAAAAAATGGGCGAAAATTCACCAATTTTTGGAGCTTTTATTGAAAAAGAGCAGAGTAAGTCTATAGAAAAAAATAAAAATGCTGAAGATTATATAGCGGAAAAGCTTAAAAATCAAGAAATGGTGGCATTTTTATGGTTTGCTCAAAGTGATGATGTAGCGTTTGAACTTTATGGTGGAGTGACTGAGGCCGGGCAAAAATCACGTGCAAATTATGTTTTGAAATGGATTGCAATTATTGAAATGAAAAATCGCGGAGTCAAGCGATATGATTTTAATGGTCTTTTAAATGATGGAATTTCAAAATTTAAAGCTGGTTTTGCAAATCGCGAAGATTTATTAGTTGGTACACTAGATTTTCCAATTTCGAAAACATATTTCATCTGGAATTCATTTTTACCAACTGCTAAAAAAATCGTTCGAAAATTTAAAAAATAGGGAAGTGAGATTATAAAAAATTCGCTCAAATCGGGCGAATTTTATCTTTCAAAAAAGAAAAAAGCCAGCTTCTGCTGACTTGAGGAAGTTAGTGTGCACTTTGTTTAGCACAAATAACCATTATAAAAATTACGAAAGACAGTACTGTTATGTTAGGGAAAAGGTATTCATATACAAACAAAAGATCTAGTTTGTAAATAAAAATTCCTGCTATAATTAATATAGTCCAGATTACATTAATCAAATTCAAAAATATATTAGCTAATTTTGATAATGCTAATATTTTTGTGCTTGAGATGGGAGACTTGTCCATATCTGATATTTTAGTAATAGCTATTATCACGCCTGAGGCTGTAATTATCATTATAGTAAGAATCCGATTAACTTCTGTAGCTAATGAGAGGGCATCTTCATATGAGAAGATATCTTCATATGAGAGGGCAATAAAAAATATAGCAAAGAGAATAATGCTTGAAATTGTAATTATGATACACTTTTTCAACATAAAAATAACCTCATTTCTAAAGAACTATTTTTAAGATCATTTATATTATACAATTTTTAACACAAAAAGTCAATAGGTATTCTCGAAAATTGACCAAACTTGTAAAAAGTAGTAAAATGGTATTTATGAAAATCTTAGGAATTGAAAGCACTTGTGATGAAACTGCGGCGGCCGTGGTGGAGTTTGATGTGAGAAAAATTTCGCGTGAAAGTTCACCAAAGTTAAAATTGCTTTCAAGCGTAGTTCATTCACAAATTGATATTCATGCACAATTTGGTGGGGTGATTCCAGAGGTGGCGGCACGTTCTCATATTGAATATGCTAACCCTGTTGTGCGAGAAGCACTTTCGAAAGCAAGGATTTCCTTTAAAGATTTGGATGGAATCGCTGTTTCTTATGCACCTGGTTTGGTGGGTTCGTTGTTAGTTGGCACGCTTACGGCGCGAACTTACGCTCGAATTTTTAATAAACCGTTTTACCCGATTCATCATGTTGAAGCTCATGTTTATGCAAATTTCCTAAACGAGGAGCCACCAAAATTTCCATTTTTAGCATTAGTGGTTTCAGGTGGGCATTCACAAATTGTATTATTTAAATCGCACGGAAATTACCAAATTTTAGGAGAAACTCAAGATGATGCAGTTGGCGAGGCTTTTGATAAAGTTGCAAAAATCCTTGGCTTACCGTATCCTGGCGGACCTGCAATTTCAAAAGCAGCGTTAAGTGGCAATTCTTCAAAATATAAATTGCCAAAAGCTCGCTTGAAAGGGAAGTATGATTTTAGTTTTTCAGGATTAAAAACAGCAGTTTTGCGTGCAGTTCAAAAAGAGGTTGGTGTAGATTTTAACTTTCCATCTTTCGAATTGGCGGCAAAATTAAACGAACAGCAGAAGAATGATTTCGCTGCAAGTTTTCAAAAAATAGCTGTTGAAACTTTAGTTGATAAGCTTGAGCTTGCGGTTGAAGATTTTTCGCCAACAACTGTTGTGATTGCGGGCGGTGTAGCGGCGAATTCAGCTTTAAGAGAGGAATTAATCAAGAGAGTTTCGAAAAAACTGCCAAATCCTGTAATTTTCACTCCGCCAGAACTTTGCACTGATAATGCCGCAATGGTGGCGACTTTGGGCGCTTTTCAAGCTGTGCTGAGCGAATCGCAAAATCCGCTCAAGCTTGAAGTAAAACCGTCGCTTTCGATGAGTGACTCAAATTGGTAAATAATTTTCAAAAAATGTTAGAAATAAAATAACCCGTAAATTTCTGCGGGTTTTGTTTTTTGATGACCTTTCTAAAGAAATACACGAATACCCTTAAAGATGAACTTTTTATCCATATAGGTATAAATAGAGCTGCCACCGTTTTTGGCAAGTGCTTCCTGATATCCAGCCATATGCGGGTCAAGATAATTTGTATTCTCAAACTCTTTGACATCGTAAATCTTTTTGAATTTGATGTCTTCATTTTCAAGAAAGTGTTCGATGACACGCACCTTGTAACCATATTCGTCCGTAAGAGGTAGGAAAACACTAGATTCGCCACTTTTTGCAGCTGCTAGCAAAGTTTCTTTTACCTTTGCTGTGATAGTGTCGCAATCGCGCCCTTCTTGTTTGGTTTCTTCCAATTCGTCTTTAAATGACATAATGCATCCCCCTTACTACAAAAATACACGAATTCCCTTAAACCGACGTTTAGTTACAGTGACTGGTTTATTAGCGTCAATATCACTAGCGCCACCCATGTGGGTATCGATATAGGGAAATTGAGTTGTTTGATATGATTCGTAAGCCTTTTCGAAATCAATTTCTTCCTGAGTTAGAAAAAGACGCACAAATTGGGTTTTGTAATCATTCTCATTGTCAAGGTAGATGAGCACGCTTGATCTACCATCCTTGGCGGCCTCGACAAGGATGCCTTCAACTTGCTTGGCAATATTTTCATAGGTTAAAGCAGCTCGTTTTTCTGCCGCCAATCTTTCTTTTAAAGATGTCATAACCGTTCCTCCAAATGTTCTATTTTTACCAAAACGGTAAATCTTTTAGATTATAGCATTTTTAAGTATAATTGTCAAGTTTTTGAAAAAGAAAAATAAAAAACCGCTCAAGATAGAGCGATTTTTATTTTATCAAATTAAGCAAGTTTGACGCCAGCTTTTTTTGCAGCAGCGGAAAGAGAAGCTTTTCGGCGAGCAGCTGTATTTTTCTTGATAAGACCTTTTTTAACAGCTTTGTCTAGTTCGCTTTGTGCTTTTGAAAGGCTTTTTGCGCTTGGTTCAGCTACAAAAGCTTTAACTGCACCTTTGATATCTTTTTTAATTCCAACGTTGCGTTCGCGTCGTTTTGCGGTTTGTCGCATTCGCTTTACAGCAGATTTAATAATTGGCATTTAATTCCTTCTTTTAGGTTGTTATTTACAATTCAACATCAATTATATATTATTTCGAAATAAAAAGCAAGTATTTCAAATAAACTGTTGACATTTCATTATGATTATGCTAATATAGAGCTATAAATTATAAAAATAAACAATAGGATTCAATAAATGTCAAAAAATAATGCTCAAGAGCAGATTATCGCAAAATTGAAAGAATCAGAGAGTATTTTGATTGCGGTAAATGATAACCCGAGTGTTGATGAGCTTTCTTCAGCATTGGCTTTAACGCTCGCAATTAATAATTCTGGCAAGCATGCAACGGCGGTTTCAAGTGGAAAAATGCCCGACGCGCTAGCTTTTTTGCGCCCAGAAAAAACTTTCGAAAATTCGGTAGATTCTTTACGTGATTTTATTATTGCTTTAAATAAAGAAAAAGCTGATCATCTTCGTTATAAGCTTGTTGGCGATCATGTGAAAATTTTTATCACGCCATATCGCTCAATTATTTCTGAAAAAGACCTCGAATTTGAACAGGGTGATTTTAACATTGATTTTGTGCTAGCTTTAAATGTTGAAAGCCAAGATCGCCTTGATGGTGCTTTAGCTGCGCACGGGCGAATTTTTCACGATGCCTCAGTTGGAATTTTAACCATTGGTGAAAACCAAACGAATCTTAACGGAATCCACTGGCACGCCGAAAACGCCAGTTCTTTGAGTGAAATTTCTGTTCAAATTATTGAATCCCTTGGAAAGAAAAATCTTACTCAACCAGTCGCAACTGCTCTTTTGACTGGAATTGTTGCTGAAACTGATCGCTTTTCGAATGCAAAAGCTACGGCTGAAGTTATGAGCCTTGCAGCAAAACTTATTTCATCTGGTGCTGACCAGCAACTTGTAGTTTCAAAAATCCGTGAAGCTGAAGAAAAAGCGGGCGAATTTGCTGTGCAAAAAAATGCTAAAATGGAAGAAGCTTTAGAAGAAATTTCGAATGAAAAAGAAAAATCGAGTGAAAAATCTTCTTCAAAGAAAGAGCAAAAGCGTAACGGTGCATTTGTGATTGCGCATGAAGAAGCTAAAAATGAAGCAGAAAAAGCTAATCTTGAAAATTCACAAAATCAAGCCGAAGACGAACTTGAAGAATCTTTAAATGAACTAAAAAATATTAATAAACCAGAAAACGCTTTTGCTGAGCTTGAAGAAGTTGAAGCTCCTGAGCAAAATCAAGAACTTGCGCAAGAAAATTCGAACGAAGATATTTTCGAAAATCCAAGCGAAAATCTTGAAAATAAACAAGCTCAAAATGAAAATTTAGTTGAAGAAAATTCGGCACAAAACATATCGGAAAGCCAAGAAACTCCGGCTGAACAAAATATTTCAATCCCAACTCCCGAAAATACTCAGCCACAAACTTTCGAAACTATTGAACCTCAAACTGCTCAATCAGAAGTTGCGCCAGTTTTCGAACAACAGAATCCAGCTGAAACTCCTGCTACTTCAGAATTTAATCAGCCTGAAAATACGCAAGGCTTGGTTGAGGCGCCAGTTCAAAATTATGCGCCAGAAATTCCAGCGCCAAGCGTGCCTTTCGAAAACCCAAATGCATTTATTGCGGAAACTCCAGTTCAGGAGCAAGTTTTTGAGCCGGCTCGCCAAGTTGATATTTCAATCCCAACTCCCGAAAACACTCAACCACAAACTTTCGAAACTATTGAATCTCAAACTGCTCAACCAGAAGTTGCGCCAGTTTTCGAACAACAGAATCCAGCTGAAACTCCTGCCGCTCAAGAGATTCAAACTCAAAATGTTCAGCCAGCGCAAAATCAGGGTGATGAATATTATCACCCAGCCGAAAATGCTCAAATTGCAAGTGGTTTGATGGGTGCTCAGCCTTATGAGCCAAGTGGAATTTCTCGTGGAGAAAACTCTGCAGCAACTTCAAATCCACAAAATAATGATTATGTTTTAAGCCATGGTAAAGTTCAAAATGCGGTTTATGAAGAGCCACAGGCGAATGAGAATTTTATTCCTGAAACTCAGCCTTACGCTCAAGCTACGCCAATCCAGCCGCTTTCAAATTTTGAATCAAGCAATCCGATTTCGAATGAACAATATGCGCAGACTTTGCCACAAAATAATTTTGAGAGTCAGCAAACTTACTCGACTGAAAATCCTGCACAAAATTCGAATGGTTTTGCGATGCCAATGCCGCCAGCTATGCCAGATTTTAGCTCGATGCCAATGCCGCCAGAAATTCCAGCTTTTGATTTTATCCCAAATCCAGCGGAGCAACCTGCAATAGGCACTGAAAATAGCAAAAATAAAGTGATGACCGACCAAATTTATCCTAACGATCCTTCACAATTTAGAATTCCAGGAATGTAAAATGGCGTTTTTCGAAAACGATAGCGGGCGAATCTTAATTGATAAGCCCGCTGGAATTACCAGCTTTGGTGTGGTCGCTAGAATCCGCCGCGTTCTTAAAGATGAATTTGGCAAAAAAGTTAAAGTTGGCCATACAGGAACACTCGACCCTTTCGCGACTGGGCTTTTAGTTTTGCTTTACGGTAAGGAAACTAAAAATACAATGAGACTTACCAAGCTTGATAAAGTTTATGAGGCGGAATTTACGCTTGGGCAAATTTCCAGTACGGGCGATCCTGAAGGCGAGATTTCGAAATGTGAGAATTTTGAAATTCCAACTTTCGAACAGATTGAAGAAGAAATTAAAACTAACTTTTTAGGAAAAATTGAACAAACTCCACCAGCTTTTAGTGCGATAAAAATTGAGGGTAAGCGTGCTTATGATTTAGCGCGAAAGGGTGATGATTTTGAAATTCCTAAACGCACGGTTGAAATTTTTGATTTCGAAATTTTAAATTATGATTTTCCAAAACTAAAAGTTCGCACGCATGTTTCGAGTGGAACTTATATTCGTTCGCTAGCAGAAGATTTGGGCGAAAATTTGGGTTGTGGTGCGTTTTGTTCGCAGCTTCGGCGCACAAAAATTGCTGATTTCGATATTTCGAAAGCTAAAAAGCTTGAAGATTTTGGAATTTTAGATTAGTTTTTGCTTATACTGCCAAAAAATGATATAATTTAAACAATGAAAAACGCAAAAATTCTTTGGATTGATTTAGAAATGACTGGTCTTGAACCTGAAAAAGACCGAATTTTAGAGGTTGCGGCAATTGCGACAGATTGGGATTTTAATGAAATTGCCACTTTCGAAAGTGCCGTAAAAGTTGAAAATGAAATTCTCGAAAACCGAATGGTTGGCGAGTTTTGGGATACTTTTAGCGAAACGCGCGATGCTTTAAAATTACAAAACTCTCGTGCTACGAAAAATTCACAAGAAGTTGAAGCAGATTTAATTAAATTTATAGAAGAAAATTTTGCCGAAGAACTTTCGAAAGGTGAAAAAATTCTTTTAGGCGGAAATTCAATTCACCAAGATCGTCGATTTATTCGTGAAGAATGGAAAAAACTTGAAAAAATATTGCATTATCGAATGCTGGATGTTTCAGCGTGGAAAGTTGTGATGAGTACCAAATTTAAACGGGTGTTTGCTAAGCCTGAAAATCACCGTGCGCTAGATGATATTCGTGGTTCGATTGAAGAGTTAAAATTTTATTTAAAAAAGGTGAAAAAATAATGGAGCAGAGTGAAATTAGAGATTTTTTGCTGAATTTTGATGCGGCAGAAGTTCGAAAAGATGAGGAAAATAAACTTGAAATTTTTGAAGTTAATTTTGATAAATTAGAAAAAATTTGGCAAGAAAAAATGGCTGGTGAGCTTGGCGATTTTGAGCGTGAAACTGGTGAAAAGATTCTTTCGAAAATTGCAGAAAGTGAAGAGCCAAAAGCAATTTTTGCAATCATTCACGATGGTTCAAAACCTTTAAAAGTTGAAATGAAAACAGGCGCGCAGCTTGCTCGAATTTTGCGTGAAAAAGAAAGTGTAGTGCCTTCGAAGTTGATGAGCGAGCGTGAGTGGAATTTGATTATTGGCCAGGGGCAAGTTTCGGCCGAAGAATTGCGAGATTTGTTTCGCTTGAGTTATCGCTTGGTTTGTGAGTAAGATATATTTTGTAGTTTCTCTTTTAGATAGAAATAACCGTTCAATAAATCTCTAAATTTCTCAAATTTCAAAGAAGTAAACAATTATATTATAATTATTCCAAAAAACAAAAAATCCATTATTATCTTCTATCCGAGCTTTACGTTATTCAATGATCAATTCTTTAAATTCAGCTTCTTTCTATAGCGAATAGCAAAAGCACAAGCTAAATCTGCTTCAAAAATTGGCAAAGATCTGGTAAAATATAAACTGAGCAATAGCAATGAAGTTATTGTAGCTAAGGAAGAAACTACCGTAAACTTTCTACTACACGAATCAATAGAAATTCTATTTCAAAAGATTGGCTAAGATATACTAACAAGTAATAATGAAAGGTTAAAATGCCCCGAAATATCGAAATAAAGGCTAAAATTGAAGATTATCAACAAACAAAAAAGATATTTGCAAAAATAACTCAAGATAAACCTGTAAAATTAAATCAGCGTGATATTTTTTATAATCTTAAATCTTATAGGCTAAAAATGCGAACGATAAATAACGATAGTCACGAATTGATATTTTATAGTCGCCCTAATTCTGCTGATATGAAACTTTCAAAATATAAACGCTTTAATATAAAACACCCTAAACTTGTCGATAGAATTCTTTCAGTATTTCTTGGTAGAGCTGGTGAAGTTAAAAAGGTTCGGCAGTTATTTTTGAAAGATAATATCAGATTCCACTTAGATAGGGTTGAAAACTTAGGTGATTTTATCGAGTTGGAATATGTAATTCCTGAAAAAGAATCAATACAAACTGCAAAGAAAAATGTTAAACTTATAACAGATCAGTTAAATATAAAGAAAAAAGATTACATCGATGTTGCATATATGGATTTAATAAATCGGAAAAATAAAAAATAAACAGCGCTCAGAATGGTACTAAAGAGGAAAGAACCTAAACAATAGAACAACAAAGCATTTATATGAAACTACAAGTCTCTGCCTCATCGCCTGGAGCTATACTTACAGTTTTATTGTTGCCTTCTACTGAATAACTTTCACATTACAAAGTAAAAGTTTTATTTTGTCTATAATTTTCTGCTGAAAAGAAGCACGACATTTAGTAATCTAATAAAATATGAGTTCACATATTTTATAAAGCAATAACTGATTGACAAGGTTGTGATTCATAAACCAACTGGCACGAAACGCAATCGTATTATTCAGATTGATATTTATTACAATTTCATCGGGAAATTAAACAATGAAAAAAGCGAGCCAAACAACTAGGCTCGCTAATATTAACCCAAATAACCAAACTGCTGGGTGTCAGGTCAGCTAAAAAGCGGGGTTTTTCTTTGCTAAAAAAACTTTTTTGTGATATAATCATAAGTAATATGAAACCGAATGAAGATTGGAATCAGGGCGTCCAAAATCAAAATTTTGGTACACCAAATAATTATCCTCAAAATCCTTATCCACCACAACAAAATTACGGTGGTTTTTCGAATAATTTTGCTCAAAATGGTCAATTCCCAAATAATCAATTCTCGAATGAACAATTTTTGAGTGGGCAAAATCAACAGCAACAATTTGGCGGCCAAAATCAAAATTTTGGTGCACAACAGAATTTTCCACAATATCCAAATAATTACCAAAATCAACAACAATTTCCAGTTCAGCCAAATCAACCCGTTCAAAGCCCGCAAGTTGCTCCAAATTTAATGCCAGATCAAAATTATTCGCAAGATGCTACAACCGAAAACCCTTACACGGTTGAATATCTCAATAAGATTGCGCCTAAAAAAGCCGCTCCGTTTTGGACTAAAGGAAAAATTCTAGGTGCTTCAGCATTATTAATCTCGCTATTTTTCTCGATTTTTATTATCGTAACTAGCAATAAGGGCGACGATAATGCTCAAGCGGTGATTCGTGCTTATTATAATATTTCGAAATTAAAGGAAACTACAAAATCTTTTCAAAATAAGATTAAAAGTTCAGATTTAGCGGCAGTGAATGCAGGAATTAATACTTCACTTAGTTCAAATGAGCAAGATTTGAAAGAATTTATGAAGAGCCGAAAGATTGAAGTTCCTCGTGGAGATTCAAAAAAGAATTCGCAAGCAATAAAACAAACTGATGCGATTTTTGATAAGCTTAGTGCAACGCTTGATGACGCTTTCTTGAACGCTACGATTGATGAAGTTTATTCCCGTGAAATGGCATATCAGTTAATTCGTGTAAAAGATTTAATTGTACGACGCAAAAAAGCTTCGCCTTCTTCGCAAAGATCAGTATATGAAAAAATTGAAAAAAATCTTACAGAATCTTCAAAACAGCTTGAAAATTACCACAAAGCAAAATAATTTTCTGAAATTGCAGCCCATTTTTTGATTGATGAGGGCTGCTTTTTATGTTAAAATATAGATATGAATGATGCCAGAGATGAAATTAAAGCAAGAATAAGCATTGAAGATTTGGCTGGCGAATATCTTGAGCTCAAGCGAACTGGGCGTAATTTTAAAGCACTTAGCCCCTGGACAAATGAGAGAACTCCAAGTTTTATAATTAGCCCCGATAAACAAATTTGGCACGATTTTTCATCTGGAAAAGGTGGTGATATCTTTGGTTTTATTATGGAAGTTGAAGGAATGACTTTTCGTGAGGCTCTGGAATTTCTGGCGCGAAAAGCTGGCGTTGAAATTGAAACTTTTGATTCGAAGCGTTCAAGAGAAATTTCTGAAAAAAAAGAACGACTTCGAAAAATTTTGCAAATTAGTGCAAATTTTTATCAGCATATGTTGGTTCGTAATAAAGAAGCCTTGAACTATGTTTTTAAAAATCGCAAACTTTCGAAAGAAATTGTGCAAGAGTTCAAAATTGGTTTTGCTCCAAATACTCAAAAAATGCTCACGAATTTTTTGCTAAAAAAAGGTTTTGCGATGAGCGATATTCGTGATGCTGGGCTACTAAACCGATTTGGCGGCGATATTTTTCGAAATCGAATGGTGATTGCTTTGCAGGATTCGGGTGGGTCGCCAGTTGGTTTTACTGGTCGAATTATTAAAGACGAGCCAAATGCGCCAAAATATTTAAACACACCTCAAACTTTGCTTTATGATAAATCTTCAAATATTTTTGGCCTTTCGCAAGCAAAAAATGAAATTCGAAAAGCTGGTTTTGTGGTTGTGGTTGAAGGAAATATGGATGTAATTTCGAGCCACCAAGCTGGCGTGAAAAATGTGGTTGCAACGGCTGGTACGGCAATGACAGTTCATCATTTGAAGGCTCTTGGTCGATTTTCGAATGATGTTCGTCTCTGTTTTGATAGCGATCAGGCTGGAATTAGCGCTACCGAGCGAGCGATTTCACTGGGTCAACAAGCTGGTGTGGAGCTTTCGATCATTACTTTAAACCAATCGGCGGGTGAAGCTAAAGATCCAGATGAATTGATTCAAAAAGATTTGGAACTTTGGAAGGATTCAATTTCGAAACCACAACCAGCGATAGAATGGATTTTTGACCAATATGAAAAACGGCTAAATATTGCAACCGCCGTAGGAAAAAAGGAGTTTTCCACAATAGCGCTGAAACTTGTGGAAAACTTAAATGACCCTGTGGAAAAAGATTTTTATATTGAACAAATTTCGAAAAGAATTGGTGTTTCGAAAACAACATTACTCGGAAAATTTGATGAAAAGCCTAGACCAGTTAAGCCGAAAAGGCGAATAAAAATTGAAAAAACTAATGAGAAGTTTGTTGATGAGTACATTTATGAAGATGATTTGCTAGCTCTTGCGATTAAAGAACAGAAGCTCGCCGAAATGTTGAATGAGTTGCGAGATAATATTTTGCATGATAAGAAGCGAAATCAAATTCTGCAAATTTTGAAATCAAATGATCTTGATCTCTTGAAAAACTTCGATGATTATGTTAAAATACTTCTATTAAAGGCTGACGAACGACTCGGAAATATAAAAGGCAGTGCCACCGACGAAATGAAGCGTTTGATTCATAAAATTAAAACCCAAAATTTACAAGAACGAAAAGTGAATCTTCAAAAGCAACTCGAAGATGCTGAAATTCAAGGTGATGAAAATTTGAGAATGAAGATTTTGATGGAAATTATACAATTAAATAAGGAGCTGAATAGTGGTAAAAGGTAAGAGTAAAAAAGAACTACCAGAAGAAATTCTAAATGAAGACGGCATTGTGGATGCAACTCTTTCGCTTGATGATTTCGAACCAGATTTTGACGACCTTGCAGTTGAAGATGAAGAAGATATTACTGAAGAAGATTTATTGAATGGTGCTTATAATGATGATATAACAGATGATAGTGTTCGAATGTATCTTCGTGAAATTGGTAAGATTCCACTCCTTTCACTCGAAAAAGAGACTGAGCTTGCTGAAAAGGCGATGCAGGGTGATCAACGTGCAAAAGATAAAATGGCTGAAGCAAACATGCGTTTGGTTGTTTCAATTGCGAAAAGATATTCTGGCCGTGGTTTAGAGCTACTTGACTTAATTCAAGAAGGGAACACGGGGCTTCTTCGTGCGGTCGATAAATTCGACCCAAGTAAAGGTTTTAAATTCTCAACTTATGCAACTTGGTGGATTCGGCAGGCAATTACACGCGCAATTGCCGACCAAGCTCGGACTATTCGAATTCCTGTTCATATGGTTGAAACGATTAACAAGCTTATGCGAACTTCTCGCCGATTAACACAAGAGTTAAACCGTGAGCCAACCAACCAAGAACTCGCTAAAGAAATGGATATGGATGTTGAAAAAATTGAATATATCCAAAAAATTAAGCAAGATATCACCTCTTTGGACGCTGGAATTGGTCGTGATGGCGAGGAGGGCGAAGAATCAACACTTGGTGATTTTATCGAAGATGAAGATACTGCCAGCCCAGAAGAATCCGCAACGGTTCAGCTTTTGAAAGAACAAGTTCGCGAAATTCTTTCAACACTTTCTGATCGTGAGCGGAAAATTCTTGAAATGCGTTTTGGTTTAAATGGCACAAAAAGCCATACACTTGAAGAAGTTGGCCTTGAATTTGCAGTGACTCGTGAGCGGATTCGCCAGATTGAAGCTAAAGCTTTAATGAAACTTAAAAAGCATAAAGATTCGAAAAAGCTTCATGAATATTTGGACTAAACGTGGTGGGGAAAGGTTAAGATGAAAGAAAAAATTATACGAATTGCACCAATTTTATTAATTATTGCGATTGCAATTCTTTCAATTATTACAGTTGTAACAATTGTTAATGCATTTATGAATGGTGGAAATGGTTCAGACCAAGCTCAGCAGGCGAACAATGAAGCTTCGAAAGAAGATAATTCGCCTTCAAGTAAAGAATTGTTAAGCGCTGATCAAAACCGCAGTGTTAAAATGGTGGTTCGTGGGCCGATTGTTGCACAAGAGAATTTTCGTTCTTACACGGTTGAGGTTTCACCAAAATTTCGAAAACTTACAACTTACAAAGGTTATCTTGGCGAAGTAATTAAAGAGGTTAAGCTTGATAACAATACCGAATCTTACACACAATTTGTAAATGCTTTAAATAAAGCGAATATGATGAAAGGAACTCCTTTTAGCGGCGAGGCAGATGATTTAGCTGGTGTTTGTGCCACTGGCCATCTTTATGATTTCTCAATGCTAAAAGATGACAAAACTGAAAAGCACCTCTGGACTTCAACTTGCTCAGGTTCAAAAGGCTCACTTATTGCAAATACAAAACAATTACAAAATTTGTTCATTGCGCAAGTTCCTGGACATGAGCAAATCGTTCGCGATCTTGGAATAAATGAAATTAAACGCTAAAGTTTTGATTTTTGATTGCTTCGGAGTGCTGGTTTCTCGCCAGCCTTCTTCGGAGCGTCTTTTTGAGTATATTTGGCAGAAAGATCAAAATTTGTTGAATTTTATTCGAAAAAATAAAGCTAAGGGTTCGAAAATTGGCGTTTTATCTAATGTCGCACAATATCAATTTAATCAGCTTTTTTCGAAAGAGGAGCAGAGGGAGCTCTTTGATTTCTTGGTGCTCTCAGGCGAGGTTGGTTTTTCGAAACCTTCAAAAGAGATTTTTGAAATTGCAATTGATAAAAGTGAGGCTTGTTTAAATGAAATTTATTTTTTTGATGATTCTTGGCAAAATGTTGAAGCTGCTAAGAAACTTGGAATAAACGCATTTTTATATCAAAATTGGAATGAATTTTCGAAAGAATTTAAGGAGGAATAATGCCAGAATTACCAGAAGTTGAAACAGTTGTAAGAGGCTTGAATCGACTAATTTTAAAAAAGAAAATTGCGAAAGTTAAACACGATTGGCCTAAAAGTTTTCCGAATGCTGAAAGAGATGTTCAGGATTTTATGATTGGTGCTGAAATTTTGAATGTTCGCCGCCGCGGAAAAGCTATAATTATTGAACTAGAGAATGATTGGTCGCTTGTAACGCACCTTCGAATGACGGGGCAAATGGTTTATCGTGGTGAAGAAAACTGGGGCGCAGGGCATCCAAATGAGGATTTTTTAAATGATCTTCCAAATAAATCAACAAGAGTTGAGATTGATTTTGAAGATGAAACTAAACTATTTTTTAATGACCAGCGAAAATTTGGCTATATGAAATTATTGCCAATACCAGAAATTGAAAATTTACCTTTTTTTCAAAAGCTTGGTCCTGAACCTCTTGAAGACAATTTTACGGTTGAAATTTTAAAAAATCGTCTTTCGAAAAAACAAAATAGTATGATAAAACCTGCGATTTTGGAGCAAAGTGTTATTGCTGGTGTTGGAAATATTTATGCTGATGAGGCCTTGTGGCGAGCGAAAATTCACCCTGAAACTAGAATTAAAGATTTTTCGAACGAAGATTTCGTGAATCTGCATGAGGCAATTCGTTTTGTAATGAATGAATCGATTAAAAGAGGTGGCTCAACCGACCGAAATTATGTTAATGCAGATGGCTCACGCGGAAATTATTTAAATTATGCCGCCGTTTATCATAAAGATGGCGAACCTTGTAAACGTTGTGGAACAGAAATCTCAAAAATTCGTGTTGGTGGTAGAGGAACACATTTTTGCACAAATTGCCAAAAAATTAAAGGTAGTGAAAACTGATGATTGGTGGAAAAACAACAATTCTATATGGCGATAACTCTTATGAACGCACTGCTCAACTCGCTAAAATGAAGATTGACGCTAAAAGATCTGGTTTTGAAATTCAAAAAAGTAATTCCGACGAGCTTTCGAAGAGTGATTTTGTGAGTTTAATTTGTGGCGTTAGTTTGTTATCTGAAAAACGTTTTGTTTATATCCGAAATTTGAGCGAAAATTCAGAAATTTGGCAGAATTTAGCTGAAATTTTACCAAGAATTTCAACCGATGTTCATCTTTGCTTGGTTGAAGATAAAATCGATAAGCGATCGGTTGTTTATAAGGCGATTTCGAAAATTGTTGAATTATATGAATTTAAGAATTTAACTGCAAGAGATTCGAAAAATTTGGCAGAGTTTGCACGACTTTTTGCAAAAAAACAAGGCTTGTCGCTTGATAATAAAACGGCGAATTTTTTGATTTCTTGGGTTGGTGTTGATGAATGGCGAATACGTGATGCAATCGAAAAAATAGCGTTAATTGGCGAGGCTAATGAACAAAATATTCGTGAATTTGTTCCGCAGAATATTGAGAGTAATGCATTTGCAATTATTGAAATGATGTTTTTGGGCGATATTTTGAAGTTGCAAGAAGAGTTTTCGAAATTAAAAATTACAGATGGTGAAGACGGAGCTTTTCGCTTTTTAGGAATGATTTCAACACAAATTTTTAATTTAGTAGCCTTAAAAATCGGTAAAAATATTGGGAAAACTACGACAGAAATTGCTAAAGAAATCGGTGCGAATACTTGGGCTTTAGGAAAAATGGAGAATTTTGTGCAAAATCTGAGCGAAAGCCAACTTGCTGAGATTGTTTCGAAACTCACGCAGGTAGATGAAATTATTAAAACTGAAAGTGTTGATTCTTGGAATTTAGTTGAGTCAACAATTCTTGAAATTGCTAGCAAATTAAAGAGTTAAAAATAGTTTTCGAAAAAACGTTTTTGTGATATAATATAAATTGATTATGGCTAAAAAACAAGTAAAATCAACAAAAGGTAAATCTAAAAAAGTTTCAGCTCCAAAACAAAGTGTTTTGCCGGCTGGTTTTTGGGCACAGGTTGGCGCAGTTATTTTGATTGCTTTTTCACTTTTTCTTGTTTTAAGCTGGTTTGGTGCTGGTGGTTCAGCATTGGTTGCAATTCATAAAGCGCTTCTTGGGCTTATGGGCTGGGCAACTTTCTTTTTGCCAGCAGTTTTGATTTTTATTGCTGTTGAAATCTTTCGTGATGAACAAAATCGATTTCCAATTTTAAACACTTTTGGGTTAATTCTAATTTTAATTTGGTTAAGTGGATTTTTTGGTTTATTTAAAACTTCAGCTGGTGTTCATTATGGAGGTTGGAGCGGAGAAGTTTCGAATAAAATTATGCTAGCAATGGTTAATTCAATGGTGGCAGCAATTATTTATCTTTTATTAATTTCAATTACGCTTCTTTCGATTTTAAGAGTTTCACCAATTGTGGTGATTAAAAAGATTGGCGAAATGCTTAAAACTAGCGATTTTGCCAATGAATCTAAAAATGCCAAGGTTTTCGAAAAAGCTAAAGAATCAATGCTGTTGAAAAAAGTTAATGATTCTGCTGAAGAAAAACCAGAAATTAAACTAAATGCTGGCGTTGCAGTATTAGATAAAAAATCACAAGAAAAAGATGAGCCAAAAGAGAAAAAAGGCTTGATGCGAATTTCAAAGAAGCTAGAGAAGGTTTCGAAAGAAGAAACTAAAAAGCCAGAAAATACTGGGCATATTTTTGATGATTCAAAATGGAAAGCGCCAGATTTTAGTTTACTTGAGCAATCGCAAGCTCCTGCTGATGCTGGTGATGTTGAGCAAAATGCACGCACAATTAAGAATACTTTGAGTGAATTTAATATTGAAGTTGAAATGGAAGCTGCAAATATTGGCCCAAGAGTAACTCAATATACTTTAGTTCCGCAAAGTGGCGTTAAATTAAGCAGAATTGAAAATCTTAGTGATAACATCGCTCTAAATTTGGCGGCTGAAGCGATTCGCGTTGAAGCTCCAATTCCAGGAAAGCGTGCAGTTGGTATTGAAATTCCAAATTTGAAGTCGGCCGATGTGCGGCTTTATGGTGTTCTAGATTCAAAGGAATGGAAAAACTCACACGACCCGCTAACTTTTGCAATAGGTAAAGATATTTCTGGTCATCCGGTTGTTGGAAATTTGGCAAAAATGCCACATCTTTTGATTGCTGGTCAAACTGGTTCAGGAAAATCTGTAATGATGAACGCACTTTTAACAAGTTTACTTTATCGCCATTCGCCAAGCGAATTAAAGTTAATTATGGTTGATCCAAAAGTTGTAGAAATGACTGCTTATGAAGATATTCCACATCTTTTAACGCCGATTATTAATGATTCCGAAAAAGCGCTCTCAGCTCTTCGCTGGGCAGTGAATGAAATGGAGCGGCGCTACCGTGTTTTAGCTGAAGAAAAAATTAAAGAAATCAAGAGCTATAATAAGCATGTAATTTCGAAAAACGAAAAAATCAAGAAAAACACACCAGAAGTGGAGGAGCCAAAACTTCTTGAGCCTTTGCCGTATATCGTAATTGTGGTTGATGAGCTTGCTGATTTGATGATGGCAGCCTCAAAAGATGTTGAAGCTATGATTGTGAGAATTGCCCAAAAAGCGCGCGCAGTTGGAATTCATCTTGTTCTTGCAACTCAAAAACCAGTTGTTAGCGTTGTGACAGGCTTGATTAAAGGTAATGTTCCGAGTCGAATTGCTTTTAAGGTTGCGGCAAATGGTGATTCTCGAACAATTCTTGATCGTGGTGGTGCTGAAAAACTACTTGGT
Source organism: uncultured Saccharimonas sp. (SeqCode) (assembly GCA_963549415.1). Taxonomy (GTDB): domain Bacteria; phylum Patescibacteriota; class Saccharimonadia; order Saccharimonadales; family Saccharimonadaceae; genus Nanogingivalis. The sequence goes on from CAUUYC010000001.1 coordinate 170,336, forward strand.
TATGGTGATATGCTTTTCTATATGAATGGAGCTTCTAATTTGAAGCGTGTTCAGGGAGCTTGGGTAACCGATGAGGAAGTTCTACGAGTAACCAATTTTATTCGTTCGCAAGGTCCGCCACAATATAATGACGAAGTTATTTCGCAACCAGTTCAGACTCCAAGCTCAATGGGCGGTGTTGTGATGAATGGCGGTAGCTCTTCGGCTGATGAAACTTTTGAAACAGCTGTGAAAATTGTAATTGAAGCACGAAAAGCTTCAACTAGCTATTTGCAGCGTAGGCTCGGAATTGGTTATAGTCGCGCTGCAAAATTGATCGATGATATGGAAGATAAAGGAATTGTTGGTCCGCCAAATGGTTCAAAACCTCGCGAGGTTTTAGTTTCGAGCTATGAAGAAATCGGTGAATAATTTGCCGATTTTTTATTTTCGAAAATTTCAATATCTATTATTAATAGTTTAATAGATTCTTAAAATTAAAGAAATATTGGAGTTTTATTGATTTTTTTCTCTAAAAATGATATAATTTAAAAGAATATTAGCTCAGCTTATTTGAAAGGATAGGCTTTAACCAAAGGAGTAAAAATGAAGGATTACGAACTTACAGTTCTTGTTCATCCAGACTTTGAAAGCGATCTTGAAAAAGTTCTTGATAAGGTTCGAAGTTTGATTACTGCTAACGGCGGTGAAATTGCAAAAGAAGACAACTGGGGTAAGAAAAAACTTGCTTACGCTATTAAAGGTCAGGATTTTGCAATTTATGTTGCAATGGATGTTAAACTTCCAGCTGCTGCACCTCTAAAAATCAGTAACACTTTGAACATTACCGACGAAGTTTTGCGATATTTGCTTGTTAAAGCAGAAGCGCGACCAGTTGTAGAATCAGAAGAAAAATAATTTAAGAATAGGATAGAAGATAGTTATGGCTTTTAACAAAGTAATTTTGATGGGAAACTTAACTGCAGACCCAGAACTTCGAACAACTCCGAACGGCCAAAATCTTGCAAGTTTCACTCTTGCTATCAACCGAACTTGGAATAGTACTAACGGTGAACGCCAAGAAGAAACCAGCTTTATTAACTGCACCGCTTGGGGTAAAACTGGCGAAACGATTTCGAAATATGTATCGAAAGGTCGCCAATTGCTAGTGAGCGGTCGTTTACAACAACGAACTTGGCAAGATAAAGATACTGGCAAAAATCGAAGTGCGATTGATGTTGTGGTTGAAGAATTTAGCTTTGTGAGTGACGGAAATCGCAGTGGAAGCGCACCTTCAGTACAAAAAAATGAAGAGCCAACTATTGGCGATGACTTTTCGGATGAGCCAATCGACCTATCTGATATTCCATTCTAATTTAACTAAGGAGTAAAATGGCTAAACGATTTAAACGAGAAATCCCAGCGTATTTTGATTACCGAGATGTTAAAACTTTGCAGAAATTTGTTAACATTTATGGTCAAATTGAGCCAGCTACAAAAACTGGTTTGAGCGCTAAACAACAACGACAATTGACAGTTGCTATCAAACGAGCTCGTCATTTGGCGTTGCTAGCATTCGTAACAAATGCTTAATTGATTTTCGAATCTTCCTTGCTCAAAACTGGGTAGGGAAGATTTATTTTTAAAAATAATTTAAGGAGGAAAATGTATCAGCCAACTGATTTAAAAAAGGGTGTAGTTTTTCAGCTTGATGGTCAGCCATATCGAGTGGTTGAATATAACCAAAAAGTTGTTGGTCGCGGTGGAAGCATCGTAAGTTTAAAAATTAAGAACCTTATTACGGGAGCTTTATTGCCAAAAACTTTTAAGGGCCAAGATAAAGTTGAACCAGCAGAGGTTTCGAATAAAAAAGTTCAATATCTCTACAATGACGGTGAAGATTTTCATTTTATGGACCCAGAGACTTTTGAGCAATTTCAACTTTCGAAGGAAATTATTGATGAAGCTGCTGGATATTTGAAAGAAGCAGAAGAATTGAATTTGCAATTTTTTGATGGGAAAGTTATTAACGTTGAGTTACCAAAAAATGTTTGGTTGAAAGTTGTTTATACTGAAAATGTAGTAAAGGGTGATACAACTTCAAGCGTTTTGAAAGATGCTGAACTTGAAACTGGAATTACAGTTAAAGTGCCTGCCTTTATTAAGGAGAATGATGTTATTTCTGTTGATACTTCAACTGGCGAATATAGAGAACGTCAAAAATAGTTAAGTTTATTGTTAAGAAATAGGCTGGAATTTTAAGAACCAGCTTATTTTTTATTGTATAAAAAATTTGAACAATAAGCTTGTATATATTTTTAAGATGAAATGTGGTATAATATATAATGTGAAAACTAGACTAGATATTTTATTAACTCAAAGAAAGATAGTTGATAGTCGTTCTCAGGCTGAAAGCTATATTAAACTGGGTAAAGTTTTTGTTGATGGCATAAAAAGGACTAAGCCTGGATTTTTTACTAATATTGATTCCGAGATAAAGCTTCTTCAAGATATTCAATATGTTTCAAGGGCAGGTCTTAAGCTTGAAAGTGTTGCAAAAATAATGAAAATTAATTTTAAGGATAAAGTTGTTTTAGATGTTGGTTCAAGCACTGGTGGATTTACGGATTATTCATTGAGGAATGGTGCAAAAAAAGTTATTGCTGTTGATGTTGGTACAAACCAGCTTCATCCAAAGTTAAGAGTGAATAAAAAAGTTGAACTTCATGAAAAAACAGATATAAGAGATTTTAACACGAGTCAAAAAATTGATTTAGTTGTTATTGATGTTAGTTTTATATCTATAAAAGAAATTTTACCAAGTGTTACAAAATTATCCAATAAAGACACACTAATAATTGCAATGGTTAAGCCGCAATTCGAAGCAGGTAAAAATGGAACTACTAACGGTATCGTTAAAAATAATTCATATCGAAGAAGAATACTTAAAGAATTCGAAAATTGGTGTCGTATAAATAATTTATACATAAAAAATAAAAGAGATAGTGGAGTAAAAGGCTCTAAGGGTAATCAAGAGAGATTCTATATTCTGAAAGTATTGAATAAATAATTTATACAAAATAAAAACCGCAAAACATTATATGCGGTTTTTAATATCTTAAACGTTAAATCTAAATTCAACAACATCATTTGGTGACATAATATATTCTTTACCTTCAGTTCGAATTTTTCCACGATTCTTTGCTTCAAGCTCACTTCCAGCTTCAATTAAATCGTTAAAGTCAATAACTTGTGCAGCAATAAAACCTCTTTCGAAATCTGTATGAATTACTCCTGCAGCTTGTGGGGCTGTCCATCCTTTCTTGATCGTCCAGGCATGGACTTCTTTTGGTCCTGCTGTCATATAACTTTGTAACCCAAGCGTGTCATAGGCAGCATGAATCATTTGATTTAACCCAGTTTCTTGAACTCCGTAGCTTTCGAGTAAATCTTTTGAATCTTCCTCACTTAAACCTTTTAGCTCTTCCTCTAACTTGGCGCATACAAATATTGACTTTGCAGGAAGAACCATTTTTGAAAGTTCTTCTTTTTTAGCTCCATCGGTTAAAGTATTTTCATCAACATTGAACGCATAAATTACAGGTTTTGCGGTTAGCAAATGTAAATCTTGAATTGCTTCGTAATCTAAATCTTCTATTGAAGAGAGAAGAACTCCAGCTTGAAGTTGTTCAACTAATTTGTTCAAGTATTCAGCTTGTTTTCGAAGAGCTGGTTTTGCCTTTGCCTCTTTTTGGAGTTTTGGCAAGCGGTTTTCGATAGTTTGAATATCTGCTAAAATTAACTCAGTATTAATAACCTCAATATCATTTTTTGGGTTAACTTCATTCGAAACATGAACAATATCATTATTCACGAAAGCTCGAATAATATGAACAATTGCGTCGCATTGGCGAATATTTGCGAGAAATTTATTGCCCAAACCTTCACCTTTAGAAGCTCCTGCGACTAGCCCGGCAATATCAACAAAAGTTACTGTTGCTGGAATAATTTTTTGCGATCCGTAAATTTCAGCTAATTTATTTAAGCGTGAATCTGGCACTGGTACAATTCCAGTATTTGGCTCAATTGTTGCAAAAGGGTAATTTGCTGCTAAAATATCATTATTAGTTAGTGCGTTAAATAGTGTTGATTTACCAACGTTTGGTAGTCCAACAATTCCAATTGATAAACTCATAAAATCTCCTTTTAATGTCTTTTTATTTTAACATAAAAGTTTGTAAAATAAAAATAAAAAGCTTGATTTTTTAATTACGTTTATGTTAAAATAGAGGCATGATTAATATTAAAGGTGTGGGCGATTTCTTCTCGTTAGATATTGGAACAAATGCGATTCGTGCTGTCCAACTTTCGAAAGCTGGAGAGAATTCTTGGAATTTGGTTGGTCTTGGTTATACACCAGTCGACCCTCAGTTAGTTTTAAGTAATTCTGATGAAAGCCGTCGTCGTTTGGGAGAAATTATCTCAACAATGATCGGGCAGAGTGATATTAAAACAAAAAATGTAGCGATTAGTCTTACGTCCCAGAAGACATTCACGACAATTTTCGAAGTACCAAAGCAGGACATGCGAGAATTACAAAAAAACATAAAATATCAAGTTGACCAGTATATTCCAATGGCGGTTGATGACGCTCAAGTCGACTGGGCTCTTCTTGGAGAATCTCCTTCCAACCCTGATTCATTGGAGATCTTACTTGCAAGTACGGCTAAAACTTATAGCGAAGAAAAGATGGAATTTATTGAAGGTCTAGGCTTAAATGTAGTTGCAAGCGAACCCGATTCTTTAGCAATGACTCGTGCTTTGTTTGTGCCTAATCAATCTGATCAGGCACAGCTAATTATTGATATGGGTGAGCTTTCTACTGATTTATCTATTGTATATCAAGGTGTTCCAAGGCTTGTTCGTACAATCCCTACTGGAATATCAAGCTTGGTTAAATCTGCTACTCAAAATTTAAATATTAAAGAAGATCAAGCTCGACAATTTATTATGAAATTCGGCTTAGCTCAAGATAAACTAGAGGGCCAAGTCTTTAGAGCTATCGAAATGACTCTTGAGAATTTCGTTCAAGAAATCGCTAAATCAATAAAATTTTTAGGAACAAAATACCAAAATACTCAAGTTGGGGTAATTTCACTTTCAGGATTTTCTGGAATTATTCCACAAATGCCAGAATATGTTTCTTCGAAAACTGGAATTCAGTCTTATTCTGCAAATCCTTTCCAAAATATTAATGTTCCTGCAAAATATCAACAGCAGGTTGCAAGCGTTGGAAATGAATTTGCGGTTGCTGTCGGTTTAGCTGAAAGGAGTAACAAATAATGATTGAAATTAACCTTTTGCCGGATGTTAAACGCGATCTTATTAAAGCTCAGCAACTTCGAAATATAGTTACTTTTGTATCTATAATTATTGGTGGTGCGATGCTTGCGGGAGTAGTTTTGTTATTCCTAACAACTCAAGGTCAGCAATTTGTTATGGGCTTAAAAACCAATGAGATCTCAGACAAATTTGCTGAGATGCAAAAAATTAAAGATGGGGAAACGGCGGCTACTCTTCGAAATCAGCTTAATGCAATTCAAAAAATTAGAAATGCTTCACCAGATACCTCACGATTGATCGGAACAATTTTACCAGCAATTCAGACTACTGGTGAAAACGCTGTTCAGTTTTCTGCAGTGAATTATGACCCTGAAACTCGAATCGTTTCAATTGAAGGTCAAGCAGGCAATGGTTTTCCAGCCCTTGAAGCTTTTATTAAAACAATTAAATATTCACAAATTATTTATGATGGTGAAGGCTCTCAATGTAAGGCTAGTGAAGTTGAGAAAGACGCTAATATCTGCATGCTTGCTGATGAAGGATCGGTTGTTCGAAATGAAAGCTCGCTTGGAACTAACGAACAAGGTCAAAGTGTTTTGCGTTTTGCCGTTAACTTTAAATTAAATGAAGCAGCTTTGAAATTTTCTTCGAAAAACTTTGCTGTAAAAGCTCTTGGTCGAAAGAATGTAACAGACTCAACTATTCAGGTTCCTGCTGGAATTTTTACTCAAAATTCAAAAAAAGATTCTGAAAAGGAGAATAAATAATGGGTGAAAATAAAGAAGTAGCTTTTTTGAAGCGAAATGCCATTAATAAGGCTAACCAAACAATGTTTTTGGCGGTTGCAGGTGCTGCTTTAATTGCTGGCGCATCTGTTGTTGGGATGATTTATCTTTTTAGGATTTTTACATTTAATGCTAAAGTTCTTGGTGAACAAGATAAAAGTATTTCAACAATTCAAAAAAATATCCAAAATATTGAAGATTTAAAGAGTAAGTTAAGCTCATTGGAGACCGATCTAAATCTTAATGAGCGAAAATTGAAATCTAATGCCGAAGATGGCGGTTTGCGCGTTATTGCTGACGCCTTGCCTGATAGCGAGAATGCTGCTGCTCTTGCAGCTAGCCTTGAAAAGAATATTTTTTCTGAAGGTGTAACCCTTGATTCATTTAGCATTGATTCTTCTGATTCTGCAAACAAAAGTCTTTCAGGCTCAGGCTCGGCATCAAATTCCTCTAGTTCATCAGCAACTAGCGGTGTTGAAGATCCAAATAAAATCCCAGAAGGTGTGAAAGATATTCAATTTTCGGCAACAATTTCTGCAGGTTTTCAGAGTGAAGGCTCAAATACAGCACGAGTCGCTAAATCTCAAGATGAAGCACTTAATAATCTAATTAACACTGTTCGAAAGATGGAAAGATCAATTCGATCAATAAATATTACGAGTTTTAAATTCGAGCGTTCACTTAACCGATTTAGTCTTAACTTTTCTGCGAAATCCTACTATTATCCTAAATATACAATGAAGCTTGAAAGTAAGAAAGTTAAAGCAGACGAAACTGCAAAGCCAGCAACTTCTACAACTGGAACTGGTAAAACTCAAAACTCAAGCACTACGGGAGGATCGAAATAATGAAAAAAACTGATATTGCGATGATTGTTTTGATTGCGGGCTTTAGTGTTTTGATTTCATATTTAGTTATTAACTCTTTGGCTCAGGGTGGATTTTCTGAGCAAACTTATGATGTTAAAATTACTGAACCAATTTCGAACGAATATGTAAAACCAAGTAGTGAAATTTTTAATAAGGATGCTATCAATCCAACGGTTCAAGTTAATATTGGACAATAAATATTAAATAATTCAAAAAGGAATGTAATGACATTATTAACCAATGATATTCAGGATAGACTTGCGAAAATCCTTGTTGAAGAGGGTCTTATTCAAGAATCAAAAATTGAGTTGGCTATAAAAGAGGCTGGTTTAAATAATCAGTCTCTAATGTCGTATATGATTGAGCATAAGTTTCTTGATAATGAAATTCTTATTCACGCAACAGCTCATGTTTCGGGGATTCCCTATGTTAATCTTGAAAATACTACCATTCCGCAAGAGACTCTTGATTTAATTTCAGTTGATATTGCTGAACGAAATATGGCGGTTCCAATTGCTGAAGTTCAGGGGCGAATTGCTGTTGCAATGCTTGATGCGACAAACATTCAAGCTGTTGATTATCTTTCTAGTCTAATTCAGCGCCCTCTAAAAGTATTTATGGCGAGCCAAAAATCAATTAGGCATATTTTAGACCAATATAAAACTGATCTTTCCGGTGTTGATGCTCTGGCTGAAAATGTTGATGCGCAAACTCAGGCGGAAGCAGAATCGAAACGGCAGGTTCAAACAATCGTGCAAGACTCGCCGATTTCGAAAGCTTTGAATACAATTTTGGAATATGCTGTTCGCGCAAAAGCATCCGACATCCATATTGAACCGCTTGAAAAATCTTTGAAAATTCGATGTCGAATAGACGGTGTTCTTCGAGAAATTATGAATTTGCCAAAGAGTATTGAGCCTGCTTTAATTTCACGTATTAAAATTCTCTCAAGCTTAAAGATCGATGAGCACCGCGTACCGCAAGATGGTCAGTTTGCTGTTGCTGTTGGGGATAAGGAAGTTGACCTTCGTATTGCTATCTCGCCAGTTGTTTGGGGTGAGCAAGTCGTGATTCGTTTGCTTGATAAAACGGGTAATTCTTTTAATCTTGAAGAAATGGGATATGCTGGGCGAGCTCTTCGAACAATTCGAAAAGGAATTGCTGCTCCGAATGGAATGGTTTTAACATCTGGTCCAACTGGTTCTGGTAAATCAACATCGCTTTATGCATTGATTAAAGAGATTAAAGATGATTCAGTTAATATTATTACTCTCGAAGACCCTGTTGAATATAAGATGGACGGCGTAAATCAGATTCAAGTTAATGCTGAGGTTGGACTAACTTTTGCAGCGGGATTGCGCTCTATTTTGCGTCTTGACCCTGATATTGTGATGGTTGGAGAAATTCGTGATGGTGAAACAGCCAACCTTGCCGTTCAGGCCGCATTAACTGGACACTTAGTATTTTCAACACTTCACACCAACTCTGCTGCAGGAATTTTGCCTCGCTTGATTGATATGGGGATTGAACCTTTCTTGATTGCTTCAACAGTGAATACGATTATTGGTCAGCGGCTTGTTCGAAGAGTTGCGGCCAAGCGAAATACTTATCAATCTTCACCGCTTGAAACGCAAAGCATTATCGAAACTGTGGGTCATTTACTACCAAAAACACCAGAGGAAGTAGAAAAAGTTTCAGCTGATTTGGGATATAAAAATCTACCTCTTGCAAACCAAAAGTCTTATACTCTTGTGAAGGGTCGTGATACGCCACAAACGCCAGGTGGATATCAAGGCCGTGCAGGTTTGTATGAAGTTATGGAGGTGACCGAAGAAATTCAACAGCTTATCATTAAACATGCAACTTCGCACGAGGTTCAAAAAGTAGCAATGGCGCAAGGGATGATTACAATGCGCCAAGATGGATATCTTAAAGCTTTAACAGGAATTACAACATTAGAAGAAGTCAATAGGGTTGCGTCTGATAGCGCATAAAACGGGAGGAATATGAATCAAAATCTAAGAATAGAAATTTTACTTGAAGAAATCGTTCGAAAAAACGCAAGCGATCTTCACCTGCAAGTTGGTTTACCGCCAATGATGCGGCTTGATGGTGTTTTGGCGCCATTCCCAGGATATAACCCATTGAATGCTGAAGAAGTTGAGCATCTTGTTTTTGCGATTCTTGATGATGATCAGCAAAAAATTCTGATTAAAGATAAGGAATTTGACTTCTCATTTGCCTTTGGCGATTTGGGTCGTTTTCGTGTTAATGCTTTTCATGAACGGGGTAATTTAGCAGCTTCACTTCGTTTAATTCCAAATCAGATTAAAACTATTGCTGAGCTTGGAATGCCACCAGTGATTCAGTCTTTTGCCGATTTTCCGCGTGGTTTAGTTTTAGTTACCGGGCCAACTGGTTCAGGAAAATCTACAACTCTTGCTGCTTTGATTGATAAAATTAACAGCGAAAAAGCTCAGCATATCATTACGATTGAAGATCCGATTGAGTTTACGCATAAATCGAAACGTTCAGCGATTGTTCAGCGAGAGGTTCATTATGACACTTACTCATTTTCTGCGGCTCTTCGAAGTTCGCTTCGTCAAGATCCAGATGTTGTTTTGATTGGTGAGATGCGTGATCTTGAAACAATCTCGGCCGCAATTACAATTGCTGAAACTGGGCACTTAGTATTTGCAACACTTCACACAAACTCTGCAGCGCAATCAATCGACCGTATGATTGATGTTTTTCCACCGCACCAACAGCCTCAAGTTCGTTCGCAGCTTGCTAATATTCTGCAAGGAATTTGTGCTCAACGACTTGTTCCTGCAATTGGCGGTGGGCGAGTTGTTGCGGCTGAAGTTATGGTTGCGAACCCTGCAATTCGAAATATTATTCGTGAAGGAAAAACTCATCAGCTTGATACTGTTATTCAAACTGGTTCCGACCAAGGGATGCAGACAATGGATAGAACGCTTGTTAAATTGGTGCAATCTGGTGTGGTAACTTATGACGATGCGCGCGAATTTGCGGTTGATTTAGTTGAATTTGAAAGGTTGATGAGAGGCTAATATGAAAAAATTTTCTTATAAAGTAAAAGATCGTGTTACTGGTAAAATTGTTAAAGGCGAAATTTCAGCAGATAGTCAGCGTGCGGCTGGAAAAGCTCTTATTGATCAAGGCTATATTTTGCAAGACGATATTTATGAAGTTGGCCAAGAAAACGCTTTGGCGAGGTTTATGAACCGAATCACAACCAAGGATAAAATTGTCTTCACTCGTCAGTTTGCTACTTTGATTGGTGCAGGTTTACCTCTTGCGCAGGCCCTTCGGACAGTTTCTGAGCAAACTGAAAATAAAAAAATGCGTTCAGTTGTTGATGACATTTTAGCTTCAGTCGAAAGTGGTTCAAGCTTGAAAGATGCTTTTTCGAAATTTCCAGATGTTTTCGATAAAGTTTATCTTGCTTTGATTGCTGCTGGTGAAATGTCAGGAACACTTGATGAATCGCTTCGCCGTGTTGCAACTCAGCAGGAAAAAGACGCGGCAATGATGAGTAAAATCCGTGGGGCTTTAACCTATCCAGTAATTGTTCTTGTGGTTATTGGTCTCGTGATGGCGTTTATGATGGTGCAGGTTGTTCCTCAGGTTAAGCAGCTTTATAAAGATATGCACCAAGAATTGCCATTTGCAACACAAATTCTTATTGGAATATCAGACTTTATGATTAACTTCTGGTGGCTTGTTTTGGTTGGAATAGGTGTTGCTGGTTATTTCTTCCGCCAATATCTTAAAACTGAGTCAGGGATTAAATTTGCGGCAAATTTCAAACTGAATGTTCCATTGTTTAGTCCGCTATTTCGAAAGCTCTATATGGCACGATTTGCAAGAACTGGTCAGCTTTTGCTTTCAACTGGCGTGGCAATGCTTGATATGCTCAATATTTGTGGTGATGCAATGAATAATGTTATTGTGAAAAAGAGTATTGATGAAGCTGGAAAACTTGTTCAGGGCGGTAAAAGCCTTTCAGAATCTTTAAAGGGCAAAGATTATATTTTAGATATGGTGCCACAAATGATTAACATTGGTGAGCAATCTGGTAAAATTGATGAAATGCTTGGCAAAACCGCACAGGTTTATGAAGATGAGCTTGATGAGCAAATTAAAGCTATTTCAACCTTGATTGAGCCAATCTTGATGGTTGTGATGGCATTGATGGCGGGTGGTTTGATTGGTGCAATTTTGTTCCCAATTTACTCGCTAGTTACAAAAGTTTAATTTTTCGAAAGGAAGAGAGTGGAGAATTTTCTATTAAGTTTAATTTTTGGCGTAATTGGTGCCGTTTTGGGTAGTTTTTCGGTTGCTCAAGTTTGGCGATTGCGCGCAAAACAACTTCAAGAAGAGAGAGAATCTGGCAAAAAAGTTGATTCTACTGAATGGGAAAAACTCCGCTCTTTGGTTTCGGTCAAAACAAAAAATGACCGCTCACATTGCTTGAACTGCAACTATCAACTAAAGTGGTTTGATCTAATTCCGATTATTTCTTGGCTTTCACTTGGTGGGAAATGTCGTAAATGTCGTTCGAAAATTGGTTCGCTTGAATTTTTATCTGAAATTTTAATGTTTGCGCTTTTTGCGATTATTTTCTTAATTTTTAACCCAATTTCGAATGGCGCAATTTTAGTTTTGCCAGCAATTAGACTTTTCATTTTATTAATTTCTCTGGTTCCGCTTGCAATTATGTTTATTTATGATGCTAAGTGGTCACTTTTGCCAACCAAACTTCTGTATATTTTTAATATTTTAGCGTTTATTTATTGGGCGACTGGATTTTTGACAGTTTCTGGTGGGTTTAATTTGAGATCCGTTTTTTACTTAGTGATTTCAATGATGTTCTTCCCATTGATTTATTTTGTGCTTGCAAAAATTTCGAAAGAGCAATGGGTTGGTGGTGGTGATTGGATCCTGGCAGTTGGTTTGATTTTTCTTTTACCAAACCACCCAGTTTTTGCGATTTTTCTACTTTTCCTTTCGAATGTTGTGGGCTTAATCTTTGCAGTTTTTCAATCCATCTTGCATTTTCGAAAAGTTAAACGTGGAACACAGATTCCATTTGGCCCGGCAATGATTTTAGCGGCTTTAATTTTGTTAGCTCTTCAACAGCAAATTTTGGTATTTTTTATCAATTTGATAATGTAAAAATAAAAAGCTTATGGTATAATAGGAGTAAATATGGAAAACTTTACAATGAAAAAAGCTTTTACAATTATTGAAGTGATACTTGTTTTGGGTATCTCTGGCTTAATGTTGGCAACTATGCTTGTTGGCTGGAATGCTAGTATCGAAAAACAGCGCTATAATGATTCGGTGAATACTTTTAAATCAGATATTCAAGGTGTGTTTTCGGATGTAGAAAATCAAACCAATGATAAGGGTTCTACAAAAATTAAATGTGATACGTCTGGTGCAAATATAAGTATTTTAAAAGATAATAGCGGTAAATTAACTGGTTCAAGCAATTGTGTGATACTTGGAAAGTATATCTCTCTATATAATGGAAATGTTATTCCTGGGAATGAAAATGCAACTCTTGGACAAGAGCGATTCAGGGTTTTTGATGTTATAGGAAAAGATATAGATACATCAAAGGATTGTCGGGCTATAGATGAGAACGGTAGATTACATGGTGATTTGCGAGCGTGTAGAAATAGTATAGAAGCCTTACGTGCAACAAAGTTTGTTCTTGATGGTGGCAAGAATAGCGTAAAAGGCCCAAAGGATATAGAGTTGCAATGGCGCGGAACATACAAGAATGTAACAGATAACAGATTGATCGGTGCTAGCGGAAGGCGCGCATTTAGCGACAGAAGTACGGTCACTTCAGTAACAAGTGGGGATAATAAGTGGCACGGTTTGGATACGATTACTGGTGTTTTAATATTAAGATCTCCTATCGATAATTCAATAATTTCTTTCGGTACTTCAGCAATGATAGAACATGGTTCTCTTGATAATGATGGCCTTATAGCCGCTTTTAGAGATATAAATGTAAATAGTGATTTTGTTATTAAAAATGGCAAAACAGTTAATGTTTGTGTTCGACCTTCTAACGACGGAGTACAATGGTATGCTGGCGGTTTCAATTTCTTCGGTGATAGGAATAAAGTTGTAAAAATTGGACCTTCAGCTTCTGCTGTTGAAATTGCACCTCTTGACGGTCCTAAGGGCTCTTCTTGTGGCGGTGATAGAAAAGGTGATGCAAGATTTGGTGATGTAATAATTGATGGGAAGAATTTATAATGAAATTTCGAAAAGGTGATACATTAATTGAAGTGCTCCTTGCTATTGCTGTTTTTGCAACTGTAATGATGATTGGGCTTACTGCAATAAATAATGGAATGTCACGCGCATTAGCAAGTTTGCAGCTTACTATGGCACGAAACGCTATGGACACTCAAGCGGAGGCTTTGCGTTTTGCAAATGCAGCATTTATTTCTGAATATCGTGCAGATAGCTCAGAAGTTTCAAGCCCTGCAGCAGAATTATGGAAAAATAACTTAACGAAAGACGCTCAAGGCTCAGCAACCCCGCTTGGGGAGTGTAGTCGAGGCTCAAGTGCTTTTGTTATCTCGACAAGAGATATGGTGACGAATCGTGGTTATCACACTGAAAAAATAGTTGATGCTATAACTTATCCGCGAATTGATTATGGTGATGATAAAGATAATAATGCGAACTGGCTACGCGATGATCTTCCTTATAGAAGTGCACAAGGTATTTGGGTTGAGAAAGTTCATGCTCCAAATACGAAATATTATGATTTTCATATTCGTGCATGTTGGTCCGCGCCAGGAACTAACGCAAAAACAACTCTTGGAACGATTGTGAGGTTATATGACCCAAGGAACTAAAAAAGGTTTTACGATTATGGAATTAATGCTAGCAATGGGCGTGATTGCATTTTTGCTTATTGGTGTTGCTGGCTTAATTATTCAAATGACGAACACAATTACTCGTGGTACAACTTATAAAGATTTAAATACTGCTGCTCGCACAATTAATGCAGATTTTACTAAGACTTTCAATTCTTCACCAACACTTGATGATTGGAATGGTAGTGTTGATGGTAAAATTTATAAATCTACTGGTGCAGCCGGCGCATTTTGCACTGGAACCGTGAGCTACTTGTGGAATATAGGAGATGGGAGACAGATAGTTTTTAGCGATATTAGTGCCGTTAAATTAGTAAAAGTTCGCGATACTGCTAGATCTTATTGTGCTGATGGTGCCGAAAATACAATTTGGCGAAGGGTGCCTCGTGACAACAGTGTTACAGAGATCCTAACTAGCAGTGAAATCGATCTTCGATTACATGGAATTAATTTTTCAACCTCGCCTAATTTAAAAAATAGTGCATCAAACCAAATGATCGTTAATATTTCTTATATCCTAGGAACGCCAAACAATGGGGATATAGATGTAAGCACATATAATTGTGAAGGGAATATTAAAAGTAATTATTGCGCAGTTAATAGATTCGATTTGACTGTTCGAACTCTTGGCAAATAAAAAGTGGCTTTCGAATGGCCACTTTTATTCTGTTTCGCTGTGAAATTTCTCGTGAATTTCTTTTAAATGTTGGTCAGTGATATGCGTATAGATTTGTGTTGTTGCAATACTGGCGTGGCCAAGCATTCCTTGCACTGAGCGCAAATCTGCACCATTCACGAGTAAATCTGTTGCGAAAGAGTGTCGCATTGTGTGGGGCGAAACATGTTTTGTAATTCCGGCAAGTTTTGCGTATTTTTCAACCATTCTTTGCACCGAACGCGGTGTAATTCGCCGATAATTTCCATCAGTTGAAGGTTTTTTGTATCGCCGCGAATAATTTAAAAATAATGGTTGCAAGTTGTCATTTCGAGCGTCTAAATAATTCTTGATATGTTCTGCGGCTTTTTTCGAAATAAAAATTGGTCGGTCTTTGTTTCCTTTTCCGCGAACGGTAAATTCACGCCGCTTTGTATTGATGCTTCCACGGTTTAAACTTACAAGTTCTGAAACACGCAAACCGCTTGAAAATAGTAATTCCACAATTGCGCGGTCTCGTAAATCACTTTCGGTTTCATTTGGAATTTCAGCAATTAAGCGCTCAATTTCTTCGTAATGCAAAAAATTAACTTGTGGCTTTACAATTTTTGGTAGCTCAATCTTTGAAGGCTCCAAGCTTTTAATATCGCGCCGAGCAAGATAAGTTAAAAATCTTCGAAGGGCAATTAAGTGATAGGCTTGCGTAGCTCGCCCTAAAACTTTGCCAGATTCATTTTCGTAACGATTAAGCCATAAACGATATTTTCGAACTAATTCTGAGGTAATTTCTTTTGCTGGAATGTCGCCCGTAAATTCAACAAATCGCTCCAAATAAAGCCGATAATTCTCGGCTGTCTTTTTCGAACGGCCACCTTCAACTTCGAGTGATTCGATAAAATCTTCAATTCCTTCAGAAATATACATAATCTTATTATAGCATTTTTTTGTAAAAAATAGTATAATTTATAAAGAAGTCTAAGAAGGAGTTTTATGTCGAAAGAATTAATTCAGCGAACATTAATTTTATTCAAGCCAGATGCTGTTCAGCGTGGAATTGTGGGAGAAATTTTAACGCGTTTCGAAAGGGTTGGTTTGAAAATAATCGGCACAAAAATGATTTTCCCAAGCAAAGAACATTATCATAAGCACTATGAAGGAATTGGTAAAATGGTCACACGGCGCGGTGAAAAAGCTTTTGATATGGCGTTGGAATTTATGACTCAAGGGCCTGTCATTGCAATGGTTTTTGAAGGCGTGGAGGCGGTTGAATTGGTGCGAAAACTTGTTGGTGGAACTGAACCAAAAACGGCACTTCCTGGTACAATTCGTGGAGATTATTCGCACATGAGCTTTGGCTATGCAGATGAGCACAATGTTGGGATTCCGAATCTAATTCATGCTTCGGGCAGTATCGAAGAAGCTAAACAAGAAATTTCGCACTGGTTTTCAGATTTCGAAATTTACGACTATACTTCACCTCGCGAAAAATTTACGCGTTAAAATCTCGCTATTTTTTTAAAAATCTGGTAAAATAGAATAGTGAGCCTCGGTAGCTCAATTGGATAGAGCAGTTCCGTCCTAAGGAAAAGGTTATAGGTTCGATTCCTATCCGGGG
>CAUUYC010000002.1:0-166486 GCA_963549415.1 uncultured Saccharimonas sp. (SeqCode)
AGGCTTTCTGACGCTGAGGCATATTTTACGCCACAATAAAAACAGCTCTCTTAACGAAAAGCTGTTTTTATTTTATTAAGATTATATCTAGCTATTTACGCAGTAGAATCTACCAGCTTCTAGAACTATTCGAAGTGCTACTTTACCTTTGTTTCCTTCTTCTCTTCTCACTCCATCTGGCTGTGATGGATCACATACTCCATTTGCCGACCATTCAATATCTACATTTTCTGCCAATTCATTATATTCTAGTTTGTGTGGAGTTCTGTCGAACACTGCATAGTTCCGCCCGCTTGGATCCTTCATCTCCTCACCATTTTTGAACAAATAATTTTTTATAAATCCTGTTGCGCCTTTATCTTTTTTCGGGAAATCTCCTAAAGTGGTTTCTCCTTGATTAGACGGCAGTTTTCCTTTATTGGCTGCTCTATACTCATTTACCGCTGCCAATATTCTACTTAGGTCATTCTTTCGTTGCGTATCTCGTTGGCTTCGTTGTAGAGCAGGTAGTGCTAAGAATACCATCAAGAAGATAAGACCTGCGATAGCTAGCACAAGCACAACTTCAATAATTGTGAAACCTTTTTTATTATTTTTATTAATTGAGTTCATACTGAAAATCCACCTTTCTAATGAACGATTATTGTTGTTATTTCTCCGTATGATATTATTAAACCATAAGCAAGATAAAAAATCAATATCTTTAGTATTTTATTGATTTTTAAGTTCTAAAATAATTAAGTTTTCAATATGTGGTGTTCGTGGAAAGAAATTATAGCCACGAGAGTAAATTATCTCATACTTTTTACTTAAAATTGCTATATCGCGCGCTTGCGTTGCTGGGTTACAGCTCAAATAAATCACCTTTTCTGGTTCTATCTCAAGAATCTTTTCGCAAACTTCACGGTTCATTCCGGCTCGTGGTGGATCGACAATTAAATTCGCACCTTTTTCAATGAATTCTAAAGCTTTTTCACTTGGTGATAAAATAGCTTTTGTAGTTTTCTCTCGCCCAAGCTCTGCAATATTTCTTCGCATTTCTTCAACTGCCGGCTCGTTGATTTCAACCAAAGTTAGATCACCCGCACCGATCGTTAAACCAATTGATCCTACGCCAGAATATAGATCAACCGTTGGCTTTGAAATATCGATGAATTTCTCCATGTCGCGCAAAGCCTGTTCATAAACTGGCAAATTTATCTGGAAAAAGCTCTCGGTTGCATAATTAAAATTCACACCAAGAACTGAATCTTGCAAATTTTCTTGGTTTTGGCTTTGAATCTTTTTAGTTATCACACTGGCTGGCGATTTTGGGTTTGAGAAAATAATCTCAAAATTTTTAAAACCAAGGCTAGCTATTTCTTTTTTCGAAAATGGCTCAAACTTTTCATCTTTTACATAAAGTTGCGCTGAAATTTCACCTTTTTGGTTTGCGCGAATTAATAAAGTCTTCAAATCTCGACCTGCAGTTTTTCTATCTCGTAAAATTGCAAGCACTTTTTGGCCTGCTTGGTTGATTTCTGGAGTAGCTAAACTTGTACCAAAAACTGGGATTTTTCCTTTCCCTCCGCGCTTAAAAAACGCTAAACTTAGCTCGCCATCATTTTCATTTTCTTCAGATTTTTCCCACCAAAATGAAAACTCCACTTTATTGCGATATTCAAAAATTTTACCGTCAGAATAAAAATCTTCTTGGTTTTTGAGCTCAATTTTTTCTTGGCAAAAGCTTTCAAAAATTAGTTCTTGTTTGGTTTTTTGTTCGAAATCAAAGTTAAAAATCTGCCACGGGCTGGTTGAAAGAAAACTATCCTTATCTTTCGGCTCAATTCTCTGGGGTGAACTTTCGAAAATTTCAACCGCAAAACCCTCTACAAAACTCGATTTACTTTTTGTAATTTGAATTTTTGCGGTTTCATTTGGTAAAACTCCCCAAGCAAAGATTTTTTTGCCATTTTCAAGCGTGCCCAAGGCTTGCCCGCCAGGTGTAATTTTATCAAATTTAGCTATTTCGAACTTAATTTTTCTTGCCATAATTATTCTATTTTATCAGAATTTTGCCAAAAACGCCATATCTCTAACCATTCTTCACCTTTCAATTCGCTTGGCTTTTTAGTTTTAAATTTTGGTTGGCAATTTTTTTTATAAAATTCTGGCACGGCAAACATTTTTTCAATGAAATCATTAAAAATTGGCTGTTCTTCTTTCGAAATTAGAGAAGCTTCTCGCCGTTTCATTTCGAAAAATACCGTTTCAACAGCCGGTGGTGGTGTAAAATCAGATTTTTGAAGAGGTTTTTTAATTTTACTTTCGAAAAACGGAAATATTTTTACACCAAGCGCAGAAGTAAAATTTTTATCACTCACAATTAATTTGCGGGCGAATTGTTTTTGCAAAATTAAATAAATACTTTTTGGTGAATTTTGAGCATTTGTAAGCTTTTGGATAATTGGCGAACTCAAGTGAAAAGGAATATTTGCACAAACTTTGTAATTTTTAGGTAATTTCGAAAGGTTGAAGTGCAAGAAATCTGCACATAAAACTTCAACATTCTCTAAATTTTTAGTGTTATTTTGAAGTTTTTTGAAAGTTCCGCGGTCAAATTCAATTGCTAAAACTTGCGCAGACTTCTTGCTAAGAGCATAAGTAAAAACACCGCTTCCAGCACCTATGTCTAGCGTAAAGTCTCGCTTTCGAATATTGCTGTGCCCAACAAGTATTAGTGCAATTCGTGGCGAACGCAAGAAATTTTGCGAAATGCGGTGTTTTCGTGCCATCTATTCGTATCTCAAAGCTTCGATTGGGTCTTTTTTGCTGGCACTGCGCGCTGGTAAAGCACCGGCTAAAAATGCTACAACCGCAATAATTAAAGTTATAGTTATACTGTTTTTAATTGTAAATTTAGTTAAATTAAATCCTTCAAGCCCTTTCAAGAAATCTTTTGAGGCAAAACTATTTAAAGCGTCTCCCGCTAAAGATGCGAGTATGATTCCTAAAATTGAACCAATTAAACCAATTAGAATTGCTTCAATACTGAAAAGTTGGAAAATCTTTCGGTTTGAAAGCCCCATTGCTTTCATTAAGCCAATTTCACGAGTTCGTTCGCGTACGCTCATGTAAAGTGTATTAATAATTCCAAAGCTGGCCGCAAGAAGTGCGATCGCACCAAAAACAATCAAAGATCCAGTGATTCCATTCACAACATTCATGATAGTTTCAACTTGGTCTTTAGCTGTGTTTGCTGAATAACCCGCTTTTTTAGCATCTTCTTTGATTTGGTTTAATTTATCCTCAGTTACTTTTCCTTCAATTTGAGCTAGAGCAGAGATACTTTTTTCTTTCGATTCTAGCGGTAGGCTCTTTGTTTGGAAGTCATAAATTTCATTGAAGGTTGGTTCATTAATTGTCACCATTGCTGACTGAATTAAGCTCTTAGCTGTTACACCTGAAATTTTCTGGGTGATAATTTTCTTTTCACCTGTCAAAGAATCTGAAACTTGGAAGGTTACTTTTTCACCAATCGCAGCTTGGGCATTTTTAAAGCCTAGAGGTTCAAGATAATCCTGAGAAATTGTTACCTCATCTTTATTTTTTGGTTTACCTCCAGCTAGGAAATCAAAGTCAAATTTTTGTCCTTCAACTTCCACTATAACAGATGTAATTGTAAGTTTCTTGCCGTCTTTATATTGAATATAGTCTGGTGTTGCTATTTTATAGAAGCGGGCATTTTTAACATTTGAAATTTTGTTAATTTTTTCAAGATCTTTAGAGTTTAGGGTCTTTTGAGTGTATCTAGAGCCAGCTTTTTTAGAATCGCCTTCTTTGTATTCTTGTGGTCCAAAAGTTACACCGTTATCCTGCTTTGGCTGAAAATAAATTATAGAGTCGTCGCCAAAAACCGAAAGCTGTTTTTGGATATAATCATTCACGCCGATATTTACAGCAGAGGTTAATGCTATGGTAAAAGAGCCGATACAAACCGCGATAATCGTCAAGAAAGTTCGACCTTTATTTCGCCACAAATTTGATGCTGAAGTTGCAACCATATCTAAAAATTTCATTATTTTTCTCCTTTTGAAACAATTTGTCCGTCTTGAATTCGAATCTGGCGGTCGCATTTTGCAGCCAAAGATTCATCGTGCGTTACAATAATTAATGTAATTCCATTTTCCTTATTTAAACCAAAAAGCAAATCCTCAATTTTTTTGCTTGTTTTTGAGTCAAGATTTCCTGTTGGTTCATCGGCGAAAATAATTTCTGGTGAATTTGCAATTGCGCGAGCCACGCAGACACGTTGTTTTTGGCCACCAGAAAGATTTGAGGCTTTATTTTTAGCTTTATCGGTTAGTTCAACAGCTTCGAGAGCTTTTAGGGCAATTTCTTTACGTTTTCTTGAGCTAACTCCGGCAATTTTAAGCGGCAGAATTACATTTTGCAAGACTGTATCCTTTGGATTCATAAAGAATTGTTGAAAAACAAAGCCAAAAGTTTGGTTTCGAAGTTTATTCAATTCGCGTTTTTTCATTTTAGCAACATTTTGGCCGTTAATTAAAATTTCGCCCTCATTTGGTTTGTCGAGCGCCGCTAAAAGGTGCATAAGTGTTGATTTTCCGCTACCAGATTTACCAATAATTGCAACACTTTCGCCTTTTTGAATGCTAAAAGAAACGCCGTTTAGTGCTTTAAAATACGTATTGCCGTCGCGATAAACTTTGACGAGATTCTTAACTTCTATTAGATTACTTTTGTTCATTGAATTCCTTCCCTATAGCTATTTATTCTACTACTTATGATTTCTGCTGTCAAACTCTAATGCTCAATTTTAAGATTATTTGTATTTTGAGCTTCTCGGGCTTGCGGTTTTAAATTTCGCGAACGTGGTTTGCGGCGTTTTTTTAATTGCGTAATTTCAATTCCTTTTTCGGCAAAAGCTTTCGAAAGATCCTTAAGGCCCAAACTTGGCTCTTTTTGCTCAGCAGAATTTGGACTGACCTTTTTTGGATCAATCGGCGCTTTCGAAAAATCAATTTTTTTAGCTTCAAACATTGGTTGAACTGGTGTAAAATTTTGTGGTTTTGCTGTTGGCTTTATGTTCTGGGATTTTTGGTTCGAAATTCCTTGATTTTTAACTGGCGCAAAAACATTTTCCTCAACCTTTTTCGAAAATTCTACCCCATTTCGTTCCGCCCAAGCTTTTGTCATTAGTTCTTTTGGTGGCACTAGAATATCGCGGATGCGTTGTTCGATGACGGCTCGTGGTGTGCTGTAATTTCGTCGCGTATTTTCAATAATCTTCGCACTCAAATCATTAAAAGGTTTTGGCAAAGTTAAAGTTGTCGCGCTAAATGGCGTTGATTTTTCTCCGTTAATAATCATTGTCATTACAAAATGGCGGTTATTTAAGCTCATTAAATCTGAAGCATCGAATTGCGGCTTAAACTGCTCGGCCAAAATTGGAGCATCTTCAACTGAAACGCGGAACGAAATGATTGACCCAACATTTCCAAAAACCGCATTTTTAACACTGTCGGTCATTTGTGAAACATACTGATTGGCAACGGTTAAAGTTAAGCCATATTTTCGAATTTCCGAAAGAATTACCGCAAAAGAATCAGTGGCAAAGTTTTGAAATTCATCAACATAAAGATGAAACGGTCGGCGATCTTCAAGCCGTTCGATATCTGCGCGTGATTGGGCGGCAAGCTGAATTTTAGTTACCAAAAAGGAACCAAGAACTGAGGCGTTATCTTCACCGATCAAACCTTTCGAAAGATTTACGACTAAGATTTTGCCTTCATCCATAATCTCGCGAATATTAAAGGTTGATTTTGGCTGACCGATAATATTTCGAATAATTGGGTTTGCTGTGAAAGCTCCAACCTTGTTTAAAATTGGTGCGATTGCCTCATTTACTTGTTTTTCACCCCATTGGCCAAATTCCTTTTTCCAAAATTGAAGTACGGAGTCATCTTTACAATAAGTTAAAGTTTCTTTTCGAAAATCGCCATCTGTTAGCATTCTTGAAATATCAAGCATTGTAGTTTCTGGGCGGTCGAGAAGGGCCAGAAGCGTGAAACGCAAAATATATTCAAGGCGAGGGCCCCAAGAATCACCAAACATACGTTTTAAAACACCGATAACCTCGGAAGAAATGTTTGATTTTCGACTTGGGTCGGTGACTTCGAGCGGATTGAAACCGAGCGGGAATTCTGTGTCGGCAGGATTGAAGTAAATTACATCATTAAGACGATGTTCGGGAATGAATCGCATGTTGTTTTGCGCAAAATCACCGTGTGGGTCGATAATTGCGTATCCTTCACCATGAAAAATATCCGAAAGCGCCAAAAGTTCAAGTGATCCAGATTTTCCAGTTCCTGTTTGACCAATAATATAAAGGTGGCGCGAACGGTCGCGGCGAAGCATTCCAAATTGGTGATTAATTCCACGAAAGTTTGTTAAACCAAAAGCTGAAATATTTTCATCATGCGCGCGGTCGCCAGTAATTATTGGTAATTTCGAAGGTGGTTCGGCAGTTTTGCTCGAAGCCCAAACAATGTTTGGAGTTTCTACGTTTGTGTGCGGTAAATGCCAAATACTGGCAAGTTCTTGAATATTTAAAATAAAGCCGTCATCAAAGAATATTCGCGACTGAAAATCTCGAATTTTATCTTTATCGAGTGAAGAATTTGAAGCCTTAAAACCATTTAAATTTGTACTATTAAACTGTTTGAAAGTTCCAGTTAAAGCTTGAATTTGAAGCCGTGCAGTATCTTCATCTTCACCTAAATACGCCAAGCGAATTTTAACTTGATAACCAAGCTTCGTGGCCTTTTCTTCAGCTTTCGAAATACGAGTTTTATCGCGGTCGGACGGTTCTTTTTTAGCATTTTCTGAACCTTCTGGCGGTGTCCAAAGCGCTTCTAAAATTCGCAAAATATATTTCCAATCGATTTTAAAAGCTTTTTTGCCAGACTTAACTTTTTTCACCCATTCGTCTGACTTTTTATGCCAACCATCGGCAACTGGTCGTGCTAAAACTTGAATCCATAGCTGGTCATTTGTTCCGTCTAATTTTGCGAGCGTTCCAGTAATTCCTGCAAGTGGGTCAACTTCGAAACCGTCAAAAGTTTTAATTGGTAAGGCCTCGTTTTCAATCAAGTCGATTTCAGTTGAATAAATTACGTGTTTATTTTCGAGATTCTCTGCGTAGTCTTCTTTTGCTTCATAAATTTGAACTGTTGGATATTGTGAATAAATCTGCCCTTCCACAAAACTCTGTAAAGTTCTCGGCATCCAAACATAAAACCGAATTGCGCCATTAACAGATACAATTTCGAAACTTAAATGTTCCTGAACGCCATTGTTATTTTTAAGTTCAGTTGGGTCTCGCAGAATTCCGTGCAAACTGGCAAGAAGTTGCTCGGCGGCAAGCTCAGATTTATCGTTAGTTTTTGGAATTTCCAACGCTAAAAGAACGCTGTCGGTATTCATTACAGTTAATTTATCGATTTTTTTGTAATTTTGCCAAGTTAGAAAAGCTAAAATCGCCACGATTGTTAGCCAAACGAAAGGGTTAAATAAGATTGAAAAAAATGCCGTCATAGTGTTTAAATAATAGCATAAAACTGCAAAAAAATCAAGATGGTGGTTATGCTTTTTGGTCTTTCGAAAATAAAATCCGCCCAAATTTTTGAGCGAATTTTAGTTTTTAGGCGAGTTCAGCTAAAGTGTAAGTTGCTTTTGCTACGCGCTTAAACTCTTTTTTGCTTTGAAGATTTAATAAAACGGTTGTTTCTTTAACTTTGCGTTTTTCAAGCACGCGTTTTACGATTTCATCTCGGTAAAGTGGTTCGCCCGCTTCCTTAAGAACCGCTGTAATTATATCAGCCACAGTTCCGCGTTTGAAGCCCCAAGTGTCGAGTGCGTAAATTCCGCGGCCAATCAAAACAAAACGTTTGTCTTTAATTAGTTCGTTATGAATTGCCTGAGTTGTAACAGCTTTTCGGCTAAAGTCACTCTTTCGAATTTCTTCAGCAATCTCCGAGAAATGCATTGGCTTTTTTTGGCTCTCTAAAATCACAAAAATTTTGTCGCGAATATTTTTCGGATTTACCGCTGGCCACTTTTCAAGGCCCCAAAGCCCGTTTAAGGTTGCAAGTAATTTTGAAACACTGGCAATCGCACTAATTTGGCTTGGATGTTCGTAGCTCAATTGCTCGTCTAACTGTTCCAAAGTTACTGGACTTTTATTCTTTTTGATGATATTGACAATTTCATCGATTGATTTTTTAATCTTTCGTTCGTCGCCGTATTCTGCGTTGGCTATTGCACTGTTGTATTTATCGTTTTCTTGGACTAAAACTAATTTCGAACTAATTTCAGCAATAAATAAAAAGTTAAAAATTTGCTGATCGCTCGACTCAGATTCAATAGTTTTTTCAACAAGATTTTTAGTTTTCGAAATTCGCCCAACTTCAGCAAGATTTCGAATTATAGTTTTTTCGATTTCAGCAAGATGTTCGATATTTCCCTTTTCGGCAGCAATTTTTAACCTAATAAGCGCGGCTTTTTCAAGCTGACGAACTCGCTCACGAGTAATATCAAGCCTTTCGCCAATTTGTTCGAGAGTTTCTTTTTGCTCACCAAGCCCAAAGCGGCGGTTGATAATTTCGCGTTCTCGCGGCTGGTCGATAACTTGCAAAGCGTTCGAAATAACCGTTTGAATCAACTGGATTTTTTCATTCTGAATCTGAGTTTCTTGTTCCATAATTCCCTTGATTAAAATTAATACTTTATAAAAACCAAGTATTATTTTTCAATAACACTTGAGTATTGTCAATACCATTTATCTCTTCTTTATTTATATTATACCACAAAATTGTAAAAAACAACAAAAAATGACATAAAAATTTATTTTTTAAACTTTTATGTCATTATGCTTGCGCTTATAATAAAATATTAACTACTATTTTTCAGATTTTTTCGTTTTTGAAACGGATTTTTTAGTATTTTTCGAAGATGTTTTTCGTTTAGTCGATTTTCTAGTTGTAGTTTTTTTGCCAGATTTTCGAGATTTTGCAACTTCAATTAATTCACTGGCTTGTTTCTCGGTAATTTTATCAATATCTAAATCTTTCGGGAGGAGTGCTTTAATTTCATTATTGGTAATATATTTCCTTCCGAATCCGCCGCGAGAAATCGTAATTCCGTTTTTAAATTTCTTTAAAATTCGTTTCTCATCAGCCTTCAGTTTTTCTTCGTAGAGCATTTGTGCTTCAGTTTCAGTAATTTCGAAAGGTGACATTGGCTTAACACTTACAAAAGTGTTATCAATTTTGATATATGGGCCATATTGACCGATATTGGCTGTAATTTCTTTACCGTCTTCAGTTTTGCCAACTTTTCGTGGCAAAAGGAACATTTTTAAGGCACTCTCCAATGAAACTGTCTCGATTTTTTCGCCAGCTGGCATTGGCGCGAATTTAACTTCTTCACCCTCAACTTTATTATCACCAAGCTGAATCATTGGCCCGAAACGACCAAATCGTGCAAAAACTTTTCGCCCAGTTTTTGGATCAATTCCAATTTCACGAGCGGGTGCTACAGCGTTGCGATCAATTTCGCCTGAATCCATAATTAATTTATGAAATGGTTTATAGAAATCGTCAAGCACTTCAAGACGATCTTCCTCGCCTAAAGCAATTTTGTCGAAGTCATTTTCGAGGTTTGCCGTCCAGCCATAATCAACAACTTGATTAAAATAATCGTTCAAAAAATCACTCAAAACCTCGCCACTCGCAGTTGGCAGTAGTTTTCCTTTAGTTGAACCGGTTTTTTCTTGAATAACTTCGCGGTTAATTTTATTTTTCGAAAGTGAAATTTGAATCACATCGCGTGGATTTCCTTCACCTTCACCCTTTATAGCGTAGCCACGAGCTTGAATTGTGTCCAAAATTGTAACATAAGTTGACGGGCGGCCGATTCCGAGATCTTCGAGTTTTTTAACAAGAGAACCTTCACTGTAGCGTGCTGGTGGGCGCGAAAAAACTTCTTTTGCGATAATTTCATTAAAATTCAAATTGTCGCCATTTGTAAGCTCTGGTAAGAATTCATCTTTCTTTCCATTTGGATAAACTTTCAAAAATCCGTCAAAAACAACCACTTCACCTTTAGCTTCAAAATAATTTTCTTGACCAGAAATTTCAATTTTGATAGTGGTTTTTTCGATTTTTGCAGGCGCCATTTGGCTAGCGAGTGTGCGGTTTCGAATCAGTGTATAAATCTTCTGTAAATCTTGGCTGGTTGAAACTTTTTCATTTGCTATTACGGTTGGTCGAATTGCTTCGTGCGCTTCTTGAGCTGCGGCCGATTTCGTGGCAAAATTACGTGCTTTGTGGTATTTTTCGCCAAAAGTTTTCTTGATAAATTCTTCACTAGATTTAATTGCAAATCCACTCAAATTTACGCTGTCGGTTCGCATGTAGGTAATTTTACCAGATTGGTAAAGCTTTTGTGCGGCTGCCATCGTGCTCTTGGCTGAGAATCCAAGCCGCGCGTTAGCTTCTTGCTGAAGGGTTGAAGTTGTAAATGGCGCACTTGGGTTGCGAGTTCCAGGAGTCTTCGAAATATCTGCCACTTTAAAATTCGCATTTTTTAAGCTTTCAAGAAAATCAGTGGCAGCTTTTTCGCTTTCGAATTTTTTATTAAGTTCAGCTTTTAAGATTTCACCTGAGCTTGGAACAAAAAACTCCCCAGTAATTTTAAACGAACTTTTTGCGCCAAACTTTTCAATTTCACGCTCGCGTTCCACGAGTAATTTTACTGCTGGGCTTTGTACACGGCCAGCGCTTTTGCCACCGGGAACTTTCCGCCACACAACAGGGCTTAAATCAAAACCAACCAGCCAGTCTAAAGTTTGGCGAGTTTGTTGAGCTTCGACCATTTTCATGTCAATTTTTCGCGGATTTTTAATTGCCTCTTCAATTGCATTTTTAGTAATTTCGTGAAAAACAATTCGCTTGGTTGTTTTTGGATTTAATTTTAAAACTTCGCAAAGGTGCCATGCAATCGCTTCCCCTTCGCGGTCTTCATCAGTTGCAAGCCAGACGTCGTTAGCTTCTTTCACTGCTTTTCGAAGTTCGCTAACCACTTTTTTCTTACTTGGGTCAACTTCGAAAGTAATTTTATATTTATTGTTTGTTTCTATTGGTCGCCCGCCGTCTTTATTTTTTTTTGCAATCTGGCGAATATGCCCAACGCTGGACATCACTGTAAAATCTTTGCCGAGATACTTTTCGATAGTTTTAGCCTTGGCGGGGCTCTCTACGATTACTAAATTCTTCATAAGCTTAATTTATTTTATCACTTTCAAAGTTTTTCTGCAAATTTTAAAATTAATAATTTGGCAGAATTTCAGATTTTTTATAAAGAAAATTGTTTTTTAATTAAAAAAGTAAAAATATGAGTTAATCATAATGCTTTTAGACGCCTAGCTAGAAATTATTAAAGGTTGTTTTGATTTTTTAAGCATAACTAATTTGGTTTGAAATCTGCTGCAAAATCTGTTATAATCAAGCTTATGAAAATTGCAATTGCATCTGATTTATTCTGGCCGATGATTAATGGAATTTCGGTCTTTTCGAAAAACTTGGCTGAACAAATGACGGCTCGTGGCCACGAAGTTGTGGTTTTTGCGCCAAGCCAAACTGGTGAATATTATGTTGAAGAAGTTGATAGTTACCGTGTAGTTCGCTTGAGTTCAACCAACTTCCCTTTTTACCCAAATCAAACCGAGACTCTGCCTGAGCCTCGCAAAATTGCTGGTGGCCGAATTACCATTCCACGAATTTATCTTCATAATGGCTATCGACTTTCACTTTTGCCAATCCGTGAAATTCGCAAATTCTGCAAAGAAAATAATTTTATGCCAGATGTTTCACATATCCAATTGCAACTTTTTGTGGGTCAGGCAATGATTGATTTTTCGCGAAAGCATAATATTCCGGTAGTGATCACTAATCATTCCAGCCCCGAAAACTTATTCGATAATTTAAAGATGCTTGCGCCATTATCGCCGATTATTAATCGGACAGTTTTACTTTATACTAAACGCTTTGCGCTTCAAGCAGATTATGCTACAATGCCAACTCAGCAAGCAATTGAAAGACATTTTCGAAATCCAGAAAAAGCCAAAATGCCGATTGAAGCTGTTTCGAACGGTATTGATTTGAGCCGATTCACTCCTGAAAAACCGCCAAAAGAATTTTTTGAAAAATTTGATTTACCACAAAACTCTCCAATTGTAATGAATATTGGTCGTGTTGATGCCGAAAAACATATTTCAACCTTGATTTTAGCGTTTAATGAAGTATTAAAAAATAACAAAAAAGCTCAGCTAGTGGTTGTTGGTGATGGCACTGATCGCCCGAATCTTGAGAATTTAGTCTATAAATTAGGAATTTCAAAAAATGTGCACTTTATGGGTACGCAACTTGGCGAGGATTTGGTGAATTTTCACCGCGCAGCTAGTGTGTTTGTGTCAGCCAGCCCAACTGAAACTCAAGGAATTGTTTTTCTTGAGGCTGCGGCTTGTGGTAAGCCTGTGATTGGTGTTGATGTTGGTGCGGTTAAAGAAATCTGTCAAGATGGCGTGAATGGTTTTTTGTGTGAAACTGATAATGTTGAGCAAATTGCCGAAAGCATTTCGAAGATTTTAAACGATAAAAAACTTGCGGCAGATTTTTCGAAAAATGGGCTCGAAATTATTAAAAAACATGATTTGAATTTTACAATTTCGAAATTTGAAGAAATTTATAATTTTGTGATCGAAAAGAAAAAACAAGAACCGCGAAATTGGCTCGAAAAACTCTCGCGAAAATTAAAGAAATAATATGATTCTTAGTGCAGAAATTACTGAAAAATCTTTTGGCAACAAACAACTCCTTCAGAATATAAAATTTAGCATTGATGAAGGTGAAAAAGTTGGTTTAATCGGGAGAAACGGGATTGGAAAATCCACGCTTTTTGGTATTTTACTTGGCCGAGATCAAGATTTTTCGGGTGAGGTAATTTTTCGAAAAGGCTCAGTCATTGCTAGCACGCAACAGGAATATTCCAGCGTTGGTGAGCAAACTGTGCTTGATTTCATCTTGAATGATCTGCCGGAATACGCTCATCTTTCGAAACTTTTGCGTGAACTTCCTGAAAAAATGGGCGAAAATATGGCACTGATCGAAAAGTATACCGACGCCTTGAATCGCTTTCAGGAGAAAAATTTCCACTTTATTGAAGATAAAATTAAAGCTGAACTTCGTGATTTTAGCCTTGGTGATTTTGAGAATCGCCAAATGAAAACACTTTCGGGTGGTCAGAAGCGCTTGGTTGATACGATTAAAATTATCCATTCGAAAGCTGATTTGGCGCTCGTTGATGAGCCAACTAACTTTATGGATTCGCACGCAAAGAATCGTTTTTTAAACTGGATGAAGAATTCTAACGAGGCGGTTTTAGTAATTACGCACGACCGTGATGTACTTTCGAAAGTTGATAGAATTATTGAAATTCGCGACGGTAAAACTTATATTTTTAAAGGAAATTATGACGATTATTTGCGAGCAAATATGTTTTCGACAACCAATCAAATTCAAGATTTTGAAAGCATCCAGCGCCGAATTGCGAATTTGAAAGATAAAGTTCGTGAATATCAACGAATGAAGGAGAAGGCTCGCGATCCGAGTACGATTCAACGGTTTAAACGGCTCGAAAATAAGTCACGTGAAGAACTTGCCAGCCTTGAAGAGATTAAAAAGCCAAGTTTTTGGATTGATCAAGAAAATGTTGAAAATCTTGGTTTCAAAGCAGCGAAATCTTATCAAAAATTTAAGGCCAAAAATGTTAAAATCGGTATTAAAAATCAAGAAACACGTTCGGTTCGAAGTTTGGTGCGGGCAGAAAATCTTGCGCTCGGCTACGGTTCGCTTGAAGATGCGCTTGAAAGTAAAAACGGTGCAAAAATTCTTTTCGAAAATGTAAATTTTGATTTAAAAGTTGGTGGAATTTTGGAAATTTTTGGCCGAAACGGTGTTGGAAAAACCAGCTTAATCAAAACAATTTTTGGTGCGGAAAACGAAAAAGCGGAAATCTACGATGGTAAGATTTTTCTTGATGAAGCCGCGAGAGTTGGAATTTATAGCCAAGAAATTGGTTCTGAGTTTTTCGAAATGAATCTAAAAGATGCAATTGAGAAAATCTACCTTGACCAAAATATTTCAATCACGGAGGAAAAAATTTATCGAATTTTACATCAATATCTCTTTTCTACTGAAGATTTTGAAACGCCTATTCGTGAACTTTCTGGCGGGCAAAAGGCGCGTTTTCAGCTGATTAAAATGCTTTCGAATGAACCGCAAATTTTGATTCTAGATGAGCCAACTTCTCATTTGGACCTACCAAGCATTGAAGAGCTTGAACGGGCTTTGAAGAATTATTCAGGTGCGATTATTTTTGTGAGCCATGATGATTATTTTCGAAAAGTAATGAAATCTACCGAAAAGGATTTTCAGACTGTAGAAATTCGTGGAAATTAAAAATGGAAACTGTTCTTACTTTATACTAAAAATAAAAAAGTAGCGAAAGTTCAACCCTTCGCTACAATTTTTTAGTTAAAATCGTTTAATATCAAGCAATTTTGAAAGTTTTGCGCGATCAAAACCGAGTACAATCTCGCCATTTATATCTGTTACTGGCACGCCGCGGAATTCCCCACCCATTTTTGCAAGGAGCTCATCGCGAGCTTCAGCATCTTCTTCAATATCTTTAGCTTCGAATTTTACACCGTTGTGTTCGAGCCAGTCTTTTTCGGCCGAGCAAAATCCGCACCAGCTTGTTGAGTAAACAATAACTTTTTTATCCATAAATATAGTTTAGCATAAAAAGCTTAAAAAATCATTAAAATTTACAAAATATTAAATTTTCTTGGTCAAATACCATCCGCCATCTAAATCTTGATAAACTTTAAGTTCAAGTGAAAAATCCATCGCCATCAAATAATCCGCAGCTTTCTCAGCTTCGAACTTTGAAGCATATCTCTTCTTTTTTGAGCTTGAAAGCTGCATTTCGAAACGTTCAAACTTCACTTTCTGTTTATTATTTTTGCGTGGCATTTCGAAAATCCTTTAAAACTTCACGAACTTCATCAACTGATTTTGTTTCCATTAATTTTGCGCGTAATTCACTCGCGCCCGCAAATTCTCGCACATAAATTTTAAAAAATCTCTTTAAAGGCTCAAATCGGCGTTTTTCAAGCTCGCGAGAATATTTTTCGAATAAATTAAGTTGGAGCTCAAGCAGGTCTAAATAGTCACTTGAAGTTCGAGCGGTTTCTGGCGGGTTTTTTTCAAAACAAAATGGGTTTTCGAAAACGCCACGACCGATCATAATTCCATCAATTTTTGGGAATTTTCGCCAAAGTTCCAAGCCTTGCTCGCGAGTTTTAATGTCGCCATTAATTTGAATTAGGGTTTCTGGCGCAATTTTATCGCGTAGCGCTAATATTTCAGGAATCAATTCGAAATGCGCTGGAACTTTACTCATTTCTTTCTTTGTTCGAAGATGAATTGTTAGAGCTGCAATTTCTTGCTCAAGTAAAAATTTGAGCCAATCTCGCCACTCCTCCACCTTAGAGAAACCAAGTCGCGTTTTTACCGAAATTGGCAAACCGCTAGCTTTTGCGTTTTTGATGATTTTGGCGGCAAGCTCAGGGTTTCGAATTAAATCACTTCCGCCACCACTTTTGATTACGGCTTTATCTGGGCAGCCCATATTGATATCAATCGCTTGATAGCCAAGCTCTGGCAGTTTTTCACACATAAATTTAATATCGTCTGGTCGCGAGCCCCAAATTTGAGCAATAATTGGTTGCTCATCTGGTGTGAATGTTAGTCGCCCGCGTGTGCTATGGATTCCTTTTGGGCTGGCGAAGCTTGAAGAATTAGTGAATTCGGTATAAAAAATATCTGGCCGTGCCGCTTTCGAAACCACGTGTCGAAAAACTACATCAGTCACAGCTTCCATTGGTGCTAACGAGAAAAATGGCAGTTTTTTACCGTTTTCTTCGCCAGTTGATTCAATAATTTTATTCCAAAATTCACTTTTCATAGATAATAGTATAACACAAAAACCAACTTTCGAAAACTTAAAAAATATGATATAATTATTTTTATGAAAGTTAAAATTGAAATCGATACAAAAACACTAATTCGCTTTTGGTTGGTGATTTTTGGTTTTATTATTTTTGCAGGATTAATTTGGGTTGCAAAAGACGTTCTGATTATGATAATAATTGCGGCCTTTTTAGCTCTTGCCCTAAATGATCCAGTGGCGAGAATTACAAAAATTTTACCTGGTTCAAATAAAAACCGCGTGGCGGCAACCGCAGTCGCATATCTTACGATTGTTCTAATTTTGGGTGCGTTAATTTCGCTCCTTATGCCGATTATTGCTGACCAAGTTAAACATTTTTCGAAAGATTTACCACAAATTGTAAAAAATTATACTGGTGAGGAATCTGGAGTTCGCAGATTTATTGTTGAAAACCACCTTGAAGGAATGATCTCGCAAGCAGTTGATTCAATTACGCGATCAATTAATTCTTCAGTTTCAAAGCTTGGCGACTTCTTCTTTGGAAGTATTGCTTCAATTGTTGGTTGGCTTATTTCTCTGTTTATGATTCTTGCGATGGCATTTCTAATGCTCGTTGAAGGACCAGACTTAATAGATAAAATCTTTAAAGTTTTTTATACAGATAAAACGCTCGAAAAAGATCATCGCAGAATTCTTTCAAGAATGTATGGAACAGTTTCAGGATATGTTTCAAGTATTGTTACGATTTGCTCAATTAGCGCAACTTGCGGTTCGATTGCGACGGCAATTTTAGCGTTAATTTTTGGATTGCCAATCGCTTTAGTTCCACCAATTGCAGTTTTACTCTTCATTTTTGGAATGATTCCTATGGTTGGTGCCACAATTGCTGGGTTGCTTTCTGCTGTAATTTTAGGATTAAATGCTCCAACTGCGGGATTGTTCTTCCTAATTTATTTCTTAATTTACCAACAAGTTGAGAATAATGTAATCTCCCCAATGATTCAAGCTCGAAATAATCAACTATCAGCACTAATAATTTTTGTGGCACTTACAATTGGTGTTTACGCTTTTGGTCTACTTGGGGCGCTCCTTGCGATTCCTTTAGCAGCTTGTATAAAAATTCTCGTTCAAGAACAATTGAAATCTCGAAAACGCCGCACGCGTGAAGAAAACTCAGAAAAATTTGTTGAACTTCTTAAGAAAATTGGTAATTAAAAAACAACTAATAAAATCAGCCCCAAGTTCGAAGGCTGATTTTTATTATTTATATTCCCAAAAACTCTTTTTTAGCGTATCGCGTAAAACAATATTTTTCGAAAGCAATTCATCGCGAATTTTGTCGCTTTTCGCCCAATCTTTTTCAGCACGAGCAGCATTTCTTTCGATGATTTTTTGTTTAATTTCGTCTGGAATATCTGGTGTTAAACCAAGTAAATTTAGTCCCAAAAGGTCGTCTATAAATTCTAAAAGTTCAATTAAGTTTTGGTAATTTAGTTTTTCAGGATTTGCTTTAATTATTTCGCTAAAAACCTCATCAATTTTTGCCAAAGCTTTTGGCGTGTCGAGATTCTCATTAATTTCTTCAAGAATTGCATTTCTAGCAGCAAGGCTTGGAATTTCCCCTTCGCTTCCTTTAATTTGCCAACGCATATTTGCAATGTTTTGCCAATTTTTGAGCCGATTCTTGGCTGCTTGCAGGCTTTCAAAATTAAAGTTGCTTTCGGTTTGATATTGGCTTTGTAAAACAAACATTTTAAAATCTATTGGCGAAAATCCGCGAGCTTTCAGTTCTTCAAGGTTAAAGCCATTACCAAGTGATTTCGAAATTTTTTGCCCTTCACTTTTCATATGATTACAATGCAGCCAATAATTCGAAAAAGTCTTGCCTGTGAAAGTTTCACTTTGAGCAATCTCGTCTGTGTGATGAACTGGGATATGGTCAATTCCGCCAGTGTGAATATCGATCGTTTCACCTAAAGTATTAATTGCAATCGCTGAGCATTCCAAATGCCAACCAGGAAAACCCATTCTTCCACGAAATTCCCATTCCATGTCGCGTTTTTGGCCTTCTGGCGACCATTTCCAAAGTGCAAAATCGCTTAAATTTCGCTTTTCAGGGTTGAAATTTACGCGTGCGCCAGCTTTTAAATTATCTAAGTCGAGATGTGCAAAATTGGCATAACGAGGAAATTTTGCTGTATCAAAATAAATTCCATCACTGGTCTCATAGGTAAAACCTTTTTTCGAAAGTTCTTCGATAATTTTAATTTGTTCAGGAATAAAATCGGTAGCTTTCGAAAGATTGTCGGGTTTGATTAAATTGAGTTCTCGTATTCCATTTAAAAATTCTGCCGTATAAAATTTGGCAACTTCCCAAGCTGTTTTTCCTTCTCGCCTTGCGCCTTTTTCTAGTTTGTCTTCGCCATCATCTTCATCGCTAACTAAATGTCCAACATCAGTAATATTCATTGTGCGAGTAACATTATAACCGTTTAAACGCAAAGTTCGAACTAAAATATCCCAATAAATAAATGCTACCCAGTTGCCAATGTGTGGGCTGGCATAAACTGTTGGCCCGCAAGTGTAAATTTTAACATTTTTTGGGTTTATTGGGTGAAATTCTTCAAGTTTTCGATTTGGCGTATTGTAGAATTTTAGCATATTGAAACTATTATATCAGATTTAGCTTTCGAAATCAAAAAGAAAAACCCGCCGAACTTGGCGAGCTTTTCGAAAGGCTTAAAATTAAGCAATTGGATTTTCGGTTTTAATGCTTGGACCTTGTGAAGTTACGATTGAAACGCTTTTCACGTAAGAACCTTTAATTGAAGATGGCTTTTGTGAAGCAAGGCTATCAAAGAATGCTTTTGCGTTTTCTTCGAGTTTTTCTGCTCCGAATGAAACTTTACCAATTGAAAGGTGAACGATTGCTTGCTTGTCTACGCGGTATTCAACTTTACCAGCTTTAGCTTCAGAAACGGCTTTAGTAACATCAGCGGCAACTGTTCCAGCTTTTGGATTTGGCATTAATCCGCGTGGGCCAAGAAGTCGTGCATATTTACCAAGTTTTGGCATATATGCTGGAGTTGCGATGAGAACATCAAAATTCAATTCTTCTTTGTCAAGTTGTTTTAGAAATTCTTCATCACCAACGATATTTGCGCCAGCATCTTTGGCAGCTTTATGTTCACTTTCTGGTGCGAAAACAGCAACTTTCACATCTTTACCTGTTCCATTTGGTAGAATAACTGTTGAACGAATATTTTGGTCAGCTTGTCGTGGGTCGACACCAAGTCGAGCATGAATTTCAACCGAAGCGTCAAAATTAGCTGGGTTAGTTTCTGTTGCAAGTTTAAGAGCTTCGTTTAGGTTGTAAACAGTATCTTTTTCAACTTTTTTAGCAGCTTCTTGGTATTTTTTACCTCGTCGTTCAATTCGTGGTCGTGTAATTGGTTTTGGACCTTTTTTAACAACTGCTTCAGAACCATCAAGTGGAGTTGTGTCGCCAGCAGCTTTTCGAGCTTCTTTTGCTTCTTTTTCAGCAACTTCCTCGGCGTGTTTTTTGCTTCGTTTTCCGCTTTTTGCGAATTTTTCTTCAGCAATTTCTTCGACAACTTCTTCTAGTACTTCTGCAGTTTCAACCGCCTCAACAATTTCTTCTGCAATCTCGGCAGCTTTAGCGCCTTTGATTGCTTCGTTAATTTGAGCGATTGTCATTTTTTCAGAAACTTCAAGCCCAAGAGCTTTTGCTTCTTCTATAAGATCGGCTTTTTTCTTTGCCATTTTCTTATCCTTTCTGTGGTAATAACGGCTTGCGCCTCCCAACATTGATTATTAACCTTTTAATTATAACAATTTTTTGAGAAAAAGTCAAAACTAAATTTTATTACTAGAAAGAGTTTTGTTTTTGTTAGAGCTCATTTTAACGTAATATGCCAATAAGCTTATAATGCCAAAAATTAAACCAAAAATAATTAAACTAAAGATGGAGCTTTCGAAAATTGGTTGAGATAATCCGCCTAATATTGCTTGCCTGAAAGCTGTTAGCGAATAGTAAAGTGGCATAAATGGCGCCATGTTTTGGAAAATTTGAGGTGTTGTTGCAATTGGGAACATTCCTCCGCTACTTGCAAGCTGCAAAATCATGAAAACGATTGAAATAAACTGACCAACTCTGCCGAAAGCAAACATTAATGCATGAACAATCAAAAGGAATGAAAATGCCGAAACATAAGAATTCAAAACAAAAGAATTTATATCCGCAGGCGAAATGTTGAATATCCCACTAAAAATAATTGTGAGAACTAAAGCTTCAGCTCCAGCAAAGCCAGCCATAATCCCTACCCTTGAAAGCCACCATTTAAACGCTGAACGATTCTTTTTTGGCTTATTTTGGATCGGAAACGCAATATTAAACGAAATCGCCCCAACAAACAAACCTAATGCGATAAAATATGGAGCCATTGCTTTTCCGTATGTTGCATCTCCAGAATTATTTGAAATTTCACTTTTAACAGGTGTTGCGATATTTTTAGCAGACTCGTCTGAGAAATTGATTTTCGAAAGTTTTTCTGCGCCAGATGAAAGTTGCGAAGTCAATAGATTTGAACCATCTTGTAGTTTTGCGGCGCCGGAATTTAGTGTGCTTATTCCTGAATCTAAAGTATTAATTCCGCCCAAAAGTTGAGCTGTGCTTTCAGGGATTTTTTGTTCATTAGCGTTGAATTCGTTCATTTTTGTCGAGAAGGCTGCAGCTCCAGTTGAAAGCTGTTTTTCGCCCGCTAGAATCAAATTATGCGAATTTTGTATTTTGCGTGAATTTTGCGCTAAGCTTTGTGCGGCTGGAACAATTTTTTGCGAAAATTGCGCTTGTAAGTTTTGCGATTTTTTAGCATTTTTTTGGGCATCAGCGGTAATATTTTTTGCCGAAACCGCCAACTCGTCGGCAAGATTTTTAATATTCTGATCGTTAGTTCGTTCAGCCAAAATGTGCATTTTTGCTACTTTTTGATTTAATTCCAATAAGTGCTCACTTTGATTTTTTGCGTCAGAATTATCACTTATCGCAGAGTTTAGTGTGCTTAAACCATTCGAAAATTCTTCACTTTTGGCTGAAAAATCTCGCAATCCCTTTTGTAAGTTTTCGCTATTTTGGCTTAAAAGATTGGTTTTGTTTGAAATTTCAGTTGCACTAAAAGCAAGTTTATTGCTCGCTTCGGCCATTTTCTGGTTTGCTGAATTTAATTTTTCTGCGCCATTTTTTAGTTTTATAGCTCCAGAATTTGCCGAATTTAAACCATTCTCTAAGCTACCAATCCCGTTCGAGATTTGTTCTGAACCGTTCGCTGCTTTCGAAAAACCGTTTTGAACATTTGAAAGTTGAGAAAGTAAAATCTTACTGTAGTTTTCGCTAATTTGCGCTCGAACCTGTTCGCTCAGTTTTTGTGCGGCATTGGTTGAAATCACTTCGCCAGATTTACTTTTCGAAACATTTGTCTTAAATGAAATATTTACTTTTTGTGGATTTTCTCCCAAAAAACTAACTGAATTTTTCGAAAAATCTTTTGGAATATATACAATCATGAAAGTGTCGCCATCGGTCAAATCTTTCTCGGCTGTTTTTAAATCCGTAAACTGCCAGTTTAAAGTTCTTGATTTCTTAAGATTGTCACTAATTTTGTTGCCAAGTTCAATATTTTGACCATTAAAAATGACAGGTTCATCTTCGTTTACTACTGATATCTTTAGATTTTCGATTTTTGAATAAGGATCCCAGATTGACGCCAAAAAAGTTCCAGCATAAATAACAGGAATAAAACTTACTATAAATAAAGTGGCTAGAAGCACACGATTTTGCTTTATTTTTCTAAAATATTTCTTCATCTTCCTCCTAATAAAATAGTTGTATTTATCAATGATTACTCTATTGTATAAAATATTGTTGTAAAAGTCAACAATATTTGGTATACTTATTTTATGGAAGAAAAGATTCTTGATTTATTGCAAAAAATTAATACAATTTATCGCTCAGCACAAAAATATGCAACACGCGAGCTTTCGAAAAATGATATTTCGGCTATTGAGGCTGCAATTTTAACCAAAATTTATAATTCTTCTGCTCCGCAAGATGAAATCTCTAAAGAAATTGGTGTTGATAAGGCCTATATTTCGCGAGTTTTAGTTAAAATGGAAGAGAAAAAATTAATTTTAAAGAAAAACTCACAGAAAGATAAGCGAATTCGTGAAATTGAAATTACAAAACTAGGTAAAGAAAAACTGAACATTCGGCAGCAAATTCTAGTTAAATGGTGTGAAGAAACCTTTGGTGATATTTCTTTAAAAGAACTGAATCTATTAACCGAAGCGATTGAGATTATTTCAAATAAGACAAATGAAAAGTAACCCTAAAATACAATAATCTTTGTTTTAAAAACTATAATTGACTTTTTTGGTTGAATTTGGTAAAATTATAACATTGGCCTCATCGTCTAACGGTTAGGACATCAGGTTCTCATCCTGGCAATCGGGGTTCGATTCCCCGTGAGGTCACCATTTTTTGAAATAATTAGTCTGTTTCGGCAACGAGCAGACTTTAAAATAACCTTACAGATTATAGTTCCGTAAGGTTATTTTTTACATATTTAGAAAAATTTT
Source organism: uncultured Saccharimonas sp. (SeqCode) (assembly GCA_963549415.1). Lineage (GTDB taxonomy): Bacteria > Patescibacteriota > Saccharimonadia > Saccharimonadales > Saccharimonadaceae > Nanogingivalis. The sequence continues at coordinate 22,792 of CAUUYC010000002.1, forward strand.
ATCACAGCAAGTAATGAGTTCATGTAAGATTTCGTCGTATTTTTCATAGACTCGAAAACCTGCGGCATAAGCGTGACCGCCACCACCAAAATAGCTTGCAATATCCACGGCGATTGGTGAATTTGTCCGAACTTTCCCTGTCAATTTACCATCTGGGTAGGTTTTTATAGCTACGCAAGCCTCTACTCCTTCAACCATTCGCATTTCATCAATCACTAAAACACTTGGGTTATACTTATCAGAATATTCTTTAATCTCGCTCCATGGAATATGCACAACTGCCAATTTTCCATCTAAAAAATATTCAATTCGCTGAATTAGTTCTCCCTTATATTTTAAAATTTCAGGCGCTTTTTTCGAAAGTTCACGGCGATCTTCTTCAAGCTTGGCTGAATTTGCGCCAAGTTTTGTTAATTCGCCAGCGACTTCAAAAGTTCTGGCTGAAGTATTGCTCGTTGAAAGCCCAAGCGTGTCGCTAAAAATTGCCCCAAGTAAATTTTGTGCAGCGTTTTCATTAATTTTCCAGCGATTTGCTTTTGCAATTTCGAAAATTAATTCACCTGCTGAGCTAGCATCTTCTAAAATTAATTCGTGTTTAAAAAACAAATCCGGTGTTGCATCGGTATGGTGGTCAATAACTAAAACTGGCGTTTTTTCAAGCAAGTTTTTATAAAGCGGATCCTCAATTATTTTTGATAGTAGAATACTGCTGGTTGTATCGACAATGATAAAAAGGTCAAATTTTTCATAAATTGAACTTTCCACTCTATCCCAGCCCTTAAAATATCGCAAATATTTAGGGATATCAACTGGACAAAAGAGTTTAACTTCTTTACCCAACTCGCCTAAAATTTCTTCCAATCCTAAAGCTGACCCTAAACTATCGCCATCAGGGTTTTCGGCCTGAATAACGCAAATTTTTTCTGCATTATCAATTAATTTTTTGGCATTTTCGAAATTCATTAAATTGCCTTTCGTCCTTCTAAAGCATGGCTTAAAGTGATCTGGTCGGCATACTCCAAGTCAACACCTACTGGTAGACCGCGTGCAAGTCGTGAAATTACTAAGTTTTCGAAGCCTTTTTCGCGTAAATAGTTCTGAATATAAAGTGCTGTGCTTTCGCCTTCAACGCTAGCGTTTGTTGCGATAATTATCTCTTGAACCTCATCTTTCGAAATTCTTTCAGCAAGCTCGCGAATATGTAATTGATCAGGTGTGATTCCGTTAATTGGCGAAATAACCCCGCCTAAAACATGGTAGGTTCCGTTAAAATGCTTTGTTTTTTCAAGGGCAATAATATCTAGGGGCTCCTCAACGACCGCAATTAGTTTTTTATTGCGAGTTTCATCAGTATAAAGTGGTGAAATTTCTTCATCTTTTGAAATCAGTGCAAAAGTTATAGGGCAACTTTTAACATTTTTATGCAAATTTAAAAGACTATCGGCAATTTTTTCACTTATAGTAGTATTATTTTTTAGTAAATAGTAAGCGTAGCGTTCGGCTGTTCGCGAGCCAACGCCAGGGAGTTTGCCGAGATTTTCAATAGTTTCAGTTAATGCTTGAGGTAGAATTTGTGACATTTTTCTCTTTCGAAAAGATTAAAGTCCCAAGTTTCCTAAACCGCCCATTAGGGGTTGCATTTTTTCAGCTGCAACTTTTTGAGCTTCTTCTAAGCCATCACGAATCGCAATTTGAATCCAATGTTCAAGTTCTTCAGTGTCTTCAAAATCAATCAATTCTGGGTTGAGTTTTACACTCTTCACTTTTAGCTCACCGGTAAACTGAATTACGACTGCGCCCTCGCCAGCTTCAACTTCAATAATTTCTTTTTTAAGTTCTTTTTGCGCTTTCTGTAGTTCGCGCACCATTTTCATTTGGTCTTTAATTCCTGCCATAATTCCTCCATTTAAAATAATTTACTCTTCTAATTTTATCAAAAAAATGCTTGAAAATCAACCTCGCCGCAAAATATAAAATCTATCAGCATTATATTTACGGTTTGAAACTAAAATTCTTTTTACGCTATAATTTGCTGGAATTTTTGCGTTTTGGTAGGCTTCTTTCGAAAGAATTACTTCAGAATCTTCGAATTTATTTTTTACTTTTGCCCTTCCTTGACGCTCAAGTGCTTTATAAAAATCTTCTTCATTTTTCGAAACCATTAAAATGCGGTTTGAATCTGTTTTTTCAAGTAAAATATTTAAATCTTGGCTAAAAGCAGCGAGCGGCTGTGGTGAATATCGATAGCTTAAAGCAAAGACTGAAAGATTGGTAATTAATAGGTTGAAAACAAAAATCGAAATCGGAATCAACCCAAAAATTCGAGCATAAGGGTTTTTTGGAAAGAGCGCATACCAAGTGTTAATTAAACCTTGGAGACCTGTAATCGTTAAAATTAAAATTGGCGTAAAAAGAATTGTGATTGTTGTGGGGTTGATGATACAAACTAAAAGTAGAATCATTGTCCAGATATTGATTAAATAGCTTTTTGCTGAATGTTTTGCAATAAATGTAAAATATAGCCCGATTGCGATTAAAATTGAAGTTGCTGGATTAATTATTGGCGAAATCATTCCGTTACTGATTGGATTCGAAAAGCCAAAAAGTGCTAAAACTAAGCTTTTGAGATTTTCGAAAAGTTTTAACGAGTTTGGAATTCCGAAAATTATCTTCAAGATTGAAAAATCAAAAAAGATCGAAACTAAAAGTGGTGAAGTTATTATTAAGAATAATATTAGCGCCGCGATTTTTTGGTAATTTGGTAATTTTTTAATAATAAACCGTAAATGTGGATGCACTAAAATTGTAATTAAAAATGCTATTGTAATGTAAGAGCTGAGCGGCGTGTAAAAACTAAGCCCTAAAATTGAAATTAAAGTGAAAATTTGGCGTTTTTTTGGCTCTTTTAGAAATTCCATTCCGCTCCAAATTAGCAAAATTGGGTAAAAAATATAAAGAATTTCACTCGTTCCGTTTTGAGCAATAAAGAAAAACTGGCTCGATGTGATTGCTATAATAGAAGCTAAAATAGAGGCACGTTTCGAAAACCACATTCCTGAGATTTTTGTTATGAAAAATATCGAACATAGAGAAATCAAAACTGATGGCAATTTAATTGCAAAATTGCTTAAACCAAAAATATCAATGCTAGTTTTTTGCAAAAATCTAAATGGAAAATCTAGAATATTCTTCGAAAAAATATTTGAAAATTTTAAGCTTATTGAACTTTTGGCGCTCTCAATTTCCCCGGCGGTTAATCCATTTGGTGCAAAAAATAAAGTATAAATAATTATTGCAAGATAGCTGAGAGATAAAATCCCAACTCCAATTTGGTAACGAAATTTATAAATCCAAAAATCGCTAATTTTTAAGTTTTTCATTCTTTTTAGTATATCACACTTCTTTTTAAAAATCTACTTCAAGCTCCAAATATTTCCGCCATTGTTTGAAATTAGCCCTTTAATTTCAAGCATTGTTGCGGCTTGATTGAAGTCGATCACAGAAAGCCCGGATTGCTTAATTATGGAATCACTAGCTGTTGTACCATTTTTTGAAAGAATTTCGAGAATTACGTTTTCGGCCGGTGTGTCACCCTGGAAGAGCTTGGTTTGTTTTTCGAAACGGTCTGGAATTAAAAAATCGAGCAGATCTTCTATTGAAGTTAAGGGATTTGCACCATTTTTAATAAGCTGATTGCAGCCCGCTGAAAGTGGTGAGGTGATATTTCCTGGAACGGCAAAAACTTCCTTTCCTTGGTCGAGGGCATGATTTGCGGTTGAGAGAGTTCCGCTACGCGAAGCAGCTTCAATAATTACTACAGCGTCAGCAAGACCTGAAACAATTCTGTTACGTGCTAAAAATTGCCAAGGTTGGGCTGGCGTTCCATTTGGGTATTCGCTTAAAATTGCGCCATTATTTTCAAGAATTCTCTGCCCTAAAGCTTCATGTGAACGCGGATAGATTTTATCAACACCATTTGCAAGAACTGCCAGAGTAATGCCACCGCTATCAAGAGCTGCCCGATGCGCGACCGAGTCAATACCTAAAGCCAAACCACTTACAACCACAATACCGTTTTTTGCGCATTCGCTGGCAATTTTGGTTGCAACTTCTTTACCATATGCGCTCGGCTTGCGAGTTCCTACAATCGCTACAGTTTTGATCCTTTCTGGAGGCAACTGCCCTCTTATAAAAAGCTGCTTTGGTGGGTCTGGAATATGTTGTAAATCTTTTAAATAATCTAATGACGTAGGTTTAATTTTAATAATTTCCATAAAATTCTAAAATATTGTTGACAGTATTATAAGTTTATGATAATATATAAATATTGATAAAATAATTTAAAAATTTGTCAATGAAACTTAAATCTATTGTTATAGTGTGCAATATGTTCTTAATAATTCTGTATCCCTCCTTTATATACTATAAGAATTATAAATATTGCACATGGTAACCTCTTTGACCGGCGAGCCCTTTGTTGAATTTTGGTGGGTTTTCAGCTTCGAATTTTTCGAGCCTTAGCGGGTGCGTCGAAGAGATAAAAAACCGTCTAAGCGATGCCCACCCGTGCTTAGGCGGTTTTTTATGTTATAATATTAAAATATATATTACTTTTGTCAATATGCTTAAGGTTAATAATTAACTTACCTATTTTAACATAAGCGATTATATTTAGCAAGTTTTCGAAAAAAGCAAACAAATTAAAAATCGTGCGACCTCGCAATAGTTTCGCACGATTTTTAACTAATATAAATCTCTCAAATTTTTTTAGAATGAAGCCTCAACCGCAGCCCAAGTGGTGTCGGTGTTATCTTCAGGGATGATAATTGTGACCTGGTCGCCAACTTGAAGGCGGAAATAAGTCACGCTTGCAAGCAAAATTTTATATTCGTTGCCGCCTGCTTCAACGAAGAACGAACCGTCGTGATTGATGAGCGTTCCGATAATTTGTTTTCGCGGAACTGGACCAATTTGCTTATAAATAAACCCACCATCTTCATTGATTGTAAGCTTCAAAATATCGCCCTCCACAAGCTTTGATTTTGAAGCGTAATTTGCTGGAACTGGGTAATTTTTGCCATCTGGACCAATCATAGTTTGACCATCGAAAACACCTTCAATAACTTTGCCATGAGGGCTTTCGATAATGGAATTGCTTGGAGCTGTCACGGTGTTATCTTCACCGCTAATGCTTATTAGCAATTCTTTGGCTGCCGCAAGATTCGTTTCCGCTTCTTGAATCAAGCTTTTTAGCCGTTTTACTTGTTTTTCTGGTAATTCAGACATATTCCTCGCATTTTCCTTGTCTGTTTTCTTTTGATATTATCTTTTAAATTCTATCACGAATTAACCTAAAAGTCAATATTTTTATATAATTTTAAGCTAATTTTAAGTTTTCCACAATTTTCAATCTGTTAAATGTGGGATGTTGTAATTTTTACAGAAATGCTTATGCTTAAAAATAAAATTTTAGCATTGAACTTTATTTAAAATTAAAAACCCTGGTTTAGGGTTTTATTTTAAGAGGGTTTCCAATCGTGCTTGTAGATTGACAATGAATCTCCGATTATGTCGACCTCGTAGACTTCTCCCGCACTCTCAAAAAGAAAGTGCGTTTGATTTTTATTGGCTCCAGTTAGGCAATATTCTTGGATGTAGGCCCAGAGGTTCTCTGCTTCTTTCTCAGTAGAGACTCCTGAAGGGTTTTCTTTTGTTAGCTTTCTCAGTTCTTTTAAAGCCCTTCCACTAACATTATAAGCCATCTTCTTCCTCCTCCTCTATTTTTGTAACTTCAATTATGCCATTCTCTAAAAACTCAATACTGAATTTCCTCTCCTTTACATCCTGAAAACTATCATAGATTACAAAATTATTTTCATTTTGTTCAAATAAGCTACGAATTCTCTCTAATTCCTTATAAACTTCTTTTCGAATTAGAGTCTTTTCATCTTCAGTTAGAAGATTCGATCCATCAACAACTATATTCAATTCTTGCATTAAATCATCACTGTCGCGATCATAAAAGATTTCAGTGCCAGCGGGATTGCAAATAATAAAATTATAATAAGGCATATAGGCTAAGTCCTCTTTCTAATATACTACTCAAATGAGTGCTAAAAATATTATACAACTTTTTTAAAGAAAAATCAAGGTTAAAAAATCCCCGCAAAATTGCGAGGTTCTGAATTAATTCGAGTAGATTCTTTTAATTTTGATGCTGTCACCACTTTGACAGCAAATTTCGAAATTGTGATCTCCACTCGAATTCTGTATAAGATAGTAATGAGCTGAATCGTTAATTCCTTTCTCTTCGAAAATATCAAAGATTTCTTCCATCAAAACAAGCTCATCACTAAAAATTCTAACTCCGGCTATTATTTTAAGGGAATCTTTTTCTCCCAGCAGCTCCTCGAGATTTTTCACGATTTGCTCTGCAGATTCACCTTCAATCTTAACGGGTTGAGTTTTAGTTAGTTCTACCGAAAGCTGTTTGCCGCTTACGGTATTCTCAACCACTTTCACAAAAATGTTACTCATATACATATGAGCCCTCCATAAGCTATAGATTTCGGATTTTAATAAACACCGAGGAGCTTATTGTTTAAATTTTATAACAAGATTTTTTAAAATGCAAGCTTGAGCGAAATAAAAAAGCCGCGTTTTTGCGACTTTAGGTGAAGAACTAGTTCCGTAAAAAAGGTGGTGTTTCTAGTTCTTCTTTCGAAAGATTAGACTGCTTTATTGTAAAAGCCTCTTCAATTCTTGGTGGAATATTTTCGCCTGTCATCATTTTTTTGACTTTAGATTTTTGATCTACCACCAAGTGTATTCGAATAATCTTTTTTCTTGAGATAAATCGATTTGGGGTGTCACCACTAAGAAATACAATTTCCGCTGAGCCGCGAAGTTCAACCAATTCACTATTCAAATCGTACGCTGATTCTGGTTGTATGTATACAACTTTGTTTCCATCCATCTCGAATTGTAAGACTGAATTTCTTTGAATTGCTTCGACAATCGCAGTTTGTAATAAAAAGTCAATCATTTTAAGTCCTCCTGAAAAGTTCTAGCAAAAGCTTAGACAACTAAATTATAGCAGAAAATATGAGTTTTGTCAATAAAAGGTTTTCGAAAGGCTCTTGAAAAGCATCATTTTTTTTGATATAATTGAAAAGTATTGGGATGTCGCCAAGTGGTAAGGCAGCGGGTTCTGGTCCCGCCATTCGGGGGTTCGAATCCCTCCATCCCAGCCAAGCGGAATTATTTTTGAAAAAGACCATTTTATCGAATGGTTTTTTATATTTTAACAGTAGTTTTCCGTCTTTAAGATGAAGGTTCTGACATACAAAATCAAGAATCTGTCTTCTTTCGTCAATGTTAGAACTTTCGAATATTTCGGTGGCGTTTAGTGCAATACCCATTAAAGTTGTAATATTTTCGTAAAATTTAAGATGAGACTCGTCGATATTATTAAGTTTCTCCTTGAAGATAGCCCTTGATCTTGAAATTTCTTTAATTTTCTTTTTATAATCTTCTTTCGAAATATCACCATCTAAATATAAATCTTGCAGCCTATTAATTCTAGCTTCAATTTTTGACAGTTCAGCGTTTAAAATTTTCTTTTGCTGTTTTATATTTTTTTGAATTGAATCATTTGATTTTTTGGCGGTTTCTATGACTTGCTCAAATTGTTCTTTTGTTGGCTGAATTCTGCTTAAATATCTCACAATTTGCTCGGTTAAATCTTCTTCTCTAATCCACTTTGTTTTATGCTTTCCGCGCTTTCCAGTGCAATGATAATAAACTAAGCCTTTGGAGCGTTCTGGAGTAATCGAACAGCCACAATCTGCGCACTTTATCATTCCGCGATAATGAAACGGTAAGCCTGCGTATCTGACGGGCTCTTTTTTGATTCTGTGAAGTTTTGCGTGGGCTAGACTGAATAATTCTCTTGAAATTAACGGCTCATAAATATGTTTTCTCAGCTCACCTTTTGTTTGCATTTCGCCATAATAAAAAGGATTGTGGAGTATCCGATGAATAGTGCTTGGAGTTTTGCGAATATTGTATTTTTTGAAGATTTTATCGCTAACCGTTTTGATTGAATTGCTTTCGAGAGCATACATCTTAAAAACATCTCGGACGATCTCGGCGGTCAGCGGATCAGCTTCGACCCACCGAGAACCGTCATTTCGAACCGTATTTTTGTAGCCAAACGGAGCTTTTCCACCCCATTCGCCATTTATTCGCTTTTGCTCTAAACTTCTTTTAACATTGTCGCTCAACTGGCTAACATAACTTTTTGCCAAAACGACACCAATATCCCAGCGTAGAATCTCGGAACTATTTGAATTTTTACTAATTATCAGATTCTCGCGCAAGAAGTGAATTTCAATTTTTCCAGAATTTCGAAGCTCTTCTAAAATGTTTGATTCTCGAAAACTCCGCTGGATTCGGTCGATTGTGTCGGTAATAATTGCGATCGTTTTCTTTTGCTGTTTGACGAATTTGAGCATTTCATTAAACTGTGTTCGATTTGATTTTAAAGAAGATTCGACAATTCGAAAAGTCTTTAAGATTTCAAGATTGTTGCGTTCAGCATATTCGTTTAGTCTTCGAATTTGTGATGGTATAGAGTTATTTTCTTCTTGCTCCTTTGAAGAAACACGAGCTAATATGATACATTTCATAATTTTCCTTTCTGTTTGCATATTAAAAGGCAGTCGTGGCTTACCCAAACAAATCAACAATGTTTAGCACGACTGCCTATTAAGCAAGACAATTAGAAAATTATCTTTTGTTGATATATTTGAGTAAGCTCTTTTATTATATCTTATTTTTGGTTTTTATTCCAGCCAATAATTCGAGATATTCCATAAAAATCTCAACTTCTTCAGGTGTTAGTTTGTTCATTTTCAAACCTTTCCCCAAGCATATCAATGAGCGGGTTATCTCGCCTTTGATATTCGGTAATTTTGCCATATTCGGTAAAATGAGTTCGGGACGGTTGAACATATCTAAACCATTTATCAGGATTGTATTCCAAAACTGGCTTCTTAAGATTATTCGAAACCCAATATCTGTTTTTATTATTAAAAAGTGGCATATCTTTCGAAATATATTTGATTACATAAAAAGACGTTTTTGATTTTGTCTCCTTATTGATTTTTTGAACATTCGTAAAGCCAGATTTGTAGCTCGGAAATTCATAAACTCGCCTACCGTTAGCAATTATCGCCTTACCTTTAGATGAAATTGAAGGCTTAATTTTGCCAGAATATCCAGATAATAATGCGTGAAAATGTAACGACTTTTTATCTTTATGAAATTCTGGAACTATTAAATAATTAAACCGTCCTTTTCTTTTTGATTCGTTTTTGAGCCAGTTCGCCATTTTTGATTTGCATTTTTCAATATTTTGGCGATCGCTTCGAAAAGTGAAAGTTGCAAAAAGTTCGAAATTGTTACAGAGAACATAATTCTTTATCTTTTTTCGAGTGCGACGAATAGATCGCTCTCGGTTTGATTCTTTGAACTTATTGTTTTTATTAGGTTTATTTAGACTTGCTGGTGCGGTAAATCCTTTACTTATTTCCAATCCGTTTTTAAGTTTATAGATCGGCGTATAAGGCTGATAGAGTCTTATGAAATCCGGAAAATATTCTGCAACTTCGGTGACTTCATAGAATGCTTCCACTTGGGGAATTGACCCTATTTTTGTCCTGTTTATCAAGTTACAGGACTGTTTTTGAATATTTATATTTTTCATATTTTCTCCTTTAAGAAAAATTTATTTTGATATTTTTTTTGGTATTCGAATAACGAAAAAATCACCCTCTCAGGTGACTTAAATCAAAATAAATTCTCTCGCAAACGACCACTTCTTAAAGAACACGAAAAAACTATTCAATTTATTAACCTGAATAGACTGATTTCATATTCGTTAAGTGTCCGCAATCTGTTTTTCTTAAAGGAATATTTACCAAATTGTTCTTTGCGAACCTACGCTCGCGCATTCCAGAGATTGTCGAAGAGCGGAAAACCCTTCCTTTGTTTAACCTGTTTTGTCAGGTTCATTCCATTATAGCACTTTTATTTATTTTTCAAAGCATAAGCTTTTTTATTTTTGTAACTTTTAAGATATACTAAAAATATGCCAAACGAAACAAGTAAAATTTATTCTGTTCGAATAAAAAATAATAAAAGAAAATTAACTAGAAGAGACCTAATAAATCTCGAAAAAATCATAAATAAAAACGCCAAGCCGGCGCAAATTTGTATTTTTAATAGATGTGGTGAAATTTACAATTTGAAGAGATATAGACCGAACTTTTTTAATTTTGGTGTTTATGGCTTTAAGGCTTCTGTTCCTAATTTTAAGCTTCGCATAAATATGTTTTATGCTGAGTTTGAGATTTTTGCGCAATATTATAATAAAAAGAAATTCGAAGCAGTCGAAAAGACAATTCGGGAGGTTCGGGCGTATTTGGGGACTCCGCAAGCACGCAAATAAATTTGCGTGAGGACTACCGAAATCTTACCGCACACGGTTCGCTATCGCTCTCCGTTTGCTAGATTTCGGCAGTTGAATATTGAGTTTTGTGCAGTCGAGAGCTTCGTTAAGCCAGTATTGAGAGAATCTAATCGCAGCATCAAGCTTTCTGGCAGAATCGAAACCGTCGGGTAATCGCAGCTTTCCTGAATAACATCTATTAAGCCCAGCCAAGAAAAAAATACGAGTTAATATACTCGTGTTTTTTTCTTTAGTAAAAGAACATAAAAAGAGGATCACTTCCAGCTATGGTGAGTCTCTTTTTATTGTTCCGATCGAGGCAATTTCTGTATAAATTACCTCCGAGGATTAATAAAACCGCGTAAAAAATATATACTTTAACAATCTGGCATTATTTAACAGAAGCCTTCCCTTTCGAAAGCAAGCTAATCAGTAATAATTTAGAGCTTAAGCAATTAGACTAGGAAACTTCAAAAGTATAACTTTTAGTGGGCGATTCGAGCTGAATATTGGAGATCCACCCGACCGCACTTCAGTTCAAACCGCTCACTAAAAAGGAGTAAATTATGCAAAATACTAACGAAACCGAGTTTGAACAAGAGCTTGAAAAAATCAAGAACTTGAAAGTAAAACTCAAACTAGCAAACAATTATGTAATATTGATTTTTTTTATTTTGTAGCGCTATTAAAGTATAAAAGAACGGTATTACACTAGATTTTGATTATGGCATTACTGCCGTTATTTTACTTTTATTTACCGATTACCTTTAAAATAGCTTCAATATTGTCATCTCCGCCAGCACCTTCTTTTCTAGTAATAAATCCGCTTTCTGGTTCTGAGAATGCAATAGTTGCTCCTACTGTGAGTATTTTGTCTTTTTCTTCTGCATTACTTATTGTTTTATAGACGGCATGTAGAGCCCTTAATACATTTCTGCGATGAATCGAGGACTGCTCTAAATGTTTTTCTGCAAAGTAATTTTTTCTAATAAATAACGGAATTTGAACATAGGCTATAACTATTGAGCCTTTTATAATAAGTACTAAAGTTTTCAAATTATCTGCTGCGGCCTTTTTTATATCGTTAGCCAGCAATCCTTCAATTGTTGAGAAGTCAAAGATTTGAATATTTAGAAGAAATGCAATAATAGCGGTAAATATACCAACAGATATAGCTAATCCTATCAACCATTTTCTTGCTTTCTCTTTATGTTCTTCAGCTTCTTCATTAAAATCATTAGCATAAGCTTCTAATATCTCGGCGCCAGATAGAATAGCTGCAACTCTGTTAATTTCATCTATTCTTTCTTCACTTTTTTGAATTTTTTCTTCAAAATCTCTAACTTTTTGCGAAATTTTACTAATAGCTTGCTTTGGTTTTGCTCTATATGTAACATAATTAATGTAGATTACATTTAGTGCATCATGGTAATTGCCTGTGCCAGATATTTCATAATTAAAGTTATTCTGAAGATAATTTAATCTATTTAAAGCTTCTGTGTTTGATAGAGTCTGAAGAAACTCTTCGTCATCTAAAGCGTCCGCTATATCATTGTAGTATCGTTTCTTTAAATCAGTTGACTGGTTTTTTGCGTAATCTCTAATTGATTGAGACAGTTCTTTAAGCATAACTAAATTATACTATAAAATGAACTGATTGTAAAATTATTATATAAAATATTGTAGTTATTTGTGCTATAAATTAAACCTACCAACTAAAAATTAAAGGAATAGTCTTCTATTTTCTATTTAATTCTGACTAAAATAGAATTGCTTTTATTGAAGTAAATTTGTTATTTTTCAATTTTGAAAATCTTAAATCGTGATTTTACACCGGTTTTCAAGGAAACTCGGCTTTTCGAAACGTCGAATTTTTTGCTTAATAATTCAATTACTGCCAGATTTGCTTTGCCTTCAATTGCTGGCTCACGAATAAAAATCTCAAAAAGCTCACCGTTTTCATCTTGTGATTTTTGAATGAAATTTCCTTTTTTTGAATTTGGCTTAATTTTGCAACGAATCTTCATTTTGCTTAGTTTCGAAATCTTTTGCTCGTTCTTCGCCATAATATTCATTTAAAAATTGGCGCTTATATTCAAAAAACGTACCATTTTCAAGGCTTTCACGAATTTTATCAACAGTGTTAATTACGAAAAATTCATTATGAATTGAAGCAAGTGTGCTGGCAAGAATCTCATCCGCACGGAAAAGATGGTTTATATAAGCTTTTGTGAAATTTTGGCAAGTATAGCAACTGCAATCGCTATCAATCGGCGTGAAGTCTTCTTTAAACTTGGCGTTTTTAATATTAATTCGCCCAGAATAAGTAAAGATTGCACCGTTTCGAGCTTGACGAGTTGGCGCCACACAGTCAAATGTGTCAATACCATATTCCACACCTAGAAATAGATCGGCCGGCTGTGCGCCCATTCCTAATAGATGTCGCGGCTTTTCTTCTGGCAAGGTTGTGTTCACCCAAGTTAGAACTTCTGGGATTTCTTCTGGCTGAAAAATTCCACCAATCCCAAAACCATCAAAGTCTTTCGACCCCAAAAAACTTGCACTTTCTTTTCGAAAATCTTCTTCGCGCGCACCCTGAACTACCGCAAAAAGTGCCTGCAGATTTTCGCCTTTTGCAATATGTTCAGCGTTTAACTCGTTGTGGCGCTTCAAACATTTTTCAGCCCAAAAATGAGTTTTATCTAATGCGGATTTAATTTGTGCTCGGCCAGCTAGTGGCGAAGTTAATTCATCAAAAGCCATGTGAATGTCGGCGCCAATTTTATGCTGAAGTTCCATTGAAATTTCGGGGCTCATAAAAATCTTTTCGCCCGAAATGTGAGATTTAAACCAAACTCCATCTTTGCCAACTTTTGCGAGCTGATTTGAATTGTGGCGTGCTAAATTTGAATCGCCCTTCGAAATGTGTGAAGTTGCGTCAATTCCCTTTTTATAAGCCATTCCAAGTGAAAAAACCTGAAAACCGCCTGAATCAGTAAAGGTTGGTGCGTTCCAATTCATGAATTTATGGATTCCTCTAGCTTTCGCTAGGATATCTGCACCAGGCCGAAGCATCAAATGGTAGGTGTTTGCTAGCACAGCTTGCGCACCAGTTGAGCGGATTTGTTCGGGCGTCATTGCCTTCACCGTTGCATTAGTTCCACCCGCAATATAAGCTGGGGTTTTAATTTCACCGTGCGGAGTTTGAATTACGCCAGTTCTTGCCAAAGTGCCATTAAGGCGAGTTTTAATTTCGAAACTTAAAGCTTTTTTCATCTGTTAAAGTATAACATAGAAATATTTTTTTTGCAATTTAAAAACCGCCCAGAAGAGCGATTTTTAAGAATGTTATTCAGTAATTTCAACACCCATTGAACGAGCTGTTCCGGCGATAGTTTTCATAGCGCCTTCAAGTGAAACTGCGTTCAAGTGTTCCATTTTAGCTTCAGCAATTTCTTGCAATTGAGCTTTTGTAATTTTACCAACTTTGTCAGTTTTTGAATTTCCTGCACCTTTTTGGATTCCTGCTCGGTCTCGAATCATATCGTCAACTGGTTGACCAAGTGATTTCCAAGTGAAAGTTCGGTCTTCGAAAACTTGAAGGTGAACAATTACATCTTTACCCATCATATCTTTAGTTTTTTCATTGAATGGGTTGATAAAGTCCATCATATTTAGACCCCATTGACCAAGTGTTGAACCAACTGGAGGACCTGCTGTTGCACGACCAGCTGGGATTCGAAGTTTCAAATTTCCAATAACTTTTTTTGCCATAATTTCCCTTTAAATAATTTTATACTTGATAATTCAAGTGCGTAACATATCAATTTTAGCATAAACTTTCGAAAATTTCAATAGCTATTTTTAATATGATTTATTGACTTATTTCAATAAATATTGTATTATATTTATTGTGATTCTTCACAAAATAGCTTTCGAATTTTCGAAAGCGTACATTTTATTTTTTGGAGGTAAATTATGCTTAAATTTGTTCAAGATATTGATTTCTCTGTCGTTGAAGTTTGTGAAAAAGGACCGCTGAATTTAAGCCAGACTATAATTTTCTTGCCCATTAAAGCAATTAAGACAATTCCGGGTATTGGCAGAGCTCCGTATGAGTTTTTTGAAAAGCTTGAGTTAAAGATTTTAAAAATATCTTTTAACAATAAATCAGAGAATTTATTAGTTCGAAGTGTTGAAGAGATCCACCTTCATCGCGGATATTTTCGAATAAATCCTGGAAATGCTGAACTATTGCAAATTCAATCAGCAATTGAACGCGCAATAGCAGCGATTTTCTTTAACATTTCGGGAGATTTTAAGGCGGATTTCTTTCACTCAAGTGGTGAAGTTTTTCACCGAGTTGATTTCTATGGAAAGATTGGAAATCAAATTTTGAAAATGAATATGTCGGAAGAGGACTCGCAAAGAGCTCAAGAAATCGTTGATATTATTCGTCAACGTAGAGCTATTTTAAAGCCATAAGAATAGGAATTTTCCTAAAATTCTATGGTGTTAGCGAATAATTTGAAAGTATAGACCTCCAAATTACCTCGGTTTCGCACCGAGGTTTTAAATTTAAACCAAACTAAAACGCTCAATTCTGAGCGTTTTTTTAGTTTTCGAAATTAAAATTAGATTTTTTCAATTTGAAGAATATCAAGCTCAACTGGAGTTTCGCGACCAAACATTGAAACCATTACTTTAATTTTACCTTTCACGGCGTCAATCTCAGAAACTGCACCTTCGAAACCTTTGAATGGTCCATCAATAATATTGATAATTTCACCTTCAGAAAAGTTAATTTCAAACATTGGCTCTTCGGCACCCATTCGGCGGCGAATATCACGCATTTCTTTTTCAGAAACTGGTGTTGGTGAATCTGAACCAATAAATCCAGTCACACCTGGTGTGTTTCGAACAACAAACCAAGTCTCCTCAGTTAATTTCATTTCAACTAAAACATAACTTTGTAGAATTTTTCGTTCAACAACTTTGCGTTTTCCATTTCTAACTTCGATCTGCTTCTCTTTCGGAACAAGCGTGTCGAAGATTTTATCGGCCATATCTACGCCTTCAATTCGTTGACGAAGATTTTCCGCAACTTTGTCTTCATATCCCGCTAAAGTTGTAACCGCATACCAGTTTCGGGAATCATCATATCGTTTATTTGCCATAAATACCTTTCAAAATTACTTAATTAGTGTTTTAAAAATCCAGTTAAACAAGCCGTCTAGCAGTAAAATTAATGTCGCAAACCCTACAGAAAATGCAATTACGGCACTAGTCATTTTCCAAGTTTCTTTGCGAGTTGGCCAGCGAACGAGTTTTAGTTCTTTCCAAGAAGCCGCTAAATATTTACCAAGTGCAACAAATGGAATCATAACGAATCTAAACGGTTTCATTAAAATTCGCACAAATTTTGGTGCTGGTTTTTTAGCTTTTTTATCTGTTTTAATGCCAGCAACTTTTGCAGCATATTTGCTTATTTTTAGCTCTTTCGAAACTTCTTTTTCAGGCTTCGATTTTGCGTTTTTTGCTTTAACGCGAGTTATTTTGGTTTCTTTCTTCGCCATCTTTCTCCTATTCCAAAATTAAAAAGCCTATTAGGCTTGATATGTCAAGTATACCATAAAATTTTTAAAAAAGCAAAAAATATGCAAAAATCTATTCTTTAATTTTTGGGAGTTCAAAAAAGAATTTCGAACCGTGGTTTAATTTGCTTTCGAGTTGAATTTTTGTACCAATTTTTGCTGCCAATTTTGAAGAAATATAAAGCCCTAAGCCTGTGCCGCCAGTTTCTCGCGTTCGCCAATCTTCACTCCTGTAAAACTTTTCGAAAATCCGTTTTTGATCGCTTGAGCTAATTCCTATCCCGGTATCTTTAATCTCAAAAATTACACCTTTTTGTGAATTTTTAAAACAAATTTCAATAGAACCTTCTCGCGTATATTTTAAGGCGTTTGTGATAAAATTTTGTAATAATTCTTCTAAATAAAGTTTGCTAGCTTTAACATGATTAAGATTATTGTCAATATTTAAATTGAGGCTTAGGCCTCTTTCGAAAGCTGTTTTGTGATATTTTTTGAAAAGTGTCTCGGCAAGCTCTTTTGGGTTAATCTCTTCCGTTACTTCACCGATTCCTCTTTCTGTGCGTGAGAGTATTGAGAGATCATTCACCATTGTTGCGAGAAAATTATTTTGGCTGTAGGCAGTTTTAGCAGATTTTTCAAGCATTTTAAAAGGTGCTTTTTTATCAATTAGTAGTTTTAAATTACTCAAAGAACCCTCTAAAATTGTCACTGGTGTGCGAAGTTCGTGGCTCACAACACTAATAAATTCATCACGCTCTTCATCAAGCGTTTTTTGCTTGGTAATATCGCGCAAAATTACCACAAATTTTTTTAAATTAGACCTTGATTTTTTCGAAAAAGATTCTTTAATTTTAATAATTTCAATTTCAATTCGTAGTGTTTCATCTTCTTTTTGAAGGATTAAATCGTTGGTCGAGAAATATGGCTTTCCTGCTCTAAGAATTTCTTGAATTTCGAATTTTTGTGTGTTGATTTTTGCAAGCTTACAAATTTTCGAAAGGTTTTTGTTTAAAATTTCACCATTTTCGCCTAAAATTTCAAGTGCTGCAGAATTGTATAATTCAATTTTTCCGCGCGAATCAATGCTTAACACTGCATCAGTTAAACTGTTGATGATCGTTAAGATTCTATTTCGCGAATCTTCAACATTTTTGCGGGCTTCAAACATTTTTTGGCGAGTTTGTTTTTGGCGAATTCCAAAAATTATAAAAGCTAAATTTAAAGTAAAAAGTGCAAAAAATATCACTATAAAATTATTAAAAGTTGGCGGGTTAGTAATAAAAATAATTGCAATCTCAGACAGAAGAATCATTATGCCGAGCATGAATCTTATTAAAAGCTCATTTTTGCGATTATGAAATTTATCCATAACCATAATTATACGCTAAAGAAAATGAAAAATCAATTTTAAGAACCGCAAGAATAAGGGGAAAATGCGGTTTTAAAATTTATTCACCATGCTTGCGGTCGAGCGACATAAAGCGGAGGCGTTCTGGGTGGAAATAGAGCTCAATTGTACCAACTGGGCCATGGCGGTGCTTGGCAAGAATGAGATCGGTGATATTCTCTCGCTCAGTTTCAGGATTATAATAAGCTTCACGATAAAGAAACATCACGATGTCTGCGTCTTGCTCAATAGAACCAGACTCACGAAGATCGGCGAGTTGCGGTATTTTAGGGTCACGGCTCTCAACGGAACGACTAAGCTGCGAAAGCGCAATTACGGGCACATTTAATTCACGCGCAAGTAACTTCAAGCCACGCGAAATTTCTGAAACCTCTTGAACGCGGTTTGCTGAAGATTTTGCTGAGCCGCTTCCCTGCATCAGCTGAAGGTAGTCAATAACAATTAAGCCAAGCTCGCCATCATGTGCTGCGCGCCGTGCTTTTGTTCGCATTTCGAGAACACTTACACCCGGTGTATCATCAATAAAAATCGGAGCTTCAGCCATTTCTCCCATAGCATCAGCTAGCTTTGCGAAGTCTTCGTCACTCAAATTTCCCGTTCGAATATTCCACGAATCAACTCCAGCGGCATCTGCAAGCATACGGTCAACAAGCTGTTCTTTACTCATCTCAAGGCTAAAGAAAAGTACTGATTTTTTCTCGATTGTAGCAATATTATAAGCTAAATTTGTTACAAAAGTTGTTTTTCCCATCGCTGGTCGGGCAGCAAGAATAATTAGGTCTGAACGCTGCAATCCTGCTGTTTTGTTGTCGAGATCACGATAGCCTGTTCGAATTCCACGAATCGCCCCTTTGTTCTTATAGAGCTCATCTAATCTTTCGAAAGAGTCGTTCAGGATATCTTCCATTGAAGATAAATCTTGTTTTAAGCTCGCATCTGAAACGCTAAAAAGTTCAGCTTCACTTTGGCCTAAAAGCTGCGGAACGGTTAATTCTTCATTAAAAGCCAATTCAGTAATATCGCCGCCAGCCTTGATTAGCCGTCTTCGAACTGCTGCCTGAGCAACAATTTCAGCATAACTTGCTGCGTGCGAAGCTGTTGGAACGTAGTTCGTTAATTCTGCTAAATAGCTTGAGCCACCAACTGCATCAAGTTCTTCCCTTTTTTTGAGTTCATTTGTAAGTGTTAGAAGGTCGACCGGCTGGTGATGTTCGTAAAGTCGAATAATCGACGCAAAGATTGTAGCGTGGCGTTTGTCATAAAAATCTGCCGCTTTCACGATCTCTACAATATCAATTAGAACTTCCTCATCAATCAAAATAGCGCCAATCAAACTCATCTCGGCATCTAAATTTTGTGGCGGAATTTTACCACCGGTTTTCTCGCTACTCATCAATTTTTACCATTTCTCCACCCCCCATTAAATTCTGAACGCTCGCAATCGCTGGGTCGCTCGCGGGTTTTGCCGTTCCAAAAACTTCAATCACCCAGCCATCTGCGCCAATTTTCTTTAAAGCTTTTCCCATTGAAGCTTGAGCCTTTGCTTTTTCAAGCTGTTTTTGGTTAAAAGGCCTGCCTGTATAAATTTTAATTTTACCGTTTTCGAAAATATGGCCAGATTGTTTTAGAATCGTTTGAACTCCCTTGTCGCTCTCATCAATCGCTCCCCAGAAATCCGCCCATTTAAATTCTTTCTTGTCGCCCAGATCTTGATTTTTATTTTCATTTTTTGGTGGAAATTCACTCAGACTTTCTGGAATTTCACTTTTTAAAGAATCATTTTCGCCACCTTTTTGCGGAACTTCTGTCTTGTCTTCAAGATTTTTATTTTTTTGCGAATTTTCGAAAGTTTCTTTTTGCGAGTTTGGCTGATTTTCTGATTCACTTTTTGGAATTTCTGCCGTTTTTTGATTTTTAGCTTTTGGCTTCGAAATTGTTTTTTGCTGAACTTGTGGTGAAATATTTTGATTTATTGAAAACTGCGGCATAAAACTTGGCTGAATAAAAATCGAAAGCAGCTCCATTTCAATAAAATTCGACTTTTCTGCTCGTGTTAGTGGTATTAGAAATTGCGAAAGATATGGTTTTTCGCCAACATTTTCAGTAATAAAACTTAAAAGCTGGCTAGCAAAATTTTTTAAATCTACGCCAGAATTGCGAACATCTCGCACAATTTGCAAAATTTCGTTTGAATTTTGGTTTTCGAAAGCTGAAATTAAAGCATTAATTTGCATTTTTGGCGCCAATCCAAGGGCTTCTTCAAGTAAACTTGCTGTAATTTCTTCATTTTTTTCTGCAATGCTTGAAATTTGATCAAGCAGTGAAATGCTATCACGAAAGCTCCCTTCACCACGTTCGGCAATAATTTCAATCGCTTCTTTGGAAATGTTAATTTTTTCATTCTTAGCAATAAATTCTAAATGAGCGCAAACATCTTCTTTTGAAATAAATCGAAAAACAAACCGCTGAGTTCGGCTGATAATTGTTGCTGGCAATTTGTGAGCATCGGTTGTGGCAAGAATAAAAACGGCGTGTTCTGGTGGTTCTTCAAGAGTTTTGAGAAGCGCATTAAAAGCAGCTTTCGAAAGCATATGAACTTCATCTATAATGTAAACACGATATTTGGCTGAAAACGGCGCAACTTGGACATTGTCTCGAAGCTGGCGGATATCATCTACTCCGTTGTTGCTAGCGGCATCAATTTCAATAATATCTGGGTGATTATCTTCTTCAGAATATGGTAGATTATTAATTTCATGGGCTAAAATTCGCGCAATAGAAGTTTTACCAACACCGCGTGGGCCAGTGAAAAGGTAAGCATGGGCAATTTTTCCCTGTTTTAAAGCATTTTCAAGCACTGTTGTGATGTGTTTTTGACCCACAACTTCACTTAATTTCTTACTCCGATATTTGCGATATAATGCTTTACTCATTAGTTCTATTTTATCAGTTTTTTACTTAAAAATCAAACAGACTAGCCTGTCGTTCTGGCAAATTAAGTTCAATAATTTTTGGTAAAATTCGAATTTTTCGCCCCGTAAATTTTTTAAGCGGTATTGAAATAATTTCACCTTGTTGTTCAGCGAGTAAAATATAACCAACTTGAGCTTTTAAAATACCTGAAAAAATCAAAGTTTCACCGTTTTGATTTTGCGGACAATTTTGTACTTCAAGCATTTCTCCGCTTGGAATTTCACCATTTTTTGCATAAAATTTATTTAAATCTATTGGATCTTGCTTTTCGAAAACTACTTTTTGAGCGGTTTCTATTTTTTTGCGAGCATTAAGAAGTGCTTTTTCTGCTTTCGAAAAAACAAAATCTTGTTCAAGCAGTTTTAATTTTGCACTTGCCTTGACATTTTCACAAAAATCTGGCATTTTGGATATTTTCTCTTCATAATTTCGAGCAATATTTGCACTCGAAAATTCACCTAAAATTAATGCAGCTCTTGCCCCCTGTTCAAGCAATCTTGCAATTCCTCGTCCTGCAAAACTAATTCCAACTTTAATAGTTTCATCTGAAAAATATGCCAAATAAACAAAATGTGGCTGCAAATTTCGCTCAATCTGTTGTTTTGAAATTTCTCCATCTTTTACGTTGTAAAATGCTGGATTAAAGCCGGTTCTCTTTTGGCAATTTTGACATTGTTCATATTTTTTGTCAAGTTCATAATTTTCTGGGCAGACAAAATCTTCACCCGTTTCCAAACTATGCCAACCAATACAAAATCGTTTTGAAAGGTTAATTTCTATTGAAATTGGTTCTTCAAATTCTGGCGAGAAGCTTAAAATCTCACCGGAATCTAAATCTGCCAACCTCCAACGTGGTTTTTGGTTTCTATCAAAATCAACACGGGTTAAAAGATAGTCTTTTTCAAAAAAATCTTTATTCATTAGTTATTTGAATCCTTAAAATCCGCGATTAAATCTGCTTCAAATGCTCGCGTTCCTTTTATGTCTTTCGAATATTTTTCTTCATCTAGTTCAAAATTAAATGATTTAATTTTTGCCCAAACATCTTGGATTAGAGTTTTTAGTCGTTCCTCTTCTTCAGGTTTAAAGATGACTTCAAAATTATAAGTTTTTTCAGTGCGTTTATCTGGTTCAATGAATTCCAAAATTCCCTTTTCAACCGTATAACCCGAAAATTCTGGTGTATTTTCGATCAAAATTTTATAAAAATATAGTTGTTGTGTATATTCGTGAATTTTTGTTGAATTTGTATCGAATTTATTAGTTTTGGTATTAAAAGGAATTGAACCGGTCTTATAATCAACGACTGTGATTTTTTTATTTTCGCGGTCTATTCGAATTAGATCAATTTTTCCCGTTAGAACCGCATCTCCAACCGTTACACCAACACCGCTAAAGTTTTTTTCAGCTATATTTCCAGGTTTAAATTCGCCTAAATTATTCTCGAAAAAGTTTTCAAAAATTTGATCAAATCTTTCTAAAATTTCTTCTTTATCTTTTTCTGAGAGTGGGTATTTCGAAAATCTTTCAATAGCATATTTTTTAATGTTGTCAATATTTGGTGTATTGCCGGAATTAATTTCATCTTGAATGTAGTTAAAGCCTTCATGAACGATATTTCCAAGCGTTAGAGCTGGACCATAAGCTCCGGGAAAACATAAAATTTTGTTTTCGAAAAAGGCTTGAGGGCCTTTATATTGGAGGCTTGTATAAGAGTTTAAATCTGTTGGGCTTAATTTGTAGTTTTTGACTCTTGGCTTCAAAAGCTCCCGCATTTCTTCATTTTTGATGGTATAAAATTCATGCCAGTTTGTTTCAATTTCATCAGCTTCAAGTGATTCTCTTTGGATTCTTGAAACTTCTTGCCATTTTTCAGGTAGAATTTTTGATTTTAAAACTCCGTCTTCTTCTCGTTCATCTAAAAATGACAGTATTTTTTTGGTTTTTCCAGTTAAATCACTGTTGTGGTTTGTAAGATAAAGTTGAGTTTTAGCGCGCGTCATTGCCACAAACATCAATCGCTTGCGTGTGTCTTCACCCTCATCTTCGATATTTGTAAATTTAAGGTTTGCAGGCATTGTGATATTTTCTCCCCCACTACCTTTTCTCGCAGAATTCCAGCTATCTTGATTGAGTGAAATTAGAAAAGTATATTCAAATTCTAAGCCTTTTGCCACGAAGGGCGTCATAACTTGAACTGCATTTTCGCTTGTATTGTGCGGATTTGTACTTAAAATTTGAATTTCAAATTCTTCACATAATTCAACATAATTTATTAAAATATCAAGTTTATTATTTTCTTCGTTCGAAAATTCTCGCAGTTTGTCTCGCAAAATAGTTAAGTTTAAAATTGTATCATAAAATTCTTCGTCAGATTTTTGCGAAATAAAATCTCGAATTGGTGATTTTAAGCCTTCGCGAATTTCCCTTGAGCCCAAAATATAATCAAAAAGCTCTTCGAAAGTCTTCTCGTGTGAAAATTCGGCTAGCGTAACTAAAATTTCACCCAAATTTCGAATTTGTTCAACTTCGCTTTTCAATATAGCTTCAATCCAAAAATCACGATCATCTTTGGCTGCCCAACTCATTTTCCAAACTTCAACTGCTGGAATTTGCCAAAAATCAAAACTCAAAACTTCAGGGAAAAGATTCGCCATTTTATCTTCATCTTTATTGCGAATTGCCAAAATTAGCTTCGAAATCTTAATTATCTGCGAAATTATTTCATTTTTTAGAATATTTTCGCGTTTTTCATAATAAATTGGTACATTTTGGTTTTTTAAATACGGCACAAAAGCTTGCAGAATCTTGTGCTTTGGCGCAATTACGGCAATTTCTTTTGGCTCAACTCCATTTTGAATTAAATTCGAAATTTTTTCTGCGACCCAAGAAAATTCTGCAATTTGACTTTCGAAATTTGTTCGTTCAAGCCGAATTTTTCGGTCGATGAAGTTCCCTTCCGCTGAAATATCTTTCTCAATTTTAATTGGCAAGTTTTTAGTTAATCGCCCTGAAATCGTATTTGCAACATTTTTCGAAGCGGCTAAAATATCTCCGTGCGAGCGGTAATTTTTAGTTAAGTTGATGACTTTTGTGTTTTCGCCAAAACGATTGTAAAAATCAATCATGTTCGACTTACTTGCACCTTGAAAAGCCATAATTGCTTGGTCGTCATCGCCCACCGCCAAGACATTTGGCTTGCCCTCCATAACAGGATTATTTGTGAGCAGTTCAATAATTTTTGCCTGAGAATCATTGGTGTCTTGGTATTCGTCTAATAGTAAATATTGATATTTTTCTTGAAGCGTGAATCGAAAATCATCGTTATTCTCAAGTGTTTCGATAACTTCCAAAATCATATCATTAAAATCATAAAGTCCACGATTTTTCATCTCATTATTGAATTTTTCATAAAAATCAGCAAATTCAAGTAGTTTTTTATTTGCGTAAGTATCGCTGATTTGAAAATTATCTTCGAAATCTTTTGAATCAAGAAAAGTGTTCTTCCAATCTGTTAAAGGTTTTGATTTTCCAGTTTCTTCTGTCTCAAGATAGGCTTCATTCAATTTTTCGAAATAAAAATACAGATTACTTTTAAACTTTGTATCGTTTAAATCTTTTGAGATTGAATTTTTTAAATTATCGCAAATTGCTGAATAGAACGGCTGAACCTGCGCAAAAGTTCGCCCGTTAACGCGTAACCCTTTAATACTCTCGTTAAAAATTTCTTGCTCAGAAATATTTGCCTTCGCAACTTTTCGCAAATCATCTGGCGAAATATAAGCATTTTTCATTTCTTTTATCGTGGAGGCGATGTTCGAAATAGGGATTTTTTTGAGTTTTGAAGAGCTTGGCAATTCGTTTGATATTTTTGTTATAATCTCTTTCGTGATTAATTCATCGGCGGCCTCGTTAAGGTTTTTATCTGTAAAATATTCGCGATAATTTTGAATAATTTCATTTGCGAAACCATGATAAGTGAAAATGCCAACTTTAAAAGAATCCATACCAATAAAACGCGAAAGTCGCTCGCGCATATTCGAGGCTCCAGCTTCAGTAAAGGTCATTGCAAGGATATTCTCTGGTGCTGTGTCGGTTTTTTGCAAAATATTAGCAATTCGTGTTGAAAGCAATTGAGTTTTTCCTGTCCCTGGCCCAGCAATCACCAAAACTGGCCCATCGATTGTATCGACTGCTTCTTTCTGTTCTGCGTTTAGCATTTTGTAATTTTTTTCGAAAATCTTTTGAAAGTCGTTCATTCTCCTATTTTATCATAAAAAGCGAACCTTGTTTAGGGTTCGTTTTGTGATTTGTGTGAATATTCTCCGTTTTCGTTTGGTGAATATTTAAGGTTGAGCTTTTTCTCGAGTGATTCAATTCTATCTTGATAATTTTTTTCAATTTTTTGTTGACTACCAAAATTTTTAAGATAATCGCTATAAAAAATCCCAAGAATAACACTATTTGTAACTAACCCAGTAAGAAGAATAATAGTTAAAATAATATGTAAAATTGATAAATCTCTTTTTTCGAAAAATTTCATAAATTCCTTTCTCGTATTTTATACTAATTAAAGCATAAGTTTAACAAAAAAACAATATTTAAAAAACAAAAAAGCCCGCGATGCGAGCTAAAAATCTATTGGCTGAAATCTACCATCCATAAACATCTCTTTTGGTCGTGACCAGATTTCATTTTCGCCGATTTTGTGATAATTTACCAATTCTTCATTTTGTTCGGTATGTCGAGAAATATACAAAACTTCATATTCTCCACCTTTATGATGCTTATACTTTTTGCCAATTTCAACTTTTGAAATAGGCTTAAAAGCGTTACAACCCAAACAGTCGCGAATAGTTTTTTCGATAATCTTACGGATTTCTGATTTCGAGCATTCCGTTATTTCAAAATCATTATCATTGATTAAAAAGCTAAAAGAAACCGATGGCTTGTCGGGAGAAACTCCCCTTTCAGGAATTAATAACCCTGAATAATCAAGATTTAAATCTTCAACTGTAAAACTATCTCGTAAATTATAAGAAAATAAGCCTTTCCAATCAATTACTCGAATTGATAAAATAATTTGCTTATGAATAAGCGTCAAGTTTTTGGCCTCAAGTGTTGTATTCTTTGCGGCTTCTTCTAAGGAAATCATAAAACCACCTCCAAATGTACTAACTATAACTATTATAAAATAAAGCATAAGTAAAAACAAGCCCTTTCGAGCCTGTTTTTATAAAATTCTTAAAACTATGAATTAAATTTTACCAATAAATCAATTGTTTTTTCGGTCAAAATCTGATTTGCCAAGTTTCGGCGAACATCATCAGAAGAAAGCTGTTTTTGAACCTCTTTGCTGTTCCCGTATTGTTCTTTAAGTTGTGCGATTCGGGTATCAAGCTCTTTAGTATCTGACTTAACTTTTTCAACTTTCGAAAGCTCTGCTAAAGCCAATCCAGATTTTACACGCATTTCAGCTGCTTCTTTAACATCTTTTTCGAGCCATTCTTCATGAGTTTTGCCCATTCGCTCAAGATAATCTTCAAGTGAAAGCCCAGAATACATCAAATTTTGTTGCATATCCATTTCAATGCTGCGCTTTTGATCTTCAAGCAAGATTTCTGGCACAGGAACTTTCGAAACTTCTGCCAACTTTTTAACAAGCTCGTCTTTGAATTTTTCGTCCGCTTCAGCTTGTTTTTGAGTTTTCAAATCTTCTTCAATCTGTTTTTCGAATTCTTCTTTAGTTTTGAAATCACCTAATTTCGAAAGGAAATCTTCGTTGATTTCTGGCTCAACATTCTCTCGAACTTTGTGAATTTTTACTTCAAAAACAACTTTTGCACCAGCCAAGTCTTTTGCATGGTAATCTTTTGGAAATTCCAAATCAAGTGAAAGTTTATCGCCAGCTTTTTTGCCAATCAGACCTTCTTCAAACCCAGGAATGAAAGATTTTGAGCCAAGTTCAAGAGGAAATTTTTCAGCTTTTCCACCATCAAAAGCTACGCCATCTTTTTTGCCTAAAAAGTCAATTATAACCTCATCGCCATTTTTTGCTTCACGCTCAACTTTTTTCTTTTCGGCAAAATTCTTCAAAATTCGATCAATTGTTTCTTTAACTTCTTTTTTCGAAACTTTTACGGCTTCTTTTTTTACGCCTAATTTTTTATAGTCGCCAAGTTCAACTTTTGGCATAATTTCGGTAGTTGCGGTAAATTCTAGCTCAGTTCCAGGAATAAATTTTTTAACATCAACTTCTGGTCGATTAATTGCTTGAACTTTTTCTTTTAAAAATGCTTCAGCGACAGATTTCGAAAGCGCGTTTTCAAGCGTTTCTTGACTGAGAAAATTTGGATCAACTTGCGCAGCAACCATTTCGAGCGGTGCTTTTCCTTTTCGAAAGCCTTCGATTTTAACTTCTTTAGCGAGCTTTGTTAGTGCAACTTGCTCAGCGGCTTTCAATTCCTCAGCTCCAAGAGAAATTGTGAGCTCAACTTTTACATCTGAAATATTCTTTAACTTTGTCTTCATACCTATATAATTATAACACACCCTATTTTTTTATGCAAAAAAGAGGGCTAATAAGCGCTCAATAGTTTATTAATATGAAGTCCTCATTTATGAAAAATAAAAAGATATAAAAATAAACTGCTGTTGTCTAATGAATAATTATTTTGCCAAATAATTTCGCCGCACGAATTCGTACATTAAAATGCCACTAGCCACTCCAACATTAACACTTCTCGTTGAACCGAATTGTTCAATTGCGATCATTTCTTCGCAGGCCTCGATCATCTCTTCTGAAAGACCATCGCTCTCGTTTCCGAAAACCAAAATAGAACCTTTCGAAAGTTGTGCATTGTTTAGATTCTTTGCACCTTTCTGGTTGTCAATTGCAATAAGTTTAAATTTGTTCTCTTTTGCCCAATCTATGAAATCTTGCACGGTTTTATGATGAAAAACATTCATATAAGCCTCGGTCTTCATCGCGCCGCGTCGATTCCAGTGTTTTTTGCCAATAATATGAATTCCTGCAGCGTTAAAAGCATTGGCGTTTCGAGCGATTGTGCCAATATTAAAATCATGCTGAAAGTTCTCAACAGCAATATGAAAATCGTGCCGCGAAGTTTCAAGATCTTTTTTAATTTTTTCAACCGATATTCCCTTGTATTTATCAATCACATTTCGGGTATCGTTTTGAACGGTTAAACCTTCGCCAGTTTCGAAATTTGGTTTATTTTCCATTTCGAACCGATTTCACTAATTCTTTAGTATCTGGGCGACCTTTTACACCAGGATTTAAAATATGCATTGGGTCGAAAACGTCTTTAATTTGCGAATATAATTCTTCAATTTCTTCACTGATATTTCTTGCAACAAAATGACCATAAATTCGCCCTTCACCTGCACCATACGCAAATTCACCATCAACTTTTGCAAGTAAAGCACCAAGGTCGGCAATAAATTTTAGTGATTTTTGACGGTCGCTAATTTTCGAAAAGTCGAATTCAGCTAGAATTTCAAAAATAGAGGTTAGTGCTGAACCTTGAATTGGTGCGGGAATACTGTGTTGTAAGGCAAGTTTTTGAAGTCCTAAATAGAAAGTTTCGAAACGCTCCATTGGCACATAGACACCTTGAATCGGGTAGATTTCTTGCTTGATTACACCACTCCTCGCTCGCAAAATTTCACGAACATCACGAATTGCTTCAAGTTCAGCTTTCGAACGTTCATCGTCTTCTGGAATCCAAACGGTTGCGCCTTCAAATTTCTTGGCAATTTTTTCAATTTTATGTATTTTTGATGTAATTTTCTTTGCGTTTTTGTCTGAGATTCCAACAACTAAAACTAATTTTGTGGCTATTTTTTGTGAATTCCTCTCAAGATAAAATTGATATTTTTTACCAGAAGCAACAGCAGCTTCAAACATTTTGCCATCAAATAATTCAACGATATCTGGTGCGAATTTGGCAATTTCATCGTTAAAATCACGTGCGTCGTCACGATTCGAAAAACTTACAACCATAAAATTGGTCTCGTTAATTATGTAATTTGTTTGAATCTTTGCCTCGGTGATGATTCCTAGCGTTCCGAGCGAACCAAAAAACAACGGAATCAAATTGAACGTTCCATCTTCACTTTTCACATTTGCAATTCCAGAATAGCCGAAGCTAGAATCGCTATCGATTTGCTGAATTAAACTGTAATTATCTTCGATTAAAGTGTCAATTTTACGATAAATCTCTCCTTCAAAATTAGAAAGTGCGATTTTTTCGCTTAATTCCTTTCGGGAAATTTGTCCAATGTTAATAATATCGCCACTACTTAAGATAACTTCTGCTCCACTAACGGAATTTACCAAGTCGCCATAATTAAATTTTTCGCTAGGCAAATTCATTGCAATCGCCCCACCAACTGTGAGCCTTTCACCGGCTGGACTTTGCGGAATTTCCATCGCTTGTGATGCTATTGCAAGATTCAATTTTTGAAAATTCGCCCCGGCTTGAACCTGAACGGTTTTAGCTCGTAAATCAAGCTCTTTAACTTTATCAAGATGCCGTGAAATATCTAATATAATTCCTTTTCCAATTGAAGAACCATCGGTGCTTCCGCCGTAGCCTCTCGCCGTAACACCAAAAATATGACCTTTTTCAGCTAGCTGCCAAGAAAACCGCATAATTTTTTGAATATCTTCACTAAAACGCGGGTAAACTACTAATTCCGGTTGAATTTTAAGAAAACTTCGGTCGGTTGAGAACTGCTTCAATCGAGTTTCGCGCGCCGAAACTTCGCCAATAATGTGTCCATTTAGATATTTCGCAATTTTACTCATTTGTTCCATTTTAGCACAAGCACAATTAAATTTCAACTTTTGATTTTTATTAAGAAGAATGGTAAAATAGTTTATATGTATTCAAGAGCAACTCCTTTTCAAAAAGCAGACAAAATTGCTGGAACGCATCAAAAAATTGATCGTGCGGCTCGCTTAATTTTGCGCGAAATTATTTCGAAAAACCCAAAATTCTCAAAAATTCGCTTCCCTAAAATTGATGAAATTTTAGTTTTTGAGGGAAATGGCGGTCCTGACGGAATTAAAACAAAATCACCGGGAAAAGATGAACCTTGGCATTTTGTTGAGCCTTATGGCGATTTAGCGCCAATTCGAAGCTACGTTGAAAATCATCTTTTTAATATTTCAAAAGCTTTGAACGAAGAAAATTTTGTGCGAGCAAGTTTTGAAGCTGGCTGGATGGCGCATGCAATAACTGATGCTTTAACGCCAGCTCATCAGTTCCCGATGACTGATAAAATTATTGAAATTTCTGGGAAAAAACCCGAAGAACGCGATAGATTGATTAAAAAGATGTTTCTTTCTGGGAAAAATTGGCGCGAGCGGATCTTGAAGAACTGGGAATATATCGGGCCAAAAGGTGTAATGAGCTCGCATATGCTTTATGAAATGGGCGTTGCTACAATGATAACTTCAGTTGCTGCAAAGAAAATCATAAAGAGACCAACAGATGAAGAAATTTTGCGAGTTTTAAAGGGCGAATTTATGCAAATTTTTGAAGAAAAAATTAAGTGGGTTGCCGACCAAAAATATTATGAAAGATATTTAGAGAAAGGCTGGACTACTGCTTTAGCGCGAGAAACTAAACATGATCTTTTGCCTGAAATATCAAAAATTGTGGCACTCGGATGGTTTGAAGGTATTCGTCGAGCTCTTGAAGAAGATTTCGAAAATACAAAAAATAAATCTGAGGATAGAAAATGAATATTCGGTTGATCTCAGGGATTTTTAAAAATCATAAAATCACAGCTCCGAATTCTCGCCAAACTCACCCAATGAGCGAACGAGCAAGAAACGCAATTTTTAATACAATTCAGGCGGAAATTCCAAACGCTGAAGTTCTTGATGCTTTCGCTGGGACTGGATCTTTAGGTCTTGAAGCGATTTCTCGTGGTGCTAAAAAAGTAGTTTTTATTGAAAAAAACAGATTAGCGCAAAAAATATTGGCCGAAAATTTAAAAATTATTGAGAATAATGAAAATGCTGGTGAGGCCAAAATAATTCGAAGTAGTGTTTCAGGCTGGATTGGGTCGAGCCAATCTCAATTCGAAATTGGTGAAATTTTAGAAATTCCAACTTTTGATATAATTTTTGCCGATCCGCCGTACTATGATCCTCAATTTCCATCTATCGAAAAGCTTTCGAAAAGGCTAAGATCTGGTGGAATATTAGTTCTATCGCAACCCAAAGAAATTGAAAATTTTAAAGCAGAAAATTTAATTTTAATTAGTGAAAAGCTATATTCTGGTGCAAAAATCTTATTTTTTCGTGCAAAATAATAAAACAACCCTCAGGAGAAGGGTTATTTTATTGGGTTAAATTACAATCTTTCAAAAGAATCGGCGAAATTTGCAAAATTATTATCAAGAATATCTCCACCATTATTTGAAACCATCGCAATAAAGAATGCTCTGGTCTTACCGGACTTATCTTTTTTAGCAGGTAGGGCTAATATCTTTATATATTGACTGTTGTGTGATATATTTCCTTCAACTGCCCTAGATCCTTTGAAATCGATTACCTTGAAATCTTCTTCTGAAACATACTTTGAAAAATTACCGCCGACACCATTGATTGCAGAGTGGATTAATTCCTCATTGCTGAGTTTTTGAGTGTCTTCATAATTTTCATCTGTATCTGTATAGCCAATGATGTAGGCATTTATTGTATTGTTTGTGGAGTCTGAGGATGCACAAATATAGCCAACTGAATTATCGACATTATTTTGTTTTGTAAAATTATCACATCCTTTTGCTTTGACTGCGAAAACGCCTTCCTTAGGTATGAACTTACCTGCATTCTTAGCTTTTCTGGTTCGCTCTTTAATTTTATCCTTATCGAATAGCTCGTCGTCTTCTGCTAAGTTTGTTGTTTTATAAGGCTTAGTCTCATTAGTTATATTTTTTACTGTATTCAATGTATTTATTGTTGCTAAACTGTAAATTGTAACGGATAAGACGGTAAAAATTATATACGACAACCAACAGAAAAGATTTGCTTTTTTATTTGCAATAGGGTCGTTTTTAATAGCTGGCTTAACTATTACGAAGAATAAAATTAATCCCAGTATATTTAAGCCGAGTGGTAACGCCATTGAAGCTCGTTTAACATCACCAATTTTTAAAGTTTGCTCTTTAACTTTTTTGTTAAAAAGAATAATTTCAACAATAGCCCAGACAAAAAATGCGATCTGTGCAATTCCTAAAATCATTAGGAAGACTCCCATTAGAAGCATTCCACCAATCATGTTATTTACCATTTTCTAATTCCTCCTTTTCATCTTCAAAAACTGTAAATAGTGAAATTGCCACTGGCAAAATAATCAAAAAGAAAATTTCAACCTGCGGCAGAAAAATCGATATCAATGTAATAACCGCAATCCACAAAACCATCATTCCCGTGCGAATTAAATGGTAATTTCTTTGAGCTTTACGATTTTCGCCGTGAAAAAACCCTGTATTTTCGCCTAAGGCACTCGCAGTAATCCAGCGCATGCCTAAATCTGTAAAAAGGTAAACCATTGCATAACAGAAAGCAGGCAAAACCTCTGTTGGTGAGGAGAGTACCCAACGCATGAATAGTGGAATAAGCGACAAAAAGAAAACATAAATCATGTTTTTCCAGATGAAGCTATTCGTAACCTTTCTTACTCTATCTAAAATATGATGATGGCGATTCCACTGGATTCCAACGATTATAAAACTTGCAAAGTAAATCAAAATTGCGAATCCAAAACTTTCCAGCTGAGCCAAATTTCTAACTGATTTTGGTAATTGAATTTCAAGCACCATAAGCGTAATAATAATCGCGGTGGCTCCATCAATTAAACCAACAAGACGATCTTTAGAAATTCTTCCTCCGTGATAAATTTTGTGTATTCGACCAAGTCGTCTGTATGCACTTCTCGTTCTATCCATTTTTCCCTTTCCATACGATTTTACCATATCTTTTCTAAAATTCCAAGTAGCTTATGTATTTTTATAGAAACAAAATCACCCTTTCGGAAAAGAGTGATTTTATTTAGATTAGCCTCGTGCAAAGTGTGCAAAAGCTCGGTTGGCTTCTGCCATTTTATGAGTATCTTCTTTCTTTTTGAAAGCTGCACCAGTTTCATTGTAGGCGTCAACAATTTCAAGTGCCAAGCGTTGACTATAAGGTATTCCGCTTCGTGCTCGCGCTGATTGAACTAACCAGCTAAACGCAAAGTGGAGTTGTCGATGTCCTTGAACTGGGAATGGAATTTGATAGTTTGCACCACCAACGCGTCGAGACTTAACTTCAAAAGCTGGTGAAATATTTTTTAGTGCTTTTTCAAAAACTTCAAGAGGGTTTTCACTATCAAGTTTTTTAGCTGCGGTTTCAAGAGCTTTATAAACAGCTTTTTCGGCAGTAAGTTTCTTGCCGTCAAGCATAGATTTGTTAATTAAACGCTGAACCAAAATTGATTGATATTTTCGGTCTGGTTTTAGTTCTCGTTGTAATTTTTTATTAACTTTTCGTGGCATCTTTATTTCTCCTTCTTCGCACCGTATTTTGAACGGCCTTGTTTACGATCTGCAACACCTTGAAGGTCAAGCGCACCACGAACGATATGATATCGCACACCTGGAAGGTCTGGCACGCGTCCGCCACGAACCAAAACTACGGCGTGTTCTTGAAGGTTGTGGCCTTCACCACCAATATAAGCCCAAACTTCGTGGCCATTTGTCAAGCGAACACGAGCAACTTTTCGAAGAGCTGAGTTAGGCTTTTTAGGTGTTTTTGTCGTAACTTTAACACAAACTCCACGTTTTAGTGGTGCGTTTTGTGCATAATATTTAGTTTTTAGTGCATTGTGAATTCGGCCAAGTGCTGGCGATTTTGATTTTTTCGCAGCAGTTTTTCGAGGTTTTCGCACTAATTGATTGATAGTTGGCATCAATTCTCCCTTAAATTATTTTAATATTTTCACTTTTTCGAAAGTTGATAAAGTTTTCAAAAAAGCGCCTCATATTTTTCGAAACAGCATTTTCGAAAAATGTCTTTACCTTTCTAGCTGAAATCACCAACACACAGGTTCATTCACTAGAAAGAGGAAACTCACTAGATATTTTAGCAGATTTTGAAACAAAATGCAAGCGTTTTAGGCTAATAAATCAGGTTATATAATTAAAACATATTTGAGTGGAGAATATCATTTGTGAATATTTTAAGATTTTCTAAAATAAAAAAACCCGAGCAAAACTCGGGAGGAAATTACTGGAGGGTTATTTTTTCAAGATTACTAATAAAATTAGTAAGTTTTCTGTTTGCCCCGCAAAATATACTTTTTGATTTGTAATCATTTAACTCAAAAGCATCTCGCCCAGATATCTTGCCATTTTCAATTAACAAGATGATACGGCGCTGGTTTTTCAACATTTCTAAATCAATATTGTTCTGCATACTGATCCCAATCTGATTGCTCAGACATTCAATTGAAACATGAATTTCTTGCGAAGAGTTTTTATATAGAAAAGCTTCTGTTCGAAAAGCATTTTGCTCCTCGAAAGATGAAAATGGCCTACTTTTAATGTCTGAAAATCCAGCCTCCAACAGTAGCTTTTCTACGTTTTCTTTTTTAAAAACTAAATCCGCCATCGTATTATAAAACCTCCGTGAAAAGAACTAGATTTTAATTATATACTTAAAGAGTAGAAAAATCAAGAAAAAACCCAGCTTTTTTTGCTGGGTTAATGATGGTATTTTGATTAAATAAACTTATTGCGCCGTTTGAACTCATCTTCAAGCTCTTCGAAGAATGAGTTGGCGCTACTCTTGCACTTTCGCAAGAGGTTTGTATTGGTTTTATTACCAAAAACTAGACCTTTCTCTACTTCGCTTTTGATATATTTCGGTAGATAAATATCTGTTATAGAAAAACAGTTTATATTTTTAGGAACCTGCGTATTAGGCCGCGCTGAGAAATTTAACACATTGCCCAGATGATAAACTGAGATTTTGAATGAATTTCCCCGTTCATCAAAAAGCTTCGCTTTTAAAGATATTGCTCCTTCTTCAGTTGATGCTAAGGCCTTAACTGATTGAAACCCAACATCTTGAAGGGTGTCTATCAAAAATTGTTTTGAGAAATAGTTCTTTCGATAAAGCTCTTGGTTTACTTTATCGGTGTTGAAAATTGATTTAATACGGCTTAAAATTGGCATATTTGGCATATTAATGTACCTCTTTTGTAAATACTTAAATTTAAACTAGAAAGTTTAAATTTAGCTTCAATATTCTACCATAAAAATATATAAATGTCAATGTTAAATGACGATTCCACCGCCCAAACAAACTTCACCAGAATAAAATACAACACTTTGACCACTAGTAATTGCACGCTGTTCATCTTGCAATTCAATTTTTGCCGAATTATCACTTTCAAAAAAGATTTTTGCATTCACTAGTGGCGCACGATGACGGATTCGAACTTGAATTTCTGCCCCATTTTCAACTTTTTGGTTGATCCAGTGAAGTGCTGAAACTTCAATTTTATTAGACCAGAGTTCGCCGTTATTAATATCGGTGGTTACGAAAACTTCGTTAGTTTCCATATTTTTACCGCAAACATAAAATGGTAGTCCGCCGCCAATGTTCAAGCCGTGGCGCTGGCCTAAAGTGTAAAAAATTGCTCCGTCATGCCAACCGAGAACTTCACCCGTATTTTTGTTGATAATTTTTCCTGGTTTTTGTTCGGGGATAAATTGTTTTAAAAAGTCACGAATTCCAATTTTTCCAACAAAGCAAATTCCTTGTGAATCTTTTTTTCGAGCAGTAAAAAGCCCGCGCTCTTTCGCCATTTCGCGTACTTCAGGTTTAGTAAACTTACCAAGTGGAAACAAAGTTCGCCCCAAAGCCTCACCTCGCACACGATACAAAAAATAAGTTTGATCTTTATTTTCATCTTTTGCGCGAAGTAGCTCGCCTTTTCCGCTTTTCGAAAGGTTGAAATTTTTGTCAGAATTTTCAGTAAAAGCATTTCGAACGCCAGTGTAATGGCCTGTTGCAATCAGGTCGGCTCCATCTTCAAGTGCGGACTCTAAGAAAAGCTTAAATTTTACTTCTTGGTTACACATGATATCGGGGTTTGGTGTGCGACCAATTTCGTATTCATCAAGCATATATTGCACAACTTTTTCGCGGTAGTATTTTTCGAAATCAAAAACTTTAAAATCAATGCCTAGCTGAACTGCAACTCTTTTTGCGTCAGCCAAATCTTCTGCCCAAGGGCATTTCATTCCTGGTAAATCTTGCGTCCAGTTTTTCATATAAACGCCCACAACATTATATCCTTGCTCTTTTAAAAGTGCTGCGGTTAAAGATGAATCCACGCCGCCACTCATTCCAACATATACTTTAATTTTTGAATTATCCATTTATTCTCCTATATAAAATCTAAAAATTCCAAAAAGCTCGCTCATTGAGAGATACCAACCGCGTGAATTTGTCCACCAAAATCCATTCCAATCTGGATCATTCAAAACTGGTGCCGAAATAACCTCCACGCCTGAACCTTCTAAGGCTTTTTCGAATTCGAGTCTTGCTCGAGTTTGATGATATTTTGAAGTGGTTAGAATTACACGCTTATAGCCGTTTTGCTTGATTATTTTTGCAGTAAATTGTGCATTTTGGTGAGTGTTTTGAGCCTTTTCTTCGAGCAGAATTTCTTCTTCTAAAACTCCTTGTTTTCGGGCTAAATTTGCCATTTGGCGCGCATCGCTTAAAACTTTAGGATTAGAATTTGCGCCTGAAAAAATCAACTTTCTAGCTTCGACCGATTTAAAAATTTCAATCGCTTCACGAGTTCTTAAAGAAGTATTTCCGCCAGAAATCGCTATAACTGCATCAATTTTTTGAGAACATTCGCCTTTTTTGTAGTTTGGACAAATTTCGGCGAGCCGATTTTTATCGCTAATAATTAAAGTTGTGCTAATAATAAAGACCACAACTAAACCCACAAAGGCTAAAATCCAAGCAATAAATTTTATCATTTATTTTTGAATCCTCTTAAATTCGGCTCGCACAGTTTTCGAAATTATTTCAGCTGCACGCTTTGTGTTTTCTTCATTCGAAAGTTTTCCTAGCGAAATCCGCAAGCTTCCATCGGCTTCAGAATCGCTCAAGCCCATTGCAGTTAAAGTGTGTGAACGCGTACCTTTATTTGCTGCACAAGCTGAACCTGTTGCCACTAAAACCCCTTGCGTTTCGAGTGCAAAAACCATCCGCTCGGCGTCAATTCCAGGAAAAGATACTGAAATGTGGCTTGCAAGCTGTTTTTTTGGATTTCCAAGAAAAATCATTTCTTCATTCGAAAAGTTTTTGCTTAAAATTTTTTTGAATAATTCCTTTAATTTTCGAAGGCGTTCATTCTCTTTTTTGCGGTGTTTTTCTGCCAGCTGAATTGCTTTCGCAAAACCAATTACACTTGGCACATTTTCAGTTCCGCTACGCAGATTTCGCTCTTGGCCACCGCCCACAATTTGTGCATTAAATTCAATTTCTCGATTGGCCCATAAAAGACCAGTTTGTTTTGGGCCGTAAATCTTGCCGGCGTTTAAAGTTAGCATATCTACGCCAAGTCTTGCAACTGAAATATCCAGTTGGCCAACACCTTGACTAGCATCAGAATGAAAGTAAATTGGTGTCTTTTCGTTATTCGAAAGCCGTCGCATTCGTTCCTCTCGCACAATTTCAGCAATTTTCGAAATTGGCTGAATTACGCCAGTTTCATTATTCGCAAGCATAACTGAGACAATCTTTGTTTTTGGCGAAATTTTTGCACGCAAATCTTCAAGGTCAATTATGCTATCTTTTTTAATTTTCACAAGTTTTTGGATACCGTATTTTTTGGCTGAATTCAAAACTGCGTGATGTTCAAATTCGCCCACAAGAATTTCATCTCCTGCATCTTTTGAAGCTGCTGAAAATGCTAAATTGATACTTTCAGTTGCTCCAGCCGTAATCACAATTTCATCACTTTTTGCGCCAATATTTTGAGCAATTTGATGTTTTGCGTCTTCATAATCTCTTCGAACCTCCAAGGCTTGAACATAAGGCGCGCTTGGATTGTAGAATTTTTCACTAAAATATGGTAACATTGCAGCCAAAACTTTTTCGCTTACTGGTGTTGTGGCGGCGTGGTCAAGATAGATAATTTCCTCGTTCATCTTTAATAGTATAACACATTTTTAAAAAGTTAACAAAAATTATTCTCTATTTTTTGCTATTTTTTCAGAAATTTTTAATGGATTTTTTGATTTCAAAATTTCCTCAATTTCGTTTTTCGAAAGGCTTTGCCATTTTTTAATTCGGTGATTAAATATTTCAATTTTAACATTTCTCTGTGGTAACTTTTGCTCTTTATACCAATCTATAATTTTCGAAAGATTTTCTGGTTTAAAAACAAAACCTTCATATCCATACTCAATACAGCTAAAACTTAACCTATCACCAACCTTAGTTTTTCCGCCATTATCTTTTTTGCGCTCTTTCAATAATTCTGAAAAATCCAAAATCGCAAAATCTGGATATTCAAGAGCTTCACCATACAGTCGATTTTTTTCGTCTTCGTTTTCTTTCCAAGATAACTCTTGCGCTTGCTTGAATTTCTCGGCATTTTTAGGGTTTCGAAACAGAAAAATATCAGTTCTAACTTTAGTTTTAGTTTTATTTTCTTTTAAGGTTATGATTATATTTTTTGAAAAGAATAATTTAAAAATCGCGAGCCAAATTTTGTCGCTAATTTTTGGGTAAAAACTCAGCCATAAATGCTTTCTTCGATTGGTTAAAAAGGCAAAAAATGAATAAAATTTAATTTTAAATTCCATAATATTTCTCCTAAACTTCGCAGTATTTATACCTGATTCAGCGGTTAGTGAATTGTCTGTATTGCGATTATAAATATTATCTTATATAAAAACTAAAGTCAATATATTTTTCGAAATAATGGCACGCTTGACTAAAACATAAAAATATAGTATAATCTTTTTCGAAGCTTAAATCCAAGGGTCGCGGAAACGACTATGAGCTTCGAAACTTTCTAAAAGGAGAAAAATATGGTTTTCCCTAAACCGTATGTACCAACAAAAAAATGCCCAAACTGTAATGGAACTGGATGGTATAAACAACGAGGGTTCGTAGGTGCTACCCCTTTTCCATGTAAGGCCTGTGGCCAAACTGGAAGAGTAAAAGAATGACTTTTAGAAAGGAGCACTTTTTTAAAAAGTATTACAAATAATATAATAATCTATCAAAACTCCAATAAAATCAATAAAATAATTTGTAATATTTTTTTTGTTAAGCCGCAAGTTGCGGCTCTTTTAATTTTCGAAAAATTATGTTAAAATAGTAGAACCGATTAAAATCTATAAACTATAAAAACGAAAGGAATTATGCTAAAATTTATTTTTAAATTTGCTAAAAAATATTGGCTAAGTTTAGCTCTTATGCTTATTTTTACGGTTCTTTCGGCAAAAATTAATCTTGATTTGCCACAATATACCGCAAAAATTATTACTGAAGGAGTAGCCATGAAAAATATGGAAGCTATTTATTCAAATGGCTTTCATATGATTGGGCTTTCTCTTTTGAGTGGCGCTTTAATGCTAGCGGGAATTTTCTTCGCAAGCCGTTCAGCTGGGGCGATGGCGCGCGATATTCGCCATGCAACTTTCGAAAAAATTGAAAACTTTTCGATGAACGAATTTGGTAAATTCTCGGTTTCGAGTCTTACAACACGAATTACGAATGATGCACGGCAATTTCAACAAACTTTCACAATGATTATGCGAATGGGGATTTATGCCCCAATTGTTGGTGTTGGTGCGATTATTAACACTTTAGCCATTTCTGGATCAATGAGCTGGATTATGGTTGCGACGATTTTTTCTATCATTGCTTTAACTACGATTATTGGCATTTTTGCCGTTCCAAAACTAAAGATTTTTCAAACTAAACTAGATAAATTAAATATGCAAACTCGCCAAACAATTACTGGTTTGCGTGTAATTAGAGCCTATAGAAAAGAAAAAGTCGAAGAAGAAAAATTTGACGAAATCAATAATGAAATGCTTAAAATGAATATCTTTTTCGAAAGAATTTTTGGCTTAATTTCGCCGTATATGACAATGGTTTCTGGGCTTGGCCTTGTAGCGATTGCTTGGATTGGTTCATATTTTGTAAAATCTGGTGAAATTTCAATCGGTGATGTAGCTTCCCTTACTCAATATCTTGCGCAAGTTACTTTTGCTTTCATTATGCTTTCGATGATTTTTATGTCAGTTCCACGAATGAATGTTGCAATTAAACGTTTGAGTGAAATTCTTGATGAAGAAATTTCAGTGAAAGATAAAACTAAAACGCAAAAATTGCCAAAAACTTTCGATTTAACTTTCGAAAATGTTAGTTTTGCCTATCCAGATTCTGAAGAAGCCGTTCTTGAAAATATCGACTTTTTAGTAAAACAAGGTGAAACTATTGCTGTAATTGGTGGAACTGGTTCAGGAAAATCTACAATTGCAAAATTAATTCCACGATTTTATGATGTTTCGAAAGGAAAAATTAAACTAGGTGGCGTGGATATTCGCGATTTAAAACAAAGCGAACTACATAATTTAATCGGCTATGTTCCACAAAAAGCAAACCTTTTTTCTGGGAATATCCGTGAAAATATTAATTATGGTTCTTCAAAAAACTTGAGTGATGAAGAAATTATTGAGGCTCTAAAAATCACTCAAGCTTGGGATTTTGTGCAGAAATTGCCTGAAGATTTAAACGAGAAAGTTTCGCAAGGCGGCAAAAATTTCTCTGGTGGTCAAAAACAGCGGCTTTCAATTGCTCGTGCAATAGCTTCAAAAGCTCCAATTTTAATTTTTGACGATAGCTTCTCTGCGCTTGATTATAAAACTGATGCTAAGCTTCGTGCCGAACTTGCTCTAAAAACTAAATCACAAACTAAATTTATTGTCGCTCAACGAGTAACTTCAATTATGCAGGCCGATAAAATTATTGTTTTAGATGGTGGAAAGATTGTTGGAATTGGCACGCATGGCGAGCTTCTTAAGAATAATGAAATTTATCGCGAAATTGCATCTTCGCAGCTTTCTAATGAAGAAATTGAAACGCAAATTAAGGATTTCGAAAAGCAAAAATCTACTCTTAAAACTAAAAAAGAGGCCAAAAAAGCGGTTTCAGTTTCGAAAAAAATAGCTAAAAAAAGTTTAAGAAAAGCGGTCGCAAAAAAATCTAAGAAAGGAGTAAAATAATGTCGAAAAATCAAAAAAACAAACTTTCATTAAAAACAGTTTGGCGACTTTTGCGATATTTTGCGCCTTTTAAAATTTCTGTTGTGTTTTTTGCAATTGTGGCAATTTTAAGCTCAATTTCGGCAATTATTGGGCCA
Source organism: uncultured Saccharimonas sp. (SeqCode) (assembly GCA_963549415.1). Lineage (GTDB taxonomy): Bacteria > Patescibacteriota > Saccharimonadia > Saccharimonadales > Saccharimonadaceae > Nanogingivalis. Next base: position 63,772 of record CAUUYC010000002.1, read on the forward strand.
CAAATTGTGGGCGAAATGATTAATTTAATTACTAAAAATTTCGAAATTCGCGCCGGTGCTGTTCATTTTAATCCTGATTTTTCGAAAATAGCTGAATTTGGCTTTTTGCTGACTGCAATTTATATTGGTTCGGGAATTTTTGGCTATGCTCAAAACTGGATTATGGGGCAGATGGTGCAAAAAATTGTTTTTAAATTGCGTGATGAATCTTCGAAAAAGATTGCTCGTTTGCCGCTTGCGTATTTCGATAAGCATAAAACTGGTGATACAGTTTCAATTATTACGAACGACATTGAGACGCTCAGCAACAGTTTGAGCGAGAGTTTGAATCAGCTTTCATATTCAATAATTACGATTGTTGGTGTGACCATTATGATGATTTCGATTAGTTGGCAAATGAGTTTAATTGCTCTTGCAACTGGAATAATTTCGGTTGGAATTATTATGATTATTTCGAAGTTTAGTCAAGTTTATTTTACGGATTTGCAAAAATTTACATCAAGTTTAACTGCTCATACCGAGGAGATGCTTTCTTCGCATGAAGTTATTAAGGTTTATAACGGTGAGAAATCATCAGTTGAAAATTTCGAAAAAATCAATAATAAAATGTATGTTTCATCTTGGAAATCTCAGTTTTTTGGCGGACTCCTCTACCCAATTATGGGTTTCATTAATAATCTTTCAACTTTAACCGTTGTGGTGATTGGTGGTGTTCGTGCATTAAATGGTCAGATGACAATTGGCGAGATTACTGCTTTTATGCAATATATGAGCCGATTTACGCAACCAATTTCGAATATCGCAAACTCAATGACAAGTGTTCAAACAACGGTTGCGGCTTGCGAGCGAATTTTTGGCTTTCTTGATGCTGAAGAAGAGACTTTTGTTGAAATTTCAAAAACTTTACCAAAAGAAATTAAAGGCTCTGTGGAGTTTTCAAAAGTTAATTTTTCATATTCAAAAAATAAGCCAATTATTACAAATTTCAGTACAAAAATTGCGCCACGCTCAAATGTGGCAATTGTTGGCCCAACTGGAGCTGGAAAAACTACGCTAGTGAATCTATTGATGCGATTCTATGATATTGATAGCGGAAAAATCACAATTGATGGAATTGATACTTCAAAAATGTCGCGGCATGATGTTCGTTCCCTTTTTGGAATGGTTCTTCAAGATACGTGGTTATTTAACGGCACGATTGCCGAAAACTTGGCTTATGGAAAACCTGATGCAACTCGTGAAGAAATTATTGAAGCCGCAAAAGCCGCTCATGCCGACCACTTTATTCGAACCTTACCAAAAGGTTATGATACAGTAATTTCTGAAGATATTGATAATGTCTCGGCCGGCGAAAAACAGCTTCTCACAATTGCGCGGGCAATTTTGGCAGATTCGCCAATGTTGATTCTTGATGAAGCAACCAGTTCTGTTGATACGCGAACAGAAGCAGCCATTCAATCTGCAATGGATAATTTAACGCATGGCCGTACAAGCTTTGTGATTGCGCATCGCCTTTCAACAATTCGAAACGCTGATTTAATCCTAGTTTTGGAGTACGGAAACATTGTTGAGCAAGGCTCTCACAAAGAATTGCTTTCGAAAAATGGCGCCTATGCTAAACTATATAATTCGCAATTCGCGGAATAAAATTTGAAAAAGAAAAAAGCCCGATTATTTCGGGCTTAATTTGTTGGCTTTATACTTGCGAGAATTCCGCAAGCAACACGGGATAATTATACATTTGAGCACTGTTATTGCGCTCAGTATAACCTTGCGCATAAAATGCGTTCAAAAAATGAAACGCGTTCGCTAACCTGCAATTATGACCTGAAGGCCATAGTTCTTCAATCTTTTTGAAGAACTTGCGGCCGTCTTTAACAGACAAATTAAAAACTTTCGCATAAGCTAGCCAAAAGACTAGCTCTTCGATATTATTTTTCTGATAAGCTTTTTCAAGGTTCTCTAAAACCTTGAATTGAGGTGTCTTTGGCATCGCCTTTTTATCTTGAATTGCAACAATTCTTTCTTGTCCTTGGGTTTGAACCCAAGTAATTACATTGGCCATTGTTTTGGCCTCCTTTTCTAAAAAATATTTGCAAAAAGCCAACTAACTTCTTAAAATTCGAGCTAAAAGCTCAATTTTTATAGTTGAAGCTTTTAACTTGTTATTATTGTATCATAAAAAAGCTTTTTTGTCAATACTTAGTAGAAATTTTTCAAAAACTCTTCACTTTTCGAAATTTTTATGTTAAAATGGTTTCATACGGGCATAGCTCAGTTGGTAGAGCACAGGTCTCCAAAACCTGGTGTCGGGAGTTCGAGTCTCTCTGCCCGTGCCAAGTTTGCCTTTTTGCACCGGAAACGGTGTTTTTGTTTTATTATATTTAGAACAAGGGATAAGTTTGATAACTAGATAACTATTTTTAAAAGTGCTATAATATTTTTATGTCTATAGTCGATAAAGAGTTTGGTGAAATTAAAATTCGAAAAAACAAACTTGCTCGCTCCGTGAAGCTTTCTGTCGGTGTTGATGGAAGCTTACGCGCGTCAATTCCCTATTATTCGCCGGAGTTCGCTGTTCAGCATTTGGTTAATCATAATCGCACGCAAATTCGCGAAATGCTTACTTTGCATAATGCTAAAAATCTTTATAAAAATGGTGATTTAATCGGTAAAACGCACACACTTTTTTTGCGAAAATTTTCGGGTGAAGAAATTAAAATTTCAAATGAAGGAAATCAGATTTTCGTGCAAATTCCGCAAGAGTTAGCTTTCGAAAATCCACTTATTCAATCAGAAATCCGCAAAACTGTATCAAAAATTCTTCGAAAGCAAGCTAAGGCGTATTTACCCCGCCGAATTGATTTTTTGGCAGAAAAATATGGTTTTAGCTTTGAGAAATTGCGTTTTTCGCACACTGGCACAAGGTGGGGTTCATGCTCTTCTAGTGGCACAATTTCTTTAAATATTGCGTTGATGAATTTGCCACACCATTTGATTGATTATGTGATTATTCATGAGCTTTGTCATACTCGGCAAATGAATCATTCGTCTAAATTTTGGCAAGAAGTTGAAAAATATTGCCCCGATTATAAGAAATGCGTTCAAGAAATAAAACAGTTTTCACCAAGTATTTAGTTTAAAGCAGATAATTGATTAAACTGCTTGCGCTTTTCTCTTAAATTTGCTAAAATAGAAATGTAAATTTTAATCGTAAAGGCAAAAAATGAAAATATTAATGCTCGGGTGGGAGCTTCCTCCTCATAACAGCGGTGGTTTGGGTGTAGCTTGTTTTTATATGGCTAAGGCGCTCGCAAAAAGTGGTGCTAATATTGAATTTGTTGTTCCGTATAAAGACAAACATACCGAAATTGATTTCATGAAAGTATTGAATGCTACGAATTTCTCTGAAATTCATAAATTTGGTGCTGGTGCTTACGATTCTCCGCATTGGGTGCGTTCAAGTCATAACGCTAGCAATTTTCTACCAGATATTCGTTTGATTCAGAAAGAATATTGTGAATTTATTCGTGAATATTTAAGTAATCCCAAAAATAAACCAGATGTTATTCATGCGCATGATTGGTTAACTGCGGAAGCTGGAATCCTTGCTAAAAAACTTACTGGTGCGCCGCTAATTACTCATATTCATGCTACCGAATTTGATCGTTCCGGTGGAATTTCTGGCAATCAAGAAATTCATAATATCGAATATGCTGGAATTTGCGCATCCGACAGGGTTTTTGCAGTTTCAAAAAATACTCGAAATATAATTATTAAGAAATATAAAATTAAGCCTGAAAAGGTTGAAGTAGTTTATAATGCAATCGAAACTTCAGCTCTCGCCAATCCGCAAGATTATAATGATCGAACTTACCGCTATCTTGAATACCTAAAATCACAGGGATATACTGTAATAATGGCTCTAACTCGCTTTACTGTTCAGAAGGGTCTGACTTTTTTGATGCAAGCGGTTGCCGAGGCTATTTCGAAAAACCCAAAAATCGCCTTACTTCTTGTTGGGGATGGCGAGCAGCGCAATGAACTTATTAAAATGGCGAGTGATTTTGGAATTTCGAACAAGATTTTCTTCACGGGATTTTTGCGGGGCGATAAATGGCGTGATGCTTACGGTGTGGCTGATGTCTTTGTGATGAGCTCAGTAAATGAGCCTTTTGGTTTAACAGCTTTAGAGGCAGCTCATTTTAACAATGCATTAATAATTTCGAAACAATCTGGCGTAGGTGAGATTCTTCAAAATATTTTACGTTATGATTTTTGGGATACAAAAAAACTGGCAAATCAAATTTATGAGGTTTCAACTAATAAAAATCTTTTACATAGTTTAAAAAATGGTGTTCGAGAGGAATATGATCGGATTTCTTGGAGTGATATTGCCGAGCAAATTATGGAAAAATTTATACGTTTAACAGAGGTAAATAATGGCTAAGAAGTCGATTGTTCTCTACCTTCATGTTCATCAACCCTGGCGCGTTCGTGACGATCAAACACTCTTTGATGTTGGTACAAATAAAAATTATTTTAGCGAAGAAAAAGGCCTAAAGCGGCAAAGTAATGGCGAGATTTTTCGAAAAGTTGCTGAAAAATCTTACATACCAATGAATAATCTGCTTGAAAAACTATTAAAAACTCACCCAGAATTTAAATTTTCATTCTCGATTACGGGAACTTTTATTGATCAAGCACAAGAATTTGCGCCAGAAGTTCTCGAAAGCTTTAAGCGTCTTGTTCAAACTGGGCGGGCAGAAATTATTGCCGAAACATATTATCACAGCCTTGCCTTCTTTTTTGATCGTGAAGAATTTGAAACTCAAGTTCGTGCGCATCAGGCAAAAATTCGTGAAGTTTTTAATGTTGAGACTACTGCTTTTCGAAATACCGAGCTTTCATATAATGATGAACTTGCTAAATGGGCAGATGATTTTGGTTTTAAAGCAATTTTAGCCGAGGGTTGGGACCCGATTCTGCAATGGCGCACACCAAATCATGTTTATAAACCAAAAGGTACGAAGAATATTCGCCTACTTCTTAAAAACTACAAGCTTTCTGATGATCTTGCTTTTCGTTTTTCGAATCGAAATTGGCAAGAATATCCACTTACAACTCAAAAATATATTGGTTGGCTAGAGTCCTCGAGCTATCATGGTGATGTGATAAATCTTTTTATGGATTATGAAACATTTGGCGAGCATCAGTGGGCAGAATCTGGAATATTTGATTTTTTCGAAAGCTTGGTTTCGTATTGGCTAAAAAAACCAGAGCACGGATTTAAAACTGTCACCGAGGCCGCTCAAAGCGAGCCTATTGCGGAAATTTCTATGCCAAATACAGTAACTTGGGCAGATACCGAACGCGACTTGACCGCTTGGCTTGGTAATTCAATGCAACAAGAAGCGATGAAATACCTTTATGCTTTAAAATCGCGGGTTTATAATTCACAAAATGGAAATTTGGTTGAAGATTGGCGGCGATTAACTACGAGTGATCACCCCTATTATATGTGCACGAAATATTTTAACGATGGCGATGTTCATGCATATTTTTCACCATATAAATCTCCTTATGATGCATTTTTATACTTTATGGATACGTTGCGAGATATGGATTTTCGGCTAAAAGATATTCCTCCATTTAAGCAAAAAAATATTCGAAAAACTCAAAAAATTCTTCAAAAATCACTTTTTAAAACTCCAAAAAATACAAAACGCAAGAAGATTTTTGCGAGAATGCTTCATAGAAACTTAATGTTTACAAAACGAAAGCGAGGTTAGAATGGCGAAAACAGCAATTTTAAGCAATGGCAATTTGAATATCGGGTTAAATGAATGTGGTCTAGTGAGTGATTTTTATTTTCCAGATAACGGTTATGAAAATCATACGCTTGGCCACGACCTTTTTCATCGTGTTGGAATTAAAATTGGCAATAATTTTTCTTGGCTCTATTCTGGTGATTGGCAATTCTCGGTTGAATATTTTGAAAATGCTTTAATTTCAAAGACTGAAGCTATTAACCAAGAACTTCAAATTAAAATAACTTTCACCGATTTTGTGGCAAGTGATTTTGATGTTTTTGGGCGAAAGATCCAAGTTCAAAATCTTGCAAATTACCCGCGTGAAGTTCAGCTTTTTTTGCATCAAAATTTTGCAATTAACAGTAGTTTCCACTTAGCCGATACCGTTCAATTTTTACCTTTCGAAAATAATGAAAAAGCGATTTTGCACTATCGCGGAAAACGTGCTTTTATTGTTTCTGCTCAAAGAGTTTTCGAAAAACCTCTTCAGAATATTTTTGAAGATTTTAACCAGCATACGGTTGGCTTGTTTGGAATTGAAAATAAGCTTGGCTCTTGGGTTGATGCGGAAGATGGCATTCTTTCGGGCTCAAATGTTGAGCATGGACAGACTGATTCAGTTGTTGGGTTTGATTTTTCTCTTGGCATTTTCGAGAATGCAGATTTTCAATACTTAATTTCTTGTGCCGATGGTCATGAGCTTGCTCGTACAAATCTTCAAAAGGTTAGAAATAATGGCTTTTCGAAAGCTTTAGATGAGACCAAAAAATATTGGCAAAAATGGCTCTCACCTGCTTTACGAGTTTCGAAAAAACTTGATTCAAAATATCAAAAAAGTTTTATTCAAAGTTTAATGCTAGTTAAATCTCATCTTGCGAAAACTGGTGCACCGATTGCCAGCAATGATAGTGAAATGTTGAATTATGCGCGAGATGATTATTCTTATTGCTGGCCTCGCGATGCTCTTTTTGCAATTTGGCCATTAATTCGTATTGGCTATCGCAATGAACCGCAAAAGTTTTTCGAATTTTGCAAAAGATCGTTAACTTCGGGAGGATTTATGATGCATAAATATTTACCGAATGGTGAACTTGGTCCGAGTTGGCACCCATATTCACAGGGTGGTGACACTCGAAATCTACCTATTCAGATTGATGAAACCGCAGGAATCCTTTTCTTATTTGCTCAATATTATAAAAAATTTCGTGAAAATTCAATTTTGAATGAATTTTATGATGATCTGGTAAAACCAATTGCTAATTTCTTGGTAGATTTTTGCGATGAAAATGACTTGCCAAAACCAAATTATGAGCTTTGGGAAATGGATTTTCTTTCAACAACTTATTCGACTTCTGTTGTTTTTGCAGCATTGTATTCTGCCTCAAAATTAGCTCAAGCTGCAAATCGCGTGCATGATGCAAAAAAATGGCGCGAGCAAGCTTTAAAAATTCGTTCTGCTGCACAAAACGAGCTTTTTAATGAAGAAAGCAATTACTTCTACCGTGGAATTTGGGCTAATGGCAATAAAGATCCAAAAATTGATTCGTCAAGTTTTTATGGTGCATTTATGTTTAACCTTTTTGAATTTAAAGGCGAAAAGTTACAGACTGCTTTTAAAACTCTTGAAAATCGTTTTAAAGCTAATGACAATATTGGACTTCCAAGATTCGAAAACGATATTTACTATAGATTTAGTGATGACTACGAAGCAAATATTTGGCCAATAACGACACTTTGGCGTGCGGAATTTTATATTGCTCTTGGTGAAATTTCGAAAGCGGAGGAAATTATTGAATGGGTTCTAAAGCAGCAAACTTCAACGGGAATTCTACCCGAACAGATTGATCCACGCGATTTAAAACATCTTTCGGTTGCGCCGCTAACTTGGTCTCAAGCAGAATATGTTTCAGCTTTATTAGATTTAGTTGCTTTTGAAGAAGAATAAAAAAGATCCATAATTATTAGCGCTAATAGTTTCAAAAAATCTGGCGAAATTTAATTTTACAAATACCTAATTAACATCTTAAAGAGCTACTTAATTTTGCTAAAGGTTGTTTTCTAAAATAATCTGCCTATAGTAAAAATAAGATAATCTACAATAAAAATAAGCTCTCAGTAGAAAGCTTATTTTTTATTGCTTTTTCTAAAGTTCGGATTACCAAACTTTTAGCAATAGTTCACCGCCAAGTCGTTGTTTCTTGGCTTCGAAACCGTTCATAACACCTTTTGATGTTGAAAGTAGTACCATTCCACGACCACTTTTAATGCGTGGGATTTCTTCTACGCCAACATACATTCGGCGACCTGGTTTACTCATTCGAGTAAGTTCGTTAAAGCGCGCAGCTTCACCATCTTTGGCAATTTTTACTACCAAAATATCACGGGGTTTTGCTGATTCAACTTTAACGGATTCAATATAATTAGCTTTTGCAAGCTCTTTCGCTACAACTTCTTTCAATTTGCTTGAAGGAACGCGAATTTCGTTCTTGCCAACCAATGCCGCATTTCGAATGCGAGTTAGAAGGTCGGCGATTGGGTCAGTTGATTGTAATGACATAGTCTCTCCTTCCTTCTACCAACTACTTTTTGTTACGCCTGGGATCTCACCCTTTGAGGCTTTAATGCGGAAAGTGATTCGGCTCATGCCAAATCGTCGCATATAACCGCGTGGTCGACCATCAAAATTGTCGCGGTTCTTAAGTCGTGTAGGACTTGAATTACGTGGAAGCTTTTGAAGACCTTCTTGGTCGCCAGCAGCTTTCAATTCGGCGCGTTTTGCGGCATATTTTTCAATCATTTTTTTGCGCTTCAAGTCTTTTGCAATCATTGATTTCTTAGCCATTACGCTTTTCCTTTCTTTTCAAATGGAATTCCGAATTTTTCAAGCAACGCTCGACTGTGAGCTTCATCTTCGTTTTTGATTACGAAAGTAACTTGAAGTCCATGAAGAATTTGAGTTTCTTCAAAAGTTAACTCTGGGAAAACAGATTGTTCTAAAATTCCCAAATTGTAATTTCCACCTTTATCGAAACCTTTTGTTCCAACACCGTGAAAGTCACGCACGCGAGGCAAAGCTACATTTACGAGGCGATCAAGAAATTCATACATTCGATCACCACGCAAAGTTACACTATGACCAATTGGAGCACCCATTCCACCACGAATTTTAAAGGTTGCAATTGATTTTTTGGGCAAACGCTCTACTGGAACTTGACCAGTAATTTTTGTAATTGTATTTTTTACAACTTCTTGAAAACGCTTGTCTTCCTTTTTCTTACCTGTTCCTACGCTAACAACGATTTTTTCAAGCTTTGGAACTTGGTGGATATTTGTTAGCTCTAGTTCGCTTTGGAGTTCTTTAGCAACTTTATCTTTGTAAAGAGTTTTCAAGCGAGGAACATAAACAGCAGTTTTAGCCATTATTTATCTCCTTTTTTGCTTGATTTAGCGCTTTTAGCTTCTACTTTTTTAACTTTATGAACCGGAGTTGGGACATGAATGTCTTTTACTCCACCGCGCGGATTGAATTGATTTGGTTTGATGTGGCGATGTTTTTTACCAACACCTTCAACCAAAACAGCATTTTTCTTTGGTAAAACTTTTACAACTTCACCAGTAACACCTTTATCTTTTCCGCTGATAATTACAACATTATCACCCTTAACAATTCCATTTAACGCCATATTAGAGCACCTCCGGAGCTAAGCTGATAATTTTGTTGTATCCCAAATCACGAAGTTCGCGTGGTACAGGACCAAATACACGAGTCGCTTTTGGAGTTTTGTCGTCGGCGATAATTACGGCCGCATTATCATCGAAACAAATAGTTGAACCATCTTTTCGACGAATTTGGTCGCGAGTTCGCACAACAACGGCTTTCACAACTGATTTTTTCTTAATGTTACCAGTTGGGTTAGCATCTTTAACGGTAGCGACAATGATATCACCAACTCGTGCATATCGGCGTTTTGAACCACCTAGTACACGAATACAAAGAATCTCTTTTGCACCACTGTTATCTGTTACTTTAAGTCGGCTTTCTTGCTGAATCATTATGCCTCCTCTTTCAATTCTACTGAACCTCGAGCTTTCTCAACAATTTCAACTAAAGCAAAACTCTTAGTTTTCGAAATTGGTCGAACTTCTTTAATGATAACTTTGTCGCCTTCACCAGCTTCATTCATTTCATCATGAGCAGTATATTTTCGAGTTACAGTATATTGCTTGCCGTAAATTGGGTGTGTTTCACGGCTATGAACTGTTACGGTGATAGTTTTGTCGGCTTTAGCGCTCGAAACAACACCTGTCAATGTAGTCGCCATATTAGATTTCACCTTTCTTTACGAATTTAACTTTTACTGGAAGTTTGTGGCCAGCAAGCCGCATAGCTTCGCGTGCAACTTCTTCTGAAACACCGTTCATTTCGAACATAACTGTTCCAGCTTTAACTTTAGCCACAAAGAATTCTGGGTTTCCCTTACCGCTACCCATTTTCACATCTTGTGGTTTTCGAGTAACTGGTGTGTGTGGGAATATTCGAATCCAAACTTGACCACCACGTTTAATATAACGAGTCATCGCTGTTCGGGCTGATTCGATTTGTCGCGAGTTGATTCGCTCGTTCTCAAGGCTAACTAATCCATAATCACCAAAGGCAACAGTGTTTCCACGAGTTGCTCGGCCTGGGTTTTTACCTTTTCGAACTTTTCGGTGAGCGGTTTTCTTTGGTAATAAAATAGCCATTACTTGTCGTTCCTTTCACCTTTATTAATCCAAACTTTTACGCCGATAATACCAGCAGGAGTTTGCGAACGTGCTCCGTGATAGTTGATATCTGCGCGAATTGTATGAAGAGGAACAGATCCTTCAGAGAATTTCTCACGGCGGCTCATTTCAGCTCCATTCAATCGTCCAGCAACCTCAATACGAACACCTTTCGCACCGGCTTGCATTGTATTTTGTAACGCCATTTTAACGGCTCGGCGGAAGTTAATTCGTCGCTCCAATTGTCTAGCAATATTTTCAGCAACCAATTTAGCCGAAAGCTCCGGTCGGCGAACTTCTTCAATATTGATTCGAACTGGTAAACTCACCATTTTTTCAAGTTGAGTTTTAAGTTCTTGAACACCAGCACCACCACGACCAATTACAACGCCAGCTTTTGCTGTATGAATTGAAACAGTGATAAGGTTTTCTGTTCGTTCAATTTCGATTCGGTCAATTGTTGGTCGACTTTCGAATCGTTTTTCGATAGTTTTTCGAATTTTGTCGTCTTCAATTAAGAATTTCGCAAAATCTTTTTTCTGGGCAAACCATCGTGAATTCCAGTTTTTATGAGCTTGTAAACGGAAGCTAATCGGATTAACTTTTTGACCCATTATTTGCTCTCTTTCTCTGCTTTCGCAGTAGTTTTCTTAACTTCAGCTTTTCTAGCTGGAGCTTTCTTCTCTTTAACAACGCCAGAAACTTCGACCAAAATATTTGAAGTTTTCTTCTGGAAAGGAAGCGCCATTCCTCGCATATGAGGTTTAAATCGCTTCAATCGTGATCCAGCAGTAACCGACAAAGTTGTAATTACAAGAGTTTTTGGATCGGCGTTATCGTTATTTTTAGCATTAGCTGCAGCTGATTGGATAGCTTTTTTAACAGCTAAAGCACTTCGGCGTGGAGTGTGATCAAGAATTACTAATGCATCAGCAACAGTTCGACCACGAACAAGACTTGCCACGATTGAAACTTTTCGTGGAGTCTGACCAATACCTTTAATGTAGGCACGAGTTGTTACATTAGCCATTATTTCTTATCCTTTCCGCCGTGTTTTCGGAATTTACGTGTTGGCGCAAATTCACCAAGTTTGTGTCCAACCATATTCTCTGAAATATATACAGGAATATGTAAACGACCATTGTGAACAGCGATAGTTCGACCAACCATTTCTGGTGTAATTGTGCTTGAGCGAGCCCAAGTTTTAATCACTGTTCGGTCATCTGCTCCAAGAGCCGCTACTTTTTTAGCAAGCTTGAAGTCGATAAACGGACCTTTTTTCAATGAACGACTCATTTATTTTCTCCTCTTAGCTTCGTGACGACTCTTCACGATAAATTTATTAGTACTCTTACGTCGGCGAGTTTTATAGCCGAGAGTTGGTTGACCCCAAGGTGTGCGTGGAGTTGAGCGACCAATTCCGTGTCGTCCACCGTCACCACCACCGTGTGGGTGATCTACAGCATTCATAACAACACCACGAACTGTTGGGCGAATACCTTTACGGCGTTTGCGTCCAGCAGAACCAAGTTTAACGTTTTGATGCTGAATATTTCCAACTGTTCCAAGAGTTGCCTCTGCTTCCAATCGGAATTTTCGAACTTCACCTGAAGGTAATTTTACCTGAGCGTAGTCACCTTCTTTCGCCATCAACTGAGCTTTAGCACCAGCTGAACGAACCATTTGCGCACCTTTTCCTGGTGTGATTTCGATTGCGTAAATCAATGAACCAACAGGAATTTCTGAAAGCGGCATTCGGTTTGAGGCTTCAATTTCAATATCTTTTTTACCAGTTTGGAAAACTTTTCCTTGGAACATTGAAGTGTCAGCTAAAACGTAGTAGAATTTTCCATTTTGATCTTGGACTCGAGCAATTCGTGCACTTCGGTTTGGATCGTATTCGATTTCTCGAACGGTCAAGGTTAAACCTGTTGGCATTTTGTGAGTCAAGATTCGGTAATGTCGCTTAACACCACCACCTCGGTGTCGAACTGTAATTCGACCAGAGTTGTTGCGTCCAGCATTTTGCTTTTTCGCTTTAAGAAGACTTTTTAGCGGTTTTCGAGTTGTAATTTCACTATAGTCTTCAGTCGTCATACCGCGTCGAGCAGGAGTCGTAGGATTATATTTCTTGATAGCCATTACTTCTTCTCCTCAGCAGTTTCAGCTTCAGCGCTTTCAAAGATTGCAATCTTATCACCTTCTTTTACAGTCACGTAAGCCTTCTTAATATCTTTTTGAGTTGTTGAACCAGCAACATATCGTTTTGGATTTCGAGATTTGTTGATTCGTTTAACTTTACCAGCCTGAACAACAGTTCGAACACCAGTCACAGTTACTTCAAACTCTTTTTCAATCGCTTCTTTGATTTGATTCTTGTTCAAAGTTAGCGGTACATTAAATACGTAAACATTTTTTGTTGTAGAAAGAGCATAAGCTTTCTCAGTTGCACGTGGAGTAATAGGTTTAATCGCCATTATTTTTCTCCTCCTAGCCAGCTCTCGATTGTTTCAATTGCTTTTGGCGTAATAACAATGTGATCTGCATTCAAAATGTCGAATACGTTTAGATACATTGGCGAAACAAGTAGAGCTTCACTGATATTATTGGTTGCACGGATAAGTTCATCTGTTTTTTCAGCAACAATAAGAACTCGTCGATTCAAATTATTCTCTTTCAAGAATTTTGCAACTTCAGCAGTTTTACCAGTTGTTTTAATATCTGCAACAAGAACTTTTTCAGCTTGAACTGTCAAAGCTTGTCGAAGAGCAACTCGTTTTGAAGTTTTCGAAATCTTTTTAGTATAGTTTTCGTTACCGCGTGGCCCAAAAACAATACCACCGCCTCGCCAGATTGGGTTTCGAATTGATCCGAATCGTGCGCGACCAGTTCCTTTTTGTCGCCATGGCTTTTTACCACCACCGCGAACTTCACCGCGTTGTTTTGTTGTAGCACTTGCTAAGCGGTTGTTAGCAAGATAAGCGTCATAGGCAAGCTTTAATAGTTCATGATTTCGAACTTCAACTGCAAAAACGCTTTTTGGAAGAGTTGTTTTTTCAGCCATTATGCTTTACCTCCAATGCTGATAAGACCCTTCTTTGGTCCTGGCACAGCACCTTTTAGCCCAATTAAGTTATTTTCTGCATCGATGTAAGCAACTGTTAGATTTTTAACAGTAACTTTGTCGTGACCCATTCGTCCAGGCATTCTTTTACCTTTGAAGACTTTTTGTGGATACATTGAGCCGATTGACCCAACACGACGCACGTTTCCGTTTCCACCGTGCGAACTCTTGCTTGTGTTAAAGTTATGTCGCTTAACTGTTCCAGCAAAACCTTTACCTTTGCTTGTTCCAGTTACATCAACAATGTCGCCAAGCTCGAAAGCTTCAACATTAATTTTAGCGCCAACTTTTATATCCGCAGGAATTTCGTCAACGCGGAACTCACGAAGATGCTTCGGAGTTACCTCTGCTGGTTTTACATGTCCAGCCACGGCCTTGCTCAGGTTCTTACCCTCACCAAATGCCACTTGAACTGCGTTGTAGCCGTCTGTTTCAACGGTTTTAACCTGAGTCACAGTTACAGGGCCGGCTTGAACAAGCGTAATTGGTGTAACAACGCCGTCTTCACCGATGATTTGGGTCATACCAATTTTGGTACCGAGAAGTGTTTTCATTTCACTTATGCTCCCAATTAATTTAATATTAGTTAAACTTTCCACGATTAAAGCTTGGCGTTCGCGTGGTTTCGAAAGCGGGTTTTCCCTGTTACGACCCTCGCATGGCCAAGTTTTATATTTACGTAAATAAAGTTCACCAATTATTTTAGCACAAATATCTTTAAAAATCAAGAGTTTTAATCAAAAAACTATCTCGAAAATCGCATCAAAACTGAAAACGTAGTTTTGAATTTTTTAGTTTTCGGAATTCTCTCATTTTTGGCTAAAATTACGCTATGCGTTTCTTCCGCCAGCTTTTTTGCAATTGCAAGCCCCAAACCATAGCCTTCCGTGTGATTATTGCAACTTCGAACTTTATCACATCTATAAAATCGATCAAAAAACTTATTTAATTCATCTTGCGGAATTTCATTCGAAAAATTTGAGACAGATAAAACAGCTTGTCGATTTTGCCTAAAAATCTTCACTTCGATCGGCTCTTTCGAAACATTATATTTTAGCGCATTATCAATCAGAATCATAGCAATTTCATCAATTGCCGTTTCGTTATTTTGAACAATAAATTCCTTGCCATCTTCGAACTTAATTTTCTTTTCCGCATCTGGAAATTTTGAAATTCTAGCTTTAATAGTTTCGTTCAAATTCACAGCTGAAAGTGGAATTTCTTCATTAATTTTCGAAAGACTAAGCAGCATTTTTACCATCGCAGTTAAGCTTTTTGCTTCTTCTAAGTTGCTCTCCAGAACTTCGCGGAGCTCATCATTTGAAGCTGTTTTATCTTTTAGAATTATTTCAGTTTCAAGCTGGATCGCTGCAAGTGGCGTTCGAATTTCGTGACTCGCATTTGAAACAAATTCAGACTGTAATTTATGAGCTTTTTCAAGAGGTTCTAAAGCACGGCGCGCTAGCCAAAAACTACCAATACCGCCAGCCAATAAAATTAAAAAATCTAAAATCAGAATTGATTCAGTAATCTGTTCACTAGCTCGTTTATTTCTTGCCGTAATGATTTTTTCGCGAAGCTCATCTGTTCCGTAGCTATTTTTGTCTTTCGAAAAACTTGTTTCAATGAGTGGAGTGGAAATTTCCATAGTATTTGTGTTGATTGAATAAAAAATTACAATATTAAAAATTCCAACAATCGCTAGCAAAATCAAGAAATATAGCATCGAAAGACTAAAATGAGCACTTTTAAAAATATCACCACCGAATTTAAATAAATTTCGCTCTTTATTATTCATCGATTTTATATCCTATTCCTCGCACAGTTTTAATTAGTTTTTTCTCAAAAGGCTTATCAACTTTTTCACGCAAATAACTGATATAAACTTCAATATTATTCGGCAAAATATCTGCATCATAATCCCAAACATGAGCAATAATTTGCTCTTTCGAAACTGGGCGGCCAGCATTTCGCACTAAATATTCAAGAAGTGAAAACTCTTTATTTGTAAGTTCGATTTTTTGATTATTTCGAAAAACTTCGTGTGCGTTTAAATCTAATGATAGATCTGCGATTTTTAAAATAGTTTCAGCTTGGGTTTGTGGCCTTCGAAGCAACGCCCGAACGCGCGCTAAAAGCTCATCTAGGGCGAAAGGCTTCGTTAAATAATCATCTGCACCACTGTCTAAACCCTCGGTTTTATCTTGAATTTCACCCAATGCCGTTAAAAGTAAAATTGGTACTTTTTTACCTTCTTCGCGGAGTTTTTTGGTTAAGCTTAAACCATCATAATCACCTGGAATCATTCGATCAAGAATTAATAAATCATAATCAATCATTCCCGCCATTGCGTAAGCATCGGTTCCATCATGCGAAATATCCACGGCGTATTTTTCGTTTTTCAAAGCTCGCCCGAGCGCTCGAGCAATTTTTCGTTCATCTTCAACAATCAAAATTCTCATATTTTTATTTTATCACGCTTTACTTAAAAAATCCTGAAAATTAATTTTTTCGAAAAAAGAAAAGCCCCCAAATGGGGCTTAAAGTGAGAAAATGCATTACCAAGAAATGAACTTACGGCGAGTTTTTCTCTTATTAGACTTTATAAACCTTTTGAGTTTATGCTCAAAAAGTCCGACATAATATATGAAGTCACTTGGTGTGTTAACTTTGGAAAGTATATCGTCATCGCTTATAAAAATGACTCCAATTCTTTTAGGCCATTTATAGAGGGATATGTGACCTTCTAGAAAATTATATTCCATAGAATATTTGCGACCAACAAAAGATGTCAGAGAACTTTCGTCATAAATACGCTGAACTTCATCCTTGAAAGATTCTTCGAATATACTTATTAAATTTTCTTCTCTAATTTGTACCATAAGGTTCCACCTCAAAATTTTTTAACTTTAAAAGTCTTTTAAATTATGCCACTTTTTAAAATAAAAGTCAAGAGCCGTTCTTTCCGAACAGCTATTGTTGGTTTTTAGCTAATTTAAGCAATTTTATTTTTCGAAAAAATACTTTTGAGATTTACTTTTGAACCGTAAGAAATTGTTCCAAAGCGGAAGATTCGAACAGCAAGCCACACGGCAAAAATCGCAAAAATTACAAGAAGCGAAATTCCAATAAAGGCTTCTGTTAAACTCAAAGTTCCCAACATATTTCGAAGAAGTAAAGAAATTGGTGAAGTTAGTGGGAAATAGCTCAAGAAGATCGTTAAAGTACTTGGCTCGCTTGAGAGGAATGAAGGAAACACGAAAAATGGCATCATTAGCGGCATAATAATTGCTGCAAAATAATTTGAAGCCTCCTGTGCGGTTGGCATTGCTGAACCGAGCGCAACAATAAATCCTGTTGTCATCATAAATCCAGCAACCAAAATTACTGCAGAAATTGAAATTGTGCCAAAATCCCATTTAATAGCTGAAACAATTGGCATTAAATCTGGCAAGTTTAAGTCTTTTGCAAGCGTTCCAATGCTTGAAATAGCTACAAACCCAATTATAATCGGTACGATTATTGTTAAAATTTGAACAATGCCTAAAACCATAATTGAAATAATTTTTCCCAAAATCAAAGTTTTGGCCGAAATACTAGTTAAAATCATCTCCGTTACACGGTTTTCTTTTTCTTCAGTCGTACTCGTAAGCATTCGATTCGAAAGAAAAACTGTAACAAAATAGAAGATTGCTAAGAAGATTCCTGGTATGATCATTCCTGGGAATTGATCATATTTTTCACCATTTTTGAAAAAAGTTTGTTCAGTTTTATAAGTTTCGTTAATTAAAGCCAGCTGATTCTTATTTGTCGCCTGAACACCAGAATTTTTCAAAATAGTTTTCAAAACAGCTGAATATTTAGCATTTTCATTAATATTTGTATTTTTTCCATAAATTTCAACCTTTTCACTGGTTAAATCTTTTGGTATAAAATAAAATGCACTAAGTTTTCTATTTTTTACGGATTCGATTGCCTTTTGCTTATCGTTCGAAAAACTACCTTTTAATTGTAAAACAAGCTCCCTAGAGATTAAGCCGCTTTCATCTTGAACTTGGAACGAAAAACTCTCTTTTGCTAATTTTTCTTGGTTTTCCTTTGCTTGCGAGCCTGAAATTGCACCAAACATAAACATTGCGCCATAAATTACAGGAATTGCAAAAATCGCAATCCAAAAAGTTGGCTTTTTCAATGCACGGAAGATTTCGAACCTTAAAACTGTTCCTAGATTATACATTTTTTACCTCATTTTCCACTTCATTTTCTTCGCCATAAATATTCAAAAAAATCTCATTTAAAGTTGATTTTTGAACCTTAAAGTTTATAATTTGCAGATTTTTTGAGACCAATTCTTCCAGAATTTCTTGCGAATCGGCTTTTAATGAAAGTTCGGCATAGTTTGCTTCTTTTTTTATAACCTCAAATTTATCGCTCTTTGGTAGCTCACCCACAAATTCAAGAATGATTCGCTGTTCACCAAATTTATTTCGAATTTCGTCAACTGTTCCATAAGCTTCCATTTTACCATTTTTTAAAAGCAACGCGCGGTTACAAATTTTCTCAACTTCTTCCATTTGGTGAGTTACCATCATAATTGTGGCACCGCGAGCATTTTCTTCTTCAATGATATCCATAAGAAGTTGGCGATTAACAGGATCGAAACCCTTTGTTGGCTCATCCAAAATAAGTATTTCGGGTTTGCCCATAATGGTAATTCCTAACTGGATTTTTTGCTGCTGTCCACCCGAAAGTTTATCGATATTTAAGTTCGCCTTATCTTCCAAACCAACACGCTTCAAATATTTTTTCGAGAACTCTTGAGCTTCTTTTTTCGAAAGACCTTTAAGTCGCCCAAAATATTGCATCACATCAATAACTTTTTCTTTTTTATAAAGACCACGCTCCTCTGGCAAATATCCAATTGCGCCAATTCTTTCAGGAGAGAATTCTTCACCATTAATTAAAAGTTCGCCCGAATCTGCCTGATAAATTCCTAGCAAAGCTCGAATTGTTGTTGTTTTTCCGCTTCCGTTTGATCCTAAAAAACCAAAAATTTCGCCCTTCTTAACATTAAAACTTAGTCCGCGAATAATTTCTTTATTACCAAACGACAGCTTAAAGTTCCTTATTGAAATTATATCTTTATCTGTCATATATATAGTTTAGCACAAAAATCAAAAAAAAAAAAAACAGTTTTAAGTATTTTTATCTAAAACTAAAACAGCTCGTTTTGAGCTGTTTTAAATACTTCAAGAAGAATTATTTTTCTTCTTTTGCAGATTTCTTCAAAGGTGTTGCAACTTTTTCGAATTTTCCGCCAGCCTTTTCGATAGCTTCAATGGCAGATTTCGAAGCAGCTTGAACTTTTAAAGTAACTTTTTCGTTCAATTCACCTCGTGAGATAACCTTAACTTTATGGAAAGGTGTTGAAATATAACCTTCTTCAAAAAGTCGGAAGTTATCAACTTCACCAGCTAAATCGTTCAAGTGGTCAAGATATACAACTTGAGCTGGTTTTCGTAAAGATTTGAATCCGCGAGCTTTTGGAGTCGCTTGAACAAGTGGATTTTGACCACCTTGGAAAGTTGCACGAAGTTTCTTTCCCGTTCGAGCTCCTTGACCTTTAGTACCACGACCAGCAGTTTTACCACGACCGGCTGAGATACCGCGACCAACACGAATTTTATCTTTATTTGCAGAAACTTGGAGTTCATTGTATTTCATTACTTAGTCTCCTTTTTAGCTTTTGGTGCATTTAACCATTGTTCTTTAGGAACAAGGCTCTTCAAAGCATCTATAGTTGCGTAAGCAATATTAACTTTATTTGTTGAACCGAGTGATTTCGAAAGCATGTTTCGAATTCCTGTTACACCAATAATTTGTCGAACAACACCACCAGCGATAATACCAGTACCAGGAGCCGCAGGTTTCAAAAGAACGTGAGCACCAGTTACTTTTTTCTCAGCTTCATGTGGAATTGTGTCGCCCTCAAGAGCGATTTCAATCATGTTTTTCTTTGCAACATTTGTTGCTTTAGCGATGGCTGCAGTCACATCTTGACCTTTAGCTACACCAACACCAACTTTGTTTTTGCGGTCACCCACAACAACAAGAGCCTTAAAGCGGAATCGTCGTCCACCTTTAACAACACGAGAAACGCGGTCAATATTAATTACTAATTCTTCAAATTGTTTTTCTTCGCGTTCTTGGCGTCGATTATTATTTCGGCGGTCATTTTTTCGACCATTTCGACCGCTGTTTCGGTCGTTATTTCGGCGTGGAGCCTGAGTTTTTTGAGCTTCAGCCATATTTAGAACTCCAATCCTTCCTTACGAGCAGCATCCGCCAATGCGTGCAAGCGACCTGCATATTGGCGACCATTTCGGTCAAATACTACTGTATTAATTTTAGCTTTTTTAGCTTTTTTAGCGATTTCTGCACCAATTTTAGCAGCAAGTTCAGTTTTTGTTCCTTTAGCTTTTGAACCAACAGTTGTTGCTGAAACAAGAGTTTTTTGCGCAACATCGTCGATAATTTGAGCTGAAACATGCAAATTACTAATAGTTACAGTTAATCGTGGGCGTTCAGCAGTTCCAGAAATTTTTGCTCGAACGCGACCTTTTCGCAAAGCTAAGTTTTGCTTCTTAAGTGCTAATGCTTTAGACATTATTTACCTGCCTTTCCCGCTTTTCGCAAGATAACTTCATCAACATATTTGATACCTTTACCTTTATATGGTTCAGGTTTCTTCAATGCGCGGATTTCTGCCGCAGCTTGACCAACAGCTTGTTTGTCGATTCCTGCAACTGTAATAACCATTTTATCGTTAGAAAGAGTGATTCCTTCTTTTGCTTTATAGATTACAGGGTGTGAGAAACCGAGTTGCATTTCAAGCTCTTGTGGATTGTTAGTTTGTACACGGAAACCAACTCCGTTAACTTCTAATTTCTTTTCGAAGCCTTTTGTGACGCCAACTACAGCGTTATTCAAAAGAGCTCGTTGCAAGCCGTGTTGTGCACGGGCTACTCGTTCGTCATTGTTTCGAACAACCTTTAAAGTTGTGCCGTCAAGTTCGACAGTTACATCTGACAAATGAGGCACAGTTAGTTCGCCTTTAGCGCCTTTAACTGAAATCTCGTTCTCGTCAATCGTGATTGTCACACCAGCCGGAACCTCAATAGGTAGTTTTCCGATTCGACTCATTGAACTTTTCCTTTCATTTAAAGAGTGTTTGTTTGCTTCGTGCTGGTCATTTCTTTCGAAATGAGGCGCAAAATCTCCCAAATTTCACTCGCATTTAATATTAACCTTGTAATTTTATCATAATTATTCTTATTTTTCAAGCTTTTTTAGCTTTTTTGTTTAAAATATATTTCAAAATAAGTTTTTCATAAATTTTATATTGGTTTAAATAATAAAATAATAGTTATACTTTAAGCTTTAAGATTCGTATAAAAGTTTTAAAAATTGACTCTTTCGAACGGTCTTCTTTCTCAATTTCGTTAATCATTTCAAGCTCATCAGAAATTATTCCATCAATCGGCTCCTGTAGATATTTTGAAATTTCACTTCTTGTATTTAGTGTCCAAACAAAAATTTTTCGATGTTTTTTATGAGCTTTTAAAGCCAAATGTCGCCGATACGAGAAATCTTCAATTACGTAAAAATCAATTTTAGAATCATCAAAATCCCCAAATTGCAAAGGAATTACAAAACCAGTTTCAATCTCTGGTGCGATTTTTTCAATTTTTCGCATTAAATTCAAATCAAGCGACATTGTTTTAAATTTTCGCTCCACGCCAAGTTTTCGAAATTCATTCACAAACATTTCAGCAAAATTTTCTGGCTCATCGCCACTAGGTTTTAATTCAACCAAAAGCTTAATTTTCAATTTCTCTGCTTTTTTTACATATTCATCAAAAGTTGGAATTTTACTTTCAAAACCATTTTCAGAAATAGTTAATTTTCTAATTTCATTTAAATCCAAATCTCGAACGCGCGCGTCTCGACCTGTTAATCGACGCAAATTATAGTCATGAACAACCACAAAATGATTATCTCGCGTTAACTGAATGTCCATTTCCGCATAATCTGCACCTTTTTTCTTGGCCGATTCAAGCGCCTCAAGAGAATTTTCAACCCCGCCATGAACATCACCACGGTGCGCAATTTTAAGAATTTTCGTATCAATTTTGCTGTAATAAATCTGAATTCCATTAATGGCTGTTGAACCAATCAAAAATAAAATCATCGAAAGCATAAGAATACTTGAGCGCTTTCTTTTTTCATTTTTACTTTCAATAGTTTTCGATTTTTGAGACTCAATATTATCTAGCAGAATAATTACAATTGAAATTTTCGTAAAAACCGAAAAAGCAAAAAATACCACATCGAACATTGTTTGAAGAATTGTCTTCGAAAGTAAAAATCCCAGAAAAGGTTTAAAAAATCCCAAAATCCCAGCAATAATAAGCATAAGCAATAATCCTGCAAACATAAAGATAATTTCGAAAATGCCAATTGGAATTAAAATTTGCGGCATCTTCTTTTTAGTGGTCTTCCAGCTTTCCTTGATACTTTTCGAAAGTGGCTCATCTTTTAAAATTGTGCGCGGTAAAGTAAAAATTAAGCGATAATTTATATAAAAAATCGTGAAAATTAAAATAAAATATAGCAAAGTTCCTGTTAGCGTTTTAGAAATTTCACCAGTAATAAATGCAGGAATCCGAAGTCGTTCAGTGATTGCGGTCGAAAGCCCAAGATTTTCGAGAGGTACCATTGAAATAAAATAAATTATAAAAAAGAAGACTTGAAAACCTATTAAACCTTTTAATTTCATGAATGATTTTACTAAAGTGGTTTTTATCGAAAAAGATGAGCCTTCTCTTCTGGAATTAATAAAGTTGATTAAAATAAAAAATTCTGCAAAGGTTAAAAATGCAACTAATAAAATATAAATTGCGCATAAAAATAAGCTTAGTGGATTTGAAAAAATCAAATAAAAGTTATCTTTGGTTACATTTTCCTGGTTTGAAAACAATAAAATTAATTTAAAAACCCAAAAAAGTAAATTTACCCCAATCACCGACATCGCAAAATGCAAAACCGAAGCACCAATCAAAAGTCCATATTTATTTTTATAGAAAAAATCCCAAGATTGTTTGAAGTTTTTTAGTAATCTCATAATATTTATTTTCAAATTTTACCATATTTTATAACAAAAATAAAGCTTATTCTTGCCTCTCGCTTCTAAAAATGTTACAATATTATTCTATTTAGTCCATATCGGAGGTACATTTTATATGCTTAAATTATTTAAGACTAATAATATCGAAGTTCTATATTCTAAGAGTGACGAGCTCAAAAAGAAAATCGCAGAACAAATCATGAATTTACAAATTATTACGCGTGGGTCATATTCGCCAGAAGAATTTGATAATAATAAAGAGTGGTTTTTCATTCGAAAGGATAATGAGGTAAATACTGCAGTTGGGCTTGAATTTTTTAAAGAAATTAAAGTTGATAAAAAAGCCATAAATGTTTACACATTATCTGATTTTGTGAATACTGCCACTACTGCGCCTAAAGCTAACAGCAATGAATTAACTGAGTTATTTTCAGAAGTTGTTAAATACGCCAAGAATGATTCGCAAATTGATTATTTAGTTTGCGCGATTCCACAAAAAATAAACGCTAGGCCACTCGCAAGAGCTGGCTTTAATGCTAAACTTTTCAAAAATAGCTATTTTCATTCGGGTATTCTAAATGAATTGTCGAACTATATTATTCTCAATTCAGAAGAAAAACTTTCTAAAAGTGAAATCCTTGCCAAAATTCGCTTAGAGGAGCAATCTCGCAGGACGCTCTTCAAAAAAATGCCAAAATCTTTAGTTAGAGAACTTCGGATTATTCGCGAAAATAGAAAATTTATTGAAAAAAGTAAAGAGCCATATGCATACTACTATGGTCTAATAGCTGGTATTAATGTCAAAAAATAATTTTTGTATCCCTCATTTTGAGGGTTTTTTCTTGTTTAAAAAACTGATATAATATAAACCATGAAACACATTCAAACAATTATTTTTCGAAACTTTATTTCCCCAATTTCAATTGCAATTTTTATCCTTGCGGGCGGGCTTTTGCTTGTTGGCGAAGTTCGTGATGCATGGTTCATTTCTTTTGTAATTCTAGTAAATTCCTTTATTGGAACGATTCAGGAGGTTCGTGCATATTTGACCCTTCGAAAAATTGAATTAATGAGTGCGCCCAGAGCAATGGTTCTTCGTGATGGGAAGCTTGAAGAAATTTTATTTACCGAGCTTCAAAATGGCGACAAGATTTTTCTAAAAACTGGCGACGAAATTCCAGCAGATGCAAAAATCACAAAATCGAATTCTTTCGAAGTTAATGAATCAATCCTAACAGGAGAAAGCGATGCTATTTCGAAAAATGTTGGCGATAAAATTCTTTCAAGTTCAATCGTAGTCTCGGGTGAAGCTGAAGCTGAAGTTTTAGCTGTTGGTGAAAATACCGAAGCCGGTCAAATGGCAGCAAAACTCAAAAACTACAAACCAAAACTCACACCAATTCAACAAAAGATTTCGAAATTAATTTCAAGATTAAGTTGGTTCGCGCTCGCTCTAGCTATAGTAATTTGCGTGGTTTATTTCTTTATTTTTAAAGAAGACCCAACTACGATTTTAAAAACTATAACTTCCGCCGCAGTCGTTGTCGTTCCAGAAGGTCTGTTGCTTGCGAGCTCACTATTCTTCGCTTACGGTTCATTAAAGTTGCTCCAAGCTAAAGTTCTGCCACAAAAAATTTCTGCAATCGAAGATATGGCTCTATTAGAGGTTCTTGCAACAGATAAAACCGGAACATTAACCTCCCCCGAAATTGAGTTTAATTCTTGCGAAGTTGTTAATAAAGACTTTTCGAAAGAAGAAATTTCACAAATTCTAAATACTTTAAACTCGGAATCTGCTGAAAAAAATGCCACAGCTCAAGCTATTTTAAATGAATTTAAAGATAGCAAAAATCTTAAAATTACAGATTACATGGCTTTTTCAAGTTCACGAAAGCTGTCTGGAATGACTTTTCTTAACAATAGCAAAGAAGAATCTGTAGTTTTTGGTGCTCCTGAATTTATTCTAAAAAATCTTTCAAAAGACAGTAAATCTGAAAGTATTTCGAAAAAAATAGATAATTTAGCATCTCAAGGTTTGCGAGTTTTACTTCTAGCAAAATTTCAAAAATCTGGTAAAATTTCAAAACTTCTCGAAAGTGAAAAACTTGAGCCAATTGCAATAATTACACTTAAAAATACTCTAAGGCCAAATGTTCAAGAGACTGTTAGCTTTTTACAAAATCGTGGTGTTTCAATTCGTGTGATTTCTGGAGATAATCCACGAACTGTGAGTTTTATTGCTCTTGAGGCCGGAATTAAAAATGCTGAAAAATATATAACTGGCGCAGAACTTGCTAATCTTTCCAAAAAAGATTTCGAAAATGCTGTTCTTGAAAATACAATTTTTGCACGAGTCTTGCCCGAACAAAAAGAGAAAATTATTGGTGTTTTTCAGAAAAACAAACTATATACAGGAATGATTGGCGATGGTGTGAATGACGCTCTTGCGATTAAAAAATCAGATTTGGGAATTTCTATGTTTGATGGCGCTCCTGCAACTCGCCGTGTGGCAGATTTAGTTTTAATGGATAATTCTTTCACTTCTCTACCAAGTGGCGTGAAGGTTGGGAATAGAATTATGCTTTCGATTGAAATGATCGCGATTTTGTTCTTCCATAAAATTATCCTTGGCGTAACAATTCTTTTTGCAACAATGCTTGCCGGCGTTAATTACCCATTCCTGCCGCGTCATATTACTTACATGAACTTTATTTTAGTAACAATGCCAACAGTTTTGACCACACTTTTTCCACCAATACCTAAAGCTAAAATTAACCCTAAGAACTTCTGGCGGGACACACTTTATTCAATTGCACCAGTAGCAATTTTAAGCGGTTTAGCAATTTCATTTATTTATATTAGTTTATATTTTAAAGTTGACGGCAGCCTCGCAAGCAAGCATATAATTCATGGAATTTTAGCAACCGTTGTAATCGTAACTGCTTGGTTTGGCGTTTTTGCAACAATTTTGAGCGAAATATTCCTTGGCTCAAAACCCTCAAAAAACAACAAAATTCGTAGAACAATATATATCATTGGAACTTTAATTTTCACTGGTATAATTTTTAGCGCTCCAATCTTACGTGAATTTTTCGAATTCAACTTGCCAAACATTAGTCAATTCTGGTTTATTTGCTCAGTGATTATTCTTGTTTCAGTTATCCAGTTATTTA
Source organism: uncultured Saccharimonas sp. (SeqCode) (assembly GCA_963549415.1). Lineage (GTDB taxonomy): Bacteria > Patescibacteriota > Saccharimonadia > Saccharimonadales > Saccharimonadaceae > Nanogingivalis. Next base: position 89,833 of record CAUUYC010000002.1, read on the forward strand.
TTGCTTCAAGCAGATCTAAAAATAAATAGTCTCTCGGGAGGCTATTTTTATTATTTCAGAAAGCCCGGCTCGCTAGTTCTTAGCTTTTAATCAACTCTCTTTAGAAAGTAAAAATAAAATCAGGTTATTAAGCCTGATTTTACATTGCAATTTTTTTGGTTGAAATTGATTCATTAGAGATTCGGTTTTGTTTTACCGCTCTTCTATTATCTTTTAATGACTCCAGTTTATCTTTAATTTCTTTTGCTTTTTCTATATTTTCAACTTTAAGATAGAGCGAGCCAAGAGTTCGTAAAGTTTGAGGTCTTTCGTCAAGCTCTATAGCTTTTTCTAGTGCTGAAATCGCCAACTTATCTTTACCCATTTTTTCGAGAGCTCGGGCATAAGCAATATATCGAGTCGGCACAGAATCTTCAATCTCTAGAGCTTGTTCAAATGCTAGGGCAGCTTTTTGATAATTCTCGGTTTCAAGATAGATTAAGCCAACATTATGAAGACTCGATGCACTGCTTTCTAAGCTTTGAGCAATTTCGAAACATTCAATAGCATCATCAAACTTTTTTTGGCCCGCATATATTATCCCTAAACGGTTATACGCCGTAGCGTTTCGTTCATCAAATCGCAAAATTGTTAATAAAACTTTCTCTGCTCGCAAATACTTTTTATCAATAATTGCTTCTTGTGCTACACGCCACAGCTTATCAATTTTGTTCGCAAAATTATCTGGCAGGGCGTTTTTTGTTAATTTTTCAGGATTTTTTAGAAAAACATAAGCACTAAGAACAATAATTAAAATCAAAACTAACATACCAATATATTATAACATAGAAATTATTATTTTGGCAAATTTTAGCCAAGAATTAGGTCAAGCAGAGCCAACTTGATATTTCCATTTTTAGAGATCCTATCGTAAGCTATAAGCATTTTTTTTGCCGTTATAGCTCCTTTTTTTGGATTTTGAGAGAAAGTTTGGTCAATCATTTTAAGCAAAATTTCTAAAAATTTTAGAATATTATTTCTTTCCGGCTTTAAATCTTTCACGATTAATATTTTTTCAAATTTCGAGCCCAAAAACCACCCTTTTGCAAATTCGGCAATTTCCATCTGTTCATTGAAATATTTTTTACTGCTCGAAAGTTTATCGATTTCACCAGGCAAACCGTTCGCCATAAATAGAATTTTTTTCTTATCATATTCACTCAATTTTGATTTTTGCAGCATTTTAATCGAATCAATCTCTGATATTGGCGGAATTCGTAAAATCTGCGCTCGTGAAAGTATAGTCTTTTCGAAGGCATTCTTATTTTCAGTCAAAAGTACAAAAGAAGTGTTCGTATTTGGTTCTTCAAAAAGCTTCAAGAATTTATTTTGTGCAGATTCATTCATCTTTTCGGCATTCATCAATATAAAGCAACGCTTTTTTACACTTTTAACATTTGCTTTTTGTTGCAAAAATTCAATATCCTCAACATTAATAATTTCAGTTTTTTGCGCACCGTGAATTGTTGGTCTGAATTCAATTATTTGAATGTCTTTCGAAAATTTTAACTTTTTTAGAGCAAACTCAAAACCGAACCCACGAGGGATCTCCACGATCGTTGCGTGAGAATTCAAAATTATATTTTCAAAGAAATCTTTCATTTTTACAGCTCAAAATTTTCAGGAATTTCTGCTTCAAAAATCATTCTTTGCGATTCTTTCTCACCTTTTTTGGGCGGAATTGTAATCTCTAAACTTTGCGCATGCAAAAACATCCTATCTTCGCTTTCAGATTTCGAAATATTTTTATCATAAATTCTATCACCTAAAATTGGATGGTTTAGATAGCTTAAATGAACACGTAATTGATGCGTCCGACCAGTTTTTGGCATAAGTTTTACTAACGAAAAATTTTCATTTTCCTTAAGAACTTCATATTTAGTTTGGGCTGGCTTTCCTTTTGCATGAATCATGAAAGTGCTCGGAGCTGAGCCGTTTCTCGCAATAGGTAGATCAATTAAGGCTTTTTTTGGATTCAAAACACCTTTAACAATTGCCACATAGTTTTTTTTCGCAGTCCGTTCTGAAAATTGCTTTTGCAGCTTTTTAGCAGTTTCATCATTTTTTGCACCAATTATTACGCCAGAAGTTTCGCGGTCAAGCCTATGAACGATCCCAACACGATTCGTCCCTTTACCAAATTTTGCACCACAACTTTCAAAAAAATCCGCAACAGTAAATTCATCATTTAAAGCACCTTTGCTATGCGTTAAAATTCCACGAGGCTTATTTATCACTATAACATTTTCATCTTCAAAAAGTATTGGAAAGTTGATCTTTTCAGCAGTTTTTTCTGGAATTTCGAACTCAATTTTATCGCCTTTTTCAATTGCATCTTTTGGTTTTTTTGCGATTTTTCCGTTCACTTTTACAAAGCCATTTTTAATATATTTTTGAATTGTTGCCCGCGAAAATTCTGGGTAATTTTCAGCCAAATAAACATCGAGCCTTGTTTTTGAAGCAATATTTCGAAAGAGATAAATATCTTTACCTTCAAACGGTAAAGCAAAACTCATCATTAAATCGAGCGGATTTTTAATTAATTCACCTTCAATATCACCAAAATGCTTTCGAAGAAGGTCTTGAATATAGAATTCATCATCTTCCGCCATTCCATCAACTATAGCAAAAAACTTATGTTTGTTAAATTTAAAAGTGAAAATTTCTGAGAATTCATCGGCAGTAATCTTTTTTAGCTCTTCAACATTTCGCGGAACATTTTCTTCACCCGCAATTTGGAATTTTCGCAAAATTTTTAAAATATCACCAGAATTAAACTTTGCCATTTTTATCTCCAAAATAATCAATCTTCATTGCTTGTTTAACTTCTTTAAGGGTTTGCGCTGCGATTTTTTCAGCCTTTAAGCTTCCTTTTCTAAGAATTTCATAAATCATCTCAGGATTTTTTTCTAGTTCAGCTCGTTTTTCACGAATAGGCTTCAAAACTTTATCCATCTCTTCGATCAAGTATTTTTTAACCGCAACATCACCCAAACCGCCTTTTTGGTATCGAGCTTTCATTTCAGCAACTTTCTCTTTATCTTCAGCAAAAACATCAAGATACGCAAAAACTACATTTCCTTCAATCTTTCCAGGATCTTCAACCCGAATATGTTCAGGGTCGGTATACATTTTCATCACCTTTGCACGCATTTCTTCAAAAGAATCCGCCAAATAGATACCGTTATTTAAGCTTTTACTCATTTTAGCTTCCATTCCGTTAATTCCCGGCAAACGTCGTTCAATGCCTTCTTTCGAAAGAATAACCTCTGGCTCAACAAGCGTATCTGTTTCGTATGTTTGATTGAACGATCGAGAAATTTCACGAGTTAGTTCAATCATTGGCATTTGGTCTTCACCAACTGGCACATGAGTTGCTTTAAAAGCCGTAATATCTGCCGCCTGTGAAATTGGGTAGAATACAAAACCGCTCGGCACACCTTCGCCGAAGTTTTTTTGCTTAATTTCAGTTTTAACGGTTGGGTTCCGCTCAAGGCGAGAAATCGAAACTAAATTCGCATAATACATCGCAAGTTCTGGTAGCTGCGGAATTTGACTCTGCACAAAAATTGTAGTTTTCGAAGGGTCGATTCCTGCTGCTAAATAGTCTAGAGCAACTTGCAAAACATTATTTCGAACTTTTTCAGGATTTTTTGCATTATCAGTTAAAGCTTGCGTGTCGGCAATCATAATAAAAGTTTCATATTCGCCCGAATTCTGTAATTCCACGCGCTTTTTTAGTGAGCCAACATAATGGCCAATATGCAATTTCCCAGTTGGTCGGTCGCCCGTTAAAATAACTTTTTTATTCATATTTCTCCTTTAAAATCTTATCAATACCTTTCGAAACCTGCTCAATCATTGATTTTGTTGGATCGTGAGCACTTAGAACTCTTGAAGTTGTGATATTTTTATTAATCCTACCAAGTTTTCGAATATTTCGCCCAATCACGACAGGGTCAAAAACTCCATAAATGATTTTAGTTGGCGTTTTGGTTTTTGAAAGTACCGCAAAAGTATCTTGTTCAATTATTGCTTCTTTTAAAGCCCTTCGAATCGGCCTAAACTGTTCTTGAGATTCAAATTTAGTAACATCAACCGCACCAGTATCAATAACTGCATTTATAAATTTAATTGATTCTTTTGGCTTCGTGACAATTCTTTTATAGCTTTGTTTCAATATAAATTCTTGGATCGAGCCGCGCGCTTCTTCTGGCGAATAAATTGGTGGCGAAAGTAGAAAAATTCCATCTACTACGTTCGAATATTTTTTCGAAAATTCTGCCGCTACCAAAGATCCCATCGAATGCCCAACTAAGAAAAGTGGTTTTTTATACTTTTTCATCAAAAAAGCCATTCTTCGAACCGCCCTTGCCTGAATTGAAAGTTGTTGAACACCTGCCCATTTTGGTTTTGGCGATTTTCCGTGACCAATTAGATCTACCGCATAGATATCAAGTTCCCCTTGAATTTCACTTTCAGCTTTTTGCCACATTCCAGCATCACTCGCAATTCCATGAATAAAAATCACCACAGCTTTTGGGTTTTGGGACTCTCGCATTTTTGTAATATTTAATTTATATGGAATGCGTAAAGTTTTATGCAAAAATGAATCTAACATTAAAAATAGTATACCATAAAATATATAAAAAATAAAGCTAAGCCATTTTAAGAAATGCTAAATTTAGTCCTACATATATAAATAATTAAACAATTTAAAAGCCCCTCGAATGAGGGGCTATAGTTGATAGACTAAGAGTTTTCATTAATATTTCTTCTTACGAAGAGACAGCCAAGCTAGAGTAGCTACTAGCACCCCTAGAAAGGCTGCAACGGTTGAATCTTTTTCACCAGTTTCTGGTATTTTTTGACCTTGATCTAGTACTTGCTTAGCTGGGTCTTCCTTTTCCTTATCCTTGCCTAGAGTTGGCGTCGGAGTTGTTTTCTTATAGTATAGATACAAATACCTGTATCCATATTATAGGCTAGTAGCTATCAATATTCTTATAAATATTGACTGTCTCACCTGGGTTTAAAAACCCGGTTTTTAAGGGGCGATTTAGTCTCCCGTATCCTTATCATAATAAATGATAAGGTACTTGATTGGTTCCTGTTCTTCAACTTTTAGTGTTCTTGATAGGAGTATTATTTTTTAAGCTATTATTTTATTGAAAGCTATTTCGAAAAGTGCTAAAATATAAAAATGGAACTAAAAGATTACACTTATGAATTACCTGAGAATAAAATTGCAGTACATCCGCCAAAAGTTCGCGGGGGTTCGAAATTACTAGCTCTAGATCGAAAAAGTGGTAAAATTACTGATAGCTTTTATAAAAATATCGCAGATTTCTTTGAAAGTGGTGATTTGCTCATTTTAAATGACACAAAAGTTATTAAAGCACGACTTTTCGCCACGAAAGAGAGCGGAGCTGAGCGTGAACTAGTGGTTTTAGAACGACACAGTTTTGATAGCGATTGGCACAAACATAAAGTTATGTATCGTGGAAAAATCAAATCTGGCGACAAGCTTTTTGTAAAAGATTCTTCATTAAAAGATCTTGACCAAAATAATTTCGAAAAAGCAGAAATTAAAGTTGAAGAAATTCTTGGCGACGGACTTGCAATCGTGAGCTCAAAAATCGATCTTCGCGATCTTTGCGAAAACTTTGGCACCGTTCCTCTTCCGCCATATATGCGGAGGAATGCCACACCACTCGATATCGAACGCTATCAAACTGTTTTTGCGGAAGAAAAAGGATCAGTTGCAGCACCAACTGCCAGTTTGAATATGACTGATGAAATTTTAAATTCATTAAGAGAAAAAGGCGTAAGAATTGCATATTTAACACTTCATGTTGGGCTTGGAACTTTTATGCCAATTCGAGTTGAAAAAATTGAAGAACACCGAATGCATCAGGAATATTTCGAAATTCCAGCAAAAACTGTTATGGAAATTCAAAAAACCGTGCAAAATAGCGGTAGAATATTCGCACTCGGCACAACAGTTGCTAGAACGCTTGAATATGCTCATAATGCAATTTTCGAAAAAAACCTAAATGGAAATTCTGGCAATCGTGAAGATTTAAGCAAGATTTCGAAATCTCAAAATGGTGATTTATCGGGTGAAGCAGATATTTTTATTTTTCCAGGATATGAGTTTAAGACAATTCAAGGTTTAATTACGAATTTTCACGCGCCAAAATCAACAGTCTTAATGCTTGCGAGCGCTTTTGCTGGCTGGGAAAATCTCAAAAATGCTTATAATCACGCAATTCAAAATGGTGAATATAAATTTCTATCTTATGGCGATTCAATGATTATCTATCAAAATAAATAGAGCGAGTTAACGCTCTATTTTGCTTTTTCGAAAATTATTCACCAAGTGAATATTCATTCAGAATATTAAGGTTTTCATCAAACTCAAAAACGAGTGGCGGAAAGTTTGGAATTTCGACACCCATAATTTCATCATCGCTCAAGCCTTTGATATGTTTTACGAGCGCACGAATTGAGTTTCCATGAGCACCAACAAATACATTCTTTCCGCTTTTCAGAGCTGGCGCAATTTGATCTTCCCAAAACGGTAAAGCACGTTCTAGAGTAACTTTCAAGTTTTCAGCATCTGGCACAACCGAATCATCAAGCAAAGCATAACGGCGATCATTATGTGCAGAATATTCATCATCTCGTGGCATTTCTGGTGGGAGCGTATCATAAGAACGTCGCCAAATATGAACTTGCTCTTCGCCAAATTTTTCAGCTGCCTCAGTTTTATTCTTACCGGTTAAGCCACCATAATGCCGCTCGTTCAAACGCCAAGATTTTTGAACTGGAACCCAAAGTTGATCAGAAAATTCCAAAGCTAAATTCGTTGTTTTAATCGCACGCTTTAGAACTGATGTAAAAGCCACATCAAACTCAATTCCTGCTTTTTTAATTAATTTTCCAGCATCAATTGCTTGCTGAACTCCTTTTTCGCTCAAATCAACATCAGCCCAACCAGTAAAAAGGTTTGCTTTATTCCACTCGCTTTCGCCATGTCTTGCAAAAACTAATTTAGCCATTTTTCTCCTTTCGAAAATTCATTTTATCTATTTTAATTTTAACACTTTCAAACCATTCCTTCAAGTCTTAGCTTGCAGCTCCTTCTTGACTTAGATATTAAAATATGGTAGAATTTACCACAATCGAATGATAGCTCTTTTAAAAAGTTAGGTGAACTATTTTTGGGTTATTTTTCGAAATTTTTTATTAAAGGAGGCTCTTAAATGGTTAAAAAGAGCGAATTTCAAGACGAACTGAAAAAATTTGAGTCTATTTTAGAATCATTGGAAGAATATCCAGATTTTAAAAAACTATTTCTACCAAAAGATCTTGAGGCAATGAGGAAAGCCCTCGAGAACCAAACCTCAATACCTGGAGATTCTTTATCAAGAATAAAAGTAGCGTTAGTACGATTCAATGCAAAAATTAACAAAACTCGTAAGAAGCCAAAATCAGAACTTAAAAAACCAAAAACTAGTGACTTGAGTAATAATAAGCCAAATAACAACAAGCTTATTGAAAAGTTGCAAAAGAATATTGTAGATAAAGATACACAAATTAAAGAACTGGGAAGTAAAATTGAAGAACTGAAATTGGGATTCGAAAATCAAATTGAGGAGCTTGAGAAAAACTACCATAATACTTTAGATTCAAAAGACGAAGAGATCTCAGAGCTTAAAATAGAAAAAAACAAGCTTGACCTTAATAATAAATCCCTCAAAGCTCGAAAAAAGGAACTCGAAAAAAAGCTCAAGAATAAAGATTTCTCGGAGCTACAATCAAAATACAATTCTTTAAAAGAAGAGCTGGAAGAAAGTAAGAAATCCGATGGACTTCTTACGGAAGCAAAAGCGGAAATTCAAGAACTTAATTCGAGAATTGAAAATAAGGATAAAACCATTGAATCTCTCAAAGAAGAAATTGATAGCTTTAAAGATCCTGAAAAACTTATTGAGACTTTTGTTTCAGTCGTGCAAGAAGATGCTAGATTCTTAGCAATAGAAGCTGCAAAAGACTTACTCGAAAAAGAACGAAAGCAAGATTCTGGAAAAATTTCTGGTTTAACCGAAATTATCAACAGTCGCCTTTCAGATTTTAATGATAGACTCAATAATCTACAGGCACTGGTTCAGCAAAAAGACATCGAAGAAGAAATTTATGAACCAGATCCAAATTTTTCTGATGAAGATTTAAAAATCATGAAAAGTTTAAATATTTTGTTTGTACAAAATGGGAGCTACAAAAATTTATCTCAAACACAAAAAAGTCTTTTGAATAGTTTTGGCGGAAAATCAGATTTTTTCACCAAAGCCGATAAAACCTCAAAGACTAAAGATACTCTAAAATCAGCAATTGAGGGTAAAAAATTTGATTATATAGTTCTATATTTAGATGGAATAAGCCATACAATAACAGATGGGATAAATGAATATCAAGAACCTAAAATTATTCTCGTTCGAAAAGGGCTCGAAAATCATATTTTGATTAAAAGCCAAATTCTTGAAAGATATCGCAAACATCAACTTACATCAACCTAACTTTTAGTTCAAGGCCTCAAAATTGAGGCTTTTTTATTTAAAAAACGCCAGCTTTCGCTGACGCTAAAATAAAATAAAATACTTACATTTAAATTGTCGAGCCGTTCATATGTTTTACGCGAGCAACAATTTCTTTATGCCGCCCTTTAACCATTGGACGTGCTTGAGGATTTCCTAAATAGCCACAGGTTCGCTTAACCACATCGACTGTCTTGGGATCGCTGTTGCCGCAGTTTGGACACTTAAAGCCTCTTTCAGTTGGATCAAAGTCTCCTTCGAAATCACACTTGTAGCAACGATCGATCGGAGTATTGGTTCCTAGATATCCGACACGGTCATATGCATAATCCCAGACTGCTTCAAGAGCTTTCGGATTTTGTTGTAAGACCGGGTACTCACAATAGTGGATGAAACCACCTGACACACCAGCCTTAACATAATCTTTTTCAAAATCCAGTTTTTCAAAAGGCGTCGGGTTTTTTCGCACGTCATAATGGAAAGAATTCGTGTAATAGCCCTTATCAGTGATATCAGGAATAGAGCCGAACTTCTCTGTATCTAAACGGCAAAAGCGGTCAGTCAAGCTTTCGCTCGGTGTGGAATAAACACTAAAATGATAGCCAAACTCATCACTCCATTTCTCGCAAAGTTCTTTCATTTTTCGAATGATAGAAATTGTAAATTCTTTAGCCTCTGGGTTATTTTCCCATTCAGCGCCGTAAAAGGCTTTCCCGACCTCATAGAGCCCGATATAGCCGAACGAAACAGTTGCACGACGATTTTTAAAAACCTCATCAACCGAATCTTCAGGACTAAGCCTTTTGCCAAAAGCACCATATTGATACAAAATTGGCGCATTCGCTGGTGTTGCTTCCTTAGTCCGTTCAACACGATAAACCAGCGCGTCTTTTACAATTTGAGCGCGTTCATCAAAAATCCGCCAGAATTTTTCGAAATTACCGTCGGATTCAATTGCAATTCGCGGCAAGTTTAGAGTAACTACACCCAAATTCATTCGGCCAGAATTTACTTCTTCACCATTTTCATCTTTCCAGCCTTGGAGGAAAGAACGGCAGCCCATTGGAACCTTGAAAGAACCTGTCAACTCGATGATCTTATCGTAAGACAAGACATCTGGGTACATCCGTTTGGTTGCACACTCGAGGGCTAACTGTTTGATGTCATAGTTTGGATCTTCACTATAAAGATTCAAGCCGCGTTTAAGTGTAAACACCAGCTTTGGAAAAATCGCAGTGCGTTTTGACGCGCCTAAACCTTTAATGCGAATTTTCAGAATAGCTTTTTGAATTTCCCGCTCGAGCTCAGTTTGACCAAGCCCGAAGCCGAAGGTTACAAACGGCGTCTGACCGTTTGAGGTAAAAAGCGTGTTGACTTCATACTCAAGAGATTGTATAGCATCGTAGATGTCTTTACGCGTCTTTTCCCAAGCGTATTCTTCATACTTACTTGGATCTTCGATCCATTTTTCGGCAACTTTCAAGTGCTTCTTGAAGTTGAGTTTTGCATAAGGTGCGAGAAGCTCGTCAATACGGTCAGCCGAACAGCCACCGTATTGGTTTGATGCAACATTTGCGATGATTTGAGCAATTTGAGCCGCTGCCGTTTGAATTGATTTCGGGCTCTCAATATCAGCATTGCCCATTTTAAAGCCATTCTTAAGCATTCCTTTAAGATCAATCAAACAGCAGTTAGTCATTGGTTCAAAAGGACTATAATCAAGATCATGAAAGTGAATCTCACCTTTTTGGTGCGAATTCGAAATATGTTTTGGAAGCAATCGTAGTCCAATTGCTTTACATGTAACGCCTGCGTTCAAATCACGTCTAGTCGCAAAAACTCCGCTGTCTTTGTTTGCGTTTTCATTTACAGTTGCATCTTCTTTCGAGATCAATCGATTGATTGTTTTGTCGATTGATTGCGCATCTTGGCGTTCACGTGCTCGTTCTTTCCGGTATTCCCTGAAGCGCCGATACGTTTCAGTTTCGCCAGTTTCATAAAGCACATTCTCAACCACATCTTGAATTTCTTCAACAGTAAAGGATTTTTCACCTTCTTTAACACGTTCTCTAAGGCTATCAAGCACTAAACCGCCAATCTTCAACGCTTTCAACGTTGGTTTAGCTAAATCATCGCACTCACAAAGCGTTGATTGAAAAGCATTTTCAATTGCGTTATAGATACGCTCAATGTCAAAGAGAACCTCTCTACCATCTCGTTTTAAGACTTTTATATCTTCAAATCTTATTTTCTGCAACTCTTTGTCGCTAAATAGTTCAAGTTGTTTGTCCATTTTTTTTCACCCCGTATTTTCTATAAAATTGCAAGTATTTTAATTTTAAAGTTCTTCTGCTCGACTATTTAATTATAGTGCTTTTGTTTATAAAAATCAATAAAAAACACTATATTTAGCGTGTAATATTTACAACAAAATAAAACCACCTCTTTTGAGATGGCTATTCAGTGTCTTATTTTTTTGAACTTCGGCAAAACACTGTTAAAATTAAAAGATACAAAAAGTTAAAAATTATTTCGATAAAAAGTGGTGTAGATATTTTTTGCGAAATAAGGTTTGGAAAATCTGTGAAAATTATTTGCGAAGAAATAATAGAAACAAAGAAAATAGCTAAATCTTGTTTGAATTTTGCCTCGCCTGAAATTTTATTCAGCAAAATCACTGAAATAATTATTTCGAAAATTAGTTTCGAAAGCGACAAGACAAAACTAAACTCCGCAAATTCGTCACCAACAATATCCAAAAAAGAAAAAAATATAACTTCTTGGTTTGCAAGCTGTTTGATTATTAATAAAATCGAGCTTAAAACAATAACCGAAGATAGAAAAATCATTATTTTTCTATTGATTTTTTCTTTGCCAACAGAGTTGAACAAAATTAGAATAATTGCGAACAGTATAATAGTTGTTTTTTGCAACATAATGTGCACACCTCCTAAAGTGATACATACATTATACAACTTTATTTCAAAAAAGTCAAATCAAAAAACCAATTGGTAAAAAGAAACTTATCATACCGCAAATTAAAGAAATTGCATAAAATACTCGCCGATTTTCTTGACGGTTTTCGAAAAAATAAATTAGCAAAAAAGAACCGAAAACCCCGATTGGAATACTTATATTTGTTTTGGTTTTTAACCAGATTAAAGCAAATAAAGCACACAAAATAAGTTTCACCAAAAAAACTGAATCGCTTTCAGGATTTTTTTCGAAACCACGACGGCTTAATTTTGTACGATTTCGCGCATAAGTTCTCTGTTTGCTATTTTTGCTCATATTGCTTATGATTATATCATATTTTTAACAAAAATAAAACCGCCCGAAGGCGATTTTGAAAATTACATTTTGATTTCTGCATCAACTCCAGCTGGAAGGCTAAGATTTTGCAAAGAATCAATTGTTTTTGGTGTCGCATTACTAATGTCAATGAGGCGCTTATGAACACGCATTTCATAAGCTTCACCACCCATTTTGTAAACATGTGGGCTTTTTACTACCGTAAAAGTACTTCGTCGTGTTGGTAGAGGTACTGGTCCTGCAACCGTTGCACCAGTTCGAATTGCTGTGTCAACAATTTGCTTTGCACTTTGGTCGATAACTTTGTGGTCGTATGCCTTTAGGCGAATACGAATTGTTAGGCCTTGTTCTGCCATTTTTTACTCCTTATATTAGGCTTGTAACTTCTTTCGTAACTTTAAGATAACTACGAACGAATTCTCAAGCAATTTATATTACCATAATGCATTTTAACATAAATTTATCTAAATTACAATAGAAAAGCCCTAAATTAAACAAGAGTTTCAATTAAAGAAGATCTTTTAACAATTCCCTACATTTTTTGCATAGCAAAAGATACAAACGATAGGTTTATTGCAAATTATAGCTACTAAAATAAAAAGCACCAAATGGTGCAATTTATTAACCTTTTCGTGGTTTAACTTCATTTCGACCAAGAGACTTCTTAGTTTCTGTGAAGATTTCATGTTTTCGAGTTTTTGGATTATATTTTCGCAAAGATAATTTTTCAGGTGTATTCTGAGTATTTTTGCGAGTGTAGTAAATTCGGTCACCAGTAATTTCGCTTACAAGACCAATAATCTTTCGTTTCGTATTCTTTTTAGCCATAATCTCTCTTAAAATTAATATTTACAATTCTTAACTATTTTATCACAGTAAAAAGATAAAATCAAGTTATTTTACCAACAAATAATTATTCAATAAAAAATTAATAATCCTCAACTATAAAATAATACAGCGCTATCTTGACACGCAATAGTTATTTCAGGTGGTATTGACATTATCGAAATATTATGATATAATTATAGCAATGAGACAAAAGTCTCAGAGCTATTTAAAAATTTGGCATTATCATGATTTTTAATACTTATGAGCATTTCTAAGTTTGGTAAAATAGTGGATTTAGATATGCTCATGAGTGAGCTTACCCAGATAATGGGTGTCAAAGTGGGAAAATCCCTTAAATTAAACAGCTTTGACGAAAGAAAGGAAAAATCATGAAAAAATTTTGGTACTCATGGGATCACGGCTTCACTGACCTATTTCTCTATCTAGAAGATCGACAAACTCCACAAATTTTTGATGTGGAGTTCGACTGTAATGAACTCCACGCAATGTGTGGAGGCAGAACGACTCATACATCTCGTTCTTGGCTCCAAGGGGAAGGTTTCCTAGAAAGACTAGGATCCCTTATCCCAGTTGGTACATGGCGAGTGGATACGAAATGGAACGATGAGTTCCAAAACTTCGTATCAATCGGAACACCTCCATACATGCCTGATGTAACAGTGGCAATACCGTACGTATCACACGAGGAGAACAAGGAGAAGACGCTCCGAGATCACCCGGTTGTGATAAAGTATGGTATGAGGATTTTTTACTGTGAATTCTATACGAATTTTACAGACACCCTCAAACTGATACTCTCAGGAGGCATCCTCCCAGAGTACGAGGATGATCGGAGAGTCAAAAAAACTCTCCGAAAGACCTTCACTAAGAGTGAATGGTCTACAAAAGAAGTGGAAGTTGAAATAGACTTTTATAATCTATTTCAATCTCCATCAGATGGAAGAACCCCCAATCCATGGGAGTTCTTCCGTGACGAATTGTCATCTTTCAAAACAGACAACAATCAAGATCGAATATTTGATCTTTTGTCTGTAATAAAGATGGAAGATGGCCATTTCTGTCGGCTTACAAAAATCGGCCGACAGAAATACCGCGGGGAGCTTCTTGAAGACAATCCGCTAGAAACTGGTGAATTAACTGCCGGCTGGCAGCGGATTGCCGAAGATGTGATGATTCGTTATTATAATAACGAAAAGGTACATCTTCTAGCATACGCTTCCAAGGAGGTGTATACTAAAAAAATTAATCGACTAGCCCAAAAAATGGGTGAAGGCGAAGAGTTTGTTAAATTCCTCGAATCCACCTACCAGGGCGAATACGAGGAATTCGAGCTGTTAGTACCTAAAGCATTATATATGCTTGATGGCACCAATCTTATTGCTAAGATCCGTAAGGATCTAGCAAATAAGATTAAAGAAAACATCCGTTATATGGTCCGACAATGGATCTTTCAAATAACGGATGAAAGTCTTCTGGACGCAATTCCAGAAGACTTAGTCATCAGTATAGATGACTCATTAAAGGCAGGCAACTGCCTTCCAGGCACAGAAGCGTTCATAAAAGAACACTTCCCTGGACAAACAGAAACTATAGCTAAGGAGCTAAAAAAATACGCGGACAATTATAATGTCATGCGAATATTCCGCTTCTTAGCTGCAGAAGGAAGATTTGAACTCAAATCTTCCGCTAAAAGTTAAGTACATTTTTAATCCTCGAGATATCTCGGGGATTTTTTAATTTAAACAGCCGCACCTTACACAAGATGCGGCTTTTAGATCGATAGTAAATTTGGAGCCACGATCGGGGCTTGAACCCGAGACCTCATCCTTACCATGGATGCGCTCTACCAACTGAGCTATCGCGGCGACAGTCCAATTATATCATACAAAATGCAAAAATTGAAACTATTTTTGTTTTTTAGAGGAAGGTTTCTTAGACAACGAAAAGGTCTCGAGAAGAGCTACACCAATCACCCAAATAATTGAATTAACCAGAAAAAGACCAGATGCTAAAATTGACAAAAATATAATTAGATGGCCTAATCCCTGATTGATAAGACTAACTACACTCGCTACACAAAAGCTCGTTACAGCGACAATAATATAAAACCTTTGAAGTTTTATGCGCTCATTTGTAGTCTCTAGGTATTTTGAAAATATTTTTCGAAAATTATTCATAGCTTGATTATACCATATTTACCTAAATAGGTCAATTCAATTCCGAGTCAGGGTTCATTCTTCCGGAGAAATTAAGTCAAGTAGCGCCAAAATAAATTCAGTCTGATTCCAAGTTAGAGGAGCTACAGAAAGCCATTCAAGATTACGAGGATTGATTTGCTCTGGCAAAATTCCAGTAGAAGAGCTCCTTGCCATAGTCCAATATCCCGCTCAGCTTGTCGTTTATCACCTTTTGCGAGATAAAATTCCGCTTACCAAAGTATTGAAACTATCCAAATATTAGAGTTATAATCATCAGAGAAACGATAATAAACATCATTCTCAAAACGAGAAATGCCAATATTTCGTTCTGCTTCAAAATAGTTCTTTAGAGATTCAAAAGATCTGGCAATTTCAGATTAATTAAAATCAAAAAGCCCAAACATAAATGCAATGTAAAAACTCAATGTATCAATCTTAGGACATTTTTCACCAGAAGACCAAATTCCACGATAGAAATACTTTAAATTTATGTTAAATAATTCTTGATTCGCCGCTTTATTAATTTTATCAGCAGCAGCCCGCCAGCGATAAGAATCTTGAGGCTTGCCAAAATCTTGAGCAAGATCCGCAGTGGAATTTAACGCAGCAAAAACAATCGAATTCGAATATATTATCGAAAGAAAATTCATCTCCCATAGTTCATAGTTTGGTTTTCGGATTAAAATAACCTAGTGCATTCTTTTGAAGTTCATTTTTAAAAATATTAAATACCAAATCTTCATCACCGGTCAGATTTTGGTGGCGAGCTTTAAGGTCTTCCAGTTTGGCGGTAAGGGCTTGTTTTTGTTGGTTCGCCAACTTATATCTTTCAATCAGGATATTTCTATCTACTTTTTCAGGGTTCAAAACTACCAATTCATCTTCACCATTGTTTTTCAAGAAAACTGCGTCTACACCTTGTTTGCGAAGTTGTTCTGTGACTTCATTTAGATCTTCCGCATATATTTCAGCATCTGTTTCAACCACGCGAGCATCTGGAAGTAGCCGAGCTTCAATTAAAGCTCCCGAACCTTTGCCGTTATCTCGCCTATTAATTGCAAAGTCTTCCGAAACGTTCCGGTTCGTTGAAAAACTTACGCTATCTTGACTCATAACATCATGTCCACCACCAAAATATGCATTTTCATCTAATTCATTGCCGCGTTTAAAACCATTCTTGCGAATTTCTTCTGCCACTTTACCATTTGTCCCGTGGTATAGTTTGGTATTTTCGTTAATTGTAGATGGCTGAAAATTAAAGTCTGCCAAATTTGTCTCATTATTTTGTATATTTTCTTGATCCAAGCTCCATCCTGGCATAGATCCTGGTTCTTCTAAGAATATTTTTTGCACGGCGAATAAAACTATTTTTATATGGTTCAATTTCTTGTTCTGTAGCCCCTTCTCGTTTTAGCCTTGTTTCAAAATCTGCAAGTGTTTCGCCGGTGTTATCTCGCACCCGCGAAAGTCTTTCATCCAAGTCCTGAGCTACTTTATTGCGAATTTCATCCGAATATTGATAGCCGTTGTTGACTTTTTGGTCTTTTTGTGCTATATTAGAGTTATAAGAATCCGAGTTGGATCTGGTGTAGAAGCCGGAAAGCTCGGGTTCTTCTTTTAATTTAGAATTATACACCGTATCTCTTCCAGTTTCATTGTTTTTACCAATATCAAATTCTTGCATATATCTTTTGCCGTTAACATTTACGGGAGATGACAAATAATCAAAGCCGTCAGGAGCTATTCCATGCTGTTTTAAATCTTCTGCTGAATGTGTTTTGTTTGAACTTCTTAAAATCTCTTCAAATCTTGGAGTGGTTCGCATTCTCGCCTTAAATATCGCATCATCAATGGTTGCACTGGTTGAAGATAGTTTTTTGTTACCCCTTGCACTCAAATACACTTCTTGCCCATCACCCGTCACATACGGATTATTCGCTCGTAAATCTTGAAGTATGTTAAAACTACGCTCACTCATCCGTTTGCGAGTGTCGCCAGTGAATTTACCAATTAACTCATCCTTAGTAAAACCTAACTGGTCGCTATCTAAACGACCAATGTTTGTTTCTCTCCTTGGGGTATATTGCAAGTCTCCACCTCGGTTTTGCCTCTCTGCTTCTGCAAGGGTGATTTTTTCGCGTGTTGGTACTGTTGCTTTTATTTCTGCCTCATATAATGCTTTTGGATCATAGCTAGTATTGCTTTTATATGGGTTTTTAACAGACTCCATACCACCAAAGGCCATTTTGCCGGCTCCGCCCATAATTCCACCCATCAAAGCACTTTCTGCCACGCCTTCGTGAATATCTTGTTTGTTGTCGAAAAGCTTTTTGGTGAAGTTTTCAGCATATTGCTGCGCACCTTCTTCACCAGCTTCACCTAATGCACCCGTGATAGCTCGCCCAACCATATTTTTTGCAAATCTACCACCAATCTTACCCGTAAGGTTATCTATTCCAAGCTTTTCAATTGCAGCTTGCGCTCCAGCGTTAGCAGTTGAAGCTAAATAGCGAGAACTAAAGCTACTTGGCGTATATGTTTCGCCTTTCGCTACTGCTTCAGCCTTTTTGCGAGCTTCAATGTTGTCTAAGTGGTCCATCATATCTGAATGTGCTTCAACACCATGCACTACCGCTGGAGCAAGACCACCCGTTACAAGGGTCATTGCAGCATCAATTGCCATTCTCGCTCCAGAATTACCCAAGCCATAAGCCATTTTATTATCTTGATCAGTTAAACCTGTTACATCATTGAGTGTTTTTCGCACAATGTTCTTTTCACGGTCTGCTCGTACTCGTTTAATTAAATTGTTTGCAAATTGGTTGTCTTCATCAAAGAGTTTAATTGTATTAGCGCCAAGTTCAGTAATCGCTCCAGAAACTCTCGGCACAAATTCCACCACGCTGTTCGCTGCACCTTTCACTGCTGATACTGGCGCAACAACTGTTTGCTGAAGATTATTATTGTAATTTTTAGTGAAATCACTCACGGCCGTAGCATTTTTATTGATATTCTGGCTAGTTTGCGCAATATTTTGTTTCACTTGCTGGTCGTCTGGTCCATATTTTCGGAGCATTTCAGCGTTCACACGGTTTTGAATGTTCTGGTTAATCGTATTCTCTCGCATTTGTGCTGTTTTGCCACCACTAAAAATATCATTCAAGAAGTTCACTGCATGGTCTGAACCTTGGTTATAGCGGTCTGTTTCTTCTTGCCGGTATTTATTTGCCAACTGCTGGCGTTCCTGCTCTCGGTTCATTTGTGGTTGTGGTTGCATGGGTTGCACCGGTTTCACTGGGTTTAAGTCCACCGAACTCTTCGCAAATTCTTTTGGCTGTTGTGGTTGAGTGGGATTACTTAAATTATTTACAAAATTATCCCCAAGCTTAGGCGCGCTATTAAAACTCACCGCTGATTGTTGTTGCTGTTGTTCATCTTCTCGCTTTTTCTTTTGGCCAAAAAGTCCGCCAAAAAAGTCGCCAATACCTTTGAAAATATCCATCTCTTCTCCTTATCTTGTCGCTACAAAATAAAAAACTGAGCGACGCAAATATTAATATTTTGCTAATCGCTCAGCGCTCTGAGTGGATTATTTTATAGTTTTATTATAACAGAATTATTTATAAAATAAAAGAAACCCAAGCAGGGCTTCTTTTACAGAAAACATTCATTAAAAAACTTTAGTATAAATATTATAACAAAAAATTATGTAAAAATAAAGAAACGAACCGCGTCAATAAGGTTAACTCTCTATAATATCTCTGGCAATTTCTATAGCTTCTCTATCTACTGTATTATTGTCGTAGTTGTCTGAATGCACCCTAGCTGTAAGTAGAAAAATAGAATCTTCTTTAAGAAGAAACCAAATTCGTGGCCAAAGATTAGGCTTATATCCCTTACACAGCGCTTCTATTTTCCATATTTCAAGCCTTGAAGTCTCTGAAAGAGAGGTAACTCTATGTACCTTGTTAGATACTGAAAAGTCTTTATTGTTCACGAATTTTTCAAAAAGTATTTTTTTAGAATATAACAAATCGCTCGGGAAAGTTTTATATTTTTTGCTTATCCTTTTTAAATCTTTATCGAATGTTCCGCAATGAAGTATTTCATCATGATTCATTAAAATCAGTTCCTCGATAAAAAGCTAATTCAAAAGGTATAGCACCAGGTTGTTCTGTACTTATCCATGGCGCCTCCCGATGAGTCAATGATTCAAGCTGTCCACCTGTTAGTTTACCGTAATGAGAAACTACCCTTTTTAGAATAAAGATTTCATCCTCCGAGAATAAGTCTTTATTTGGTTCTGAATTTGTAGAAAAGATCTGCATAGTGGTTGGAGTATCGTATGAGTTTATGTTCTTCTCATCTACTTTTATTTTTCCATCACTTTTGAGCTTTTCTATAACCTCATTAAATTTATCTTTTTCAGGAACTGGCCCCATTTTCCAGGCATAATAATTCGTGCCTGTTATTGTAGACATACTTTCTTTATACTCAAACATATCAAAGTCTACATAGTATAGGAGTTTAAAAAGTTTTTTCTTCCCATAAATACACCCGCCCAATTCTGAGCATAGGTAAAGTATGACATTCTCATATTTGTCCGTAGAATTCATAGTCATATTATACCACCTTTCCCCCTAAAAATCAAGTCTTTATATTTTCTATCTCAATTATACATAACCGTAATCAAATTGTCAATATAAAAGAAAGCCCTTTCGAGCTTCCCTTTTCTACCCCTGCAAATCCTTTTTCTTCTTATTCGGATCAAGCAACGCAGCAAGTCGTGGGTCAAGCTGGTCTTGAAGTCCTGCCTGATCCGGATTTCCGCTATCCACCTTCACACCTTGCACATTTTCGCTATAATCGCTAAGCTTTGGTGCTTTAAATTCCACTTTTTCAAGCGCTTTTGGCGTTTCCTTACTCAAATCCAAAATCCTATTCTGGCTGTTGCTAATCTGGTTAGATAGATCCCGTGTTTGGTCTATCGCACTCTGCAACCCTTGGCCATTCGCAGTCTTTTGTTTCTGCCTTGCGTCCATAATGAGGTTATTCAAGTCAATTCGGTTACTTTCAATTTGCGAAGCAACATTATTTAGCGCATCTTGGCGGTTAGTTTCCCAGTCTTTCTTGTTCTTGTTGTATGCATTAGTTGCGCTAGCAAACTCTAAGTCTTGGTTTCGGCGGTCTCGAGCAAAAGCATCTTGTGCGTTTCCTGCGTTTCGGCTCGCTTCCAAACCAACCGCCCAAGGAGCCACAATTTGTGCTGCGCTTGAATCTCCAGCTCCACCTGCTGCAAACATTTGACGCAAAGCGTTGGTTTGGTTATTCGCGTCTTCCTTAAACTTTTATTCTACAACTAAAATAGAACCGTTTCTTTAATCCAAAGTTGTTCGTAATCTTCATTTTCTAAACTGAGCTCGTTCGAAATCCTAATCATCTCATCAAGACGCTCAACTTCATCTTTAATATCAAACTTATCTAAAACTTTAAAAAAATATTTATCTCCAATTCGATATTTCATTATCGTTACTGTTTTCATAGCCCTCCATAAGAATTATTTTTAGATAAAATATACCTAATTATTATATATTAAAACTCTTACTTTGTCAATAGAAGACTCAATTTAATCGCTAGCTACTAATATTGACATTAGTGTAATTTATATGGTATAATTCATCTATTCGCCGCGGTAGCTCAGTCGGTAGAGCGCATCCATGGTAAGGATGAGGTCTCGGGTTCAAGCCCCGATCGTGGCTCCATTTTTTGTCTAAACAGCAAAATTCGCACCCTTTTAGTCAGAGTGCGAATTTTAATTTTCAGATCTTTAGCTTTCAATAATTTTAATAAATTCTTCTAGCTCTTTTTGTGCTTCTGGTGTGGTGCCAACAAGCTTCTTCATCGACACAAGAATCTCATCCGAGACTTCTTTAATTTCCCTGTCAATTTCTTTCATTTCTTCTGCGATTTCCGTAAGCGGTTTTACATCATCCTCTTCAAAAGTATCAACATATCGTGGAATATTTAAATTATAGTCATTGTCGCGAATCTCTTCAATACTTGCCACGTGCGCATATTTTTCAATATCTTGCCGATTTGAATAGGCCTCTAAAATCTTCGAAATATCTTCTTTTCTCAACTTATTCTTATTTTTAGCTTTTTCGAAATGACTTGAAGCGTCGATGAACAAAATATCTTTTGTGTTTTTTCGTGCTTCACGGCCTTTTATTACCAAAATACATGTTGGAATGCTCGTGCCATAGAATAAGTTTGCTGGCAAGCCAATTACCGCATCAACCAAATTTTCATCAATTAATTTTTTGCGAATTTTAGCTTCGGCAGCACCACGGAATAAAACTCCGTGTGGCAAAACAATCGCCATTGTGCCGTCATTCGCCAAATGGTGCAATCCGTGCAAAACAAAGGCATAATCTGCTTTCGATTTTGGTGCAATTCCAAAGTTTTTAAAGCGAACATCTTTATTACGATCAATATTTTCAATATCCCACTGTTGCGAATATGGCGGATTGGCCACCACCGCATCAAACCTTAGCGGGCTTTGCACACCGTTTTCCTCAATCGAAGGCCAATCAACAGCACTCAGAGTATCGCCTCGCTTCAATTTCATATTACTATAATTCACATCGTGCATCATCAAGTTCATTCGCGCCAAATTATATGTCGTAGCATTCAATTCCTGCCCGTGAAATTCCACTTTTCCAGAATCCCTCTCCGAGGTTAATTCTTTTTGAACGGTCAAAAGCAACGACCCCGAACCCATCGTTGGGTCATAAACCCTAAATTGCTCGCCGTTATTATTTTTATTAAGCGTTGTAATTTTTGCTAAAATCTGGCTCACTTCATGCGGTGTATAAAACTCTCCACCCTTTTTGCCTGCATTTGCTGCAAATTCACCAATCAAATATTCATAAACATCGCCCAAGATATCACGGCCAGATTCATCTTTAAAGTTAAAATCATTAATCATCAGCACGATTTCGTTCAAAGCTCGTGCGCGCTCATTAATATCAGAACCAAGCCGCATATCGCCCAAATTCATATCCGAGAAGATATCCGCCAAAGATTCCGCCTCGCTGCTATTCTGTGCAGCATTCTCGCGAAAAGCATCAAACATATCTTGGTAGTCACTCGCCTTAATTTTATAATCTGCAATTTTCGAAATCAACTCACCCCAAGAATACTCCGGCAAAACCGCATAACTCAAATTTATTTTCAAATCTTTTAGATATTCTCTTAGCTCTTCACCGCTTGCAGTATAAAAATCTTCAAGGCCGTTATCTTTCAAATATTCGTCTTGTTTTTCTGAAAGATATCTATAAAACATAAACGGCAAAATATAGTTTTTATATTCGCTGGCGTCCATTGTGCCTCGCAATTTGTTTGCCATATCCCAAAGCTGAGCTGAAATTTCTTTTGATTTATTCATAATATTACACTCTCCTTTCTTTTTTATTTAGACAAACATTTTTCTGAGTAGGGTTTGTTTGCTTTCTTTGAGCTGGTTGACTTTTTCCTCTTGCTTGGCAATGGCCTTGTCTAAGTCTTGGAAGAAAGAACCGATTGCTTGTTGTTCTGTTGTATTTGGGATTAAGATATTAAAATCTGAAAATTTCGAAATCCAATGTCGTTCATGTCCTTGTGGAGTATAATATATATTTTTTAAAATATTATACACTAGATAAATATTATCCTCATCATTTTTTAGTTCTAAAATCTTCATTGCTGAACTTTTTACTTTGAAATCAAAATCTACAAGGTGTGATGCCGTTGTAAAATCATCAAAAATTATTACTGGATTTTCTCGACTAGCCTTCTTTATCCCATCTTTTTCATTTGTATAGCCAAGTATAAAACTTTGTCCAGCTGTTAATACCGGCATGGTAAATGAATTACTATATTCCGTAGACTTGACAATATACTGATTTGGTTGTTCATAGTCTAATATTTCCCCTAATTTCACTTTCTTCCATTCATCTTCAAATCCTGCGAAGCGAAGGGCTGGTTTGGTTTGTCCTTTGGCTGGGAAGAGGAGCTTGAGGTAGGTTTTCTTCTGCTCTTTGAGCACCTCTAACTTATGCTGTTGAAGGCTAATGAGCTGGTCAATATCTTGAAATAAAGAACCAATGGCAGTTTGCTCGGAGAGGGATGGGAGGGAAATGAAAATATCAGATAAATCTTTTGAGTTTATTGCTGGGTAACTTGTTCCTGTACAATTATCTAAGACAACATTTACAAATTTATTAGTCTGCAAATAAGACAATAAAAAACATCCATCTCCACTAGGTCTTAATTGTGCATAACCCGTAGAAAACACATAATCATTATCATCTTTTTCAAATAAATAGTTATTTTTCTGATAAGGTCTCACTGTTTGGTAGAATATATCCCCTTTAATGGCTAATCGCTGTGCTCTAGATGGCGATGTAGAAATAGTTTCATTTCTATACGAAACCATCTCTGTTCCTACCACCGCCCCTAAATCAACATATTTAAACTCATCAGGAACTACTGATTTAGGATTGACTTCTGCAACTTCTCCCAATTTCTTCTCTTCCCAAGGTTCAGTATATCCCGCAAAGCGATAACTTGGTTGTTTTATCATCTTGCTCGCCTCTGTTTCCATTTATTTAGCCCTCACAATCTGGTCTGCCAAGTTATAAATTTCATCTGTAAAGCGATTTCGCCACTCAATCCATTTCAGCTGGGCAAGTTCTGCGTTCTGATTGGTTTGATAATTCGTTTGATTCCTATTCATAATCTTGTTTAATTCGTTTTGTTTGTTTAAATCCTCTCTGCTGCCAACGCGATGCTTGTTGATCATCTGAGTTAGCTCAAGGTTAGTGGTGTTTTCGCCAATTCCCCAGCGTGCAATAAAATCATCAATTTTGCTATTTGTCGTTTGCTCTTGTGATTCGTTCAGAGCCTCGATAACTTCTTCTCGATTGTTTGGTGCTGGGTATTTATTAAACTTATACTCACCTTTAATAATTTTTCGAACGAAGTCTCTGAATTTAATTCTATCTTGCTCGTTCTCAGCTTTTTCAAGCTCGCGGTGAATTTCTTCTTTAAGCTTCTCGGCAGTTTCGATATTTTTTTCGTGAACAGCGTTTGCCATTCTTGCGATCAAATCTGTTAGATAGTCGTAGTTTACTCGCACGTTATGAATGTGTGCCATTTCAAGCTCAATATGCGAAACATCAATACCTTCAGCCTTTGAACGGCGCCTTTTAAGATCATTTGCTATCACCGTCGTTAGGCGAACCTCTTCATCTTTGGCGATTCCAATTGTTTTATAGAAAAGCTCTGGATCTTTATCAACCGAGATTATTTCTTCACCATTAACATTGTCCGCAGTGTATTGCTTGGCTGCATTCAACAATCTTGAATATTTTTTAAGGTTTTCGAAAGTTACATCCTGAACAGCCTCGCTCGGCGAAAGATAGTTAAAATCTTCTGTTTGCGTTCGAAGCTCCGTAATAACATCTTTTAGTTCTTGAACAACGCTACTAAACGGTTTCGAAAGAACACCGCTATCAGTTAATGAAAGCTGTATTCCGCCAACATTTGCAGAGTCGCGATTTGAATAGACGCTCAACGCTTCTTCCATTTCTGCTTTATTCAATTCTGGCCAGCGATAATTAATAATGTTTCCAAAAGGTTTATGGTTAAAGTTATGAACGCGATTCGTACGTGAATAAGCTTGAATAAGCGGCGAACCTTTGAGTGTTCTGTCAACATATAGCGTGTTTAACTCTGGCGCATCAAAGCCAGTCAAAAGTTGATCGACCACAATCACAAGATCAAGATATTTGCCGTCTTCGATGTTTTTCGAAAGACGGTCTTGAATACTTTCAGCGTATTCCTTAACTGTTGTCATATCAAAGTTCTCGTTAAAAAGCTTATTGTATGATTTTATTGCACGAGCAAGGTTTTGGTTGGTTTGAAGCTGATTATCGCCGTTTGAAGTGTCCATTGAGAAGCTCACAGCTACTTTTAAGCGTTCTTCGGGTGGTAGGGTTTTGTTAATTTCTTCAAACTTATCAAAATATTGCATTGCGCGCGGTATTGACGCTCCACCACCACCAACATGAACCGTGAGAATGGCGTTATATCTTCTTTCAGCCGAACGCTCTTGCCAATATTTAAAAATATCCTCAACCACCAATTCTAAATGCTTATCGCTTTCATCATATATAGCGGTTTTAGTTTTACTGTCATATTCTTCTCGGTTTTCTGAAACTTTAATCGTCTCTCTAAATGCAACATTAAAGCCTAAAACATTGCGGTCTGCAATAGCTTCTTTGATTGTGTATGCATGTAAAAGTCTACCAAAAGTATTTTGAGTTTGTGGGAATTTTGGCGTTCCAGTATAGCCTATCCAGCCCGAATTTGGGATTCTATTTCGAATAACTTCGAGCATTGCCTCGTTATCTGTGCCATCTCCAGTCGATCGATGAGCCTCATCAACAATAAATAGAATATTCCCGTCCAATTCCTTGAAATCTGGGCTTTTAACATATCGCGCCATCTTTTGAATACTCGTCACAATGATATTTTTATCAGTACGTTTAAGGAGTTTATTTTTAAGGTCTGTGACATTCTTAGTATCACTAACAACTCCAGAATCACTCGAAGTTGGGTCATAAGCCGAGTATTTATCTGCAGTTTGTCTTGTTAAAGCAATTCTGTCTACAAGAAAAATCACTTTCGAAACATTCGGTAACCGACTTGCCAGCCATGCAGTCTTGAAGCTTGTTATTGTTTTACCACTACCTGTTGTGTGCCAAATATAACCAAACTTACCGTCGTGATAATTAAAATTCGATCTTCGTATCGTATCGATGATTCTCTTGGTTGCATAAACTTGGTATGGTCGCATAACTTTAATCGATTCGCGACCTTTCGTCCCGTCTAAAATCATGTATTGCGTTGCAATATTGTGTGCCATCGGGATCGAAAGAACTTTATCTGCAAAAGTCCTCCAGTCGTTAACAGGCTTTGAAGTCTCCTCATCTTGCCAAGAAAAAGCAAAATCTCGGTTAAAGTTTTCGGCTGTAGTATTCGCCATATATTTAATATCATTTGGCGTCATTGCCACCAAAACTTGTAGTGTCGAAAAAATACCACTGTATTGGTTTTCTGCAATATATTGCTCCATTTGGTTTAAAGAATCAGTTACGGTATTTGTTGCTTTTTTCAGCTCAATCTGAATAATTGGCAAACCATTTATTAATAGTGTAACATCAAAACGACGACTATTTTTTCCATCCACAACAGCTGGTCTTTTAATTTGATTTACCACTTGATATACAGTATTTCCAGCGCCAATTTGTTCTTGATCAAATATCAATAATGTTGTTGAACCGCCCTTATCGAGGTTGATCGAAATCTCCGACACACCATTTGTCCCATATAAAAACTGACCAGCTTGATATGGCGTTTTAAGATTTCTAATTTGTTCTTTAATTTGAGCAAACTCACTTTTCGAAAGAGGCTCTTCCAGCCTTGCTGTATTATTTTGTTCGATAATTCGCTTAAAATTATACCACAAACCTTGCGTATCTTTTATATCTTTTGCATATTCCCACTGTTTAACATTTCCGATTTTTGTTAGATATTCGATAACTTCTTGCTCAAAAGCTAATTCTGATTGTATTTTATGCATTTATCTCCTTGCATTAGTGTAGATTAGATCAGTTCATTCTGTAAGTTCATTATTAATTCTATACTCTTTATATTCAAAAATCAAGGTATTAAAAATATTTTAATACGATAGTCTATAATAAAAAACAACCGCCCGAATAATTTGAACGATTGTTTTTTGAAGTATTAACGCTTTGAGAACTGTTCTCGTTTTCGAGCTGAGCGCAAACCATATTTTTTGCGTTCCTTCTCGCGAGGATCGCGTTTTAGGAATTCAGCCTTTTTAAGAACTGGTCGCAAGTCAGCATGAGCAATAGTTAGAGCTTTCGAAATAGCAAGCTTAATTGCGTCAACTTGACCAGCTAAACCGCCACCGTTAACCTTTACAGTAATATCAAAATCAGCTTGTTTACCAACTAAGGCAAGTGGATCTGTAATCTCAGCAAGCATAGACTTATTACCATCAAGGTATTCGATTGCAGTTTTACCATTAATAGTTAAATTACCTTTTCCAGTATATAGTCGAGCGCGAGCTGTTGCAGCCTTGCGTCGGCCAAGACCGTAGAAATATTTAGCTTCAGCCATAATTATTATTTAACCTCAACTTTCTCTGGTTTTTGTGCAGCGTGATTATGTTCAGTACCAACATAAACTTTCAAACGTTTCATTCGATCTGCTTGAAGTTTGTTTTTTGGAAGCATTCCATAAACTGCTTTTTCAATAATCATTGCAGCGTTCTTTTCGCGCAATTCTTTTAGTGAAGCTTCACTCAAACCGCCAGGGAAACCACTGTGTCGGTAATACATCTTAGCTTCTTCTTTATTACCGGTAACTTTAACTTTTTCGGCATTAATAACGATCACATAATCTCCACCATCTGTGTGTGGGGTGTATGTTGGTTTATTCTTACCTGTTAGTAAAGTTGCAATTTTTGCACTGAGTCGACCAAGTGTAGCTGATTCTGCGGCATCAATCAATAGCCACTTTCGCTCAACTTCAGTTGGCTTTTGTGAATAAGTTTTCGCATTAACAGCCATTTACTTATCCTCACTTTCATGTTTAATCTCATCAACAAACTCAATTGTAGCCATTTGAGCAGCATCACCGCGACGAATTCGAGTTCGTTCAATTCGCAAATGACCACTATTTCGCTTCGAAAGTTGTGGAGCAATAATGTCTACTAATTTATTCGCTGCGTCAATATTACCAAGTTTGGCCATAACTTGACGACGGTTATGTAAATCACCTTTTTTAGCTTTAGTGATAAGCTTTTCTGTGTAGCGCAAAGTCTCTTTGGCTTTTGGCAAAGTTGTTTCAATTTTGCCATGAATGACTAACGAAGTCGCTAAGCCTTTGAGGAGCGCACGGCGTTGGTCGCGTTCACGACCAAATTTTCGCCCTTTATATCCATGTCGGTGCATATTATAAATTTAACTCCGCTATTTTATCTTTTACTTCATCCAAAGCTTTGCTTCCAAAGCCTTTAAGTTCACGCAAATCTTGTTCGGTAAGGTTTACTAAGTCGTGAACAGTACGAATGTCATTATTAACAAGCGCATTTGTTGTTCGAGCTGTCAAGTTTAAATCTTCAATTGATGTATGAAGTTCACTTGCTTCATCTTCAAATTCTTCACCTAAAGCTGGAGCAGCTTCAATCGTTGTAGAACCAGCAAGTGCCGTATATTGATTTGCTAAAATTGCCGATGCTTGTTCGAAAGCTTCCCGTGGAGAAAGCGATCCATCAGTCTCGATAGTTAGGTCCAATCTATCAAGATTCGAAACCTGACCAACACGAGTATTATCAACTTTGTATCTAACTCGCAAAACTGGCGTGAAAATTGCATCAACTGCAATCATATCACTATGAATTCGGTCCTCACTAGATTCTTCAATAGTTTTATAACCATGACCAGATTCAACCACAATATCCATCGCAAATTTAGTCTTTTTATCGTCAATAGTTGCGATAACTTGATCTGGATTTACTACTTCCATATCAGCATTTGCTTGGATATCACCAGCAGTAATTACGCCAGCACCAGTTTTTTCCAATCGAAGTTCAACAGGCGAATCGGTGTGAGCCTTAAATTTTACATTCTTAAGATTTAACATTATGTCAACCACATCTTCTTTCACACCCTCAATTGATGTAAATTCATGGCTAACTCCGTCAATCTTAAAAGCAACTATTGCTGCACCATTAATACTCGAAAGGAGCACTCGGCGCAAGCTATTTCCAAGCGTATTACCGTATCCAGGCTCAAGTGGTTTTACAACAAAAGTTGCAACATTTTCGCTTAAGTCTTGAATTTCAGCAAGCGCTGGATTGTGAATTAATTTTGACATATAAACTTTTAGCTCCTTACCTTTTATCGTGAGTAATATTCAACGATTAGCTGTTCATTAATTCCAGCTTCTGCTTCTTCTCGTTTAGGAAGACCTGAAATAGAAACCGTCATTTTCTTACTGTCAGCTTTTAGCCAGCTAAGTGGAGCTGGGGCTGCATCAGCAACAACATCTTCAAGATTTGTGAAATAGCCAGATTTTTGGCTCTTTGGTCGAACAACAATCTCGTCGCCAGCTTTTAATCGAATTGAAGGAATATCAACTCGTCGACCATTCAACAAGAAATGTCCGTGGCTCACCAATTGGCGAGCTTGTCGTCGTGAAGTTGCGAAACCTGCTCGATAAATAGCATTATCTAAACGAAGTTCCAAAAGCTGTAGTAGGTTTTCACCAGCCAAACCTTCACGGCGTGACGCTTCTTTCATCAATCGTGCGAATTGCTTCTCAAGAAGTCCGTAAAGTCGTCGAACTTTCTGCTTTTCGCGCAATTGAACTGCATATAAACTTGGCTTTCCTTGTCGAGAACCTGAATGTTGACCAGGAATTCCACTTTTACGTGCCATAATTTTAGCAGCTTTTCGATGAAGGGCATAGCCTTCTCGGCGTGATTGTTTAACAATCGGAGATCTATCTCTCGCCATAATTAAGCCCTCCTTGCTTTCTTAGGACGAACGCCACCATGTGGGACGCCAGTCACATCTTTAATACTTTCAACGTTAATGTTTACATTCGAAAGTGAACGAATCGCTGAATCGCGACCAAGTCCAACACCTTTAACGAAAACATCAACTGATTTTAGCCCATAAAGAGCTTGTGCATTTTCGGCTGCTTTTTCAGTTGCAACCTGCGCTGCATAAGCTGTACCTTTTTTACTTCCTCGGAAGCCACAAGCACCAGCACTCGCTGCCGCTAAAGCATTACCTTTTTTATCCGTAAAAGTAATGATTGTGTTGTTAAAGGTTGCTTGAATATGCATTTGACCTGATGGAACAGATCGGCGCTGTTTTTTACGACTAACTTTTTCTGCCATTTTTCTATCCCTTTCCTAAATCAAGTCTTGCTTGCTGCTTTTGGCTGTGCTCCACCAACGGCGATTGCGCGACCCTTTCGAGTTCGTGCGTTCGTTCGTGTGCGCTGACCGTTTACAGGCAACCCTGATTTGTGTCGCATACCTTTATAGTTGTTAATGTCTTTTAGACGTTTAATATTATTTGCCACGAGGCGTTGCAGATCACCTTCTACGGTATAATTATTGTCAATAATTTCACGTAGCTTCTGTTCTTCAGCCTCGGTGAGATTTTTCACCCGAGTGGTCGGCTCAATATTAGCCGCCGCAAGGATGGTCCGCGAAGTTGTTTCACCAATACCATAAATATAGGTAAGAGCAATCCAAACTTGCTTTTCTGCTGGGATTGTTACCCCTGCGATTCGAGCCATACTTAACCCTGCCTTTGCTTATTCTTAGGTTTTTTCTTATTGATGACACGTAGTCGCCCTTTTCGACGAACTAGAATGTCATCTGGACTGATTTTTTTAACACTTGCACGAACTTTCATAAGTGTATAAAAACTCCTTATCCTTTAGGTTTATATTATCTGCAAATCCCCATAGAAATAATAAGCCCTTTTAAAAGCTGGCTTTTTCTATTTCGAACTTGCTAATCTCTTAGGCGGAAGCTGATTCTTCCCTTAGTAAGGTCATAAGGGGTCAACTCTACTTCAACCTTGTCGCCCGGCACCAATCGAATATAATGCTTTCGCATTTTTCCACTGATATGAGCGATGATTGTATGCCCATTTTGAAGTTCAACCTTAAACTGCGTGTTTGGTAAAGCCTCCACGATTCGTCCTTCCAATTTTATTACTTCCTTTTGAGCCATAAATCTATACCATTCTACATTATACCACTAAAAAAGTCAAGCCCTTTTTATAACTTTCTTAAAATTAAAAGGAGCCTTAAGTTATCAGTCCTCTTTTTTTGGAGACAATCATAAATTTTAGATACTATAGATCATATATTTCTAACGAATTATTCTATAGATATCAGAAAATGCAATATCGTGCTTTAATATATTTTTATATCAATCTAAAATATACTACCAACGATGGTAGTATATTTTTTATTATTACACATATTTAAGACTTTCTAACAGCCCTTAACATCACTCGTTTATTAAAGGTATTCTTCGAATAATCCCAATCACCAACACATGTTATAATATTCAATCCTTCTTTTGAAGGCTCAAATGAATCAAGCATCGTACTCATTCCGAATTTATTATTTTCATCATTAATTTCATCAACAGTCATTTCACGGACGTCTTTAACTTCATAAGTTATTTTTTGTCCATCACCCCTTTCAACTATTATATCTGAACCTTTCGAAAGATTACCAAGATTTTCGAAAATACCACCTTTAGTCGGACCTCCATTATGGCCATCTATAAGTAGTGCGCCTTTAGAGCTTCCTGGTAAGGCACTTCTTATATACCAACCAGCATCATGAATTGAGATTGGTGAATCTAGTTGGTTGGTATTCTTTATTAATCCTAACTGAACAACACGAGCATTTGAGATTTTTAACTTAGGGATTGATAAAAATCTTGGGAAAAGTGGATTAGGAACTTGATAAGAGTTCTTTTTCTCTTCTGTAACTTCAGTTTCATCAACTTGGTGAGTTAATGTTGAGCCGCCTGGAATTTGCTGCTGATTTTTTTTAGATTGTAGAAAATTATTATATACATAAATTCCAGTATATCCTATTAAACAAACCCAACAAATTATAAGAACTACAGACAATATTTTTTTATCTTTTTTTCGAGAATTTTTAATCTTCATTTAAAGATCTCTTTATTTGTAATCGTCGTAAGTAACCATCAACGCTCGCGAATTTATCTGTCTAATAGTTTCAAGAGCAACAGTTACAATAATCAAGATCCCAGTTCCACCAATTGAAAGATTACTATTTTGGATTGAAGCCAGATTATATAGGAGATAGTCGGCAACAAATGGTAATAATGCAATCAAGCCAAGAGCTACTGCACCAAACAAATTTAAGCGATTCACTACTTTATTTAAATATTTTGCTGTCGAAATTCCAGGGCGTATACCTTCAATAAATCCACCTTGTTTTTGAAGATTGTCAGCAATTTCATTCGAGTTAAATACAATTGAAGTATAAAAATATGTAAATATTACAATTAAAACAAAATATACAGCTGGATAAATAAACGATTCAGGAGAAGATCCCGTAAAAGTTCCTTGGTTTGGAGCAGAAAACCATTTAATTAAGTTTTCAGCTAATGAAACATTAACTTTAGCATTCTTCATTACCTGGCCAATAAATGCAGGAAGACTTAAAAATGAAACGGCAAAAATTACTGGAATAACACCGGCAACAATGAGTTTTACTGGCAATATACTTTTTATTCCGCCATAAGATGAATTACCATGAACTCGTTTTGCATAATTAATAGTAATAACTCTTTGCGCTTCATTAATCTTAACCAAAATATAAAGAAGAATTAAACTTATTACTAGGAGTATCAATGTAACCATAAATGCAATACGATTAACAGGCAATGTAAACCAACCGAAAACATCAAAAGCACCATCTTTAGTATCTGTAATTGAAGAAATTAGAGTCGCTAATGTTGTTGGCAGCTGTGAAATAATACCAGCAAAAATAACCAAGGAAATCCCATTTCCAACACCTTTTTCTGTGATAATTTCACCAATCCACATCAAAAGAACTGAACCAGCGACCATCGCAGTAACAGCAACAATCCAGTTAGATAAACTCATACCTTTGAAGCCTGCAGAGTTAGATTGAAGAACGGTTGTCTGTAATATAAAAATATAAGCAATGGATTGAATAATTGCCAAAGGAATAGTTAAAATTCGCGTCCACTGATTAATCTTTCGTCGACCAGATTCGCCATCATTATTTAGTTCTTCAAGTGATGGAATAGCTTTTGTCATTAACTGAGTAATAATTGAGGCAGTAATGAACGGGCTTAAACCAACAAGCATAATTGAAAAGCTTGTCAAAGCACCACCAGTTAGCAGATTAATAAATCCTCCTAAATCAGTACTCTTAATAGCAGATTCAACAACCTCTTTCAAGTTTCCCGCATTAGCAAGAGGAATTGGCACGTGTGCCAAGAATCTAAAAATTATTAAAAGACCAACCACTCCAAAGACACGCTTTTGCATATCTTTATTTTTCATCGATTTAACTATTATTTTCCAATTCATAATAACTATTTTACCATACTTTCAATCTTATTTAAAGATTCAATTCCTATTTAATTAAAAAATACCCAACTATTAATGTCGCTAATAAAATTCTATACCAACCAAAAATTCGAAAATCATTGTCTTTAAGATAGTTCACTAGAGACTTTATAACAAACATTGAAACAATAAACGTTAAGATTAAAGCAACTGATAGGTAGAAAATCTCAGTATTAGAATATTTAAAGCCATGCTTAACGATCTTAAGTGCACTCGAACCTAACATAATAGGAATACCCATGAAAAATGAAAATTCTACTGCGATTTTTCTTGAAACTCCCGTCAATAACCCACCAATTATTGTAGATCCGCTTCGAGAAGTTCCAGGAATAAGTGCTAAAATTTGGTATCCACCAATTTTAAGAGCATCTAAATAAGTCATCTCTCCAAAACTTTCAATTTTTGGCTTTATATTTTTATTTTTTAGAAATTGCTCTATAGCAATAAATAGAATACCGTAAATCATCAACATTGCCGAAATAACCCACATATTTTCGAAATATTTTTCTATAAAATTATTAAATAGTATCCCCATAACTCCCGCAGGAATTGCGCCAATTAATATTTTTTTCCATAATTCAAATGTATCCTTTTTTTCACGACTATTTTTGTGTTTATCGAAAGGGTTTAAACTAGACCAATAAGTAAAAATAACTGCCATTATAGCTCCAAGCTGAATAACAACCATAAATACAGATTTAAACTCACTCGAAAAATTAAGCTTGGCAAATTCGTCAAATAGTAGCATGTGGCCAGTGCTTGAAATAGGCAGCCATTCGGTAACACCTTCAATTATACTAACTATAACGATTTTAAATAATTCCAAAATATCCATAACTCTAATATTATATCATGCTTTTGGTTAAATTAAAATAACAACAAATTTGATTATTTTAAACAAAATAAAGAACACCCCTCTTGGAGTGTTCTTTGAATTATAAACTATTATTTGATGATGTTTGTAACAACACCAGCACCAACAGTTCGTCCACCTTCACGGATAGCAAAGTTCAAACCTTGTTCCATGGCAATAGGTGCTTGCAATTTAACTTTGAAAGTTACATTGTCACCAGGCATAACCATTTCTTTATCAGCTGGAAGTTCAACTTCACCAGTAACGTCAGTTGTTCGGAAGTAGAATTGTGGTTTGTAACCCTTTGAGAATGGAGTATGTCGTCCACCTTCATCTTTCTTCAAGATGTAAACTTCAGCTTCAAATTCTGTGTGTGGAGTAATTGTGCCAGGAGCAGCAATAACTTGTCCACGTTCGATTTGATCTCGATCAATACCTCGAAGAAGAAGACCAGCGTTATCACCTGCTTGACCTTGATCAAGAGATTTTTTGAAAGCTTCAATACCTGTAACAACAGTTTTTTGTGAATCTTTCAAGCCAACAATTTCAACTTCGTCGTTAAGTTTAACAACACCTTGTTCGATTCGTCCTGTAGCAACTGTACCACGACCTTTGATTGAGAAAACATCTTCGATAGGCATCAAGAATGGTTTATCCATATCGCGAACTGGTTCTTCGATGTATGTATCCATAGCATCAACCAATTCCATAATAGCGTCTTCGTATTTTTCATCACCTTCAAGAGCTTTAAGAGCTGAACCTTTGATGATTGGAGCATTGTCGCCATCAAATCCGTTTGCCGAAAGAAGTTCACGAACATCCATTTCGATCAACTCAACAAGTTCTTCATCAGCCATATCCATTTTGTTCAAGAAAACAACAATCTTAGGCACACCAACTTGTTTTGCCAAAAGAACGTGTTCACGAGTTTGTGGCATAGGACCATCTGTAGCTGCAATCACAAGAACAGCACCATCAACCTGAGCGGCACCAGTAATCATGTTTTTAACATAGTCTGCGTGTCCAGGCATGTCAACGTGAGCATAGTGTCGGTTGTTCGATTCATATTCTTGGTGAGAAGAAGCAATCGTAATACCACGAGCTTTTTCTTCTGGTGCGTTATCGATTTGGTCGTACGCAATTGGTTTGTTAACTTCTGATGGAAGTCGTTTTGCAAGAACTGCTGTGATAGCCGCAGTAAGAGTTGTTTTACCGTGGTCAACGTGTCCCATAGTACCAACGTTTACGTGTGGCTTTGAGCGGTCAAATTCTGCCATTTTTAGAATTTCTCCTTTTATTAATAATATTATGCGCGTCGCACGAGTCACTGTTTTAGCAAAACACACGACGCGACGCTACCTATAATTATACCTAATCTTCAATATTTTGTAAAGAGGTTTTATAAAAATTATTTCGAAACTTTATACAAACCCTCATGTCTCTGGTTTTCATAAATCAAAGTTGGAATACTCTTCGTCTTAATTTCTTCATTTACAACTCGAATATTCTCTTTAATACGCTCCTGGATTTCATCACTTTTAGCTTTTTTCGAAATTTCCTCAACTTGCATATCTGAATAACCCGCATCTTTCAGCCAGCTTTGCAAAATCTTTTCAGTTTCCTCCGCCGTTGTTGAAGTTTGATTTTCGCCATTAAACTTCTCTTGGAATAAAACTCCTTTTTCGTCCTTTTCAGTAAAAATCTTCTCAACAATCATCCATTCAGCCGAAATCTTCTTACCATTTTCAGGTTGAATTCCTCGAACAGCTTCAAGATATTTCGAAATCAACTCAGAATTTTTAAACTTTCCATCAATTGGATATGGTAAAAGATAGGTTTTATGATTTTTAAAGAATCCACTATTTTTCTGATTTATAAATGAACGCCGACAAACAATACAACCAGGGTCAAAAATATCAATCGCCACGCTCGCATCTTTCGAAACTTCATTAGAAAATTCACCACGATAAGTTGATTTTTTCACAACATAATCTTGAGCATTCCAATTTCGAAATTTTGCAGGCATCGCATTAAAGATCTGCCCCCAATCCGTAAACCATGAAACTATTGGATTTTCAGTATTTCCGCCATCAATTGAGCAAGCCTCGGTTGAATTTAGTGCACAAGAAGCTGGCCGTTGAATATCACAAGTTCCAAAAACAAATAGTGCTAAAGCTGATTTAATTACTGTTAGAACAGACCAAATTGTAATTAGAACAATCAAGCCGGCCACTGCCTCAATCGCCCAAGAAACTGGTTTTACCCATTTTTTGTGCTTTACAATTATTTTTCGAAGAATTGAATTTTTAATCTCATCTTTAAAATTCGAATCACAAGCACGTAAAGTCACTCTTCGCGAGAAACAATGCATTGATTTTTTAAACATTTGGTTGATTGATTTCGCTTGTTTTTTAAAGCCAAAAAGCTTCAAAGCGGGTGTAAATAACCAAATAATTAGCAAAACTATAAACGCAGCAATACAAATCATTAGCTAAAAATCCTTTCCAAAACTTCTTTTAATTTTACAACATCAGCTTCAGTATTATGTAAGCCAATTGAAATTCGTACCAAATGTGGCAGTTTTCGAACTTCTTTCAAGTAGTAATGCGCGCAAAAATAACCACTTCGCACCATAATTCCTTCATCGCTCAAAGCTTGTGCAATCAAGTGTGCATCAAGCTTGTCGTGATAAAAACTAATCACAGGAGCCGGCTTTTTATTTAAAATATTAACACCTTTTTGGTTTTTTAAAAACTCAAAAATATCTTTCGAAAACTCATCAACTCGTGAAGTTTTCTTTTGTTTTTTCAACCAATCGATTGCTGTTTTTAAAGTGATAATTTCACCCCAAGCTTGCAAACCCGGCTCAAATAAAGCATATACATGCTCATCACCCAAAACTTCATAAGATTCTTTGGAGACACTCGAAACCATTCCGCCACCAACAAAAGAAGTTTTTACGAATTTTGCAAAATCCTTGCGAACAACCATAATTCCAAGACTCGCCGAATACATCTTATGCGCGCTTGAAACGATTGCATCAGCTGGAATTTTTTGAAGCAATTCATAGCTTGAACCTAGCGCTTGCGCTGCATCAATAATCGCAAATCCACCTTGTTTTTTAATTTTCTTTACCAAATCTTTAATGTTTTCAATTCGCCTTCCATCAATATTCGAAGCCGCATTAACTACAACCAAAGCTTTCGAAAAATCATTTTCGAGTGAAATCGAGCCATCTTCTTCTCGCTCAAGCACGATTCGTTCAATTTGGTGTTTTTTAGCGAATTCAATTGTTGAAAGAAAAACCGAATTATGTTCAATCTCGCTAGTTATCACTTTCGAAACCGGCAATTCAAGCTGTGAAAGTAACAAATTTAAACCGTAAGTCGTATTAAGCGTAAAGCTCACAAAATAATCTTTCTCTTTTAGCTTTAATAAATCTAAAACCGCCTCACGAGTTTCTTCAACCCTTTCATCAACTTTTCTACCCCAAGCGTATTTTACACGCTCACCACAAGAGTTAAAATTTAAATAGTAATCATTTAAAGCATCTAAAACTGGTTGCGGGCGCAAAGACTGACACGCCGAATCAAAATAATGAGCATTTTCTGGCAAATATTTAAAATCGTCCAAAACTCAAACCTCCTTCTTTAACTTTTACCATTTTAACATAAAAAAGCATAGGCGTAAAGAAAAACCGCCCAATCTGAGCGGTTAAATCTTATGCGAAGGCAATCCGTGTCGCCTGCTTTTTAGCGCGCTCAATCTCGCGAGAGCGCTTATAATGCTGGTCATGTCGAGTATTAATTCGACGACCATGCTTCTTGTCTGTATGCTTAGTTTTTTGAACCTTTCGAATCTGACGATGATCGTCATTTTCAGCGATAGATAAGGCCTTGATTACTTGTTGAAGTGATGGAATTACTTCCTTGTCTGCATAATTCAGTACTTCCTGAATTGTTTCCAGATCTTTCAATTTCTTATAAATCTTTTCATATTGACCAGATGAAATATTCCTCAAATATTTTTCAGTTTCTAAAATTTCATCAATCAATTCACGTCGGCAGTTTAGCGCGTCAGCTAGTTGATACTCATAAGATTCCAACTCTTCTTTTACAGAACAACTCTCAATTCCTTGAAGCGCTTTTTTTAGTCCTTTTCGTGTTTTACCTTTTGAAAAACCCCTAGGGATTTCTGGTACTCGCAAAGATTTAACTCTTTTTTGCAATTGTAAAACTTCAGGACTAATAGTTGAAATATCACTATCACTATCACTATCAATTCTTCTTTGTAAAACTTCTGTTGACATAGGCGTCAACCTCCTTGATTTTTTTAGTCAAAGTTCTAACCTAAGACAAATCATATTTTAACACATAATCGTATTTTAGTCAATAGAAAATCGCCCTTTCTGAGCGATTTTTGAATTTTAAGTGCTATTCCAGTCATATTCACTAAAAATTCGAGAACTAAACAACCGCTTGATCTCTTATTTCTCCCATTTTAGCTTACTAGTTTTAGTATTAGTCTTCTTATAACTATTTTCGAAAGATTTTTGCTTTAATTGCTCGCACCAAATAACGTTTGCGATATTCGCCAGCATATTCAACCGCCACACCACGAAAACCAGCTTTAAAACGCAACAAACTTGCCTTTGGTTCTGCCGTAATGCCATAAAAATTATATTTCGAAGCTCCTGCACGAATCGCCTCTTTAATCATATAATCTTGTAAAAATGTTGAAGCTGGAATTTTGTGATATTCCTGAAGAGTTCCGCCTTCAAAATAAACAACTTCATTTTTCGAAAAGATAAACACACCAGCAGAAATTAATTTTCCTTCAAATTCTACACCCATAAAACGCGCTCGCTCACCAAAACAAGTTTTTAAATCATGGTAATATTCTTCATCACGCGTACCAACACCATTTTTCTGGTTTGAGCTTTTTAAGATCGCCACAAAATCAGCAAATTCACTCTCTTCAACCTTGCGAGCATTCACGCCTTTTTTTATTGCTGAGCGCAAATTTCGGCGGGTAGTTTGGTTATAAGTGGAAGCCACATCATCTTCACTTAAATCTGTTAAGTCTTTCAAATAAACGTGCATATTTACATCCATATCAAACTCATGCTTAAAGCCAGAATGATATTTAAAACCAGCTTTTAGTAGCGGTTTATTCAGCCAATCAAGATTGTTACTTTCAATAATTTCAAGCTTATCATTACGAAGCGCACGCACCACTTTTGGTAAAATCCGGTAAGAAATCGCTCCACGTTCACGTGCAAATTCTTCACTCTTCACCAAAAAATCCACAAAATCTGCTTGAGATACGCCATTTTGCTCAACCATCACCAAATCGAAACGCTTATTTTTGCTAGAAATCAACCCAGCAACTTTAATATTTTCATCATTTTTTAATGCCACAAAATAGCATTCTGCGCCACGTTTCTTGCGCATTTCAGCAAATTCTACACTTTGCAACCAGTCAATGTTTTTATCTTGGCAATAGTTTTGATATTCTTCTTTTAAAATCTCTACAAGGCTTTTCATATATCCTCTATTCTAACACAAAAAAACCAATTTTAAAACCAGCCCGATAGCTCTTTTTGCCATTCAAAGCTGGTTTTAAACTTTTTACTTTAACTAATTTTAAGCACCTGCCGGCTTGTTTTCGGTTGGTTTTGGCTCAGTAGTTTTGGCTTTTTCAACCTTTTCAAAGTGTGCTGATTTTAGTTTATCTTTCAAGGCCTCACCTGCCACAAAACGAACTTTCACACCTTCAATCGAGCTTGCTGTCACATCAGATTCTTTAGCTTGACCTTTAGATTGAATAGTTGTATGAAAATAACCAAGTTTCCCAAGATGAACGCTTTCACCTCGCTCCAATCGTTTTAAAAGCTCATCTGTTAATGCTAGTAGCACCGCATGCACATCAATATGGCTCACCGTGGTTGAGGTTTCTGAAATATTATTAGCAATTTCATCTAGATCAACACGGCCAGATTCAGCTAGTTGAGCATAAAAATTTTTTGGCTCTTCTCGTTTTGCAGGGTTTACAAGTTGAACAACTTTATATTTAAGACTCATTCTTCCTCCTTAAAAGGCTTTTGATTTGTTTTGCTATAGCAGTTAATTAAAAATGCTATAGATGATTCTTAAATGTGCTTAGCAAATTTTTAAAAGTAGTGTAGCACTTTTGTTGGTTTGCTATAGGGGTTTAAAGATTCCTCCTTTCACCTTGCCAAAATCACCAAGTTATTCGCTTAAAAGTGCTTGATTTCCTGCTTTAATTATAGCACTTTGGGTGGGTTAAGCGCAAGCGGGAATTAAAGCAACATTATTCTTTTTTTTCGCCTCTGCGCCAAGGCTTGTAAATATATATACGTATAACGCATAAAAAACAAAGAATGTAAATCATATAAGCTATCGTAACAAATGCCCATAATGCTCTTTTGAGACATATATTATCTAAAAATATATTTAATATCCATATAATAATCATTAAAAAAATAGAAATGACTATATACTTTATAATATTTTTTAAACTTCTAATAAACTTATCTAATTCTTTACGTCTCTGTTTAATAACATAGGGATCGCCGTATTTTTTTATTATTATAAAAATCAAAGAAGATAGCCCAGTAACAATCAAAAAATCATTAGCAGGATCACGTCTATTCAAAAAATCTTCACTATATAACCATGTTAGCCAATAGAATATTCCATAAAATATAAAACAAATTAAAACCTTTGCTATACTTTTAATTCTACTCATTAATTTTACCCTTAGAATTCTTATATATATCAATTAGCTGATTATATATATTGTTATTATAATCATCTTGATTATCATCGTTCATTATTGTAACCCGGCTATTAAATTTAGCCTGTAATAGATTGACAGTAATTGTCTCTAAGCTATCCTTAAGTTCAACTTTATATTTTTGCCTATGAAAATCTTCAATAGGCATGTCTTTTAGCAGTGCATCTATAATCCGAGCCTTTCATTAGGTCTTTACCTCTTTGTGGCTTAAACGTCAAAGTAATACCTCCTAATCCATCCATATTACCCCTCATACTTGGTATGTTAAACAACCCTTTAAATTTATTTTGTTTTGTAATATCTATAGGAACAAATATTTCAGCAGATTTTATACTTTTGGCGTTCTTAATAATATCAATGGCATCTTTATGACATATTATTTCATATCTATATATCAAATTAATATCCTTAAAAACTTTAGGAGCTAGATAATTTATATATCTCATAAACCCACCAGCTTGAATAGCTCTAGTATTTGACGTTAAAACTAATATTTTATCTTTAGGAGAGTAGACAAAATGTACAAGTTCTATCGGCCTTTTCCCATTAAGAAGTGTATAATTTTCGACTCTATTATCTTTAATATCACCAACCTTAAAATCTGGTGACCCATAAACACCCATAAAACCTTGGTACATATCTTTTGTATTAAGAGCTTGTTTAAACCCTAAAAGTCTGACACAGGCTTCAGGGTCATCAGTTTTATGATTATAAATTATCTCTTCTATAGAGAGATTAATAAAAATATCCCCTAAAGTTTTCTCAAAAGGCGTATCTATATCATACCCCTCATCATCTCTATTAAAAATCTTATACAGAAATGCTGGCCTTGTTTGCTGTTTACTCATATAACTCTAAACTCCCTATTTATATTTAATTTAATATCTATATGCAATTATTGCAGATACTTTTTTAATTTTATTATTAGATTGCTTCCCTCATTCTATTTTATTACTATTATATCAAATAATAGTTATTTATCAAAACAAAAACTACCTCCCGAAAGAGGTAGTTTTTAAGTTTTCGAAATTATTATTTAGCATTTCGCTTTTCGATAATTTCTTGTGCAACATTAGGTGGAACTTCTTCGTATTGTGCAAGTTCCATTGTTGAAGCTGCACGACCTTTACTCATTGAGCGTAGGTCTGAAGTGTAGCCGAACATATTTGCAAGTGGCACAAAACCTTTAACGAGTTTTGTTCCACCCATCAAATCTTCCATTGAGTCGATTCGACCGCGGCGCGAGTTCAAGTCTCCAATCACATCACCCATAAATTCTTCAGGAGTTGTAATTTCAACCTTCATCACAGGCTCAAGAAGAACTGGATTTGCTTTCTTGATACCTTCACGAGTTGAAAGCGCACCAGCCAGTTTAAAGGCCAATTCGCTTGAGTCGACATCGTGGTAAGAACCATCGTAAAGTGTAGCTTTAACGTCAACTACTGGGTAACCAGCAATCACACCACCTTCAAGTGTTTCGAGTACACCTTGTTCAACTGGTTTGCGGTATTCTTGTGGCACAACACCACCTTTAATTTCATCAAAGAATTCAAAGCCTTTTCCTGGTTCATTTGGTTCAAAGCGAATCCAAACATCACCATATTGACCACGACCACCAGATTGTTTTGCGTGCTTACCTTGAGCTTCAGCAGTTCCACGAATAGTTTCACGGAAGGCAACTTGTGGCTCACCAACATTAGCTTCAACGTTAAATTCACGCTTCATTCGGTCGATCAAGATATCAAGGTGAAGCTCACCCATTCCCGACATAATAGTTTGACCAGTTTCTTCATCTGTATGAACTCGGAAAGTTGGGTCTTCTTCAGCAAGTCGCTGAAGAGCAATTCCCATTTTTTCTTGGTCGGCTTTAGTTTTTGGCTCAACTGCAATAGAAACTGGAGGTTCAGCGAACTCAATACCTTCAAGAATCACACCATGGTTCAAATCACAAAGAGTTGCACCAGTTGTAACATCTTTCAAGCCAACAACAGCGGCGATGTCACCAGCAGCAACTTCTGAAATTTCTTCACGCTTATC
The DNA here is from genome assembly GCA_963549415.1 of uncultured Saccharimonas sp. (SeqCode). GTDB lineage: Bacteria > Patescibacteriota > Saccharimonadia > Saccharimonadales > Saccharimonadaceae > Nanogingivalis. Next base: position 132,845 of record CAUUYC010000002.1, read on the forward strand.
AGCATGCATTCGAACAATTCGTCCGATTCGCTCTTTTTTGCCAGTCATTGTATTAAGAACATATGATCCAGCAGTAATTTTACCACTATAAACACGCACGAATACGAGTTTTCCAACAAATGGGTCAGTCGCAATCTTAAATGCAAGTGCAGAAGTTGGTTCGTCTACAGATGGTTTGCGTTCAATAGCTTCACCAGTTTTTGCATCAGTTCCTTTAATTGAAGCAATATCAAGTGGGCTTGGAAGATAGTCATTAATAAGATCAAGAACCTTTTCCACGATCACACCACGGCCATCACCACCAGTTACCAAGAAGAAGTCACCAGCAAGAACTCGTTTTCGAAGCGCAGCTTTAAGTTCAGGAATTGTAATTGATTCCTCACCTTCTTCGAAGAATCGCATCATCAATTCATCGTCAGCTTCAACCGCATTTTCAACAAGCAATGAACGTGCGTTTTTAGCTTTTTCAAGCATATCTGCTGGAATTTCGCCAACTTTCAACTCATGGTCAGCGTAGTTATCATAAGTGTAAGCTTTCATATCGATCAAGTCAACAACACCGTTGATTTCTTGTTCGAAACCAATTGGCAAGTGAATTGGGAAAGCTTGCTTACTTAAACGGTCGTGAATTGATTTAATTGATTTATAGAAGTCACCACCAGTTTGGTTAATTTTATTAATAAAACAAACGCGTGGTACACCGTATTTATCAGCCTGTCGCCAAACAGTTTCAGACTGAGCTTCAACACCCATTTTACCGTCAAAAACAGTCACAGCACCGTCAAGCACGCGGAGTGAACGTTCCACTTCAGCAGTGAAGTCGATGTGCCCTGGGGTGTCGATAATATTAATTTTATGGTCTTTCCAGAAACATGTCACAGCAGCAGAAGTAATTGTAATACCTCGCTCTTTCTCTTGAGCCATCCAGTCAGTTGTTGCACCATCACCTTCACCACGAACAACACCGATTTTGTGTGTCAAACCAGTTCGGTAAAGAATACCTTCTGTTGTTGTAGTTTTACCGGCGTCAATGTGCGCAATAATACCAACATTTCGGAAATTTTCCAATGGAGTATTTTTATTCATTTGATTCCTCTTAAATTTATTATTTTATTACTGTTTCACGCTAGTTTTGTTGTTTTTTCGAAACTAGCACAAAAACAGCGCTTCGCTAACAATTTTATCATATTTTTTAAAATCTGTAAAGTAAAAATAATCAAAAGAAAAAGCCAGTTCCTCTGGCTTAAAAATTATTTTCTTATCTTCGAACTTTTTCAGGCATCTTTTCATCGATCCTTTTAGTAGCAATTATTAGTGTTGTCATAACAATACTAAAAAAGAACATGCCAAAGTTCCAGTGTGTCAAAATAGTTAAATATAACGATGCACCGTAAACTGTGATAAAGTACAAAGAGACAAACAATGTCTCTTTTGCGTTTGTAAAGGCTTTTTTCATAAGGATAATTTCCTCCAAATTTTTATTTTCCACTTTTGAGCGGAACTCTTATTTTATCACAGCCTTCGAAGAAAGTCAACAATAGAATTAAAGCTTTTCACCGTTTCTTGCCCGATTCGCCCATTCATCAGCCATTTCATTAAACTCATGACCAGCATGCCCTTTTAGCCATTTTAGCTCTACATTTGATTTTTTATAAAGCTCAAAAAGCGGCTTCACAATATCAAGATTCTTGATTTCACCATTTTTTTTCTTCCAGCCATTTTTCTCCCAAGCTGGTGCCCATTTCACTAAAACATTAACCCAAAACTCGCTATCTGTTAAAATTTCAGCTTCTTCACCCTCTAAAATTTCGAAAGCTTTTTTCAAAGCTAATCCTTCCATTCGAATATTTGTGCTTGGATTTTCAGCCCCCAAAGCAATCGGTTTGCCGTTTTCAATCACGGCAAAACCACCAGGGCCAGGATTTGGTGAAGCACTTCCATCCGTAAAAATAGTTCGCATTACTTATTTTCCTGATTATTATGCGGAATAAAATTCTGCACAAAGGCTGAAGTATTTGCTTGATTTTGCATCTTTTTAGCTTTTTTCATTCTTTCGAAAGAAATCATTGCTAGAGCCGCACTAATAACTCCAACAATCATCAGTACGCTTGGAGCAACTATTTTAGTAATTTCAAAATCACCTTCAACGGCGGAATTTGGGTCTTTCTCATCATAAAAAACTTTTACCTTTTCACCAATAACTGGTTTTTCGTTCTTTAACTCTGAGCGAAATTCGATTGTTTCATTCTCTTTCACTGAAAAATCTACAACTGCCGTATATTTATATTCGCCAGTTTTTTCATTTATAATTTTCTTTTCGAAACCATAAATTTGCCCTTCAGTTTGTTTCCAAGTTTGTCTTTTTAGGAAATCATTAAAAGGTTTTGCAATCCAAATTGAGCCAGCAACAATTAAAATAATAGCTAAAATTGCAAAAATAATTCCACGATTTCGAAAAGCTTTTACGCCAACTTTTTTAACTTCATTAGAACTCATATATTCTCCTATTTCGTTTATGCTAATATTGTATCATTTTTCGTTCTTTAACGCAACTTAAAACACCGGCAACAAAGCCAGTGTTTTAAGTTTTTTTATTCTTCTACTATAGAATCGTTAGTTTCGTTTTCAAATTCTTCTTTAGTTTCAACAGGTTCAGATTTTGTGTTAACCCGAGCGCCAGTTCCAACAGGAATTTTGCGTCCGATAATCACATTTTCTTTTAATCCACGAAGTTTATCAATTCGGCCAGAAGTTGCTGCGTTAATCAAAACACTTGTTGTATTTTGGAATGATGCAGCAGACAAGAAACTGTCACTGAAAATTGAAACTTTTGTAATTCCAAGAAGTTGTTGTTTGAATTCAGCAGGTTTTTTACCTTCAGCTTCAAGAAGTTTATTTTCTTCGACAACGGCAGCTTTCGAAACTACATCGCCAATGATAAACGATGAGTCTCCGGCATCTTCAATTTGAACTCGGCTAAACATTTGGCGAACGATAATTTCAAGATGCTTTGAAGCAATGTCTTGACCTTGAGCGGCGTAAATTCGCAAGATTTCGTTCATAATGTAGCGTTGAGTTTCTTCAACACCCTTAAATTCCATTAAGTCACGAAGATTGAGCGAACCAGCAGTTAAACGGTCACCAGCCTGCACAACATCGTTTTTCGAAACAGCGAGAGCTGCAACATTTGGAATTTCGTAGCGAACTGGGTTTACATTTTCGCCATCTTCAGTTTGTTGTGGTGTAATTTGAACGATATTCATATTGCCATCTTCCCAGATATCAACCACACCAGAAACTTCAGTCATATAAGCCTGTCCCTTTGGTGAACGAGCTTCAAGAAGCTCTTCAACACGTGGCAAACCTTGCGAAATTGCACCAGAACCAGCGACACCTGAGCTGTGGAATGTATTCAAAGTTAGCTGCGTTCCAGGCTCACCAACAGATTGAGCAGCAATCACACCAACTGGTTCAGCTGGATCAACAAGAAGCCCAGTTGCCATATCAATTCCGTAAGACTTTTGAGGAATTCCTGCAAGGTCTGGAGTTGAAAGAACACTTTGAATTTTAACTTCTGTAATGTTTTCATCTTTTTCAATTGCATTGGCAATTTCTCGAGTGATTAGCTGATCAGCCTCAACATATCCAGGAACGGCTTCAGCTGTAAATCGACCATAAAGTCTATCACCGAATGAAATCATTGTCTCTTCACTTTCTGAGCGATAAATCGCAAATCCTGGATCAACTTCATCAGCTCTATCTTCAACAGAAAATACATCTTGAGCCACATCAACAAGACGGCGAGTTAGATAACCAGAATCAGCAGTTTTAAGCGCAGTTGAAATCAAACCTTGACGCGCACCACGAGTTGCTACGAAAGCTTCAAGCGAGCTCATTCCGTGAGTATAGTTCGAGCGAATTGGAAGCTCAATTTCACGGTTTGTTGCATCCACCATAATTCCAGTCAAACCAGAAGCAAGGCGAATATTTGTTGCATTACCACGTGAACCAGAAACAGCCATCAATCCAACAGGTGAATCTGCACCTTCATGAGCTACACGCTCAGAAATTTCATCAGAAACTTCATCAATAACCTTGTGCCAGTTATCAATAATTAAGTTATAGCGTTCTTGATCAGTCAAAAGACCTTGGTCATATTGTTCCTGAATCAAAGTTGTTTTAGTGTCACCGCTAGCAATGATTTGAGGAATTTTTTCGCTTTCGTAAACCGTGTAATCCTCTTTACCAATCGACAAACCAGATTTTGTAACAAATCGGAATGACAAACCTTTGATTTTGTCAGCAATTTTCACAGTCATTTCAGCACCATAATGCGCAAACATATCGGCCAAAATTTTATTAATTTGCTTCTTAGTTTGTGGGTTATTGTCGAATGGATAATCTTCTGGTAGTAATTCGTTAAATAGCACACGGCCAAGAGTTGTATTTTGAATCTCACCTTTTACGAACACACGAATTGGTGTTTGGAGTGCAATCTCACCTTTGTCATAAGCCATTTCAGCTTCAAAAACATTAGCGAAAGGACGCGGTTTTTTGTTCATTTCAGAATGCTTGTCGTAAGTGATGTAGTAATTTCCGTAAACAACATCCTGATCAACAGAGAGCACAGGTTGACCATCTGCTGGCTTTAGCAAGTTGTGAGAAATACTCATTAAATCACGAGCTTCTGCCTGAGCAGCATCAGAAAGTGGTAGGTGAACTGCCATCTGGTCGCCGTCGTAATCAGCATTAAATCCATTTGCTACAAGTGGGTGAAGCTGAATAGCCTTACCTTCAACAAGTTTTGGCTGGAAAGCCTGAATCGAAAGTCGGTGCAAAGATGGAGCACGGTTCAAAAGAATGTATTTTCCTTCAACTACAGCATCCAAAGCATCCCATACTTCAGCTTCACGAGCATCAATCAAACGAGTTGCCGAACGAATATTATGCGCATATTCTTTTTCAATCAACCAAGAAATTACGAATGGTTTAAAGAGTTCAAGCGCCATTTGTGTTGGCAAACCACACTGGTGGGCTTTCAAAGTTGGGCCAACCACAATCACTGAACGACCAGAGTAGTCAACACGTTTTCCGAGCAAGTTCTGGCGGAATCGACCTTGCTTACCTTTTAGCATATCACTCAAAGATTTAAGCTTTCGGCGACCACCGGCCGTATTAACTGAGCGACCGCTTCGTGATGCGTTATTGTCAATTAGCGAATCAACCGCTTCTTGAAGCATTCGCATTTCATTACGCTTAATTACCATTGGGGCATTAAGTTCGATCAATTTCTTCAAACGATTGTTTCGGTTAATTACTCGACGATACAAATCATTTAAATCCGATGTCGCAAATCGACCACCAGTCAATTGAACCATAGGTCGCAAATCTGGAGGAATCACAGGAAGAACAGTCAAACATAAACTTCCCGGCTTAATTCCAGCAGCTTTCATTCCTTCAATTGTTTTTAGTCGTTTAAGAATTTTCTTCTCTCGCTGACCTCTTGCTTTTTCAGATTCTTCTTTCAAGCTTTCAATAAGCTCATCAATGTCAATTTCGTCAAGCAAAGTTTTAATTGCTTCACCACCCATTCCAACTTCAATAATCTCTTCATATTCTTCAGGAAGATTTCGAAAATCGGTTTCACTCATTAGCGAGCCTTTTACAAAACTGTCAAGTTGATTCTTTTTCGAAACATAATTTGCGTTAAGCTCTTCGATTTCTTTAGTTTGTGCTTCAGCCAATGCTTTAATGTCAGCGCCAGCTTCTTCGGCAGCCTTTTCATAACGAATTTTAATTGCCATTCGAGCAGCTTTATCTTCAGCTTCAAGGTCGGCAATCATTTGATCACGTTTTTCTTCATCAACATTAAGAATTACATAACTTGCAAAATAAACAACACGTTCGATATTTTTAACTGTCATTCCAAGAAGAAGGCTCATTGCACTTGGAGCTCCACGCATAAACCAAATATGCGCAATTGGAGCTGCCAAAGAAATATGACCCATTCGTTCACGACGAACGATCGATTTTGTTACTAACTCACCGTTTTTGTCAACAGCGGCCTCACGAGAACGAACACCCTTCAATTTATTATCATAAGGGTTGATATCTTTAGTTGGCCCAAAGATTTTTTCACAAAACAAACCATCACGCTCAGGTTTTTGAGTTCGATAGTTGATAGTTTCTGGCTTAGTTACTTCGCCGTAAGACCAGCTCAAAATATCTTCTGGGCTAGCAACCGCGAGGCGAACTGCGTCGAAATCAGCAATCTGGTTTGAATTCACCACTTTCGCCATTTACGCTTCCTCCTTAATTTCTTCAATTTCATCAATATCTTGAATGTTCATATTATCTTCAAATTCACCGTCAGATTCATCTCGAACAGTTTCGAAATTTTCATCTTCTTCGATTATTGAACTCTCTGCGTCTTTATTTCGTTCCGCAAGAAGCTCATCAGCATCAATGCTTGAAGCATGTTGGTCAAGCAAGTCAACACGCAAGCCAAGACCTTGTAGCTCCTTTACAAGCACATTGAATGATTCTGGCAATTTTGGACCAACAATTTCACTATTTTTAATGATGCTTTCGTAAGCTTTCGAACGACCAACAACGTCGTCAGACTTAATTGTAAGCATTTCTTGAAGCATATTAGCGGCACCGTAGGCTTCCAAAGCCCAAACTTCCATTTCTCCAAATCGCTGACCACCATTTTGAGCTTTACCGCCCAAAGGTTGTTGAGTAACCATTGTGTAAGGACCAGTTGAACGAGCGTGGATTTTATCGGCAACCAAGTGGTGAAGCTTAATCATATGCATGAATCCAACAGTTGTGCGCTGTTCGAATGGTTCACCAGTTTGGCCATCAAATAATTGGACTTTTCCATCTCGAGGAACGCCTGCAGCTTCAAGTTCATCACTCAAAGTTTTAGCATCAACACCGTCATATGAAGGAGTTGCAACTCGGTAGCCTTGAGTTTTTGCAGCCATTCCAAGGTGAACTTCGAAAAGCTGACCAAGGTTCATACGCGAAGGCACACCAAGCGGTGAAAGAATTACATCAATCGGAGTTCCATCTTCCATAAATGGCATATCAGCTTCTGGCAAAATTTTTGCAACAACACCTTTATTTCCGTGTCGTCCAGCCATTTTGTCTCCAACCATAATTTTGCGAGCTTCAGCCACAAAAATCTGAATTTGTTTAAGCACACCAGCACGCATTTCATGACCATTTTCTTTCGAAAAGATTTTCACACCAATAACTTTTCCAGAACCAGTATTTTTCATTCTTTGAGAAGTATCGCGAACATCTTTCGCTTTTTCACCAAAGATTGCACGCAAAAGTCGTTCTTCGCTCGAAAGCTCTTGTTCACCTTTTGGAGTAATTTTTCCAACAAGCACATCGCCAGGTTTCACCTCTGAACCAATTTGAACGATTCCGTCTTCATCCAAATGTCGCAAACTATATTCGCTAGCGTTTGGAATATCACGAGTAACAACTTCTGGCCCAAGCTTAGTTTCACGAACTTCAACCATATAATCTTTAATGTTGATATTCGTTAGCATATCAGTCTTAACAAGACGGTCAGAAATAATCACAGCGTCGTCCATATTGAATCCGCCCCAAGACATAAACGCCACACGGAGGTCACGGCCAAGAGCAATTTCTCCATCCTTAATACTTGCGCCTTCCGCCAAAATATCACCTTTTTTAACTTTTTGACCACGAGAAACCACAACTTTTTGATTGTAACATCGGTCGTCGGCAGTTTTTTCGAAATGTTTTAGTTCGTATTTTGCTGTACCAGATGCATATTTAACCTCAACAGCAACAGAATCAGCACGAATAACTTCGCCATCATCTTCAGCAACAATAATTTGACTCAAGTTTCGCGCAATATCAGCTTCAACACCAGTTCCGACAGTTGGGGCTTCATTCCAAAGAAGTGGAACGGCCTGTTTCTGCATGGCTGAACCAGTCAAAGCGCGGTCGATTCGGTCACGTTCAGCAAAAGGAATAAGAGATGCTGCCGCACCAAGAACCTGCCTGTGAACGGCATCCATAAATGTTACTTCACTTGAACTCACCTGTGAAGGAATTAAGTTCTTTCGAGCAGAAACCTGAGATTCAACGAAGCTCCCATCTTCGTTTAGTTTCGAACCAGCATCAGCAATAATTTCACGCATCTCATGATCAGCGTCAAGATAAACAACTTCATCAGTAACTTTTCCGTCTTTAACACGAAGATATGGAGCTTCAATAAAGCCATATTCATTAATTCGGGCAAAAGTTGCGAGGTTTGTTACAAGTCCAACGTTTCCACCTTCTGGAGTTTCAACAAGACAAATTCGGCCATAGTGAGTTGGGTGGCTGTCACGAACTTCAAGACCAGCACGGTCACGAGTAACACCACCAGGGCCCATTGAGCTCAAACGACGCTTGTGAGAAAGTTCTGAAAGCGGGTTAGTTTCATCCATAACTTGAGCAAGCTGTGATCCAGCAAAGAATTCACGCACTGCAGCAACAACTGGGCGAGCATTCACTAATTGGCCAGGAGTTACAGTTTCAATATCAGTCATCGACATTCGGTCCATCGCATTTCGTTGCATTCGAAGCATACCAACACGGAATTGTCGCGCAACAAGCTCACCAACCAATTTAACTCGTCGATTATCAAGACTATCGATATCATCAACTTCACCCTGCGAATTATTCAAGCGAATAACTTCTTTAATAATTTCGAAAAGATCTTCCATTTGGAAAGAACGATTTTCAGTTGTGTTTGGTGTTTCAAGTTTCAAGCGTTTGTTAATTTTATATCGACCAACACGACCATAGTCAAATCTCTTAAAGTCAAAGAACATTCGTTCAATCATATTTCGGGCATTTTCAATAGTCGCCAAATCTCCTGGGCGAAGACGGCGGTAAACCTCAATCAAAGCTTCATTTGGGCCAGCTGATTGATCTTTCTCAAGAGTTGATTGAATAAACTTAACATCTCCGTTATCAACATCAGCAAAAATCTCTCGCATTTCAGCGTTAGTCATTCGACCAAGTGCACGCAAGAAAGTTGTTACTGGAAGTTTTCGGCGACGGTCAATTTTCACATAAATCACACCAGTTTTAGGGTCGGTTTCAAATTCTAACCAAGCACCACGAACTGGAATCAACTTTGCGCCATAATATTTTTTTCCGTCACTTCCGGTTTCAGCATTAAAATAAACACCTTCAGAACGAATCAACTGCGAAACAATAACACGCTCAGTTCCGTTGATGATGAAAGTTCCTTGGTTTGTCATCCAAGGATAGTCACCAAGGTAAATTTCTTGTTCTTTAACTTCGCCAGTAACCTTATTTGTAAGCTCAACTTGAACATGTAGCGGAGCTTCAAAAGTTAAATTATTTTCTTTCGCGAAATCTTTTGTTGTTTTTGGAGCTTGAAATTCATAACTCTTAAATCGCAGAGCTAATTTTTGACCAGTATAGTCGTCAATTGGATTAATCTCTTCGAAAATTTCGCTCAAACCATTATCAACAAAATCTTTCCAAGATTCTTTTTGGTGAGCGATTAAATCTGGGGTTTTAAGAAGAGCGTCTTCTTTCGAAAAGAACGCTCGTCCTGCAGCATTAAAGTGCTTTTTTGCCATTTTTCTCCTCGCATTTAAAGTGTTATTAGAATCGGCCCGAAGATTCTCCGCCTGCGACTTTCGAAATTTTGCCATCAATTTCGAAGTAAAATTCTCCGCAAGCACACTACTTCTTATCGTTCATTTTAACATATTTTTCAAAAAAAATCAATAAAAAACCGCTATTTAAGCGGTTAAAATTAAGGGTGCGTCAACCCTGCAGTGTAAGCTTTTCTTTCTAAGATAGCATTTTTGCCTGCTAGAATAGTTCGATTATCTTCTTCGCTAATATTTTTTTGCGGCATTTTTTTATTACGCACAGCCTTTCGAACTTTTTTAATTAGACCTTTTAGATCCATAACGACACCTCCAAAAAGTACTTTTTTACCCAATGGCTTACATATTCTACACCCTTTCAACAAAAAGGTCAATACCTTGATTTTTTATTGTTTTTATGTTATCATATGATCTATTAAATTATTTACGCACCTTTAAACTATTTTAATGTTTTTTTGAGTGCGCTAGAAGGATCTTAAAATGAAGAAAAAATATTTCTTATTAGTGCTCTTTATAGCGCTATTTTCGTTTTCAACATATTCTACAAGCAAAGCTTTTGCACAAGAACGTAAAAATAACATTGCGCAGGTTAGCTTCAAAGACTATTTCGAAAAAGGTAAATCTTTCTCGAAAGATAAGTGGAGTAAATTTAAGAAAAATAGAGATGAGTATTTCTCTGAGCCATTTGAGGCAAAAGGGCTAACCTTTACAGACACAAATGGTAAAAAAATTGATAAGGTGGATTTTTCAATTTCAACAAAATTGAGATTTCACCCCCTAATTAAACTTGTAGACGAAGATGGAAAGGATATTACAGATTGCATCTGTAACACGCAAAGCACAGGCTTTGAATTTAGATTCATCGATATTATTGGCCGCTCTCGTGCAGAAACTCCTTATACTGCAGGTGTAAATATTTTATTGCCAAGTGGGCAATATTATGTTTTAGCGCAGCGTATACCTAAAAGCGGAGACATTTCAGAAGAACAAATTTGGCCTGTCCCTGTTTCAAAAACAGAATTCAAAAGGCTAAAAGCTTTAAAAAAATCCGCCATTGGCGAAAAAGTTAAGCCAATTGACGGATATAATTACTAATAGTCTCGTTTGTGAGGCTATTTTTCTTGCTGGATTATTTTATCAGCTAAGCCATATTTTACAGCCTCCTCAGCACTCATCCAATAGTCTCGCTCCATATCGTTTTTGAGCTTTTCCAAATCCTGACCACTATTTTCGGCCAAAATTTGTGCAAGTTTTTCTTTAAGCAATAAACTTTCTTTTAGGTCAATTTCTTGGTCTGTAACTTTTCCGCGCGTACCGCTTGAGGGCTGATGAATCATCACTCGAGAATTCGGTAAAATCGCACGCTTACCTTTTGTTCCAGCAGCCAGCAGAAACGCTCCCATTGAAGCTTGCAAACCAATCCCAATCGTTTGCACATCTGGTTTGATAAATTTAATCGTGTCATAAATCGCCAAACCATCATAAACACTTCCGCCAGGACTATTAATATAAAGTTTAATATCTTCATCTGGATTTTCGAAAGCCAAATGAAGAAGTTGCGCCACTACAACATTCGCCGTGTGTGAATTCACATCTTCACCCAAAAAAATAACTCGTTCTTTTAAAAGCCGCGAATAAATATCAAACGCTCGCTCGCCTCTATTAGTCTCTTCAACAACCGTTGGAACTAAATAATTCTCTGTTTTTCGCATTTTCTCTCCTTAATCTTTCGAAACTTCAATTATAATTTCGCCATTTTTAGCACTCGCCACAAATTGTGTTCCCTTTGGTGGATTTTTTGCCAGAATTTCCTCGGCCAATTTGTGCTCAAGCAAATCCTCAATTGCACGCCTAAGCGGTCTTGCCCCATTTTTAGCGTCATAACCCTTTTCAATAATAAAATCTTTCGCTGATTTTCGAACTTTCAAATTCAAACCTTTTCGAAGCAATCGATTATTCAAATCAGCTAAAAGAATATCAAAAATCTTGCCAATTTCAGTTTTCGAAAGTGATTGAAATGTAATAATTCCATCAAATCGATTTAAAAGTTCAGGTTTTAGAACTTTTTCAAGAGCCTTTCGAGCAAATTTTTCATTTTTTGAATGATTCTTTTTTGAAGAACTTTCCGCTTCAAACCCGAGCGATTTTTCATTCATCATTTCGCTTGCGCCAAGATTACTTGTTAAAATTACAACAGTATTTTTAAACGAAACTTTTCGCCCTTCAGAATCCGTTAATTCACCATCTTCTAAAAGTTGCAAAAGTAAATTAAAAGTGTCGGGGTGAGCTTTTTCAATTTCATCAAAAAGCACTACGGAATATGGCTGACGGCGAATTTTTTCTGTTAAAGTTCCGCCTTCACCATAGCCAACATAACCAGCTGGCGCACCCAAAAGTTGCGAAGTTTTATGTTTTTCGCCAAATTCGCTCATATCAATTTTAATTAAAGATTTCGAACCACCAAAAACCTCATTTGCAAGCTGGCGTGAAAGTTCAGTTTTTCCAACTCCAGTCGGACCAAGAAAAATAAACGAACCAATTGGACGATTTTCATCTGAAATCCCAGATTTATTACGGCGGATTGCTTTAGAAATTTTCTCAATCGCCTCACTTTGACCAATCACCTTTTTCGAAAGATGTTTTTCAAGATTTTGTAGAATTTTTGCCTGATTTTTTGAAATTTTTTGAACCGGAATATTCGTTTTTAAAGAAATCGCTCGTGCCACATAACTGCTCGTTAAAATAATTTTTTTCGAACTTTTTGCTTTTCGTTCTTCTTCGCTAAGTTTTTTTCTAAGTTGTGAAATTCGCGTTTTATAAAGAGCCGCGCCTTCGAAATCTTCATTTTCTGCCGCTCGAATTTGCTTTTCATTTAATTTTTCAATCTCGCGCGAGAATTCTAAAATTTTATTCGGTTTCGACACCTTCTCACTCGCAGCTAACGCACCAGCTTCATCTAAAATATCAATAGCTTTATCTGGCATTTGGCGGTCAAAAATATATCTCGCACTCATATCAACGATTTCACCCAAAACTTCATCAGAAACTTCAATATTATGATATTTTTCATATTTTTCTCGCAAACCTTTTAAAATATCAATCGTTTCATTTAAGCTTGGTTCTTCAACCTGAACAGATTGAAAACGCCGATTCAATGCAGAATCTTTTTCAATCGATTTTTTAAATTCGTCAAAAGTTGTAGCACCGATTAGTTTAATTTTTCCACGAGCGAGTGCTGGCTTTAAAATATTTGCCGCATCCATTGCGCCTTCCGCCGAACCAGTTCCTGCTAAAAGATGAATTTCATCAATAAATGCAATGATTTCTTGATGTTTTTCAAGCGTTTTAATTACATTTTTTAGCCGCTCTTCAAATTGACCACGAAATTTCGTACCAGCCAGCATTCCAGCTAAATCAATTTCAAAAATTCGCTTTCCAATTAGTTGTGATGGAACTTGTTCTTTCGAAATTTTTTGAGCAAGAAGCTCAACTACAGCGGTTTTTCCAACTCCAGCTTCACCAATCAAAACTGGGTTCGATTTCGTGCGACGAAGCAAAACCATAATTAATCTCTGAACTTCAGTTTCACGCCCAATTACTGGATCGAGTTCGCCATTTTTGGCTTTTTCTGTCAAATCTTCGCCAAATTTCTTCAAAATTGCAATTTCACGGCTTGATTGCTGCTTCTCTGAATTCTTTCGAAAGCTTTTTTGTTCAATTTCATCGATTCCCTCAGCTGAATTTTCGTTCGAAAACAAAATATCAAAAGCATTCACTAACCCCTCAATATCAGCCCCAGTTTGCCGAAGTACAACCTGTAATTTTAAATCTTTTTGCTTTAAAATTGAGAAAAGCAGGTTTTTTGTACCAATTTCATTATCGTCACCAGAAATTAAACTCGCCATTTTTAATGCAAAAACCGCACGGTCGGTTAAAGCTCGCACATTTGGATCTGCAAAATCTGGCATACTTTTCGAAATTGGCGGATTTTCAACAAAAAAATCATATAAATCTTCAAACTTTAAGCCATATTCATATGCTAAAGTTGCCGCCGAAGATTCGCAATTTGCTAAAATTCCTAACAAAATATGTTCAATTCCAATGTAGCCAGTTTTAAATTTACGAGAGAAAAATTCTGCTCGCTCCAAACTTTTGTGCGAATTTTCACTCATTCGCGAAATAATTTCTTGAAAGTCTTCAGGTATCATAATTCTATTTTATCATACTTTTAGCACTCTTACAATATGAGTGCTAATAATTTCTTATTTTATTTGACTTTTTAGGCTTTTTTATATATAATTGTCATATTAAAATGCGTGAACTAAAACTTTCTAAAATTCAAACGCCACTTGGCGAAATGATGGCAATCGCTCACGACGATGCTTTGGTTTTTTTGGAATTTCAAGATAATGAAAATTTCGAAAAAGATTTAGCTCAAATTAAAGAGTTTTTTGAAGTTGAAAATATTGAAGAGGGCGAAAATCTACCAATTAAACAGATACGCACTGAACTTGAAGATTATTTTAAACACCCTTTTGCAGGTTTTAAAACACCAATCGAAATGATTGGAACAGATTTTCAAAAACAGGTTTGGGAGGAGCTTCAAAATATTCGCTCTGGCTCAACCTCAACATATTCTGAAATTGCCGAAAAAATTGAAAATCCTAATGCCGTTCGTGCGGTTGGCAACGCTTTAAACGCAAATAAGCTTTCCATAATTATTCCGTGCCATCGAGTTCTTACAAAAGATATGGATTTTGGTGGTTATAACGGAGGACAAAATCGCAAAAGCTGGCTACTTCAACATGAGGGTATTTAAACAAATTTAAAAGCACTCACGCGAGTGCTTTTTTGGAGGCTATTTTTCGAAAAACTTTATAATCTTGTGAAGCTCTTCAAGATATTCGCCAGATTCATCTTGCGCCAACATCATCGCTGGGACAGATAATGAATAATCAAAACTATTCCCGCTATCACAATACCAGCCGTCTCTAACTTGAACGGCATAGAATTTTTCACCATTATCAATAGCATGCTGAATTGCTAACTGGAGCATCAGTTCGCCATTGGGATTTTTCTGCCATTCATCTAAATTCCACGCTAACGACTTAAGAAAGTCATTTTTGAAAATCCACGCACAAACGCTAGCAATATTACTTTTCGCATTCTCAACACCTGGTTTTTCATCAATCCGCTCAACATCAATAACTAGATTTCCGTTAGAGCCTTTTTCACGCGCTACAATCAAACCAGCTACAATGCCGTATTTGTCAAATTCAGCATCATTAAAAACTTCCTTCGCCGCCATAACACTTCCATCAAACTTCTGATAAGTTTCGAACATCTGTAGAAATTCGTTCTTCTTATTGTTTTTAATTGCGAAAATATCATCCGGCAAAACATACCAGAAATCATCTTCACCGATAAATTCAATAACTTCTGGTGTTGAAAGTGGTGCCTGACTACCATAGGCCACGCATTTTTGCAAAATGAAATCCTTTGGAGAAAGAAGCTCAACCCGCTCAATTTTTTTAGCAAATTTGGCTTTTCCTTTTTTTCGAAGTGAATCTGCAAGTTCTCGCTTAATTTCGAAAACCTGCCGAATATCGTTTTTTTCAGGGCTAATCACTATCGCGATATTTTTCGTCAAAATACCAATCTCTAACAGTTTTTCAATCTGAATACAGATGATATTTTGTAAAAAACCCTCAAACGGGAGCGGAATCAACTCTTTCGAAAAAGCCGTAGTTGCTGGATATCCTCTAGTTCCATTTCCGGCCGCGGGAATTACGACCTTCATATTTTCGATCTTACTTGACATAAAAATGTCCTCCTTTTTTTAAGTGCTTAGCTACATATAACTAATAGCTTGATTATACCATATAAAAAGCCAGTGGTCAAATTCCGCTAGCTTTCAAAATTTTATTGCTCTTCTCCGCCGAATTTCTCGCGGTCGTTTTCATCTCCGTCGAGATTTTCAACAACTTCGCTTTCAGTCGCTTCATTTAAAGCGCTAAACAAGCCGTCTTCAACATTTCCGCGTGGTTTTTTTTCGGTAGATTTAGCAAGTTCAATATCGAGTTCGAAACCAGTTAGTCGACTTGCAAGGCGAACATTCTGCCCAGCGCGGCCAATCGCAACACTTTGTTGATCTTCACTCACAAGCACAGTTGCTCGTTTGCGTTCGTTTTCACCAGTTTCTTTAATTTGAACTTCAACAACTTCTGCAGGACTTAACGCCTCACGGATAAATTCGCTTGGATTTTCACTCCAAGTTACAATATCAATTTTTTCGCGTTCACCAATTTCATTCATAACAGATTGAACTCGCACACCGCGACTACCAACGAAAGTTCCAACTGGATCAACACCGTTCATAATTGAACGAACCGCCATCTTAGTTCGGCGACCAGCCTCACGAGCAATAGCCACAATTTCAACCATTCCAGTTTCTAGTTCTGGCACTTCTTGTTCGAAAAGAATTTCAACGAATTTAGCATCTGCACGTGAAAGAATCAACTCCGGTGCACGACCTTCACGTTCAATTTCTTTAATAAGAACTTTAATCCGCTGGCCAACACTAAAATATTCACCATTAATTTGTTCGCGGAGTGGCATAACTCCATTTGCTTTTCCTAAATCAATTCTCACAAATCGTTGGTCAATTTTCGAAACTGAACCACTTACGATAGTACCAACTTTATCTTCGAATTCTTCAAGAATAATCTCACGTTCAGCTTCGCGAAGTCGCTGCAAAACAACTTGCTTGGCAGTTTGAGCGGCCACACGACCAAAAGTTTCAACCGGAAATTTCTCTTCAACAATTTCACCAATTTCAGCATTCGCATCAAGTTTTTTCGCATCTTCAAGAGAAATCTCGTTGTTAATATTATAAGCTTCTTCGCCGTCAACAACTTCATATTGAACAAAAACTTCAGCATCACCGGTTTGAGTGTTTAGTTCTGCTCGAACATTTTGGTCGCGATTTCCGTTTTCGCGTCGCCAAGCAGCCGCAATTGCCATTTCAATAACTTCTAAAACTTTTTCTTCTGGTAAATTTTTTTCAGCTGCAATTGTTTTTGCTGCCAACATCATTTGTTTAATATTTAAATCTTCCATTTTATCCTTTCGAAATAATTTCTTATGAAAAATGCCGACCTGCTGGCCGACTACTTTTCAATTTTAGCACAATTTATTTTTTTCGTCAAGCTTCTAATTTAATAAAGTTAATCTTTGGTATTTTTCAAGTGATTTTGGCTTTTCTCTCAAATATTCTTGCCAATCTTTTTGATTTTCAAACAAAAAATCCACTGCAGATTGCGCTCGCGAAATCATTTTTGTGTCACCAATGCTTGCAAACCCTAAATTAATTTCACCGGATTGAGACTTGCCATAAATTTCACCAGCACCACGAAGCTCCAAATCCTTTTCTGCCAAAATAAAGCCATCATCAGTTTTCGAAATCTCTTGGAGCCTCTGTGGCGGTTTCGCATTTGAGCTCATTACAAGATAACAAAAGGCATCATCACCGCCACGACCTACTCGCCCACGAAGCTGATGAAGTTGTGCTAAACCAAAACGATCAGCATTTTCAATCACAATTACACTTGCATTTGGAAAATCAATTCCAACTTCAATAACGGTAGTTGAAAGCAGAATATCAGCTTTTTTCGCCAAAAAATCTGCCATTATTTGCTCTTTTTCTTCCGACTTCATTTTACCATGAAGCTGTAAAATTCTAAATTCCTTAAAATCACGTTTCAATCGTTTAAATTCTGCCTCAACACTCTTAATTTCCTCGTTTTTTCCTTCTTGAATTGCTGGAACAATTACAAAAACTTGCCGTCCATTCGAAATTTCAGCTCTAATCCTTGCATTCATTGGTGCACGAGAAGCTGGTGAGATAATTTCAGTTTGAACCGGCTTTCTCCCTTCAGGCTTTTCTTTCAATATCGAAACACTCAAGTCACCAAAAAGTGTTAATTGCAACGACCTTGGAATTGGCGTAGCAGTCATCGCAAGTAAATGTGGCATTTTTTGGTGAGATTTTTCAAGAATTTTTTGCCTTTGAGCAACACCAAAACGGTGCTGTTCATCAATAATCACTAAACCGAGATTCGAAAATTCCACTTTTTCTTGAATAATCGCACTTGTACCGACTAAAATATCAAGATTGCCATTTTTTAGATTTTCAAAAAGCGTTTTACGAACCTTCCCTTTTACCTTTCCTGAAAGAAAGCCGATCGAAATATCACACCAAGTCAAAGTTTTTGAAAAATTCTCAGCCAATTGCTGTGCAAGAATTTCAGTTGGCGCAAAAACTGCCACTTGATAACCATTTTTTACCGCATTCAATGCCGCAATTGCCGCCACGGTCGTCTTTCCAGAGCCAACATCTCCCTGTAAAAGCCGGTTCATCGGAAAATCCTGGCTCATATTTTGCATAATCTCCCAAGAAGCAAGCCTTTGTGGTTGTGTCAAATTAAAAGGTAGCTTTTCAACAAATTGCTTCACATCTTGAATTTTTGGCTCGATATTATATCCACGAAGTTGCTCATTTTCAATTTTATTTAATTTCGCAGCCAAAATTAGCTCAAAAATTTCATCAAAAGCGAGCCGTTCAAGTGCTAGATTAAATTCTTCTGCCGAACCCGGAAAATGCACCCATTCAATCGCTCGCGCACGTGAAATCAGTTTTTCTTTTCGAACAATAATTTCAGGCAAAGTTTCAGGCAGAATCTTCATCATCGGCTTTAATTCTGTTAAAATCTTTCGAATTGTTTCAGTTTTTAAACCTTTTTTTTGCGGGTAAATCGGTATAATTTCGCCATCTTTACCTGAAAAATTTTGATTTTTTGGCAATTCTTCGCGTTTCATTAAACTTGGATTCATAATTTGATAACGATTATAGTTAAATTCATATTTTCCCGAAAAGAAAAATTCTTCTTCATCTTGAAGCTGTTTTACGCGATACGGCTGGTTAAACCAAATTGCTTTAATTTTCTCTTTTCCATCAGTTAAAATCGCCTCGGTTATCGTCATCCCACGCCGAACTCGACGCATCGAAACTTTTTCGGCATAGGCTTTAAAAAGAACCTTCCCTGGTTTAATCTCGCTCAAACTGGTTAAACTTGCAAAATCCTCATATTTTCGTGGGAAAAACTCCAAAATATCACCAACAGTTCGTAAATTAACACTTTCGAGCTTCTCGAGCGTTTTTTCACCAACACCCTTTACCAAACCTAACGAAGAATTTAAAT
Source organism: uncultured Saccharimonas sp. (SeqCode) (assembly GCA_963549415.1). GTDB lineage: Bacteria > Patescibacteriota > Saccharimonadia > Saccharimonadales > Saccharimonadaceae > Nanogingivalis. The sequence goes on from CAUUYC010000002.1 coordinate 151,788, forward strand.
TCATTACTAAATTTTAGCATCTTTTTGGTTTTTTTTCAATTTTCAAAAAAACATCTAATTATTTGTCCCTATTTTTAGATGGTTTTATTTATATAATAGTTACACCAGATAAAATTAGTTAATAATAAAAGATCGCCCGTTTTGAGCGATTTTCGAAACAGATTAAACTTTATTTACAACAGGAATGACAATTGGCGTATGACCAGTTGAATCGAATAACAGATGTGAAATATCATCTTTGATTTCTTGTTTCATGTCGGCAATTTCAACTTTTCGTTCAACTTCACGGTCGATTTTAATTCGCAAATAATGACGAATTTTGCCAATCAATTCTTCACTATCTTTTAGATAAACAAATCCACGCGAAATTACATCTGGCGTTTTAAGAAGTCTGCCAGTTTTCTTGCTAATTGTTAGCACGATAATGAAAATACCTTCAGTTGAAATATGCAATCGGTCTTTCACAACAGCATCATGAACAGTATTTCCAGTGTTATCATAAAGAATTGAACCAACATGAACACGACCACCTTTTTTAATTTTCTTTTCTTTTGTAAGCTCGATGATATCACCACTGTCAGCAACGAGAATTTCTTCTCGTTTTAATCCAAGAACTTTCTGCGCCATTTCAGCATTATGTTGAAGCATGTAAAATTCACCATGAACTGGGAGGTAATTTCTTGGGCGAATAGTTTCTACCAATCGAACGTGGTCATCGTAGTAAGCGTGCCCTGAAAGATGAAGCGGGCCAATGCCGTGATAATGACCGCGACCGTGCTGAATTACACCAGCACCTTCCCGCAAGAGTCCATCAACAGTCGAAGCCACACGAGGCTCATTTCCCGGAATCGGACTCGAAGAAAATACCACAACATCTGTTGCTTTAATTTTAACAAATCGGTGAGCGCCAGTTGCCATTCGGTTCAAAACAGCGTTTAATTCACCTTGTGAGCCAGTGCAGACGATTGTAACTTTCGAATCATCAAGCTTCACAATATCTTCCATTTTTACAATAACATCTTTTGGAACTTTAATTTTTCGTGACCTCAATGCAATTTCAATCGCATTAATCATTGAGAATCCAGCAAACGCAACCTTGCGGTCGTGCTTTACTGCTTCATCTAAAATTAATTGCAAACGGTAAATCTGGCTTGAAAAACAAGAAAAAATCAATCGTGCATGCGGATACGCCGTCATTACTTCACCAACACTTTCACCAATAGAATACTCACTGTGTGGGTGTGTTCCTGGTGTATCAATATTCGTACTTTCGTTCATCAACAAATCAACACCTTCGGTTTGCGCAATTTCAGCAAGCCGTGGGAGATCGAATTGAGTATCAACCGGATCGTTTTCGAAACGCCAGTCACCCATATGAACAATATTCCCATTTGGCGTACGAATAACCATTGCCACACAGCCAGGAATCGAGTGCAAAACATGCACAAATTCGAGCGTCATATATTTTGAAATTCTAATTTGCTCATGCTTAAATGGATCAACAATTTGATAATTTGGTGAAACTTCAACAACCGCCTCTTCCATCTGGCGTTTAATCATTCCAATCGTGAAATCGGTTGCATAAATTGGAATATTATTACCAAATTCAGGCAAAAGCTGGCGGACAGCGCCAATATGATCAAGGTGAGCGTGCGTAAATGCAACAGCCTTAACTTTGTGCATATTATCTTTTAGATAAGTGATATCTGGTGTCATGAAATTCACACCAGGGTAGTCTTCATTCGGAAAAATCGAACCCATATCAATCACCAAAATTTCATCCATATATTCAATTGCGAACATATTTTTACCAATTCCAAATTCACCCAAGCCACCGAGCGGAATCACTCGCACACTATCCTTTTCTGGGCGAAGTTTTTTCAATTTCGAAGCTGTTAGCTGCTCGCCATTAAAACCGTTAAAAAGCGATTTATTAACAGGAATATTAACAATATGCTGAGTTGCGCGCATATTAATATCATTCGAAATCATTCGTTGAGCTCGCACAACCGCACCACGACGCGTTGTTGTTGGTAAATTCACCTTTTTAGCGTCAGATTTTTGAACTCGAGTTTGCTTTGAAATATTCTTAGCTTTTTGAGCGATTTTTGCGTTCTTCTCGCTACTTTCTTTTTTAGCATTTCCAACATATTTATCTCGATTTTTTTGCAAATCTTGAGCTTTTTTCTGCAAGTTAGCACGCTTTCGAGCCTGCTTCTCATTAAAATTATCAGTCATTTTTCTCCTTAAATTAAAGCGTTCGAAAAGTTATTTTTAGGTCGGATTTTTCGAACAAGTAATATTTTAGTATTCTTATTTTATCAAATTTCAAGTTTAAAGTCAAATAAAAAAAGAGCCCGAGGGGGCCCTAAATTATAAGAGTGAAGCGCGGTATCTCTCAATTAGGCTAAACTTATAGCCTTTTTCAGAAAGAGCCTTATAAGCTCTTCTCAGATCCTTTTTTAATTCCCCGTCAAGCATTCTCATTTCGGCTTTCGAATGCAAAATCGAAATGAGGCCCTTGTAAATTACATTATCAATAAAAGGGTTATATCCTCTTATAAAATAGTCAACAGATCCTTTCTCCTCGCTTCTAATAAGCATAGCAAACTGTAGACCAAAAACATTATGCATCTCACAGATATTTAACCCCGTGAAATACATATTAGCCATTAGTTCGTGGCCACCTGTGGGCAGCCTGCGAGCGATAGGCCTTAAGGAATGAAGAATCACTAAAGATTCATCACAACCGAGCTGGTCGTCTTGTATAATCATCTGGATTATATTCTCGGCAAGAATATAATCTATATTTGCTGGAACATTAAAGACATTTTCGTCAACCATTTCAGAGAAATGCTTATAAAAGTTTTTTATAAAGTTCCAAACTTTTTGTAGCTTCTCTTGAATGATTTCATAGCTTTCATCATACTCTGTATCGCTATGAAATTTTTCTGCGATATTTAAAAGACCCTGCAACTCTTGAATGTCGCATTCGCTAATCGCTTTCAACGCCATCTTGACATTCCAAACTAACGGATAGAGATGCTTTTGGGCTTCAAAATAGTCCGTGCTTTCTTCATTGAAAAGAGCTTCTTGTAGTAACATCTTATTACCTCCAAAATGTGTAGAATATAAATATTATACCAGATTTTTGAAAAAAAGAAAACCCTGCATATTTAGCAGGGCTAAGTTTTTTACTAACCTTTAGCAAGAGAAGAGGGAACTTTAATACATTTCGAAAGCTCAACTTATTCTTCAATGATATAATTACCATTTAACGAAAATTTAACTTTCAATACAGCGCTCTCCTTAGTACTATCATCATCTATTAGATCGATACTATAGTTCGCTTCTGCTTTTGCTCTAATAAAATAGCGGATTATCCAGAGATAAAACTCCGTAAAAATCCATACCCCTACAACAAAAATAGACGCTCTTTCATCTGGCTGGTTTTCAATTATTAAAAGCGCTAATAAACATAGTAAAGTTAAAGCAATAGCTATATGAGATAAATAAAATCTAATTGCGAATTTATTTATCTCTCTTAAAGCTTTCTTTACAAAACTAAAAGCTCTTCTCTCTGCTTCCGTGTTCTTAGGTAACTCAGCTTCTTTAACATAAATCCATACCCAGCTGGTTATCAGCCTTTTCTTGATGTTGAGAGTTTTCTCACCCAAGAAATATAGTCTGATTATATCAAAATTAGATATTAATGTTATGGTTATTAAACTTATCAATATTAATATTGATAAAAATCCATAACTATGACTAATTTTTGCAACTATCAATAAAGCACTCAAGACCAAAAACCACACAAGAAGTGTAATTTTTAGCCACAGATTATCAACAAACACCTTATTAATAACATAGGTTTTTTTCGGAAAATTAAATTCACGAATTTCTTTCGTATCTAATTTAATTTCCTCATTTTCGCCAGTGTCTAAGTTTTTCAATGTTAAAACTCTCGAAATCTTCATAGATTCCACCTCATCTTTCTAAAATTTCTTTGCGAAATGCAACTTTCAAATTATACCATATATTCTCTAAAAATGCAAATCTTGCAGGCTTTCTAAAAATCTGTTAAACTGGTTTTATGGATAATGAAGATTTTGACATTTCAAACTTTTCGAAAGATATTTTTGATGATTTTTCAAAAACAGAAATTAAAGCAAAAAAACAAAAAAATCGAAAAATTCCAGTTATAATGATTTCTGGCTTTTTAGGCTCAGGCAAAACCACACTTTTAAACCACCTTTTAAAATCAAGACCAAATCTAAAAATTGGTGCAATTGTGAACGATTTTGGCATAATAAATATCGACAGTAAATTAATCTCCAACGGAATCAATGAGCAAAAAATTGAGCTTAGCAATGGCTGCATTTGCTGTATGATTGGTGATAACGGATTAAGCGAACCACTTTCAAAATTAGCAAATAAAGATTTGCTGCTTGATACAATCATAATTGAAGCCAGTGGAATTGCTGAACCTTACGATTTGCTCAAAACCCTGCAATATTCTGGAAATCAATATTCTTATTTCGGTGGAAATATCTATTTAATCGACGCCCAAAATTTCGAAAATTCCAAGAAAGATTTTCCAACACATTTTAAAAAATGCCTTAAAGCGAGCGATATTATCGTTTTAAATAAAACCGATTTAATTTCAAAAAATAAAATTCAAGAAATCCGTGAATTCATTAGAAAATTAAACCCAAATTCACCAATTATTGAAAGTCAAAACTCAAAAATTAATCCTGATTTAATTTTTTCTTGGCAAAAATCTGAACAGAAAAATAACGAAAAAAATGAAGAACATGAACACGATCACAAAGATCACATTCATAACCAATTTCAATCTTTGGCTTTCGAAACGGTAAAACCACTAAATCCTCAAAAATTCCTAAGTTTTCTTGACAATTTACCTAAAAATCTTTTTCGAATGAAAGGAATTTGCTACTTTGGAATGAAAGGATACGAGCAGAAATATATAGTTCAGCTGGTTGGCAAAACTATTGATATTTACAGTGAAGAATGGGAAGATGAAACGCCAAAAACCGAACTCGTTCTAATCGGCTCTAAAATTGATAAAGCTGAAATTCTTGCAAAATTGAGAGATCTAGAAGATAAAAACCCAGATGAAATCACGCCGCAAAATATGGTAAATTTCGAAAGATTCTTTTTATCAAAATAAAGTAAAACCGACCGTTGAATATGGTCGGTTTTAAGTTTAAATATTTTGTAAAAATTTATCAATAGCAGTTTTGTCTCGCTTAATCAAATCAACTCGCCCGGCGATTTCTCGCTCACCCATCTCGATCGCTCTAGTTAAGCTTGGGTCGCTTTTTAGAGGATCAAAAAACTCTTTAAATTCTTGGAGCTGTTTCTCGGTTCGCAAAATCACACCTGAATATCGCGGAAAATCATTATAACTTTTATCGCCATCAAATTTTTCCTCAATTAATTTCCAATTTTCACGTAGCCACTTCCATGTTAGCTCTCGAGTCTTTAAATTTCGAAGTAAATGAACATACCAGCTTAAGATATCCTGCGTTCGAATTGTATCATTTTCAAGCATTTTTTCAAGAAGTAATTCACCGGTTTGAATATTTTTAGTTGAAGTTAAAGCCACCATAATATCATCTCGATAATCAACATTTGAAGTGTTCTTATAACTTTCGAGCATTTTTTGCACTAATTCTGGAGATTCTTCGAAACGAATCTTTGCAGTTAAAATTAAACTTCGAATTTCCGAATCAATATCTTCCATATTCTGCGAATTTTTAAAAATATCTAAAGCACCCGAGATCGCTTTTTCATTTTCAGCATAAATCATGTGCGCCAAAATTGAGCTACGTTTTTGCGTATTTTCTTCGTCTTCACCAGTTTTTTTAATGAATCCAAGTTTTTTAAATTCATTTTGAGCTAAATTGCCAACAAATTTTTTCATTTTTTTCGAACTTTCAGAGTCTTCATCAATAAAAATTTTCAATTCGCCAATTAAAAGACTAATCATATCCCAAACCGTTAAAGAAGTTTCTTTATCATAACTCTGTAAAGTTCGCAGCAGCTCAACACTTGGAATTTCGCCGCCGCGTGAAAGCAAAGAACGCTCCTGAAGAATTTGAAGGCGAGAAATCGTGTCTAAATCACCGTTTCTAACCTTTTCAAGCAAATTTTCGAAAAGATTTTGGCTATAATTTGTAATAAAATGAGCAACATTCCCTTGATTCAGCTGAACAAAATCTGAACTTTTCTTGCAAGTTAAATCTTTCGAATCCATAATCTCAGGCAAATTATTTTGATTTGAGCCAAGTAAAATTGGCCAAATTCGCCCACTATCTCTGCCTTCACCAATAAAAAATTGCTTTTGTGATAATTTTAATTCTTCACCATCTTCTTCGGCCAAAACACTCGGATAGCCACTTTTAAAAAGCCAAGGGTTCATAAAATCTGCAACATTTTTGCCAGAAGCTTCACTCAAACAATCCCATAAATTCTCGCCAATTGTATTTTGATATTTAAACTTATCAAAATACAATTGTAAACCTTTTCGAAATGTATCGTTCCCAACATATTTTCGAAGCATGTTCATTAAGCGAGCACCTTTTGCATAAACAATTGCGCCATCAAAAATAGTGCTAATTTCATCTGGATGATGAACTGGAACATGAACCGCCTGAACACCATCAATTGCATCACGACGCAAACTTAAAACTGCTTCATTAACTGCAAATTCTTCCCAAATTCTCCATTTTGGTTCTAAAACGTCGGTTGCTAAATATTCCATCATTGTTGCGAAAGATTCATTCAGCCAAAGCTCATCCCACCATTTCATTGTTACAAGATTTCCAAACCATTGATGTGAAGTTTCGTGCGCAATCACTAACGCAACATATTTTTTTGAAGATATTGAGGAATTTTTACCAGCGAGTAATGCAGTTTCACGATAGGTAATTAAGCCCCAGTTTTCCATCGCGCCACTAGAAAAATCTGGCAAAGCAATATGGTCACATTTTGAAAGCGGAAACTTTTGACCAAAAAAATCTTCATAAAATTCTAAAACCCGCACCGCAAAACTAAGCGGAAATTCCATTAATTCAGACTTTTGAGCTTTTGTTGCCAAAACTGAAACTTCAACACCACTTTTAGTCTTTTTCGAAACTCGTTGAAAATCGCCCAATACAAAGGCTAATAAATATGTTGACATTTTTGGTGTTTTAGCAAATCTAACCTGTTGAATATTATCATTTTCATTTTTTTCAATAATTTCAGTATTTGACAAAACTTCAAGGTCACTCAAAGCTTTAATTTCTAATGAAAAAGTTGCCTTTGCTTCAGGCTCATCAACGCACGGAAAAACCTCACGAGCATGATGGCTTTCAAATTGAGTTGCAAAAAGCTCTTTTTTCTCACCATTTTCTTTATAGTAGCAAGGATATAATCCGTGCATTACATCTGTTATTTTACCAGAAAACTCAATTTTAAGTTGAATTTTATCACCTTTTTTAAAGTTAAGTTTTTCAATATTTACCAAAATTTCATCATTTTCAGCTTTCGAAAAGTTCAATTTTATATCGTTAGCAGAAGTAATCTTTTTAATTTCTAAATCTTTCGAATGAAGCACAATTTCTTTTTCATCATTAATCTCACCAAAAATATCAACGATTCCATTAAATTCACGATTTTTTGCTTGCGTTAAATCAAGTTTTAATTCATAATGTTCGGGCTTAAATTTTTCCGCTAATCGATTAACACTCATTTAAAATCTTCTCCTTAAAATCACTTAAAATATTCTCAATCTTTACACAATCTTGTTTATTTTCGAAACGCCACTGAGCATAAATTTTCATTTTTGGCTCAGTTCCGCTTGGTCGAATCGTAATTCTTTTATCTTCTGAATCAAAAATAAAGCTTACTGCATTTCCATTCTCCAACATTTTAAAATTATTTTTTTCATTTGTTGAAAAATCTAACTCAGTTAAATTTTCGAAATCTCGCATTTTTAATGCACCAAAATTTTCATTTCCGATTCGCATTTTTTGCATAATTTCTTGCATTTTTGCAAATCCTTCAGCGCCACTAAATTCAAGAGATTCAGTCTTTTCAACAAAATATCCATTTTCAGCATAAATTTCATCAAGCTTCTCACCCAAAGTTTGATTTTTAAGCTTTAATTCCGATGCAAGCTCGGCTATCATTAATCCAATTGTTGCGGCGTCTTTGTCTCTGGTCTGCGAACCAATGAGCCCGCCAAGGCTTTCTTCAAATCCAGCAATAAATTTCTCTCCGAACGCTTCTTTTTGTGATATTTTTTTACCAATAAATTTAAACCCGACCAGCAAATCGTCATAAATTTTTACGCCATATTTTTTAGCTAAAACATTTAGCGCATCAGTAGTCACAAAACTTTTGCAAATAAATTCACGTTTTCCAAAATAAAGCTCAGCATACTTATTTCGATCCTTTTGCTTCTTTGAAAGAATATAATCAGCCACCAAAATTGCAGTTTGATTACCTGAGAAGCTTCGAACCTCTCCATTTTTTTCAAGACTCATTACGCAAATTCGGTCAGCATCTGGGTCAGTGGTTAGAGCAATGTCTGCTTGTTCTTTTCTTAATTTTAAAATCGCCATTCTATTTGCAGAAAGATTTTCCGGATTTGGTTTTCTATCTTGAAGCGTTGAAAAATTACCATCAAAATTCATCTGCTCATCAACAAGAATGATATTTTCGAAACCCGCAAACTGAAGAGTTTTCAATAAATTCGTCGTTCCAGTTCCATGAATCGGTGAAAAAACAATTTTTGCATTTCTATTTTTCGATAAAGATAATTTTGCATTAGCCTTGATATAAAAATAGTCGTTTTCTTCACCCAAAATTTTAATTTTACCGTTTTTTACAAATTCATCAAAATTACCAGTTTTAAATTCTTCGATATTTTTAGCAATTTTCATTAATTTTTTATCGTGTGGAGCTGAAATTTGTGCGCCATCATTCCAATAGATCTTGATTCCATTATCTTCTGGCGGATTATGACTAGCTGAAATCACAATTCCTGACGAAGTTTTAAGATTTCGAACTGTGAAAGATAATTCTGGAGTCGAGCGCGGAGTATCGAAATAAAAAACTTTGATATTATTTGTAGCTAAAATTTCAGCACATTTTTTCGAAAGCTCACAAGAGGAATTTCGAACATCCCAAGCAATTGCAACACTTGGTGAATTAATATTAAGTGATTTTAAATAATTTGCGAGAGCCTGTGCACTTTCTGAGATCGTGACTAAATTAATACGATTAGAGCCAGCGCCAACTTTCCCGCGTCGCCCAGCCGTACCAAATTCCAAAATTTTAAAAAATGCATCTTCAAGCTCGTCCCAATTTTCGTTTTCGATTAAATTCAAAATTTGCGCTTTAAATTCATGATATTTTTCATCTAAAAGCCACTTTTGTAAATTTTCGAAAGCTAACTTTGATAAATTAGATTTGGCTTTTATTAATTCTTTGCTCATTTATTCCAGCTCCTTTTATATCTATTTTATCACTATCTCTCAATAAAATCAAAGCGCTTGCGTTTTTAGAATATTTATGTTAAAATAATTCCGATGAATAAAATTCTAAAAAAATCTGCAAAAAAACTAGCCGATGACAATGCGCGCGGAGCTCAAATTGGTTTGCTTGAAGAAGTTTTTAACGATATTTATCCAAGTCGCTGGGCTATTTATAAAGTTAATTTCTTTCGCGGAATAGCTTTTGGATTCGGTAGCGCTATTGGTGCAACGGTTCTAATCTTCTTATTAATTTGGATTCTTAACTTTTTTGTTAACATTCCGGGCGGAATTGGTGACTTTATCCAATCTATCATAAATGCGATGCAAAATCGGCGATAATAAAACTACTCCCTTCGGAGTAGTTTTATTTTTAACTTGAATAACCTGCTGCATTTTCCGTACTTATCGAGGAAGGCCCTGTATAACTTTTGGAAACTTTATATCCACCAGAGTCGGTAACTTCAACCGTAATATTTTGACCAGCTTTATTAAACGTATAATCTGTTGAGAGTGTGTTTCCAGTTGGAAGAGCAGTACTAATTGTTGCACCATCAACCTTAACTACGACCGAAGTTATATCGAAATTCCCCTTTGCAATATTTATATTTATTCGGTAAGTATTTGAATTTGCATGCCTTGAGTATGAAACACTCGAGATGGACGGTTGTGAGTCTGAACAGTTATGAATATTATCTTCTTCATTCACATTATAACCTTCTGGTGCAGTTATTGTTTTCTTTTTAGAGACTGGGTCGGTTATTTCGAAAACAGTTAGTTTAACTCGAGTAGATTCCGGTGTACATTTAGTTGCTTTCTTTTTCGAAATACTATCGAACTCAATTTCTCTTGAGACCGAACCAGTTTTATTTTTATCCCACCAAGATGGGCAAATATCATTCTTACCATTTATTGTACAATTTCGAATTCCAGATGGTCTTTCAATTTTATCACCAGATTTCCATTTACCATTAGAAGCATAAACTTGATGATGAACATCGCGCATATATTCATTAATCACTCTACGCACAGGGCTGTTATCAGGAGAGCGCAAAGCCCGACCGTCATGATTTCCGCTCCAAACAGCTGTTGCAACTACAGGAGAATAGCTCATCATCCAAGAGTCCTTGGCAGCACCTTTTCCGTTATCTGTTGTTCCGGTTTTCGAAGCTGTCCAAACCCCAGGAACCGTAAATCCATAGCTTCGACTTTGACCACCAAACGTAGTTGTTCGAGCACTTGGATCAGCGAGAATATCGGTCAATTCATATGCAGCCTGTGAATCAATCACCTGTTTTGATTCATCTTTCCACTCAAAAATCTTTTGATTTGATGAATTTTTAACTTCAGTAAAATATGTTAATTCTTTATAAACACCGCCGCGCGCAATAGATGCAAAAGCGTTTGTGTGTTCATCCTGATGAACCGAACATCCACCACCAATTGCAGCAGAAAGACCAGCATTACTATTTTTACAATAAGATTTATCACCAAGCTGTTGCGCGACACTCAAACCTTCATCAACGCCAACAATACTCAACGCCTTAACTGCTGCAATATTTAAAGAGTTTCCAAGGCTGAATCTAATTGGTACACTACCGTAAAATTGCTTCGAAGCATTCCTTAGCTGACAAGCCCCATATGTTCCATTACAATATTGCGAATCGATATTTTCGTCCTTCAAAATTGTTCCTGGTGTATAAACTGTATCCTTCTTGTTAAACAAAGCTGCATAATCGACAATAGGTTTAATACTTGATCCTGGGTCAAGAGATGAAGTCGAAGCATTAGTTTGACCATAGCCAGCTTTATTATAATCAACCGATCCAACTTGAGCAATAACTTGTCCAGTTGCAACATCAACAGATGTCATAGCAATATTATCAGCACCACTAACATACAAAGTTTTAGCACCAGCATTAACGGCATTTTCAGCAATAGATTGAGCCTTTAAATCAACCGTAGTTTTAACAGTTAGACCACCAGCACCAACAACCTTAACACCAAGTTTTTCTTCAAGTTTCTTTTTAACCTCTTGAACAAAATGTGGTGCCTTAATATTTGTATATTGATCTTTTTCTGGCTTAATTGTTGCAAGAATATCGAATTCTTTAGCTTCTTTAGCCTCTTTTTCAGTAATAAATCCACAAGAAACCATATCATTCAAAACTTTATGCTGACGCTCAATCAAGCTCTTATTATAGCTTACATTATATGGATTATAAACTGCTGGATTATTAGGGATAGAAGCTAATAATGCGGCCTCAGCCAAAGTTAAATCTTTCGAACTTTTGCCAAAATAAGTTCGTGCACCAGATTCAACTCCGTTTCGGCGGCCACCATATGGAGATTCATTCAAATATAGTGAAAGAATTTGATCTTTATTATACATTTGTTCAACTTGAACCGCAAGAATCATCTCTTTAATTTTTCGTGGAATTCCGCTAAGTCCACGATCACTGGATTCATTAGAGAAATAAACTTGTTTAATAAGCTGTTGCGTCAAAGTTGAGCCACCCTGAGTCGCTCCACCCCTAAAGTTATTTACGAAAGCACGAATAATCGCAATTAAATCAACACCCTTATGCTTATAAAAGTCTCGATCCTCAATAGCAACAGTTGCTTTTTTAACATAGTCTGAGATTTCAGAATTATCAACAACCAACTTATAGTCGCCAGAACCCTTATCCTCCCACAAAAGCTCACCATTTCTATCATAGTATTTCGAAACTGTGGTCTGGACTCTCTTAGCTAATTCTTCTGGTTTGATTTGATTTAAATCTTTCGAAACATAGGCGAAAGCTGCTGCGATTCCGACCACAGCAATAACAATAAATACTGCGGAAATTTTTAAAGCCATAAATAAACCGCGCTTACTAAACCAATACTTCAAAACTCGCTTTGGATGAAGACGATAAAAAAATCTCTTCACTGGGTCTTTTGGTAGACTTGCAAGATACTCCGCTCGCTCACGAGCTTTCGAATCTTTCTTTTCTTTCCTTCGATGAGCCAAATTTGTGTATAAACTTAGGTTATTCTGTTTTTTTAGTGAACTCACTTTTTTTGAAGCAGTTCGTTTTTCAACAGATTTCCCATCTTTATTGAGCATTCTTCTTCTATCCATATTACACTCAATTATACCGCAATTGCTTATGGTTTTCAAGATTTTTTAATTTTTATAATACTGGAAAAAAAGCTTTTTTTGTGTTAATATAGTTAATAATAAAATATAATAACGGGAGAGTAAATGAAGTTATCAGAGGAGCTAAAATGGCGTGGTTTCTGGAATCAAACCACTTTTCAAGATTCAAAAGTTTTAGATGGTGAAAAGCGAACTATCTATCTTGGTGCCGACCCTTCCGCTGATAGCCTTCATATTGGCCATTTAAGTGTTTATATGATGGTTAGGCGATTTCTTGATCATGGTCACAAAGTAGTTCTTCTAATTGGTGGTGGCACTGGAATGATTGGTGATATGCGCGACACTGAAGAGCGCCAACTCCTCTCGCCTGAAATAGTGGCTAAAAATACCGAGGCTCTCAAATCTCAGGTTTCGAAACTTTTTGCTGGGCAAGATTTTGAAGTCGTAAATAATGCGGATTGGCTTTCGAAAATAGAGTTAATACCATTTTTACGTGATATTGGTAAAAACTTCAATATGGCGGAGTTAACAAGCCGAGATTTTTTCAAAAGTAGAATAAATAATGGTAGCGGATTAAGTTTTGCAGAATTTACATACAGTCTTCTCCAAGGTTATGATTTTTGGTATTTATACAAAAATAACGGCGTTTCACTTCAAATCGGAGGAAGCGATCAGTGGGGAAATTTACTTTCTGGTGTAAATTTAATTCGAAAGAAAGAAGGCGCTGAAGTTTTTGCAATGACAGCACCACTCCTTATTAATCGTTCAACTGGCCGAAAATTCGGCAAGTCAGAAGGTGGGGCTTTATGGCTTGATGCTTCAAAAACATCACCATTCAAAATGTATCAATTCCTCCTTAACTCAGATGATCAAAGTGTTTTCGAATACTTAAAAATTCTAACAACACTTTCGAAAGAAGAAATTGAAACAATCGAAAAAAATCATCAAGAGAATCAGCACTTGCGAATTGCTCAAAAAGCATTGGCAAAAAATGTTGTAGAAAATGTTCATGGCGAAGAAGTTGCAAAAAATGTAATTTCTGCGACAGAGGTCCTCTTTGGCGGAAAAGCTTTCCAAAATCTAACTAAAGCTGAAATCGAAGTATTAAAATATGAAATTCCTGTGGCTCCAAAAGATAAAACTGTTAGCGAAATATTGATCGAAACAAAATTAGCTAAAAGTAAAGGTGAGGCCAAAAGGTTAATTTCAGCAAATTCAATTTCATTTAACAGCAATAAACTCCAAGAGGATATTCAAATAACTGAAAAAGGTCTACTTAAAAAAGGTAAAAATAGTTTTATACTAATTGATTAATAAAATAAAAATCGCTCAAATTTGATTGAGCGATTTTCTATAATTAAACTTTCTTTTCAAAACCTTTTTTAGCACCTTCGAAAGTATTTAGGGCACGTTTTTGAATTTTACCAGCCTCTTTTTTTGCATTTTCTACAACTTCGCCAGTTTTACTTTTAGCACCTTCGGCAAATTCAGTAACTTTTTCTTTAGTTTCTTCAACAAATTCGCCTGCGTTTTCAGCAACTTCACCAGTTTTTTGCGTAGCTACATCAGCAACTTTTTTAGCTTTTAATTTTAAATCTTTTCGAGTTTCTTCACCACTTTTAGGAGCGGTTAAAATTCCAGCAACTGCACCAACTAAAGCCCCAACAGCTAATCCTAGTCCAAATTTTTTACTCATTATTTTTTCTCCTTTTTAGTTTTAAATTTATTAAAAATGTCAAAAATTGTTTTTCCGATAATTATCGGTGAAGTCACCTGAGCGACATTTTGTGCAATTCCATCAATACTTGCTGTTATATTTTGCATTTTTTCTGCGACATCACCGATCTGGCGAGTTACACGAATTACCAGAATAAAAGTAACAATTCCAAGCGTGATGAAAACTGCAAGAGCTATAGAAAGAAAAACAACTAATATTTCTGCAGCCGAGCTCATTCTTCTCCTTTTTTAATTTTTTATTTCCTTCAAATAGTCCACCTTCCTGAATTACAAAT
>CAUUYC010000003.1:0-84645 GCA_963549415.1 uncultured Saccharimonas sp. (SeqCode)
TTGACCAAGAAAAAGCTGGCGTCCTCAGGTACATCGACCAAGAAAAAGCTGGCGTTCTAAGATATGTTGACCAAGAAAAAGCTGGCGTTCTAAGATATGTTGATCAAGAAAAAGCTGGCGTCCTCAGGTACATCGACCAAGAAAAAGCTGGTGTTTTGAGGTATATTGAGGCTAATAGAGTTGAAGTTGAAGCTCAAATTAAAGAAGTAAAAACTCAATTTACAGCTAAAATTAATAATCTTGAAAATAAAATTGCTGAGTTGGAAGCTAAAAATGATTCTCAGGACGAAGAGATCAGGGCTTTGAAAGCTGAATTAGCATCTTTACGAAATTCTGTTTCAGAACTTGACAGCAAGCTCGAATCTCTCAAAACAGAGCTTGGTGACAAGATCAATAGCCTTGAATCAGAACTTAGCAATCTAAAAGCTGATTTCGAAGATCTAGATGCTGAAGTTGAAAATATCTGGGAATCTATTGCTGAGATTTGGGGCGAAATTGATGAGCTCCTCAAGAAAATTAAAACAGAATCTCTAGAAGCTGAAAAACGAGCTAATGAATATACTAATTCAAAAATAGCTGAGTTGGCTTCACGAATCGAAAATAATTTGAATGAACGATTCGGTAAAGTTGATAAGCAAATTGCAAAACTTAACTTTAAAGGTCTTGCGGCTCCAAATACTGGTGTAGAAAGACAGAATCCTAATGCATTACTTGCGTTAAATTATATTATTTTAACTTTGATCAGTAGTGCAGTTATTATTCGAAAAAAGCTCTAGCTTTTAATAGCTAGAGATGGCGGAAAAGAGGCGAAAGCCTCTTTTCTTTTTTGAATATATTTCGAAGATGGTTAAGGTTAGCTTGTATTATCAAGGCAAATAATATATACTTAAAAAGTAGTAAAAGGAGTTTTATGTATAAAAAAATAATAATTGGATTTTTGCTTATTGCTATGTTTAGCTTTTTTACAGGAGCAAGAACATTTGCCAAGAACCCTATTCAAGACTTGAAGGATAAAATTGATGAAAATTCTTTATATCTTAATAGCCATAGCGGTTTCTTGGCTACTTTTGAGGAAAAAGTTTCTAAAGCTATCAAAAATAAAGATAATAATTTACGTAATATGGCCGAAGTTCAAGCTAAGAGATATCTTGCTGCGTTAGAAGAGAAAACTATTTATTTCGAAAATATAAATAAGATAGTTAATGCTGAGATCAACAAGATGAATGAACAGGTTAAAAACGGAGACCAAAATTACCAGAAATCTGAAGAACTTACAAAGCTTCAGTCTAGAGTCGAACGTACTATTGATGCTTTGGATAAAGAAAGTGAATTTATAACTAAAATTATAGATAGAAAAGATAAAGTTCTTGATGAAAAAGGTATTGAAAAATCCTACGAGCAAGCTGCAGTTATTAAGGATGAAGTTGAAAAATTTATTACCGAAATGGACCAACAATATGGCGAAGATTTTGCTCTAAGGCAGGATTTTTCTAGTATATTGACAGCTCTGGCTGATGAGTTGCTATCACAAATTGAAGCTAAAATACCAGCTCCGAAAGGAGATAAGGGTAATGTACGAAAAGAAACTGATAAGAATACTATCGAAAAGCCTATTATTAGGAGCCCTGAGTTAGAAAAGCAATCTCTGCCGGCTTCACTGTTAGCTCCCTCAACTGGATTTTTAGCAGGAGATGCTAAATTAGCGATCATCTTTGTTTCTTGGGCAATACTTCTCACAATATCTTCTTTATTCGTTAATAAACGAATTTAGTGTTTCAATAATAAAACCGTATTTGTTGGCGGTTTTCTTGATTTATATATTTTTTTATGATAAAATTAAACAGTAATATAAATTAATGAAACAATTTTTGGGAGAATTCCTTTCGATAGTTTTTCGAAATTATCCCCAAAAATGAAGACAAAGGAGTTAAAATGTCTGTAAAAGTTGATATCAAGCAGTTGCTTGAAGCTGGCGTTCATTTTGGTCACAAAACTTCACGCTGGCACCCAAAAATGGCGCCATACATTCACAGCAAGCGTCAAGATAGCCACATTATCGATCTAACTAAAACTGTTGAAGGTCTTGAAAAGGCTCTTCCAGCTATCACTAAAGCTGTTGAATCTGGCCGAAAAGTTCTTTTTGTTGGAACTAAAAAACAAGTTAAAGAAGCTGTTCGTGAAGCTGCTGAAAGCGTAAAACAACCATATGTTGTTGAACGATGGGTTGGTGGAATGCTCACAAACTCAGCAACTGTAAATCAACAAATCAAGAAACTAAAAACTCTTGAAAAACGAATGGACAGCGGTGAACTTGCAAAACGATACTCGAAACTTGAAGTTCAACGATATGCTGAAGAAATTGAGGCTTTAAACACAAAATATGGTGGAATCAAAGATTTGATGGGCCGCCCAGGAATTTTGTTTGTAACTGATGCAATCGCTGACGCAAACGCAATTCGTGAAGCTAAAACTTTGAATATTCCAGTGGTTGCAATTGTTGATACAAATGTGAACCCAGAAGGAATTGATTACGTAATTCCAGCCAATGACGACGCTATTAAAGGTGTTAAATTGCTTTTGGATTATGTGATCGAAGCTATCAAAGAAGCTAAAACTGATAAATAATTCTTAAATTCGAAAGGATAAAAATGGCTGTTTCTATTGAAGAAATTAAGAAACTTAAAGAATTGACAGGTCTTGGCTTGACCGATGCCAAAAAAGCCCTTGTTGAAGCTGAAGGTGATTTCGACAAAGCGCTTGAAGCTCTTCGCAAAAAAGGTCTAACAAAAGCTGAGAAAAAAGGTGACCGCGAAGCTCGTGAAGGTTTAGTTGAGGCTTACGTTCACGGTGGCCGAATCGGTGTAATTGTTGAAGTTAACTGTGAAACTGATTTCGTTGCACGAACTGAAGATTTCAAAAACTTCGCACACCAAATCGCTATGCAAATTGCTGCTATGGCACCAGTTTACGCTACTGAGGCTGATATTCCAGCTGAAGAAATTGCTCGCGTTAAAGCTGAAGCTGAAGAGCGAGTTTCGAAAGAAGGAAAACCAGCTGAAATTGCTGCTAAAATTGTTGATGGTCAAGTGAAAAAATACTTTGCGGAAAAAGTTCTACTTTCACAAACTTACATTATGGATGACAGCAAATCTGTTGAGCAATTCTTGAAAGAAACTGTTGCAAAACTTGGTGAAAATATCGTTGTGCGACAATTCTCACGCATCGAACTCGGTGTTAACGAATAATAAATATTTTTTTACAATAAGACTCTACCACTAACGGTGGAGTTTTATTTTTGTGATTTTTTAAGTCTTGACTTTTTATACATAAACAGTTATAATTTTAAGCATAAGTAATAAAAATAAAGGGAGAAAAATGTTTAAGAATAAAATAGCAGTTTATGCTTTTCTGGGCGCTGTTTGTGCTTTATTTTTAGCTCAACCTGCATTTGCTGATACAGCAAAGAGAATTGATGTTGATGCAACGGGTGAAATTAAAGAAGTCGAATCAGGTGGTACGTATAATCGGACTAATACTAAGGTTAATATAAATATTAAAAACGGGCAGAATATTAATACTGGTGACTATGTTGATCTTAGATTTGAGAGTCTTAACGATGCTTGGCTGGAAGATAGAGATATTCGTTACAAAGATACAATTATCGGCAAGATGAAGTTTATCAAAGCTAAAAATAACGTTAGTGAATTTTCTAGAAGATCAATTAAGGGGCATCCTGAAGCAGAAAATATCATTCCAGAAAAGAGTACTGCTAGAGATTCAGAATATAGGTTAATTTTCAATGATCAGGCTAAAAAATTCTCCAATATGGAGTTATCGATAGATATTGTAGCTTATAATTATGCTGCTTGGGTTAACCATAAATATAATATTGAGCATTCTGTAAAAGTAAATAATAAAGAGATTGCGCATAAAACCGGAACGATTAGTGGTGTAGATAGGATTTCTCCTGAGGTTGATTTTAGGATAAATACTTTTCTAGCTAGCAGTAAAGACGGTGAAAATGTAGATGGAAATATTTTCGATTTTGGAATACGACAATCTGACAAAAATAATCCAAAGCACATTAAACCAGGCGACATTGTTAAGATGAAATTACCTGAGTCTTCTGGTGTTGCGTTTGATACGAAATTGAATCCGAAAGAGGGGGCAGTTGGTACTGCAAATACTCAAGAACTATATTCTAACTATGGTGATAATGCTACTTCAAAAGGCGTCTTGCTCAAAACTGGTGTAAACTTAAAGTATAAAGTTATAAAAAATTCAAGCCATGAGTTAGTATACCAGATCGTAGAGATTGCTGATGATAAAGCTTTTTATCAATTTATGCCAAGATTAACTATTTTAGATACTAGCGAAAAAACAGTTAACTATAGCGAAGGGAAATTAAATCCAATTTCTGCAACCACAGAAATTTACCGAGGTGATAATAAATATTTTTCTCTAGACAAGACTGTAGCGGGTGTTATAAACGGCACAAAAATGAAATCTTACGCAGATATCAAAAAGCGTGGATCTGTGATTGTACGCTATCAAGATGAGAATGGTGTGAGCCTTGCTCCTGAAGTTTTATTATCAAATAAAGTTCAAGTGGGCACAGACTATAATGCTGAAGAAAAGCAATTCGAAGGATTCGAAAAAGCGGAACTGCTTAAAAACTCATCGCCTAAAACTGGAAAAGTTGAAGAAGGTGTAAAGATTGTAACGTTTGTTTATAAAAAGAAAAGCGTTCCTGCACCTGAAAAACCTTCGAGCCCAGTAAAAGAAGAGAAAAAACCAAAAGAAAATATTAGTGCACCAAACACAGGTTTCGAAAATAATTTTATTAAGAATTTACTTTTCATGGGTGGTGCTGCACTTTCTGTAATTTCTATAATTGTTATTAGAAAAAACTATTAAATGTAATATATAAGATAAAAGACCTCTTTCACTAAGATTTAAGAGGTCTTTTATTGTTGTCGCCATGATTATATTAAGCTAAACTCTTTTCGATAAAGGCGATGATTCGCACGTCGCGAGATTCTAACTCGCTTTCTTCGTTGATTTCATTTACGCCGAACATTTCTTCTGCGCCTTCACCAAATTTTGCATGCAAAGTTTTGATCCAATTTCCATTTGCAAGCTTTTTTAGGCTAACATTTTCACTAAAGCTCACTCCACGAAAGAAGTTTTTTTCGTTAGGCAGCTCAATTTTTATTTCTTTGTTATTTTTTTCAATTTTTAATTTAAAATTCTTTTTAAAAATTGGGTCAAAGTATTCAATTACTTTTTTAATCTTTTTTTGTTTCATTTGATTCCTTTTTGTTTTTTGCTTTAAAACATGACTATAATAACATAAAAAAATAAAAAAGTCAATAGAAAAACCCCGCCATTTTGGCGAGGCGTGTTGACCGCAGCACTATGATTTATGGTGTTTGTGATTTAAAAATTTGCGAATATCACCCCGGAGCCAAATCCTTGCATTTACAAGATTTGTATTATTGCTTTCTAAAAAATCAATTCCTTTAACAACATCGAACAGTGAGCTCATCCTTAATGTATTGTTGATATCATAGTGATATTTTTTTTCGAAAATATCACTAACGAGTATCTCAATAGTATAGCTCTTACCAACAGAGCACGTTGCTAAAGCATTTTCAACCTCTTGTTCGCTTAATCCTGCAAAAACTTCGCGAATCTTCTGTGAAAGCTCATCATGATAAGCTTTCGAAGAAGCAGCTCGAGCGTTTTCGATCAATTCTGCATTTGTTAAGATTGTTGTAGCCATAGGCGGTTTCCTCCTTTAAATGTGCATCCCAAAAGGGAATAGTGATAACTTAATTATAACACTTTTAAAAATGAAAGTCAATTAAAAAGCCCCAAATTTTAAATTGGAGCTTGAGAATTAGAAATCCAGTCCGGTCACTTTGACGTATAAGTTGTAGCCTTTCTTTCGAGCCTCACTGTTAAGATGAGGTCTCCTAAAACTAGTAATATTTTTAAATACTGTCTTCTGTCTCTTTAGATATCTATATAAGGATGACGGATGAATATTCTCTGGTAAAACAATTGGAATTTCAATTGTCTCATCAATATGAATTTTCTCGCAAAGATCATCGTATTCATCTTTAGGAAGTTTTCGAAGATACTTCTTGATTTCTTCCAATATTGCTTTATGATAGAGATTAACTTTACCGTTTTGACTTGGCTTATCAGGTTTCGAAACCATTTTTGGCTCTATCAAAAAGACAATTTGTTTTTTATTATCTTTTTCAGTTTCATATTCTTCATAAATATGAAACTTCCTATTGACGATTCCTCGAACCTCAATAAATTTATTATTTCCATAACCTATTTTAATTGCTATTTCCTTCGGAATACTAATTTTTGTGGAATACTTTCTCCAAAATTTATAGCACTCCGCTGAAATAACCTGCCGTTCAATCGACTGGCCGAGGTTTTTTGTGATATACTCAATAATTTTAAACAAGATTATTGAGTATTCTTCTTGTAGTTTTTCTAGTTTAGCCTTGCTAAGTAACGGTCCGACAAATTTACCTTTTTCCATAAAAAATTCCTCCTGGATTTTTTGCAAAGTTTTTAAAGAACTATACTTACATATTATACAATTTTATATCAATAAAGTCAAGCTAAAAAGGGGTTAAAATTTTTATGAAACTGTAGTATAATTGTTCTATGTTAGATATTAGATTTATTCGTGAAAATGCCGAGCGTGTGCAAAAAGATGCGTTGAATAAAGGTTATAAAAATGCTGATGTTCAAGCTGTAATTTCGCTCGACGACGAAAGAAAAGCTCTTACGGCTCAAATTGACGAACTTCGAACTCGTCGTAACCAAATTGCAGCCTCAATGAAAAACTCTGGTGGAAAGCCAAGCAATGAACAGATTACAGAAGGCAAGAAAATCAAAGAAGAACTCGCCGAGCTTGAAAAAACTTATCGCGAACTTGATGAAAAACTTTCGAATGCTCTAAAGGGTATTCCAAACATTCTTCAGTCAGATGTGCCAATTGGTGAAGAAGGTGAAGACGACTTAGTTAAAACTTGGGGCGAAGAACTTTTCGAAAGCCGTAAAGATGCTGAAGATCACTTAGATTTTGCGAACAAAAAAGGTTGGGTTGATTTTGAGCGTGGATCAAAAGTTGCTGGAACAAAATTCTATTTCTTAAAAGGTGATTTAGCACTTCTTGAAAATGCGATTTATCAGTTTGCTTTGAATAAATTGATTTCGAAAGGTTTTAATTTTATGACTGTTCCGCATATGGTGAATGGTGAAGTTGCCGTGGGAACTGGTTTCGCGCCACGATCAAGCGAGCAGAGCGATGAATATTTTATTGAAGGTGAAGATTTAAGCTTGATTGCAACTGCCGAAATGTCGTTAACTGGTTTTCATGCCGGTGAGATTTTGAATGAAAAAGATTTGCCAATTTTTTATGCTGGATATTCTCCTTGTTATCGAAAAGAAGCGGGAACTTACGGTAAGCATACGCGTGGGCTTTTCCGAGTTCATCAGTTTAATAAGCTCGAAATGTATGCTTACACTTTACCCGAGCAAAGTGCTGAAATTCATGAAAAAATTTTGGCAGTTGAAGAAGAAATTTATCAAGAGCTTGGTATTTCTTACCGTGTAATTAATATTGCTAGCGGTGATTTGGGCGCGCCAGCTTCGAAGAAATATGACATTGAGTATTGGAGCCCAGTTGATGGCAGCTATCGTGAAATTACAAGTTGCTCAAACTGCACCGACTATCAAGCACGAAATTTGAATATTCGTGTGCGTCGCGAAAATGGTGAATTGCAAGTTGTTCACACTTTGAATGGAACAGCTGTTTCGCTTGCGCGCTGTTTGGTTGCAGCAATTGAAAATTTCCAAGATGGGGAAGATCTTGTCTTACCAAAAGTCCTTCAACCATATATGAATAATCGCGAACGAATCTAAAAAATAAAATAAGCACTAAATATAGCGTTTTGTAAATTTTACAACACTAAATGTAGTGCTTTTTTATTTACTTATGTTATAATGTAAATATAGCCAAAATAGAAAGAGGTGATTAAAATGGCTATAGTAGTTTACACTAAAAAAGATTGTACACAATGTAAAATGACTAAGCGTGTTCTGGATGCAATGAGAATTGAATATCAAGAAGTAGATCTTGACAAAAACCCTGACCTTTTAGATTATATTAAGGATGAATTAGGTTTTGCCGCTATTCCAGTTGTCATAACAGATTACGATAAATGGTCTGGCTTTCAGCCTGGTAAGATTAAGGCAATTAAAAAATAGCTCGCAGTAAAGGCGGGCTTTTTTCTTGACAAAATAAAATGATTATGCTAATATAGAGCTATAAACTAACAAAAAAGGATTATATATGATCTCACAGATTGAAATTACAGGAAATAAATACGAAATTGACGAAACAACCAAAAAATATGCAGAAAAACACATTGGTAAATTAGATAAATACTTGCCACGGCACGCTAAAAAATCAGCTTCAGCTCGCGTGGTAATTTCGCAAATCAATGGTACTCACGATAATAAATATGAGGTTGAGGTGGTTATTAACGTACCAGACAAAACCCTTGTTGCCAAAGATCAAAGCTCAAATGTTTTAGCGGCAATTGATATTGTTGAAGCTAAGCTTGACGGGCAAATTCGCCGTTATAAAACTGAGAAAAATCCACGCCTTGGCAAATCTGGAATTATGGCGAAATTCAAGCGTTCTCTAAAACGAGGCTAAAATTTTCGAAAAATATTAAAATCTCTGCATTTTTTGCGGAGATTTTGCTTTTTAAATAAAATATGATATAATTAAGTTATTGCTATTTTAAAATTTTTGTGGGGGGTGAAAATATGAATAAACACATAAATAGGCAGCAAGAACTTTTACGTAAAGCACTGAAAAAATCCAAAAGTCTGGGTTTGGCCGCGATTGCTCGTGAAGTCAACGAAAAATCAACTAATTATGAAATCTCTTTTTATAGCAAAGAAGGAGAAAAAATTGTTCCAGAGATTGGTATTCAAATTAATATTTATCGAAACGGGAACTTCCCTGAATTTGAGAAATTGTTCGGTTGTATTGTAGATATTAAACCATGCGAGGTTAAGATTAAAAGTGGGGATAGCCTTCCGAATATGACGGTTGAAGAATGTCTCCAAAAATATCGTCATTTTGTAGTTGAGGGGCAAGAGCGATGGGTTGATGGCCTTTTCGAAATAAAGGATGCCGCATTATTAGCTTATTGCAATTCTCTTGCAGGTAAAGGTGATCCTGATGATATTCTATATCTAAGTGAATTGCTTTTAGAATTTATTCCTCAATTTTGCTATCAAGTCAATAAAGGAGATCTTAGCTATGAATGGTAATGGCGAATTAATAATTAAAGACTTATTCGAAAAATATGGTCGGCGATTTGCCTCTGTATCTAAGAATACTGAGGGAATTGATACAATTGTGATTTATGAAATTGTAACTGTTAAAGGTAAAATGCCGATTGTTAAAATCAAGACCATTGATTTTGATCCAGTGAAGAAAGAGTTGCTCATTTCGAATGACGATGAGGAGGAAGATTGGGCTGAAGCTTTTGAGGTTGAAGCTCTGGTTGATGATAAAATCCTTCTTCCGCTTTCAGCATTATCAAGCGATGCACAAAAAATTCGAGAACTAGGAGCGAAAGTTCTCGAATATGAAAAAGCTTTAAGAAGTCTTGAAGTATTCACCAAAAAGTATGAAATACTAAGAGATGAAGTGATTGAAGCTTTTACCAGTGCTACCGATACGGTTTTAAAATAAAAAGTCCCTTAAAGGGCTTTTTTTAATGTTAAAATTATGGTAAAATTGTAATAGATTTTATACTGTTTTTAATGGAGAGGGAAATGTCTAAAAAAACTGCGAAGAAAAAAAATGTAATGGTAGAAGAAAATAAAGTTGATAAACTTTTAACTACTGTTTTTGGTGACCCGCAAAAAAAGATTTTGCGCCGACTGCAACGAAAAGTTGATGAAATCAACGATTTGAGCGAAAAATATGAAAAAATGAGCGACGAAAAGCTCAAAGAAACTTTCGAAAAACTCAAAAAAAGCCTTTCGAAAAAAGATTTGGATGATATTCTACCAGATGTTTTTGCACTTGTGCGTGAAGCTTCAACTCGTGTGCTTGGAATGCGCCATTTTGATGTTCAGTTGATCGGTGGAATGGTTCTTCATGAAGGAAAAGTTGCAGAAATGAAAACTGGTGAAGGTAAAACTTTAGTGGCAACTTTGCCGGTTTCTCTGAACGCAATGGAAGGAAAAGGCGTTCATGTTGTAACCGTGAACGATTATCTTGCTCAGCGCGATGCATCTTGGATGGGAAATTTATATGATTTTCTTGGCCTTTCGGTTGGTGTAATTATTAATGAAGCAAGCTTTATTTTTGATCCAGAATATGACAACGAAGAGCATGAAGACGAAAATATGCGAAAGCTTCGCCCAGCAACTCGAAAAGAGGCTTATGCTGCGGATATCACCTATGGAACAAATAATGAATTTGGCTTTGATTATTTGCGTGACAACATGGTGAATGAAGTTGAACTTTTGCGCCAGCGTGAGCTTAACTTTGCGATCGTCGATGAGGTTGATTCTATCTTAATCGATGAAGCTCGAACTCCGTTAATCATCTCTGCTCCTGCGGCTGAAAACCCAGAAAGCTATATTCAGTTTGCACAAGTTATTTCGCAGCTTTCGAAAGAAGACTATGAAGTTGATGAAAAACGCCGAAGTGTAGCATTGACTGAATCTGGAATTGACAAAATCGAAAAACTTCTCAATATGAAGAATCTTTACACGCCAGAACATTCTCGTGCAGTTTACCATGTTGAGCAAGCTTTGCGTGCTGAAACCCTCTTCAAACGTGACAAAGATTATGTTGTGACAAATGATGGTGAGGTGATTATTGTTGATGAACACACTGGTCGTTTAATGAACGGTCGTCGATATAATGAAGGCTTACACCAAGCTATTGAAGCCAAAGAAAAAGTACCTGTTCTTCAAGAATCAATGACTTTGGCAACAATTTCGTTCCAGAATTTCTTCCGCCTTTATAATAAGCTTTCTGGTATGACTGGAACTGCTTTCACTGAGGCCGAAGAATTTCAGCAAATTTATTCTTTAGAAGTTGTACAAATTCCTTCGAATAAACCAGTCATTCGTGATGATAAAGAAGACTTAATCTTTAAAACCGAAAAGGCAAAACTTAAAGCCGTTGCGGAAGCAATTAAAGAATATCATGCACAGGGTCGCCCAGTTTTGGTTGGCTCAGGTTCAATTGAAAAGAACGAGCAAATTGCGAAATATCTTGATCAAGAAGGAATTAAATATAACCTTTTGAACGCTAAAAATAATGAGCATGAGGCTTCAATTGTTGCTAAGGCTGGCGAAAAAGGCGCAATTACGCTCGCAACAAATATTGCTGGTCGTGGAACCGATATTAAGCTTGGTAAAGGCGTAAAAGAATTGGGCGGATTGGTCGTGATTGGTTCAGAGCGCCATGAATCTCGCCGAATCGATAATCAGTTCCGTGGTCGTGGTGGTCGTCAGGGCGACCCTGGTGAAACACAATTTTATGTTTCAACTGAAGATGATTTGATGCGAATTTTCCAAGGTGAACGAATTGCAATGTTGATGGATAGACTCGGTGTGCCAGAAGATATGCCAATTCAGCATAAATCTGTTTCGAAAACTCTTGAAAACGCTCAAAAACGTGTTGAAGGCTTCAATTTCGATACGCGTAAAAATGTTGTTCAATATGACAACGTAATTAATCGTCACCGAAAAGTTGTCTATACAATGCGCCGAAAAATTCTTGAAGGCGAAGATATTACAGATGAGATTAAGGCTTTGTTTATTTCTAAAGCAGAAGAACTCGCTGAACTTCCTTCAAAAAATAATGAAAAATTTGTTTCGAATTTTATTGAAATCTTCCCGATCGAAGAAGAAAAAGTTGAAGCACTTGGTCGAATTTCGAACGATAAAAAACGCATCAAATTGGCAAAACATATTGCCGAAGAGCTTTACCAAGATAAAGAATATGAAATCGGTAAAGAAGCGTTTCAAAAAGTTGAACGTGAAGTTTATATGCAAATTCTTGATACGCTTTGGATGAACCATCTTGAAAATATGAATTTCTTGCGCGAAGGAATCCATTGGCGAAGTGTTGGACAGCGTGATCCATTGGTTGAATATCGTGCTGAGTCGCAAAAATTGTTTGATGGTTTGCAAAATACTTTGCGTGATGAAACGATTCGAATTCTAACTCGAATTACACCGAATGATGCCGCCGTTCGTCAAGAAGAAGATCATGATACCGAACTCACCCGTCTTGCTGAAAATTCAGTTGAGAAAGGCGTTAATGAAGTTCAATCTGGCGAAAAAAACCGAGATGGAGACTTTTCGAAAGCTAAAAAGGCGTCTTCGAAAAATAGTGAAAATGCTAAGAAAAATAACGCACGAAAAGCCAAAAAAGCTCAACGTCAAAACAAGAAGAAGGGTCGTAAATAAATGCGGCACACCGTTGAAGAAGTACGTCTGAAAAATGGCGTACGTGGCCTTCTTGTAAATGTTCCAGATGCAACGGTGATGAGTTTTCAATTTCAGTTTCGGGCTGGTTCACGTTATACAAAAAGTCCAAAAATTTATGAAACCGCTCATATTATGGAACATATGGCTTTCGGTGCGAATGCAAAATTTGCCAGCGAGCATGAATTTGAAGCTGAATTCACTAAAAATGGCGCCTATCACAACGCTTCCACTTCAGATATGAGTATGAACTATGTGGCAGATTGCGCCGATTTTGAGTGGGATAGGATTTTTGAACTTCAACTCCTATCAATTGGTCAGCCTAAATTTAATGAATTTGAGTTTAAAGCTGAAAAGGGAAACGTTCGAAATGAGCTTACAGGTTATTTGAATAATAATGCGCGCCTTCTTTGGCCAAAAATTCAACAGGAATTTGGAGAAAAGGTTTTAACTTATGAAGAGCGGCTTAAAACGATTGATAATATCACGCTTGAAGATATTTGCGAGCATCATAAACGCACGCACACAACCGATAATCTGCGTTTTGTAATTGCTGGAAAAATAACACCAACTCGCAAAAATAAAATTCTTGAAGGCTTTGAAAATTTACCGCTTGAAAGAGGTAAGCGTTTCGAAATCATCACTGACGAAATGAAAAAACCAAAAGAGCCAATTTTTATTCATCGCCCAGATTTGAAAAATATAAGTTTTGGTATTTCGCTTTTGCTTCCGCGAAAACTTACAACATCTGAAATGGATGCAATGCACGCTTTGAATCATATTTTAACTGGCACAATGCACGCTCGAATCCTTGGCCAAGCTCGCAAACGCGGTTTAACTTATGGTATTTATTCTGGCGCTTCACGTGGTCCGAAAGATTCTTCTTGGGATTTCGAAGGGCAGACTAATTATGGAACCGCTAAAGAGCTTTTTGAACTAATTGTTTCAGAACTCAAAAAGGTTCTAAATGAAGAAATTACCGAAGAAGAACTAGACGCTATGAAGAGCTATTCTCTTGGCTCGTTTCAAATGGGCGGGCAAACAGTAGCTTCAACGGCGGGATTCTATGCTTCTCGATATTTTTGGGATGGACATCTTCGAGATTATAAATCTCAGCCAAAATTTATTAAGCAGATTTCTCGCGAGCAAATTTTTAAAGTTGCGAAAGAATTTATTGATGCAAATACTTGGATTTTAGGTGCAGTTTCTGGCGGTGAAAAATCACAAATTCAAGAATTGAACCAGGAATTTTCTAAAATATTCGAAAAATAATCGCTTCAAGGCGGTTATTTTTTATGCTTAAAATGTGCTATAATGGTTTTATATGGATTTTGATGAATTCGAAGAGTTGTTAAATTTTGAAATAAAAAAACCTCAACCGCACGAGGTAATTTATAGCGTTTCAGATTTTGTTGCAACTAGCAATGATATTTTCGAAAAGAGTTTTCCGAGCGTTCTGATTGAAGGTGAAATTTCAAGCTTTAAGGTGAATCACAACAAGTTCGTTTTTTTTGATTTGAAAGATGAAGACTCGGTTCTTGGTTGCTTTATGACGGTTTGGCAAATGCGATTTCCGCTCGAAGATGGAATGAAAGTTGTTGTGCAAGCAAAGCCAAAACTCACAAATTGGGGAAAATTCAGCCTAACAATTGAGAAAATCATACCAAAAGGTGAAGGGAGCCTCAAAAAATCTTTCGAAATTTTAAAGGAAAAGTTAACAAAAGAGGGCTTATTTGATGAAAGCCGCAAACGTGAAATTCCGCGAAATCCTCAAAAAATTGCGGTGATTTCGAGCATTCAGGCGGCGGGTTATGCTGACTTTATTAAGATTATTAATGAGCGTTGGGGTGGGTTAGAAATTACTGTTGCGCATACGCAGGTGCAGGGAATCTCTGCGAGCGACCAGATTATTCGAGCAATTGATTTTTTCAATTCGCAAAGTGAATTGCCAGATGTGATTACTATTATTCGCGGTGGTGGAAGTGCCGATGATTTGGCGGTTTTTAATGATGAAAAATTAGTTCGTGCGATCGCTGCTTCTCGCGTGCCAATTATTACAGGAATTGGCCACGAAATTGATGAAAGTTTGTGTGATTTAGCGGCAGATTTTGCGGCTTCAACACCGAGTAATGTTGCGCAATTTTTAACACCGAATAAATTTGACGAAATGAGATTTTTATGTTCAAAAATTTTGCACACAAACGATTTTATTCTTTCAAAGATTGATGAATTAAAAATTGAAAACCATCAAAAGATTTATAAAATGAAAGATCTAATTTTGAATAATATTTTTGAACAGCAAAGAGAAATTCAAGCCAAAAAGCGAATTTTGGAAAGTTACAATCCACAAAACATACTTTCGAAAGGTTATGCTTTAGTAAGTGGAAAATTGGCGGCTGGTGAAGAAATTATGATTCAAACAATTGATAAAAAAATAACGGCGGAGGTAAAAAATGTCGAACGAAATTAGTAAAAAAATGGCTGAAATTGATGAGATTCTAATAAAAATTGAAAGTGGTGAAATTCCTCTTGAAGAGGTTTTTGAAAAATATAAAGAAGCGATTTCGAAAGCCGAAAAACTCGAGGAAGAACTTGATTCACTTAAAAATGAAATTCAAATTTTGAGTAAAAATTTTGCACAAGAAGAATAAAATCTCGCCGTAGCGAGATTGAAACTAAACCGAAAAAATGAAAACTTGTGTTTTATATCTACCACGAGAATTTCCTTCTCCAATATGAAGGAGGAGATCTATCTTGTGTCGTTCACAAAAGTCAATCAAAATTTTACGCTGATAGTTTGAGTCTTTAGACTCACTGTAGCACTCAATATCACGGATGGTATTCTTTGAGTTAAAATTTATTTTGTGTATTTTCTTTGAAAGAATCTCAGCATCTCTGACTTTCGAAAAGCGAGAATTTTTATCAAAAATATGAATAAATTCTCGATGTCTTCGACCGCGGTCAGAAAGTTTAATTTGCAACACGCCAAATCTATCAATTAAATCAGTTTGGTTAGGGAAAAGTTCTTGGCTCATTTGCCACCTCCATTTTTTAGTTTTAATATTTTAACATTTTTTATAATTTTAGTCAAGAAAAGCCCCGCAGTTTGTTGCGGGGGAGTGAAATGTACTGCCTACCAAATAATCATATTTTCAAGCTCTTCGCTCAAATCAAGATCTACCTCTCTGAAAAAATATGAGCCATATTCCTCATCTTCAGGATTTGTATTTTTACAATAAAGCGAAACATTTAATTCGATTCCTGCTTTATTGCACTCATCCTTTAAGATGAGCAAGTTCCCGAGTTTGTCTTTTTCTTTATCTGCAAAGATAAGAAGCTTGTCTCCCGCATGTCTCTCAAGAAATTTCTTAATCAACATACGAGACGTTTTTTCTTCTGTTGGATTATAGGAAAGAACAAATCCTTTAATATGCGGATGGCTTTTTTCAAACATTGATTTGGATAAGGCGATTGATACTAGTGCCATTTTGGCACCTCCTTTTTATTTTTTAGCTTTCTAAAAAGCTATAACTAGTATTATAGCATAAAAACTCTTAAAAGTCAATTTGAATAATAATAGTAATGTATGATATAATGGGGTTATGTTTGATACAGATGAATTTAAATTAAAAATGACTGAAGCCGTTGAGCATTTTAAGGGTGAAATGAAGAAGGTTCGAACGGGTCGAGCGCATCCTTCAATGCTTGATAGTGTTATGGTTGAAGTTTATGGCGCAAAAATGCCATTAAATCAAGTTTCAAATATGACCGCACCAGAAGCAGGGATGATTTTAATTACACCATTTGATGCGAATAATATTTCAGCAATTTCGGCTGCAATTCGCAACGATCAAAGCCTTGGATTCAACCCAAGTGATGATGGCCGCGTTGTTCGTGTGCCAGTTCCACCTCTAACAGAGGAACGTCGTAAGCAAATAGTAAAACAAACTTCAGAAAAAGTTGAAAGCGCAAAAATTACGCTTCGAAATATTCGCCAAGATGCTTTAAAACACGCCAAGAAACTTAAAGATGAAAAAGCTTTAACAGAAGACGATTTGAAGCGAATTGAAAAAGAAATTGATGCTGAAATTAAAGATTTTAGCACACAAATTGATGTAATTTTTAAAGAAAAAGAGAAAGAAATTCTCACAATTTAAATTGTTTTTTGCTAGCACACAAAGTTGTGCCGGCAAAAGGTAATTTAAGGAATTTCGAAAGGGTAGAATGGAGATTTTGAATTTAATTTTTGGAATAATTATTGGTTTAATTTCGCTAACTTTTTTGGTTGCAGTGCATGAGCTTGGTCATGCGCTTGCAGCTAAGAAAAACGGTGTAAAACTTAAAGAGTACGCAATCGGTTTTCCGCCAAGAATTAAAAGTTTTAGAGCAAAAACTAACAAAATTCTACCAAAAAGTACAAAAATTTCGATCGGTGCGATTCCACTCGGTGGTTTTGTTCGGCTGAAAGGGGAGCACGATTCAGATTCGAAAAAAGGTGATTACGGTGCGGCAAGTTTTTGGGCAAAAACTCAAATTTTATTTGCCGGCGTTGCAATGAATTGGCTAGTTGCTTTTGTTATTTTTACGATTCTATCGATTTTTGGAATGCCAAAGTTAATTTCGAATCAGTTTTATTTGAGTTCTGATGCTCGAATTTCTGGTGGTGGTGTGCAAGTTTCGCAGGTTTCAAATGATTCGCCTGCACAAAAAGCTGGTTTGCAAAAAAAAGACGTAATTTTGGAATTTAATGGTAAAAAAGTTGACAATTCTGCCGCCGTTAAAGAAGATTTGCGTAGTAATGCTGGCAAAAGCGTGAATTTAAAAATTCAGCGTGGCAATCAATTTTTTTCAAAAGATGTTAAGCTAAACGAAAATAATAAGAATGGTTTTTTGGGCGCATTTTTGACTGATGGAATACAAAAAATTCATGCAACTTGGAGTGCACCGATTGTTGGGCTTGGCACAACAATTCAATTTACGGGTGAAACTTTTAAAGGCGTTGGCGAACTTTTTGTGAACTTTTTTGGCGGAGTTTTCAAAAAAATAATTCCGAATCAGCAATCACAGCAGAAAGCAAATTCTCAGCTTTCGAAAGCAGGCGAAAGTGTTTCTGGGCCAATTTTAGTGATTGGCGGAATCTTTCCAAACATCATTTCAATGGGGCCTGATATGATCTTAATGTTGACTGCAATTATTTCAATTAGTTTAGCGTGTATGAACGTTCTGCCAATTCCTGCGCTTGATGGCGGTCGTTGGCTAATGACTTTCATTTTTCGAATTTTGCTCAAAAAGCCACTCTCAAAAGAGACCGAAGAAAATATTAACGGCTGGAGTTTTATGTTTTTGATGGGGCTTTCGCTTTTGATTATTTTTCTAGATTTTACAAAGATTTTTAGAGGTTAAAAATGAAGAATAAATTTAAAAATATATTTTTAAAACTTCAAAAAAAGAATGAAAAAATGCTTTCGAAAAAGCCTTTAAAAATTATTTTTTGGATAATTCTGCCAATTTTATCATATTTTGCAGCAAGTTATTTTGCGGCTGTAATAATTCGGCTTTCTCTCGCTTTGATTTTTTGGAATAATGATGTGGGCTATCGAAATGCAGCTTCGAACACAATTACTACTACAATTTATTCAGCGTTATTTCTTGGATTAATGCTTGCGATGGTGTATTTTATCCCGACCAAACTTTTCAAGCAGAAGATTTCGAAAGACGACATAGCTTTAAAAGGTGTGATTACTTGGCAAGATTTAGGTTTGGCAATTTTGGGCTTTTTAGCATCGATGATTGTTTCTGGCGTTTTGCTAGAATTTTTGCCGAATATTCTTCATTTTGATAAATTGCAAGTTCAAGATTTAGTTTTTCAACGTAGCGGGATGATTCATTCTTGGCAATTTTTGCTAGCTTTTATTTCAGTCGTTGTGATTGCGCCGGTTTTTGAAGAATTAATTTTTCGCGGAATAATTTATGGCCAACTTCGAAAAGTGAATGTTCCGCTAGCAATTTTTATAACGAGTTTACTTTTTGGATTTGTGCATTTTCAAATGAATGTTGGCATAACGGTATTTGTGATGAGTGTTGTGATGTGCTTTATTCGCGAAAAATGGACGCAAACAATTTGGTCGGGGATTGTGATTCATATGATTAAAAATGGGATTGCTTTCTTTCTGCTTTATGTTTTGCAAACTATTCAATTCTTTCAAGCTTAGCGTTGACTTGAATTAAAAACTTTGATATAATTATAAGACTTATTTAGAGGATTTTTATTTTATGAAACAAGAATTTAATATTACAAAAATAGGAAAAAAAGAACTCGAAGCTGAACTAGAGCTTTTGATTTCGCAACGTAAAGAAATTTCAGAAGAAGTTGCTACTGCGCGCGATTTTGGTGATTTGCGTGAAAATTCAGAATATGATGCCGCTCGCAAAAAACAAGCTTTAGCAGAATCACGAATTATGGAAATTGAAAACATTTTGCAAAATGCTGTGATTATTGGTAGTGGTGAAAAGGGCGTTGTGTCTCTTGGCAACCAAGTTAGTTTAAAAAACCTAGAAAATGGTAAAGAGGTGAAATATACAATGGTTGGTGCGGTTGAGGCAAACCCCCTTGAGGGTAAGATTTCGAATGAATCACCAATCGGCCAACAGATTATGGGCAAAAAGCTCGGCGAAGAAGTAGATATTACGACACCAAAAGGTGTAATCAAATACGAAATTACAGAAATTAACTAATTTTTAAAGCTCGGTTGGCCAATTCAGCCGAGTTTTATTTTTCGAAAAGGAGATTTTATGCGATTATCAAAATTATATACAAAAACAAGTAAAACGGTTCCATCTGGTGAAGAAGCTAAGAATGCGCAACTTTTAATTAAAGCCGGATTTGTGCATAAAGAAATGGCGGGTGCTTATGACTACTTACCGCTTGGTTTTAAGGTGCTAGAAAATATTAAAAAAATTGTGCGTGAAGAGCTTGAAAAAATCGATGCAAATGAGATTTTAATGACAACACTTCAACGTCGTGAAATTTGGGAACGCACAACTCGCTGGAATGATGATGTCGTTGATGTTTGGTTTAAAACCAATCTGAAAGATAAGACAGAGGTTGGATTAGGTTGGAGCCATGAAGAACCAATTGTTGAAATGCTTAAGAATCACGTTCAATCTTATAAAGATTTGCCAGTTTCGGTTTTTCAATTTCAAAATAAAATGCGAAACGAGCTACGTGCAAAAAGTGGAATTATGCGCGGTCGAGAATTTTTAATGAAAGATCTATACTCAATTCACGAAACTAAAGAAGATTTGGAAGCATATTACGCTAAAGTTTCAAAAGCTTATGAACGAATTTTCGAACGCCTCGGTTTGGGTGAAGATACTTTTGTGACATTTGCTAGTGGCGGAGCATTTACAAAATTCAGCCACGAATTTCAAACAATTTGCGATGCCGGTGAAGATTATGTTTATTTGAAGCGTGATGGCGAAAAAACTCTTGCTTTTAATGAAGAAATTTTAGACCAAGCAATTGAAGCTGGCGAAATTAGTTCGAAAGAAGGTTTGGAGAAAGTTAAAACTGCTGAAGTCGGCAACATCTTTAATTTTGGCACGCAAAAAACTGATGAAATGGGGCTTTATTTCACTGACAAAAATGGTGAACGAAAATCTGCTTGGATGGGTTCATACGGAATTGGAATCACCCGCGTAATGGGTGTTATTGCTGAAAAATTTAGTGATGAAAAAGGTTTAATTTGGCCAGAAAATATTGCTCCAGCAAAAATTTATCTTGTGCAAATTGGTGAAAAATCGCAAGAATTAGCAGAAGAAATTTATAATGAACTTACGAAAAAGGGAATTGAGGTTCTGTTTGACGACCGCAATCTTCGCCCAGGCCAAAAATTTGCCGATGCCGAATTAATGGGTATTCCGTATCGGTTGACAATTTCCGACCGTTTGCTTGAAAGTGGAAAATTCGAAGTTGCAATGCGTGCAAATGGTGAGGTTGAATTGCTTTCAAGAGAAGAACTTTTTGAAAAATTCGTAAAATAATCTCAGCTCTTGAAAAAAACAAGTATAAGCATTATAATTGATGTATGAAAATTATTGCTTATAGTGTACGAAAAGATGAGCTCCAATATTTCGAAAAATTCGCGGAGCAGTTTGGTATTGAATATGCTACAACTCCAAAAGACTTAAATACTGAAACCGTAAAACTGGCTGAAGGTTTTGACGCGGTTTCGTCTTATACTTCAAGTGAAGAGCTCAACGATATCTGGGAAACTCTTTCGAAAATGGGAATTTCTTATTTTACCGTTCGAACGGCTGGGTTTGATGGAATTGATCTTGAAAAAGCTAAAAGTTTCGGTATTAAAATTTCGAACGTACCGCAATATTCGCCAAGTGCAATTGCTGAATTTGCTGTTGCACTGGCGCTAGCAACAATTCGAAAAATCCCACTTTGTCTTTCGCGCGCTAAAAATCAGAACTTTTCGGTAGATAATTTGATGGGTCGTGAGCTTAATACAATGACGATTGGAATTATTGGTGTGGGTCATATTGGCTTAACAACCGCAAAGGCTTTTAAAGCTTTTGGTGCAAAAATAATTGCTTATGATACTTTCGAAAATGATTCTGCTCGTGAAATTTTGGAATATAAAAGTTTAGATGAAGTTTTTGCGGAAAGTGATTTAATTTCACTTCATATTCCTCTAACACCAGAAAATCGCCATATTATTAACGCAGAAAGTATTTCGAAAATGAAAGATGGAGTGGTCATTATTAACACTGCGCGCGGTGGACACATTAACTCCAAAGATTTGCGAGATGCTTTGGTGAGCGGAAAAGTTTCAGCAGCCGGTATTGATGTTTTTGAGCATGAAAAGAATCTAATTCGAAAAGATTTGAGTGGAAAAATTATTAAGGATGATGTTTATCGCGATTTAGCGAACTTTCCGAATGTTATTATTACTCCACATGTTGCGTTTAATACAGATGTTGCCGTACAAAATATGGTAAAAATGTCAACTGAGAATTTAATTAATTTCAAAAATGCAGGAACAACCGATAATGAAATTACAAAATAGTTTTCTTCGAAAAATAGCCAAAATTACGCCTCTATTTTTAGTGGCAGTTTTGGCTTTTAGTTTTGTTTTCGGTTTTTCTAATCAGCAACAAGCTTTTGCTAGACGCAGACGAAACCGTAATGAGGAATTGGCTGAGCTTCAGCGTCTAAACAATAATATTATTTTTTCAAAATTTGACGTAAAATATAATTTTAGCGCCGACCAAAAAGGAAATACAAACCTTGAAATCACTGAAAATATTTCGACATATTTTGTCCGTGATGGCATAAATCACGGAATCGAGCGTGCAATTCCGCGGTTTTTTGATGGCAAAGCTATTTTTGATGGCAAAGCTGAAATTGAAATGGATGGCAAAAAAGTTTCATATTCAACTTATGAAAGTGATGGGAATATCGTATTTCGAATTGGTGAAAGCGGAAGTTTCGTTTACGGAAGGCATAATTATCAGCTAAAATATCAGTTTAAAAATCTGCTATTAACAGATGGCGGTGTACAAAAATTAATTATGAACACCAATGGAACTCAGTGGAAACGGCCTTTTAATGAAGTTATCGCAACAGTTAATTTAGATTCATCAGTTTTGAAAGAATTTAATGGTACGGTGAGATGCTTCGCCGGAGTGCAAGGTTCAACTGAAAAGTGTAATACTTTTGAACGTAAGCCAGAAGAGGGATTTTTTAAGTTCTCGCAAAAAGATGTTCAAGTTTACGAGAACCTAACATTTGAAATTGACTTTAATAATAAATTCGCTCAACCAGAAGCAAGTAGTATTGATGTAAACACAATAATCTTTGGAGTTTTAGCATTAATTTTAGCTATAATCACACTATTTTTTACTGTTCGAGTTATTCTAGGATATAATTCAGTTAAGAGAAAGAACAAGGTTTCGAAAGCGGTTGTTCCGCAATATTTGCCACCAAAAATTAAAGAATTAGATATTTTGGATGCGGGGAACTTAGTAAAATCAAATAAAAAACTTACCGC
Organism: uncultured Saccharimonas sp. (SeqCode); assembly: GCA_963549415.1. GTDB lineage: Bacteria > Patescibacteriota > Saccharimonadia > Saccharimonadales > Saccharimonadaceae > Nanogingivalis. Next base: position 22,632 of record CAUUYC010000003.1, read on the forward strand.
TGCAATGCTATTTTTTGCAGTGAACGGCAATATTCAGATTGTTGAAAAAACCTCAAAGGGCTTTTTGGGTGGCGAGAAAAAGAGCTATAAAATTCAGCTATTGAATCGAGATAATTTGAACCAAGATATGCGTTCATTATTAAACTCATTTTTTAGAAGTAAAACCGAGATTGATTTATCTAAACAAATGAGCAGTACGCAAGCCTCTGATATTTCTTCGGAAGTTTTGAATTCTGCATTTGATAGAACTCCTTACTATGTTCAAGAAAAGCCGGCAGTTTTCAGCAATTCTCAGTTTTTTGCTGGCGGAGTGATCGTTTTATCTGTAGTATTGTTATTTGCAAATGGAATACTGGTTAATTTTATTTCAACTATTTCACCTTGGTTTGCGGTAGTTGTATATTCTTTCATTGTAGCCATCGCACTTTCGATTTTAATATTTACTATTTCAAATATAAAAATTCTATCTCGTAAAGGTTTTGAAGCAAAGAATTATCTTGAAGGTTTAAAGCTTTATATTTCGGTGGCAGAAAGTGAACGATTAAAGTTCTCGCAAAGTTTACAGAATTCTGAAAGATTCCAGACTGAATTCGGTGGTTCTCGCGTAAAACTTTATGAAAAACTTTTACCTTGGGCGGCGTTGTTTGGGTTAGAGAAATCTTGGGCAAAGGTGCTTGAATTACAATTTCAAGATGAAGATTATCTACCAGATTGGTATGTTGGCTCAACAGCATTTAATGCTATGGTATTTTCGAACAGTTTGAACAGCTTTAATAGTGCGATGAACAGTTATTCCGCGCCAAGTTCAAGTAGTTCTGGCGGAGGCGGTGGATTCTCTGGCGGAGGCGCTGGCGGAGGCGGAGGCGGTGGCTGGTAAAAGCCACAGTCTTTCATGAATCGGGTTTTCGAAAAGTAGCTTGCAGAATTGCAGGCTATTTTTTATGGTAAAAAGCATAACTATATTGATTTTTTTGCTTTTTTGTGATTAAATATAAGCATTATGAAAAGATTTTGGGTTGGGTTGAAAAATAAAAAAGTCTGGTTTTTAGTTTTCGTTGCTATTTTTAGTTTTACATTTTTAGGGTTATTTTCAAATAATGAAGCTAATGCCGAAAAGATTGATGATAAAAACTGTTCAAAATACGGTGGTGTATATAATGCGATTGGTTGTATGGTTAATACCTCTGGTGTTGGAGGTAGTCAGACGTTAGTTACAGATACTAAAGATCTGGATCGTCTTTATGTTTTAAAGGAAAATAACGATAAATATAAAGATTTTAAATGTCCTTCTGGATATAAAAAGGTTCAGGAACCTGGGGCTACTATCTGTAATAAGGATGGTGGAAAATCTGATAAGAAAGAATCATCTATTCAGTCTAAAAATACAGTCGACAGCGTTATAAATAGTTTAAAAAACCGCGATGAGTATAATAAAGGTGATTATAACATGACGGATAAAGACTGGAAGGCTGTAAAAGAAAAATGTAAAGATAAAAAAGGGCAAGATATTAATAATTGTGTTAATGAATACGCTTTATCTAAGGTTGATAGTAAAATAGCAGATAGTCAAAATAATAAAGACAATAAAGACAAAAATTCTTGCGCTATTGAATGGATTGGTTGGATCGTTTGCCCGATTGTTCGTGGTTCGACTGGTGTTGTTGTAGGTCTGTATAATTTCATGCAAGCAAATTTCTTAAATATTAAGTCTGATCAACTTTTCTCGAATTCTGGAAAGGGGCAAGAAGCATTTAAACACTGGGTAGCATTTAGAGATATTGCAAACATATTTTTTGTAATTATGATTGCAATAATAATTTTCTCGCAAGTAACTGGTGTTGGAATTTCCAACTACGGCATTAAGAAGATGCTTCCAAAAATTATTATTTATGCAATTTTAGTCAATATTTCTTGGTATATTGTTGTAATTGCTATTGATATTTCAAACATCGTTGGTAGTACTTTATTCAAATGGTTATCAGATAACGGTAACTGGAGTTTTTCGAGTGATGTTCAAAAAGAAACATCTCCTGTTGAAGGAATTCTAACGGGTGCGGCAACGACAGGTGCACTTATTGCTGCTGGAGTTACTGCTGCTCTTGTTGGTGGAGCTACAATTCTTCTATTTATTGTTTCTGCGGCACTTGCCGTTGTTATGACCGTGTTTATATTAATGATAAGGGAAGCGGCAGTCATTGTTCTTGTTGTAACTTCTCCTTTAGCTTTTGTTGCAGGGTTATTGCCAAATACAGAAGGATTCTTCAAAAAGTGGATCAAGCTTACAAAAAATATGCTAATGATTTACCCGATTTGTTCATTAATAGTTGGTGGTGCTTTGTTTGTTTCTAATTTACTATACGGTGTAGTTGATGACCCTCTACTTAAAATTATTTATGGCGTTTTGCCTATACTATCACTATTTGCAATTATTGCAGTTATTAAAACTGTGCTTTCGTTCATCGATGGCTTGACTGGTGGAAATTTGCGTGGCACTATTGATAAGATGTCTGGTAGAATTAATACGGCTGGTCAGAATTTAAACTGGGCCAAGGCTTCAAGAGAGAAAGCTGCAAATAGGAGTATTGCTGGGATTCCTATTGGTAAAAATGCTCGTGCAGCAAAATATGAAGAGGGTCAGTATAGAAGAAATCGTAATGAACTTCGAAAACTTCAAGCAAAGAGAAACCCTACTGCTTCAGACTATCGAAGAATGGGACAACTTGGTGCTGCTATTGGTGGTTTTGAAAAAGGTCAAACCGACGGAATGGTTACTGCTATGGCCTCAGGAATTGGCAATAGTGTGTCAAATGTCGATTCTGAGCTTGCAAGAATTTCGAATGTTTCCGATCCTGTTCAACAAGGTTTGATGTATAGTGCTCTTTCACAAGCGGTAACAAAATCAGGTCTTAATAGCGCGGGCCAAGCTGCCGCAATGAGCAGTATTGCTAGTAGCGCTTTAAATATTGGTGATGCGGAACAGAGAAAATCTGTTGCTGCTCAAATTGCCTCGAAAGCAGGTAGTGATATCAAGAAAGTTAATCCTGCCGCAGCAAAAGCAGTTATGCAAGATTTTTCTTCAGGAAATATTAAATCTGTTCAAGATTTCGAAAATGATATTTCAACATACTCAGGTGCAAGTGCTAAACAAATGGCTGATTGGTCTGACATGTCTAGCGCAAATGTTAATGATAACAAAGCGTTTAAAGCAATGCAAAGCGCATTTAATAGTGGTAATCAAAGCAAGATTTCGCAAGCACAGAATATGGGTAAGATTGCCGAGCAAGCTCTTACTGCCAATGCAAATGGAACAATGTCTCTAACGCCAGATCAGCAAGCTAATTTTGCGGCAATGCAAAAGCTGGCTCAATCCCATACTTCGCAAGCAGCGCCGGCTGCAGCTACAACGAGCAACAATAGCTCTGCAAATACTCAATCTTCTCCTAGTCAAAAGGTAGAAGTAACTGCTGGGCAGAGTTGGCAAACATCGGCTTCACAACAAGCTAAGACTAGCTCCTCTGAGGCTGCTTACAGTTCTGGCTCTGTTACGTATAGTGCACCTGCAGCGCAAGTTAGTCGAGCCTCGCAGCCGATAAATAATAATAATCAAAATATTCAACCTCGGCAAACTGCGAGCGACCCAACTAAATCAAACAGAAAATTTGGTGCTAACTAAATGTAAAAACACTCTTCCAAAAAAATGGAAGGGGTGTTTTTTTGCATGAAATATGCTAAAATAAAATAAAGATAATCTAAACTAAAAGGAGAAATATGAAAATTGCATTAATTGGTTTTGGGCTCGAGGCAAAAAGTGCTTATGATTATTTTAAAAGTATTGATCAAAATAATACTTTTGAAATTTATGACGAAAACCCAAAAAGTAAAATTGAGCTACCAAGTGGCGTTAAATTCTTTGGTAATTTTCATGATTTTTCAAAAATTCAAGCAGATTTGATTGTGCGAACGCCCGCAGTTAATCCTAGCCGTTTGCCAAAAAATACTAAAATTACATCTGTTACAAATTTATTTTTCGAAAAATGCCCAGCACCAATTATTGGTGTAACCGGCTCAAAAGGCAAGGGAACGGTGTCGAGTTTTATTGCTGAAATTTTGCGTGTAGCTGGTTTAAGGGTTTATCTTGTTGGCAATATTGGCTTACCAGCACTTAATGAGCTTTCGAAAATTCAAAAAGATGATGCCGTGATTTATGAACTCAGCAGTTTTCAGCTTTGGGATGCTCAAAAATCGCCACATATTGCAATTTTAAATAATCTTGAAGTTGATCACCTTGATGTTCATGATGGCTTTGAAGATTATGTGGCGGCAAAAATGAATATTGCTAAAAATCAAACCGAGAATGATTTTTTTATTTTTAATGCTGAAAATCCAACAGTTTTAAAAAATGTTGAAAACTTAAAAAATCAGCTCAAGGCAGAGCTTCAGCCTTTTCAGGACCGTAATTTGGCCCATATTCAAGAAAACTATTTTTTATGGGGAGATGAAGTTCTCTTTGAAACTGATATTTTGAAAATTCCAGGCGAACATAATCAAAAAAACGCTTGCGCCGCAATGATTGCAACTTTTGATTTTTTGCGTGAAAAAGGTTTTGAAATTGATGAAATCTTTGATTTTTGGCGAGAAGGGCTTTCGAAATTTACAGGTTTGCCACATCGGTTAAAATTTGTTCGTGAGTTTGAAGGTGTGCGATTTTATGATGATTCAATCGCAACCACACCGGGTAGCGCAATTGCTGCACTAAATTCTTTCGAAAAGCCAAAAATTCTAATTCTTGGCGGAAGCAATAAAGGCGCTGATTTAAGTGGGCTGATTGAAAAAATTGCAAAAATGCCAGAGCAAGAACTTCGAAAGGTAATTTTAATGGGGGCAGAATCTGAAAAACTAGCTCAGAAATTGATATCAAGCGGATTCGAGCGATTTATAAATTTAGGTGTAAAAACAAATATGCAAGAAGTTGTGAAAACTGCTTTCAAAAACGCAAAAAGCGGTGATGTGGTTATTTTAAGCCCTGCTCATGCCAGTTTCGATATGTTTAAAAGTTATGTTGATCGCGGTGAACAATTTGTTGAAAATGTAAATCTTTTATGATAAAATTTATATTATGACTAAAAAACAAGCTAAATCTACAAAGAAATCTGCTTTAAAATTAAAGGCAGTAGACCCAAAAGCGCAATTTGCGGGTTTTAAAAAATTTATTAAAGATCAAGGATTGATCGGAATGGCGATCGGTTTAATTCTCGGAACAGCTTCTGGAGATCTTGTTAAATCTTTGATTAATAATATCATTATGCCACCACTTGGTTTCGTTCTTGGATCGGCCGAAGGCTTGAAAGGTGTTGTTTGGAATATGGGAAAAACACCAGCAGGCAAAGAAGCGGTTCTTTCTTATGGTGCATTTTTGAATGATGTCATTAACTTTTTGGTAATTGCATTCGTTGTATATTTCGTACTTTTGTTTGTTGAAAAACTTTTCACAGACGATGATATTGAAGCAGAGGCTGAAGAGGCAGCAAAGAAATAAATTATGGATAAGCTGAAAGCTCGTGTTGGCGAAATTTTAAATGAGCTTGAAAAAGCGAGCTTGAAGCTTAATCTTGAAAGCAAAAAAAATCAAATCTCAGATTTAGAGGTTGAAATTTCGAATCCAGAAATTTGGCTAAACCCTAAAACTGCACAAGAAAAAGTTAAAAAACTTGCTGATTTAAACAAGGAAATCCACCCTTGGTTGGTTTTAAAAACGCAAGTTGAAGACATTCTAGAATTAATAAATCTTAGCGATGATGAGCTTCTTGAAGAGTTTGAATCTCAAATTTTGCAATTTGAAAATGATTTTGAAGAGCTAAAAAAACAGCTTTTATTTGATGGGGAATTTGACAGCGGCGATGCAATCGTTCGAATTACTGCTGGTGTTGGCGGAACTGATGCACAAGATTTTGCTGAAATGTTGGAGCGAATGTATTTGCGTTGGGCTGAAAAAAATAATCTAAAAACCGAGCAAATTGAGCGAAGCGTTGGTGAAGAAGCTGGAATTAAAACTAGCGTTTTCGAAATTCAAGGCCTTTATGCTTATGGCAAAATGCGAAGTGAAAATGGCGTACATCGTTTGGTGCGGATTTCGCCATTTAACAGTGGTGGAACTCGTGAAACTTCTTTTGCTTTAGTTGAAGTTTTGCCAAAAATTGATACACCAGAACATGTTGAGATTGCTGAAAAAGACCTTCGAATTGATGTTTATCGCTCTGGCGGAAAGGGTGGGCAAGGTGTAAATACGACTGATTCAGCGGTACGAATTACACATATTCCAACTGGTACGGTTGTGGCAATTCAGAATGAACGCTCTCAAACACAAAATAAAGAGACCGCAATGAACATTTTGCGTGGAAAGCTCGTGCAAATGAAAATGGAACAGCACGCACAGAATTTGAGTGAACTTCAAGCTGGAAAATCTGCTGATTGGGGCTCGCAAATTCGAAATTATGTTCTAAACCCTTATAAAATAGTTAAAGATACACGAACTAAGTATGAAGAAAAAGATGTTGAAAAGGTCTTAAACGGCGAAATTGACGGATTTATCTTTGCATTTTTAGAAAGTTCAAAAGAGTAAAAACATAAGCATATAATAAAACTTTAATTTTGCGATACGCTTATTCTGCAATAAAATTTTAAAAAACTCTTGCAATAAAAAAGCTTATACTGTATAATTGATAAAGGTTGGCTCTTTAGCTCAGTTGGTAGAGCAGAGGCCTGAAGAGCCTTGTGTCCCCAGTTCAAGTCTGGGAGGAGCCACCAATTTTTTGATAAATTCCGCTTTGGCGGTTTTTTATTTTTATAAAATAAAGTTTCGAAAAGCACTTGAAAAATTTAAAAACATAAGTATAATGGTAGATATGAATAGATTCAAAAAAGGTGCAGTTAAAGGTTCAACAATCGCAATTATTCTGTTGAGCATCGGTTTTGCTGGTGCTGGTTCATTTGGAATTTGGGCTTATATTGAATACAACAATGTAAAAACAGATGTTGAAGGAAAAATTGACTTACAAGTTGCTGAAGGGAAACGAAAACAGCAAGAAGATGATGAAAAGAAATATAACGAAGAGCGACGGAAAACCGTTAAAGAATTTCGTGCTCCAGAAGATTTAGGAAAGGTAACTTTTAGTTATCCAACATTCTGGAATCAGTATGTTGAATCTAATGGTTCTGATCGAAAGGGGTTCTTCTCTTATTTTTATCCAGATACGGTGCCACCGGTTCCAAAAGATGGTAAAGACACTCAACGTTTCGGTTTGCGCGTAGCTATTTATGAAAAGAGTGTAGACGAAGTTCTTAAAGAATTTAACGAAGCTATCAAAAAGGGTGAGCTTTCTTCTGAAGCCGTAACGGTTAATGGATATCCAGCAACAAAAATTGCAGGATTATTCCCTGGACCAGAGAAGAATAATCGAATCCGTGGAACAGCTTACTATTTTAAATTAAACAGCAAAACTTTGATGATTCGAACTGATGCTGACACTTACAATAACGTCTTGAACGAAAATGTTTTAAGCACTCTAAAAATGGATTAGCTTTTAAAAATAGCAAAAATTTGCTATAATAAAAATATGGATGAGCGGGAGTTTTTAAATCTGGTAGCAAAAGAAAGTAGTTTTCTTATTGCTGCTCACGAGATGAAAACCCCGCTTTCAATTATTCGCCAGCTTTCTTTAACTTTGAATGATGATGAAATTGAGCTTTCTAATTCTGAAAAAAGCCGAATTTTGCGCCAAATCGATATCACTAGCGAGAGGGCTTTGCGACTCGTTCAAGATTTAACTAAAATTTCAAAGCTTGAAGATGCAATGTTCGAGCTTGAGCCTATAAATTCGAAAAAAATCTGTAATGATGTAGTTGCAGAAATTGCCGATGTTTTTAAACTTCATGGTAGAGTTATTAGGTTTAAAAATGTTCGAAAAAATGAGTTAATCATGGCAAATTATGAATTACTTCGTTCAATTTTGATGAACTTCTCAGATAACGCACTTTATTCTTCGAACGAAAAGAGTGAAGTTGAAATTAAAATTTCAAATATTGGTGAAAAAGTTCGAATTTCAGTTCGAGATTATGGCGAAGAATTACCGCTTTCAATTTGGCGTTCAATTAAAAAACAGAATCATCAGCCGGTTCGAGCGAATTCTCGGCCGCAGAGTTCTGGCTTGGGTATTTTTATTGCTCAAAGTTTTGCAACAGCAATGGGGGCAAAAATTGGTGTCATCCGCCATCGTGATGGAAGCACTTTTTATGTTGATTTAAACCGTTCTGGTCAGTTGAGTTTATTGTGAAAAAAATTTTAATTATTGAAGATAATACAATCTTGGCAGATAATTTCGAAATAATTTTGCGTTCAAATTTTTTAATTTCGAAAGTTAATTCTGCGCAAAAAGCAATCTTAGAGATTGATAGAAATTTACCAGATTTAATTTTTCTTGATATTTTGCTTGAAGGCCACTCGGCATTTGCTCTTTTAAATGAATTGCAGAGCTATACCGATACGGCAAAAATTCCAGTGGTAATTTGTTCAGATTTAGCAAGCGAAATAGATTTCGAAAGTTTAAAATCTTTCAATGTTCGCCATATTTTCGATAAATCTCAAGTTTCACCAAAAGAAATTCGCACAAAAATCAAGGAGATTCTAGATGAATAATTCACGCAAAAAAACTCTGGCTATAGTTTTGCGGCGAACTGATTTTGGTGAGGCCGACCGAATTGTAAATTTATTAACTCCAAATGGTAAACAGGTGGCAATTGCGCGCGGCGTTCGAAAGCCAAAATCAAAACTTGCTGGCGGAATTGAGTTTTTTTCACTAAATGAGGTGGTTTTAATCGAGGGCAAAAGTGAAATAAAAACGCTTTCTTCAGCGCGAATGTGTGAGTTTTTTGGTGAAATTTTGAAAGATTTTGAAAGAACCGATTTTGCTTACCAATCAATTAAAAAGATTTCGAATCTCTGCGAGCATATTGATTCAGTTGAATTTTTCGAAATTTTGTTAAAAGTCTTTCGCAGTTTGAATGATTTTGAAATCAGCTTAGATTTGGTTCGAAAATGGTTTATTCTTAAAATTGCAGAATTTTCTGGCGATGAAATTAATCTTGAAACAGATAAAAATGGCACGAAATTGCAGGCGAATTTAAGATATGATTTTGATTTTTATGATAAGGTTTTTGTGGAAAGTTTTAGCGGTAAATTTGATGCAAATGATATCAAATTTTTGCGATTAATGGTTTCAAGTGAGCCAAAAGTTATTTCAAAAATTAAGAGTTGTGAGATTTTTTTGAACAAAATTGAAGAGATAGTTCCAAGATTTTAAAATAGGCTTTTAAAAGTCTATTTTTGTTATTTACTTTTAAAAAAGAAAGTGGTATAATGGCTTTAAGCATAAGTATTTATATAATTAAAAAGGGAGAAAAAATGAATTTTCGAAGTAAAATATCAATTTTTATTCTTGCAGCATTGTTCTCAGTGATAAGCTTTGGTCCTTCCGCTTTTGCTGCTGAGGATATTACGAGTCGGTTAAAGATTGAGCCTAAGAGTATTAAAAATAAGGGTGAAGAATGGTCTATTGATATCTCTGGCCATAATGTTAAAGAAGGTGATTGGGCGACTTTTCGCGCTGAGAATGTGTCTGTGATTCCTGGAGGAAAAATAGACCTCAAATATAAAAATGAGAAGATTGGTGAAATATCAGTTGATAAAAAATATAGTGATGGCCACGATTTAAACCTTCAATCTGTTGTTCGTGATGATGAAAATGCAAAACCTGGTTCCGCTATTTGGCAAGGCAAGATTGTTTTTAATAAGAATATTGAAAAATATGCTAACTTTGAAACATCAATTTCTAATAGTAACTCTAATTATTTCTCATATGTAAACCGTGATGTTACTGTAGAGACTAAGATTATTGGAAGCACCACTCTAAAAGGTGAAGATGTTAAATTAACTAAACGAGTATTACGAGATTATAATAATACTACAGTTAATGGTAGCGCAGCTGAATTCAATACTAATAATGATGTATCTAGGTTTAGTGGCACTATCACTATATCTAAAAATAATCCTATAAAAGCTGGAGATAAGCTTAAAATTAGTATGCACGAAGATTCTCCTATACGTTTTATTGATAAAGATTTTCCTGTTGGTACAAAGCTGTGGTTTAATAAATCCCGTGAAGGTATATCTAGCTCTACTCCAGTTAATAAATATGGTGTATATTTTGCTGGCGGCCGAAGTATAGAATTTAAAATAATCTCTCGATCTGATTCTGAAGTTATTATTGAAGCTATGAATGACAGCGCAGCTATGGATGGAATTTATTCGAGTTGGATCTCCTCTATAAAGGTTATAGATGGTTCAATGATTAAAGGTGGTGTAATTAGTAGTGTTAAATATACTGCTGAACTATTAGCTAAAGACGGCAGAGTTATCAACAAAAGAGATTTCGATCAGAATGCATATATTTATGGTAGCAACGTAGAAACCTATGCCAAAATCCGCAAGCCAGAAGCAAAGCCGCAAAAACCTGCGCCTGCTCCAACTCCAGCTCAGCCACAGCCAGCTGTTGAGACGCCAAAATCTGAAAAGCCTTCAGAAGGTAAAGTTCAAGCTCCAAACACTGGTTTCGAAAAATCTCAAAATCTCATTATTCTAGCTTTTGCTATTTTGGGCGTAACTACTGCAGTAGTTTTTCGCAAAAAATTGGCAAAAATAAAAATCTAATTTTATAGCAATTTAAACAAAAAGCTCTCGAAAAACGGGAGCTTTTTTGATATAATAGTTAAAAGAATATACGGAGGAAGAATGAAGAACGAAGATTTGATGGATAAAATTGTGAGCCTTGCTAAACGGCGTGGTTTTATTTGGCAGGGTAGTGAAGTTTATGGTGGAATGCGCGGAACTTGGGACTACGGCCCACTCGGGTTAGCTTTAAAACGCAAAATCATGAACGAATGGTGGGATTTTTTTGTTGAAAATCGTGAAGATATGTTTGGTGTTGATGCTGCAATCATCATGAATCCAAAAGTTTGGCAAGCGAGTGGCCATGCTGCAACTTTTGCCGACCCTTTGGTGGAAGATTTAAAAACAGGCGAGCGATATCGTGCCGATCATCTTTTAAAAGACGCTGGAATTGAAGCAGAAGGTCTTTCGAACGAAAAAATCACTGAAATTATCCGTGAGCAAGGCTTAAAATCACCAAAAGGAAATGAGCTTAGTGAAGTTCGTAGCTTCAATATGATGTTCCAAACCAATGTTGGCGCGGTGGTGAATGAAAATTCAACTGCATATCTCCGCCCAGAAACTGCTCAAGGAATTTTCACTAATTACAAAAATGTAGTTGATTCGTTTTATCCAAGCTTGCCATTTGGCCTTGCACAACAAGGAAAAGCCTTTCGAAACGAGATTTCGCCCCGAGATTTTGTTTTTCGTTCTCGTGAGTTTGAACAAATGGAGATTGAATATTTTGTAGATCCTGAGAATTGGGAGGCCGAATTTGAAAAATTACTCGATTTAGTTCGAAAATTCTTAACCGAAAAAATGGGCTTGCCACAAAGTTCTCTATATGAGCTTGAAGTTCCAGAAGAAGACCGCGCGCATTATTCAAAACGCACTGTTGATTTTGAATTTAATTACCCAATCGGAAAAGAAGAGCTGATGGGAATTGCTTATCGTACTGATTTTGATCTTGCGAATATTCAGCGAGTGAGTGGCAAGAATATGGAATATACTGATAAGCAAACGCGCAAAAGGTTCATTCCTCATGTGATCGAGCCGAGCTTTGGTGTTGAGCGGCTTTTGATGGCGGTTCTTTCGAATGCTTATCGCGAGGTTGAAACTGATGGCAAAACTCGTATCTTTTTGGCATTGCCTGAAAATCTTGCTCCAACAAAAATCATTGTGGCGCCACTTCTTAAAAATAAAGAAGCTTTGGTTGAAAAAGCACGAGAAATCTATCTTGAACTCCGCCAAAAATACAAAAATGTTGAATTTGATTTGAGCGGAAAAGTTGGAAAAGTTTACGCCAAGGCTGATGAAATTGGTGTGCCAAAAGTTGTTGTAATTGATTTTGACACAATTGAGGGCGATGGCTTGGTGAGCGTTCGAAATCGAGATGATGCCTCGCAAATTCGCGTAAAATCGAGCGAGATTTAATGAAAAAAATTAGTTCATCACAAAACCCTTTGATTAAAAAACTTGTTCAACTTTCGAGTAAGCAAAGCTTTCGAAATAAACAGGGGTTAACTATTATTGAGGGGGTTCATTTGGTTAGCGAATGGCTTAAAGTTTTTGGTTCGCCAGAGATTTGCGTTGTCTCAAGTTCTTCTAAAAGTTTTGAGGTTGAGCAAGTAATTAAAAAATGTGAAGAGCTTGGCGTTGAGATTGTTGAGCTTGAGCCGAATATTTATACCAAAATTAGCCCTGTAATTGAAGGCGTTGGAATACTTTTTGTTGTAAAAATATTAACTTTTCAAGATGTTGACTTTCGAAAAGATACGATTTTTCTTGAAAAGATTCAAGATCCGGGTAATCTTGGCACAATTTTGCGTAGCGCAGTTGGTTTTGGTGTTGAACAAATTATTTGCTCGAAAGGGACCGTTTCGGCTTGGTCGCCAAAAGTGTTGCGATCTGGAATGGGGGCGCATTTTAAACTGAAAATCTTCGAAAACCAGGATTTAAATTTATTAGTTGATAAAATGCAAGTTCCAGTTTTTGCTACAAGTTTGAGAGCAAAAAAATCAATTTACGATGAGGATTTTACAACAAAAACGGCTTGGATTTTCGGTAACGAAGGTTCTGGTGTTTCTAGTGAGCTACTTTCGAAAATTGAAAATCAAGTAATGATTCCGCAGGTTGGCGAAATTGAAAGCTTAAATGTGGCAATGGCCGCTACGGTCTGTTTGTCAGAGCAATCTCGGCAAAGGTTGAAACGTAAGCATCTTGGCAAAATCTAAATAATATGGTATAATCGATTTATGAAGAAAGTTATCGTAAAGGCAAAAATTAAAAATAAGGTTGATTTTATCAAAAGAATAACAGATACGGGGCATGATTTTGGGCGAGTTATTTTTCAGAATGATCGCGTATTTTTACCACGAGGTTTTCAGCCAAGCAGAAATTTACCAAAGTTAATGATTCGAACAGAGATTATTGATCCAAAACGCAAACCTTGGTATCAGCTGATTCAAAAACGTCATATTGATGCTGAAAATGTTGATTTAATTCATGAAACGCCGGTTTTAAATTATTCTGAAACAGCACATATTGTTCAACAACTTGGCTTTGAAATGAAAGTTGAGGTGCTTCGAAATCGCCAAAAACTTCAGGTTGAAGATACTACTTTCTTTTTAGATGATGTTGAAGGATTGGGGACTTTCATTAAACTTGAACGAGAAGTGAAAAAAGGTGATAATCCAGATGCGATTCGCCAAGAATTGTGGGATGTTCTAGAAGTTTTAGGAATCGATAGAACTGCAGATTCACCAGAAAACTATACAGCGCAACTTCTTCGAAAGAAAAAAACTAAAAAATAACTCAAAAATCACTCGAAAGGGTGATTTTAGTTAAATTTTTTAAATAAGCTTGAACACTTTGAAAAAAGCTGGTATAATAAAAAGTGATGATATTATTAGATCGTGTGACAAAAGTTTATGGTAATTCAAAAACTCCTGCGATTAACAGGGTTAGCCTTCATATTAAGCCAAAAGAGTTTGTTATTTTGGTTGGAACGAGTGGCGCGGGGAAATCCTCACTTTTAAAAATGCTCACTCGTGAAGAAAAACAAACCAGCGGTAAAATTGTTGTTGGTGGAATTGATTATGATAAATTGCGAGATAAGGATATTCCACTTTTGCGGCGCCGAATTGGTGTGATTTTTCAAGATTTTAAGCTTTTGCCAAATCGAACTGTTTTCGAAAATGTAGCTTTTGCGCTTGAAATTGCCGGAATGACTAATCATGAGATTAAAGCGACTGTTCCAAAAGTTATTAAACTTGTTGGTCTTGAAGGAAAAGAGGGAAATTTTCCACATCAGTTAAGTGGTGGCGAAAGACAACGCGTAGCAATCGCCCGCGCAATTGCTCGCCAGCCAAAAATTCTAATCGCCGATGAGCCAACAGGGAATCTTGACCCAAAACACAGTTGGGATATTATTCGCTTGCTTGAAAAAATTAACGACTACGGAACAACAGTAGTTTTAACAACTCATAATGTTGAAATTGTAAATAAACTTAAACGGCGTGTAATTACCTTAAACGGTGGAAAAATTACTCACGACCAATCGCAAGGGGAGTATAGACAATAATGAGAGAGGAAAATTTAAAACACCATAAAAGTAAAAGCTCTCAAGTGCAGCAAGGTAGAAAAAAACAAAATTCGAAAGTTATTATGCAACAGAAACAGCGCCGCCGCAAAACTTTAACTCTTTGGCGAATTACAAAATATGGTGCAAATAGCTTTGTTCGAAATGCTTGGCTTTCGGTTGCTGCAACTGCTGTGATGACTGTTACTTTGGTGATTATTTTCGGATCGCTACTTGCGCGTTCAATTTTGATGGATACGGTTGATGACATTAAAAATAAAGTTGATATGTCTATCTACCTTAAAAAAGGTGTTTCAAATTCCGATATTGAAAAAATGAAAAAATCAATTAAAGATCTACCTTCAGTTACAGATATAACATATACTTCACCACAAGAAGCGCGTGACAGATTTGCTCGAAAAAATTCAGCTGATGCGGATATTCGAAAAGCCTTAATTGAATCGAACAATGAATTTTTTGGAATTTTTAATGTTAAACTTGTGGATATTTCGAATTCAACAGAACTAAAAAATCTTGTTGAAAATAATAAGCTAATTAAATCGAATCTCGATCCAGATCATCCACCAACATATGCAAGTGATCGAAACGAGATTATTAAAAATATCTCAAATACGATTAATTTTGCTGAAAAAGTTGGAATTTTAGCTGGTTCAATTTTTGTAATCATTGCTAGTTTAATTATTTTTAATACAATTCGAATGGCTATTTTTAACCGTAGAGAAGAGATTTATATGATGAAATTGATTGGTGCAAATAAAAGTTTTATCGCCGGACCATTTTTGGTTGAAGCGGTAATTTGTGGAACAATTGCAGCAATTTTAGCTTCAATAATTGGCTATACTATAATTTTTCTTTCGAAATCTCGGCTCGAGGCTTATGGAATTATCATTTCACCCGTAATTTCATTCTTGCAAGTTTATGGATTTTTGGTTGTTCTGGGGTTGATAGTTATTGGTTCATTTATCGGCGTTGTTTCAGCATTTACAGCAACAAGAAAATATCTAAAAATATAGAAAGGGGCTTGTTTTTGAAAAAAGATTGTGGTATAATCTACTTAAGAATAAATTTAAAATAAAAAGAAAAACAACTATGAAAAAGATTAAGAAGAAGAATTTAGTGATAAATAGCGCAATTTCTCTTGGAGTTGTTGTTGCTGGTGTTATTGCGGCTTTGCCAAAAAGTGCTGAAGCCGATAAGAGCGTTGAACAGCTCGATAAAGAAATTAAAGCTCTGGAATCTCAAATTAGTGGTGCGGAATCTCGTGCGAGCGATCTTAGAAATAAAGCGCAAACACTTCAAAATGAGCTTAGCGGTATTGAAAATGAAAAAGCTACAATTCAATCACAAATTGCAATATATCAAAAACAATACGAAAAGCTACAACTTGAAATTAAAAATAACGAAGAAAGTATTGAACGAAATCGAAATGCTTTGGGATCTATTTTGGCGGCAATGTCGCTTGAAGATAATATAACACCAATTGAGCGGATCGCAGGAAGCAATAATCTTTCGAAGGCGCTTGACAATTTTGAATATCAAAGTGCAGTTAAGAACCAGTTGGTTGAAAAGGTTGACAGTATTAAGCGAGCAAAAGCTGAACTTGAAAAGCAGCGAGATGAAGTTAAAGTTGCTTTAACTAACCAGCAGCAAGCTGAATCTGCGCTTCAAGAAAAAATTCGCCAGCAGAATGAGTTAATTGCTCAAACTAAAAATGATGAAGCTGAATATACAAAATATGCAAATGAGCGAAATTCACAAAAAGCAGCTCTTCAAAAACAACAGCAAGATATGATTCAGGCTCAAATTTTGCGTGCAGCCCGGGCGGCTGGTAGCGGGTCGCTTCCACAAGCTATTGCTGGAACAAGTAGTTACCCTTGGAATGATGCAAACTGTTTTGTTGATGCGAATGCGGTAAGCTATGGCGGTGCAGATGGGAATGGAACAGATGGCTATGGCTATGGTTGTCGCCAATGTGTGAGCTATGTTGCATGGAAATTGCGCGCAACAAAAGGAATTAATGCTGCATATTGGGGTAACGCTAAAGACGTGCCGGCTAGCGCACGGCGAGCAGGATTCCGAACTGGAAGTACTCCAAAAGTTGGATCATTCGGCGTGATGAGTGGCGGTCAATATGGTCACATTGTTTGGGTTGAAGCCGTGAATGGTAATATGGTTACGATTTCGCAATATAATTACTTTGTTAACGGTAGATGGGGTCAATTCTCAACAATGACCGTGCCTGCAAGTACTTATGATACATATGTATATTTCGATTAATATTTAGCGAGCCAGTTTATCTGACTCGCTTTTTATTATTTGTTTTTTAGCGATTAACTAAAAGCGCTCATTTAAAAATTTCACGAAGTAGGATATCTTTATAAAGTTTTGGATAGATTTTTGTCAAAATAAGCTATCAACAATTTTTATTATTAAAAAGTTTCTCTTTATCTATTTAAAATGATATAATAAAAAATGAAAGGGGATACAATGGATGCTTTTATCAAAGAAATAAGGATAAAACCTATACCTAAAGGTAAATACTACTCTGAAATTCCATCAATAAATTCCATTGATTCTTTAAATTTGTCTTCTCCTATTACCTTTTTTATGGGCGAAAATGGGAGTGGTAAATCAACTTTACTTGAAGGTATTGCGGTTTCTTTAGGATTTAACCCTGAGGGTGGAACTGTTAATTTTAATTTCGCAACTAAAGAAACTCATTCAAACCTTAGTGAATATATTCAGATTGTTAGAGGAGCTAAGCGACCACGGGATGGATTTTTCTTGAGGGCTGAAAGTTTTTATAATGTAGCTACTTATCTGGAAGATATATACAGCAGAGAGATTGCTATGGGATATAAGTTAGATTCTTACGGCGGAATCCCTCACGAACGCTCGCACGGTCAGGCATTCTTAGGTCTGGTTTTAAATAAATTTAAACCTAATGGATTATATATCTTAGATGAACCAGAAGCTGCTCTTTCGCCACAAAATCAATTAGCCTTTATGGCAAAGATATATGAACTAACGCAAAGCGGAGCTCAATTCATCATAGCTACTCATTCCCCTATTATTACAGCTTTACCAAATTCAAAAATATACAATTTTAATGAATCTATTCAAGAAATTGATTATCACGATTCAGAAAGCTATCAAATTACAAAACTTACTTTAGAAAATCCTGAACTTATATTGCGAAATCTTTTGAAGAAATAAAAATAATATATAGCATAAGAACAGTGCAAATTCAAATTATTTTAAGGCACTAAATATTAAACTTATCTTTCAGAGCTTATTTTTTTGTTATGCTTGTGCTTTTGTGATATAATGGAGTTTATGGATAGAGGTAGAAAAGTTGAACGCTCGACACTAGTTTTGGTTTCAGTTTTTATGCTGGTTTTAGGCTTTGCGGGTGGTTCAAGAATAGATGATATTAGAAATTTAATCGCACCAGTTTTTGGGCTCAAAAAGGTTGAAAGAATAGATTTTTCGAATGTCGAAAAAACTTATCAAGCTTTAGCCTCAAATTTTGATGGTGAAATTGATAAGCAAAAAATTATCGATGGTGCTTCGAAAGGTCTAGTTGAAGCGGTAGGAGACAAATACACGGAGTATATGACTTCTAAAGAGGCCGAAGAATTCAATAAAAGCTTAAGTGGTGACGTTGGAACAGGAATTGGCGTTGAGCTCGCAAAAGATGGCGACTCCGTTAAAGTTGTGCGAGTTTTAGCTAAAAATCCAGCTGAAAGTGCAGGAATTTTAGCAGGTGATGTAATTTCGAAAGTTAATGGTGAAGATGTTTCGAAAGAAAATACTTCTGAAATTAGCAAAAAAATTCGTGGAGATGCTGGAACAACTGTTAAGATTGGTGTAGTTCGTGGTAATGAAAAGAAAGAATTCTCAGTAACGCGTGCGAAAATTGAAAATCCAAGCGTAGAGCTCTCAAAAAAAGATGGTATTGCAACGCTTTCAATCTATCGATTTGATAGTGAAACTGGTGTTTTGGCAAAAAAATATGCCGAAGAAATTAAAAATGAGGGAATTTCGAAAGTTATTTTAGATTTGCGCGGAAATGGCGGCGGATATGTTCAGGCTGCAAAAACCGTTGCAAGCTTGTGGCTTGAAAAAAATGCTTTGATCGTTAGTGAAAAGGCTGGTTCAAAAACGGTTGAGGAGATTCGAGCGACTGGTGACAATCCTTTGAAAGGTATTAAAACTGTGATTTTACTTGACGGCTCCTCGGCTAGTGCGAGCGAAATCGTTGCAGGCGCTTTAAAGGAGCATAAAGCTGCTCAAATTGTTGGTGAAAAATCTTACGGTAAGGGAAGCGTTCAGACTACTATTGATATGCCAAATGGAGCTTTACTAAAAGTTACGATCGCGAAATGGTTTACGCCAAGTGGGAAAAATATTTCGAATAATGGAATCTCGCCAGATATTAAAGTGAGCGCGCCAAAGGGTGAAAGTTATTTATTAAATGATATTCAAAAAAACAAGGCGTTAGAAATTTTAAAATAATTGCAGAACTGTTTAGGAGGGAAAATGGAAGCAAGAAAAAAGATCTTATTAGTTGAAGATGATGAGGTTTTGGCTAGCGTATATCGTGCGAGGCTTGAGATGGAAGATTTTGAGGTTATGGAAGTTCATGACGGCGAGCAAGCGTTGACTGCAGCTTTAAAATATCGTCCAGATTTAATTATTCTTGACGCAATGATGCCAAAAATCTCGGGCTTTGATGTGTTAGATATTCTTCGAAATACTCCTGAAACAATGAATCTGCAAATTATTATGCTTACCGCTTTAAGCCAAGAAAGTGATCGTGAGCGAGCTGAAAAACTTGGCGTTGATGAATATCTTGTTAAATCTCAGGTGATGATTTCAGATGTGATTGAAAAGGTTCGTGAACATTTGGGCATCGGTGAAGATTACTAGCAGATCCAAAATAAGTAAAATAAAAAATGAGTCAATCTTTCGAAAGGCTCATTTTTTATTGCAATTACGCAGCAACAACTTCTACAACTGTGCGTCGTTCTGTTTTGCCAGTAAATTTGCGTTTTTGGATTTGTTTAAATTTCACAACACCGTCTTGTTTGGCGTGAATCGTGAAATTTCGGCTCATGTAAGTTCCTTCACCAGCCAATTTAGTTGCACCAGTCTGTCGAACGAGAACTTCGCCCTCGTTAACTTTTTGGCCACCAAATCGTTTAACACCAAGGCGTTGACCGGCGTTATTGTGGACGTTCTTACTTGAACCACCCGATTTAACGTGTGACATTTTTACTCCTTATTAGTACTAATAATTCACGCGCCACAACTTGATCTTCGCGATAATATATTAGATCTTGTGGTTTAACGCGCATAAATTCCTTTCTATTATACCCCAGCTCATTTAAAAAGTCAATAAGTGGAAGGTGCGAAAAATCGCCATTTTGTGTTTTCCAAGCAGGAACAGCAATGCAAATCTGTGTACCTTCTGGAATTTGCTGCGATAAATTCTTTAAAAAGTTCGAAATTATACGATTGCAATTTTCGCGAACTTCTGCTAATTTTTTGGGCGAAGGTGGAGCAGAGAATGGTTGCCCTAAGTAGGTCTCGCAAACCACGCTTGAAAGTTTTTTTGCAAAACTCCATTTTTCAATTGTAGCGTCAGCTTCGTAAATTTCTCCAAGTTCACCATGCGGTTTAAACTCTCGCACAAACCAATCACTATTTTCTTTCGAAAACTCCACCATTTTTTCACTCAAATCTGTTCCGTTTGCTTTAAAACCTTTTAAAAGCGCTTCTTGAATAACTGTGCCAGTACCGCAAAAAGGATCGAGGATTTCTGGCTTTTCGAAAGTTTTTTTACCAAAAAGTGCTTCAATCTGCGGCTGATTTTCGCCAACACCTAAATTGATCATTGTTTGGGCAAGTTTTGGTGGTAACATCCCGACAAAAGCATCGCGCTTTGGCCTGTTTTGATCGCGTCTAGCATAGCTTGTGATATTTTGCGCGCCTTCACTTAAAGCGATAATTGTTTTTTTACCGCCACGAACTACTAAAATTTCGATTTTTTTCTCGCTTAAGCCAAGCTTATTATTGTGCGAAATTGCGGTTGAGAGCTCAGTATTTTTTGAAGGGATTATTCGCACCGAAACACCGTGATTTTTAAGCTTTTGTTTAATGATTGATCCAGTTTTCGAAACTTCGTTCGCCCGAATTTTTAAGCCATAAGCTGAAATGCCTAGTGTAATTTTTCCGCTAAAATCCGCAAAATCGTGTTCAAAAATTTTGGTTATTTTTTTTGAAACATCTCGCCAATCTGTTGAATTGACTTCAAAAACAACTTGGCCGGTTTTTAAAATTGAGCCAAAATGCGAAACATTGAGTTTTTCGGTTTCAATAAGACAGGCGTAATCACCCAGTACACGAATTTTATCGCCGCCAAAAACACTTTCGAGTTCGGCAATCCCGATACTTGGCTGACGCCCTAAAATTGCAATTTTCATTATTTTATTATAACATATTTAATTGATTTTAAAAATATACTTGACAAAGTATCAGGGGGGGGGGTAAAATATAAACATAAACGAGTTAAGTTAATATTCACCTTTATTGGTGGAAAAAGGAGAAGAATGAAATATAAAATTAAGATCGCGGCGATTTTGGCGAGTATGGTTGCTGGTGGAGCTTTGGTGCGGCCAGCTTTTGCTGATACGCCAAAACAGCTCACAAAGATTTTGACCTCACCAAATATTCAGATCAAAGCTGACCCAAAAGTAGATAAAGTTGCAATAGATGATCGCTGGTATAGCTTTGGGATGGATTTTGATATTCAAGAACCAGTTAACCCCGGCGACTACTTCTTTATCTATCAAAAAGGTATCGCTGGCATGGGTGAAGTCCGAGACTTTGATATCAAAGCTAATGGCAAAACTGTAGCAACTGCTAAGGTTATTGGTGCTAATAAAAGTCGTGCATTTTATTCTTCATATAAAACTGATGCCGCAGGTATTGCTCAGTTTGATGCCTATAAAGTTGATGAGGCTGTGCCTTGGAGTAAATGGAAGGTTACCTTCAACGAAAGCGTTAAGGGACAAAATGTTAATAAAATAGGTTTTAATTTTTCTAATATTCATGCCGGCTATCCATTGGTAGACTCTTCACCTAATTATGATGTTCGTGCTTTTGCTACAGTAAATGACCGAGAAGTATTTAGTAAACATATTAAAGTTAATGGTTATACTAAAAGACTTTCATATAGTGATACAATATGGCGCAGTAGTTCTAGTTTTAATTCTGATACTAAAAGGGGAAACTTAGTTTTCGGTATAGAGACAAAAAGCGATTGGAAAGATGCAAATATTAAAGTAGAACTAGAGAGCGACTCGCCAGTTCTATTTAGTAAATACAAGACTGAGCGAAGTTACGGGTCGAACTTTATATTTGATGATAGTAATAGAGTTAACGCGGATAAGCTAATCATGGAGACTCCACGAACTGGTTTTAAGTTTGGCTTTGATAGTGAAGGTTTGGCGGGTAATATTAAAGTCTTAGAACAACAGAATTTGAAGACTTCTTCTGGGTTTGATTTTCCGATAGAGCTAAATCCTGACCCAGCAGCTCAAGATAATATTGATCTAGCTAACGGTAAACTCAAGAATATCAAATATAAAGTTACGGTAACTGCAAAAGATGGATCGGTGATATTCCAAAGTAATGGTGTGCATGAAGTGCCAATCAAGGGTATCTTAACTCAAGCTGATCTTGAAGCTATTAGACCAAAACCAACCAAACCAGTAAAAGAAGCAGAAGCTAAAACTGAAAAGTCAGCCGAAGCTCCTCGCGGTGAAGTAGCTCCAAAGACTCCACAAACTGGATTTAACAAATCAGAGAATAATGATGCATTCGGTTGGATTATGCTAGCCTCGGCTGTTCTTATGACACTAACTAGTGGTGTAGTTATTTATCGAAAAAAATCAAAAATTAACTTGTAAGTTAAAAATATTTGTTAAATAATTTATAGTTCAAAAAAGACATTTGCTAAAGTATTATCAAAATGCAGATGTCTTTTTTGTTTTAATGCGGGGTGAGAAAAACTTTTTAGATTGTGCTATAATAAAGCATATGGATTTTGATTTTAGTGAATTTGATGATTTAGTTGAAGGTCAAATATGTTCAACTAATATCCAACTAACTGTGGATATTTTTTTAGTGTTTATGGTATAATAGAATTATATGGAAGAAGATATTAGAACTGAAAACGCTGAGATCAAAAATACTGAAAATCTGACAGAAAACGAGGTTGAAATTTCAAATAAAGACCAAAATTTTGAAGAAGCTGAAAATTCGAAAAAAGATGAGTCAACTGATATTTTTCAGTGGGCAAATTTGACTGATGGAATTAAAAATGAGCTTGATGTAGAATTTTTCTTATTTAATAAAAATTTTGTGCCTTTTGTAACTAGTTTTTCGAGCGAATTGAACTCGCAAATTAAGCCGTTGTTTTTGTTTGATATGATAAACTTTGTAAATATGGGCGCAGGAACTGGTTTGAGCGTGCGAGATTATGAAATGGATGGTGGTGCGGGCAAAGATGTTCTTTTAAAAACCGAACTGCAAAAAGTTCAACACGCTGATACGCTATTAAATATAATTGAAACGCAATATTCCGATATTGTTGAATTTAACGAAAACGAACATGATTTTAAGCGAATTAAAGGAATTTTGGCAAGGTTTACGAATTCGAAGGGCGAGAAATTTTATGTTGCTAAACAAATTATGCAAGGGCAGGTTTTGCGCGGAGCAACTGCTTGGGAATTTCGAAATGGTAAATTTGGTGCATTTGAGCCTGAATTTGGTTTAAAAATCCAGCCAGATAATCAAGTTTTGATCGTCAATAATGATATCTTTATTTTCAACCAAGGAAAATTCGAAAAACTCTTTAATTACGATTATAAAAAACAAGTTTTAGCTGATAAAAAAGTTTTGGAAATCGAAAGAAAGTATAAATTGAGTTTTCCTGATGGTTTAGATTTGCAAACTTTGGTTCGCGAACATAAAAAGGCTGCTACAAAATTACAAAAAATGGATGAAATTGGTGAAATTTCACAAGATAAAGTGGTTGAATACGCTGATGAAATGCAGCTTGAATTAATGACGGATGACAACGGTGCGATCATTATTATGGATGGCAACGATTTGGATATGTTTGTGAATTTAATTAATGAAGATTATATCTTGAGCGAAATCACTGGACGCCGTTATGAAATTAAAAGCAAAAAATTGCTCGATGAGCCAGAAGGTGAACCGCCACGAATGATCGGAAGTGAGTAGTTTTCGAAAATGAAGCAAGCGTTAGCATTAGAGATTATGCTCTCAGGCGAAAATGTTTTTTTAACTGGTGCAGCAGGAAGTGGAAAAACTTTCACGCTTAACCAGTTTATTAAGCTTGCAAAAAATTCTGGAAAAAAGGTTAGCGTTACGGCTACCACTGGTTTAGCAGCAACTCATCTTGGAGGAAACACCATTCACGCCTGGAGCGGAATTGGAATTTACGATTATCTTTCGAGAAAATTTTTTGAAAAATTCCCAAAAACGCGGGCTGAAATTATTAAAAATACAGATATTTTGGTGATTGATGAAATCTCTATGTTGCACGATTTTCGACTAGACATGGTTGAAGAAATTTGTCGCACAATTCGCCAAAACGACAAACCTTTTGGTGGGATTCGAGTAATTTTATGTGGTGATTTTTTTCAACTACCGCCAATTAACCGAGCTGGCGGGCGAACTGGTGGCTTTGCAATTCATTCGAACGCTTGGAAACTTGCTGAATTTACGATTTGCTATCTTGAGGAAAACCACCGCCAAAAAAATGATGAACTATCTGAAATTTTAAACGCACTTAGAGCAGATGATTTACGCCGAAAACACGCTCAGAGTTTGCTTGATCGCATTGATGTTGAACCTAACTTTGAAAGTGATGATTTTTCAAAAAACTTAACCGAACTCCACACTACTAATATCGATGTTGATAAAATTAATGAGCAAAAGCTTGCCGAACTTGAAGGCGAGGAGTTTCATTTTGCGCAAACTACAACTGGTGCAAAAAACTACGTTGAAACTTTACAGAAATCCGTTCTTGCGCCAGAACTCTTGCGACTCAAAAAAGGTGCTTTAGTAATGGCGGTAAAAAATGCCCAAAACCGCCAATATGTGAACGGTTCAATTGGTGAAGTTATTGATTTTGAAAGATTAACAGATTACCCAATTGTTCAATTTCGAAATGGTAAAATTATTACAATGGTGCCAGAAACTTGGGAAATGCGTGATGGAGAAAAAAAGCGAGCAAGTATTATGCAAATTCCACTCCGACTAGCATATGCAATTACGGTTCATAAAAGTCAGGGGATGACACTCGATGCTGCACGAATCGACCTTCGAAAAGCCTTTTCTGAAGGAATGGGGTATGTGGCGCTTTCTCGTGTTCGCTCTCTTGATAAACTTTATTTGCTCGGAATAAATCGCACCGCTTTGATGGTTAGCGAAGAGGCGCAAAAAATTGATCTTAGGCTTAAAAATGAAAGCTTAAAAGCTGAAAAACGTTTTTCGCACTTGAAGGAAGTCACTAAAAAGCGTGAAGCGGGTGAAATTATTGAAACAAAACCATCAAAAACAATTTGGGCTGAAAAGCTTGAAAAAATGCGGCAAGAATATCCAAATGCATATCGTGCATGGGGGCTTGTCGATGATTCAAAATTACAAGAAATGGTTTTCGAAAATGGTAAAATTGACGCAGATTTAATTGCTAAATTGAGTAAAGAGCTAGGCCGTCACAAAGGCTCGATTGTAGCTCGCATAAAAAAACTCTTTGGTGAAGATGCTATATAAAGTAGATTTTTAGTCAATTTATTTCAAAATTAATTGTATGTAAAAGGCTTTCGGAAATTCGAGAGTCTTTTAACTTTGGTTATTTTTTATGGAATAATAAGGGTTAAAGGTTTAAAAATACGAAAACAATAAAATAGTGAAATGTCAAAAAATAAAATAAAATAAAACTACATAATGTCAAGCGAACAAATTGTTGGCAGAGGGTTTTGAAATGTTTTAGAATAATTTAGCATAAAAGCTATTGACTTTTTAAAAAACTTATGCTATTATATAAACATACAAAACAATTAAGATCAAATAAGTCAAATAAACAAAAAAGGAAAAAAATGACAAAAAAACAAACAGAAACAAAAATTGCTAAAAAAACTACAACTAAAAAAGTTGCTGAAAAAACTACAAAAGTTTCAAAAAAAGAGCAAGATATTAAAAAAGCTAAAACTTTGCTTACGAATAATGGAATCATTATTGCTGAAGATGGAACAGTAGTGGTTGACCAAGTTACACAAGATTTCCGAAGTGCGGTTTTGGTTCTTTCGCTTGCAATCAACCTTGTTGTATTTGTTACATACTTGATTCTAATGTCTACAACGAAATATGATACTGCATTAATTAGTGCATTATTGCCACGATAAATTAGTTTTCAACAATTAAACACAAGCATTGTGGAAAAGCGGGGAATATCTGTTAAAAGGCTTGCTTTTCCACATAGTTGTGGAAAAATATATAAAAAATTATTTCTAAATTTGCGTGTTTGTCAAAAATAGGTCTTGCGAAAAAAAATGATTCGCGGTAAACTTAAATCAGTGGCAACGACAGAAACAAACAGAAAAACCACTAAACAAAAATAAAAGCACGTTAAAATAGATGTAGTTTTTAGTTTAAGGTCAACTATCTGGTGATTAAACAGCTGGACAAATTCCAGTAACCAGGTTAAAATAATAGCTGGAGCACATTTTAAAACCTCCCAAAATAAAACTCCACCTCATATATAAGTCTCTCAAACAGCAATATGGTTGGCTATACGCCAAGCAAGAAGCTAAACTTATAATGAATCTTAAAACAAAAATATAACAAAAACAAAAAGTTTAATCATCAGTTAGGTGGCTTTAAATTTATGAATTACACAGAAGAATCAGTTCACATACCAGTTTTATTGCAAGCGAGTCTACAACAAATCCAGCCAAAGAGAGGCGAAAGTTATCTCGATTTTACGGCAGGATACGGAGGGCACGCTGGCGAATTTTTGCGTATAACCGAGAATTTCGAAAACTCGGTTTTAGTTGATAGAGATGAAAATGCAATTCGCACGCTTCAACGGTTTAAAAATGAAGGTGTAGAGATTTTGCATAAAGATTTTCTTTCGGCCGCAAAAGAATTGGTAAAAAGAGGTCAAAAATTTGATATAATTTTGGCAGATTTGGGTGTTTCTTCACCTCAGTTAGATATTGCAGAAAGGGGATTTTCTTTTCGAAAAGATGGCCCACTTGATATGCGAATGAATCCTGCGCAGAAAAAAACAGCGGCGGATATTGTGAATTTCGCAAGCAAGAATGAACTTTTGCAAATTTTAATTGAATTTGGCGAAGAAAAGCGCGGTTTTGCTGAAAGGATTGTTTCGAAAATTTTAGAAGCTCGAAAAAAGCAGAGAATTGAGACCACAACGCAGCTGGCTGATTTAATTTTAAGCGTGCACAAAGGCGGTTGGCAAAAAACGCACCCCGCAACGCGCACTTTTCAGGCGATTCGAATCGCGGTAAATAATGAACTTCAACAAGTTGAGGAGGTTTTAAAATTGCTTCCGAAACTATTAAATTCAGGCGGAAGAGTTGGCATTATAACTTTTCACAGTCTTGAAGATAAAATAGTGAAAAATTATTTCAAAGATGATTCGAAAAAAGGTTTGGAGTCTAAATTTCAGACTATTACCAAAAAACCGCTTGATGGCGCAAAAGAAGATGTTAATAATCCGCGAGCCCGCAGCGCAAAGTTGCGAGTGAGCATTAGAAAATAAAAAACAAAAGGAGGCGAGATGCCAAAAACAATCAAAGTAAGCTACGCTAACGAACAAGCTCGCGTAAAAGTTAATTTTCGATAGTATTTGACACTTTCGAAAAACAAAAACAAAAATTTAAAACAGAAACTAAACTTTAAGGCACCAGCCAAAAAACTGGTCTGGTGCTTTATTTTATTGAATATTAAATTTAACGCAACAAAAAACCAATGTATAAAACAAACACAAATTATGTTAGTCGCCGTCGCCAAACACAAGTTTCGTCGCGGTCATATGGAAGAAATAACAATATCGCTATTTTTCAGCCAACAGCAAAACTTGGTGCAGTAACGCAATTTTTGATGCTTGGTGTTTTGATTGCGGTTCTTGGAATTATCTTCTTAATGAATTCTTCTAAACCGGCACTTTATGGAAACGAAATTCAGCAAATTGATTCGAAAATTTCAGATTTAGAAACTAAAAAGGCTGATTTAGAAGTGGAAAACGCGCGGCTTACAGCGCTTTCGAATATTGAAAATAGCGAAGTCGCAAAGAAAATGACAACTCCAGCGTCAGTTTCTTACGCAAAATAAGGTTAAGCTTTTTTCGAAAAATCACAAAAAGTGTGATAAAATAGAATTATATGATTTTAGGTTTTAAGAATAAAAGTCGAACAGGTTATCTCGCAGTCTCAATTTTAGGGGTTTTTGCGGTAATTGTGGTTCGACTTTTTTTCTTGCAAGTTATTGAAGGCGCAGATTATCGCGCCCGTGCCGATAAAGGTCAGAGAAAACAATTCGAAATTAAAGCTCAACGCGGTTTAATTTATGCAATGGACGGCAAAAAACTAACTAAAATGGTCTTGAATGAAACTGTTTATACGCTTTGGATTGACCCGCAGGAAATTGCAAATTCAAAAAAAGTTAAAAAAAGTGAAATTATTTCAGAGTTTAGAAAAATTGCTGGCGGAAATTTAAGAGATGATTTTGAAAAGCTTTTCGAAAAAACCAGCACGCGATATCAAGTTGTTGGAACTAAACTTTCATTAAAACAGGCAAATGCAATTCGTGAAAAGAAATTTCATGGGGTTGGATTTACTGCAGAAACTCGCCGAGTTTATCCTGAGGGAAATTTAGCTGCGCAAGTTCTTGGTTTTGTAAATGACAATGGCGGGAATTATGGCGTCGAACAGGCAATGAATAAAGAATTGACAGGGACTGATGGCTATAAAAAAATTACTACTGATGCGTTCAATCAGGTTATTGAAGTTGGAAGCGAAAATATCGAAAAACCAGCTGTAAATGGAAAAAATATCGCATTATCAATTGATCGTAATATTCAGGCTCGTGTTGAAAAGGTTTTAAAATCGCAAATGGAGTCAAAAGGTATGAAAAATGGCTCAGTTTTGGTTATGAATCCAAAGAATGGCAAAATTATGGCAATGGCGAACTATCCAACTTATAATCCAGCAGATTATGGCAAGGTTGAAAAAAGCTCAGTATATAATAATAATACTGCAACAATGGCTTACGAAAACGGTTCGGTGATAAAATCTTTCACAATGGCAACAGGAATTAATGAAGGTGTTGTAAGTCCTTCAACTCGATATAACAATACTGATTCAATTAGAATTGAAGATATTGTAATCCAAAATGCAGTTTTGGGACATACTGGTTCGATTACTCTTCAAACAGCCATGAATTATTCGCTTAATACTGGAATGGTAACTATTGGAAAGCTCCTTGGTGGTGGAAGTCTTAACTCAACCGCTCGGGATAAGATTTATGATTATTTCCATAATCGTTTTGGACTTGGGCAGGAGACTGGAATTGAAGTTCTTGAAAGCAAAGGTTTGCTAGTTTCACCAAAAAAAGCTGAAGGAAATGCGGTTCGATATTCGAATATGACTTTTGGCCAAGGTATGACCACAACAATGCTTCAAACGGCAAATGCTTTTTCTTCACTAGTGAATGGTGGAACTTTATATAAGCCAAGTCTGATTGAAGGAATAGTTGATGAAAATGGAAAGCTTTCGAAAAAAGAGCCTGAAATTAATAAAGAAGCGGTAATTTCGAAAGAAACCAGTGAACAGATGAAGCAAGTTCTGGAAGGTGTTCGAAAAGTTGGTGGTGCAAAAGATCCATCGGGTTATCAAATTGGCGGAAAAACCGGAACAAGCCAGACGATCGTTGGTGGAAAATATGTTGATTATCAGACAATTGGTAGTTATGTTGGTTTTGGTGGCGGAGATGAAGCCGAGTATGTTATAATGGTAGCGGTTTGGGGTGAAAATCAGAATCTGCAAGGGTCGAAAGACGCCGCACCGATTTTCACCGAAATTTCAAACTGGCTATTAAATTATTTAGAGATTAAACCAAAGAATTAACGAGGGAATATGTTAAATATCACAAATCAATTAATCGTTTCTGCATTATTTAGTCTTGCTGGGTTCATTCTGGCAATGGCTTTAACGCCAATTTATACTTTTGTTGCTTATAAATATAAATTCTGGAAGAAGCAAAAAACAGCATCTGTTACAGGTGAAGCTTTAACTGTTGTAAATAAACTACATGCTAAAAAAATTGCACGTAATATTCCTACTATGGCAGGAATTATTGGCGTAATTGCAGTTATTATCATTTCTGTTTTATTAAATTTGAAGCGTGAACAAACTTGGTTGCCTCTTGCTGGGCTTGCTGGTGGTGCATTTATTGGTTTAATCGATGACATCTTAAATATTTGGGGTTCGAATCGTAAAGATGCTGGACTCCGTGCGCCTGTTAAGTTTGCGATGATTATCTCTCTTGCTGGTTTCTTAGCGTGGTTTTTTACTTTTAAACTTCACTTTACAAGTGTTATGATTCCTTTTATTGGTAATCTTGAAATCGGATATTGGATGGTTCCACTCTTTATTTTTGCAATTGTTGCAACAAGTAATGCTGTAAATATTTCTGACGGGCTTGATGGTTTAGCAGGTGGATTATTGAGCGCTGCTTTCGGTGCTTTCGGAATTATCGCTCTTGTTCAGAATCAGCATAATTTAGCAGTATTTTGTTTTACCGTTCTTGGCGCACTTCTTGCATATTTATGGTTTAATGTTTATCCTGCGCGTTTCTTTATGGGTGATGTTGGTTCTTTCGCTTGGGGAACGACCCTCGGGGTGGTTGCAATGCTTACAAATTCACTCCTTCTTCTTCCTGTGATTGGCTTAATTTTTGTGATCGAAGCTGGTTCAAGCGCGATTCAAATTTTTTCGAAAAAAGTATTTAAACGAAAAATCTTTATTTCTGCACCAATTCATCATCATCTTGAAGCTACCGGCTGGGAAGAAACTAAAATCACAATGCGTTTTTGGATTATTGGAATGGTTATGGCCTTTATTGGTGTAATTTTGGCGCTGGCAGAGCATAAAATTCTTTAAAATGGAAAGAAGGAATAGGAATTTGAGTGAACGACGAGGTTTTGAAAACTATTCATCTCGTCGTCAAGCTCGAACGCCACAAGTTCGAAATTCATCTTTTCGAAAATCACATAGCCAAAGCTTTTTGAAAAGTGATTTGAAGAATGATAATTTTTCTGTAATTTTTCAGCAATTTTTAAACGGTGATTTTGCAGGTTTTTTGGAGCGAGTTATATTTTTAATTCGTTCAATGTTTTTAATTTTCATCGTAAATCCTTGCGTAAGAATTTACGAAAGTGTTAAGGTTGACAATAAAAAACGCCTTAATCTTGAAGGTTTCGAAAAAATCCGCAAGCATCGTGCAAATTATATGCTATTTCTTTTTATCTGTCTATTGCTGCTAATTGGTTTGGTTGTAATGTTTTCATTAAGCCCGCAGCGGGCAAATTCATTGAATATTGCTAAAGGCGCGAACTATGATGATTATTATTTCTTCTGGCGACATTTAATTTATATTGTGGTTGGTTTGGTCTTCTTTTTTGCAATGAAGGCAATTCCGCTCAACTGGATTTTTTCGAAATCATTACAATTCTTTATCTTTTCTCTAATTTTATGTGTAGCTCTTGCAGGCTTAGCGTTGTTTAATCTTCCTCCTGTAATTTGTGAAAATGGAGCTTGTCGCTGGTTTGGCTTTTCTGGTTTCAGTTTTCAGCAAGCTGAGTTTTTAAAGATTGGTGTGATTTTGCTTCTTTCAACTTTCCTTGGCGCTCAGGCTTCGAAGGGAAAAATCAACAGTTATAAAGAAACGATTCTACCGGCTTCAGTTGTGATTATTGCGGTGCTTTTGGTGATTGCTGGTTTTCAAAAAGATCTCGGAACAGCAACGACAATTATTATTGCAATTGCATTCCAGTTTATTATTGCGGGGATGAAGTCTAAAAAATTAGTTCCAATTGGTGTATTAGTTTTGGTTGGGGTTGTTCTTTTGATTATTTTTGAGCCTCATCGAATTTCGCGAATTTTAACTTTTTCGAGTGGTGATTGTAGCAACATTTTAACTGAAAGTGGTAAGGATCAATACCATATTTGTAATGCAAAGCTCGCGATTGGCTCGGGCGGAGTTTTGGGCTTGGGTATTGGAAATTCAGTTCAATCTGCTGGATATTTGCCTGAAACCATTAATGACTCAATTTTTGCCGTAATGGGCGAAATGTTTGGTTTTGTTGGTTTAATTTTTATTATTGCAATTTATTTTGGGTTGTTTTATCAGCTTCTTGTGATTATTTCAAAAATGGAAAACCCTGCAAGCCGTCTTTTTGTGGCCGGTGTTGCTGGGTGGCTAGCTTCGCAAACAATTATTAATATTGCAGCAATGGTTGGTCTATTTCCGCTTAAAGGTATTACGATTCCGTTAGTTTCTTATGGTGGAACGAGCTTGGTTGTTATTTTGACAGTTCTTGGTGTTGTGTTTAATATTTCGAACTACACATCATTTACTCAAGTTGAAGATTTTAAGGAGGAAGGCAATGAAAATATTGGCAGTCGGCGGCGGGTCGGGCGGTCACGTAGTTCCAATCGTGGCGGTTTTTAAAGAAATTTTAAAGAAAAATCCAAAGGTAGAATTACATTTTTGGTGTGATAAAAAATTTGCACCTCAGGCTAAAAAAATAATGACTGATTCTTTTGGCGAAAGAGTTAAAATTTCGAAAATTTCAAGTGGAAAATTTCGCCGCTATAATCATTTGACTTTTTGGCAGCATATTACAATTCCAAGTGTTGTTTTTGGAAATCTTATAGATATTTTTCGAAATATTGCTGGTATTTTTCAGTCTTTTTGCAAACTAATTTTTTGGCGACCAGATGTTATTTTCTGCAAAGGCGGGTTTGTTTGTGTTCCTGTTGGAATAAGCGCTTGGATCTTGAGAATTCCAATTGTGATCCATGATTCTGATGCTCACCCAGGTTTAGCTAATCGTATCATTTCAAAATTTGCTAAAAGGATTGCAACAGGTGCACCACTCGAATTTTATAATTATCCAAAAGAAATTTCAAAATATGTTGGAATTCCAGTGCTTGAAAATTTTAAAAAATATAGCAAAAAAGAGCAAGATAATTTTAAGGTTGAACTCGGGTTTTCGAAAGATAAGCCTCTTGTTGTAGTTACTGGTGGTGGTCTTGGTGCAGCTCGGCTTAATAATGCAGTAGTTTCGAAGGGCAGGGAGCTTTCAAAATCTGCTCAAATTGTTCTAATTTCTGGTGTATCTCAATTTGATGAACTTAAGAGAAAAACTGAGGGATTTTCGAAGGATTTTTGCTTGTTGAGTTTTGTGTCAAAAGATATGTGGAAGTTTTTAGCTGCTGCAGATTTGGTTGTTGCTCGGGCTGGTGCAACTTCCAACCTTGAACTCGCCGCGCTTCACAAGCCAACAATCCTTGTTCCAAACGCAAGATTAACGGGTGGGCATCAATTAAAAAATGCGCAGGTTTATCAAAAATCTGATGCTGTTAAGATTGTTTCAGATGATGAAATTGAAAAAAAACCAGAAATTCTTTCAGACAAAATTTTGAGAACTCTAAAAAATCCAGAAGAAATGCTTAAGCTTGGCAAAGAATTTAGTAGATTTGCTAAGCCGAATGCTGCTAAAGATGTTACAGAAATGATTTTTGAAGCCACAAAACTATAAAAAATATTGAGCTTATGGTATAATTATAGTCAGATGAAAGAAGAAAAAAACTTAACTCGACGCGAAATGCGCGAAAAAATTTTAGAAGAACGCTCAAGAGGGAAGGGTGATTTTCGGCGTGGAAAAACAATTTCACGGCATCAAAAAGAGCATTCTGAGCGTTTAGAAAATCAAAAATTAGTTATTCGCCGAAGAAAGCTAGGCGCTTTTTTCGTGATTTTAGCTATTTTTATAGGTTTGATTTCTATATTTTTATTCCAGTTTATTTCTAAGGTTTCAGTAGTTTCAAATGAGTCGAAAAGTCAAAATTTAAGTAAATATGAAAAATCGGTTGAAGAATATTTAAATATAAATCCAAGTGAACGAATCTTATCAAATTTAAATAAAAACGCTTTACTTGAAAGCCTCCAAAAAGATTATCCAGAAGTATTATCTATTTCGGATATTAAATTTAATGGTTTAACCTCATATAAAATTTATCTTGATTTTCGAAAACCTGTTGCTTCTTGGTTGGTTGATGGTAAAGAATTTTTCGTCGATTCTGAAGGTGTATCTTTTAGTGTTAATAATTTTGAAAAACCGTCACTAAATATAATTGATGATAGCGGTGTTATAGTTTCTAACGGTAAAAATGTTGCAAGCAGTAGCTTTTTTAGCTTTATTGGAAAACTAGTTTCTGCTGCAAATAAACAGGGGTTAGAGGTTTCGAAAATCCGTATTCCGCCCCTTAGTTTACGACAGGTTGAAGTTTCTGCAAAAGGTGTAAGTTACTTTGCAAGGATGTCGACAGTCGATTCTGCAGAAGGGCAAATTATTAACTTTAAAAAAGCTATTGAATATTTTAGAACTCATAAAATTTCACCAAATTACATAGATTTAAGGATTGAAGGAAAAGGTTATTATAAATAAGACAAAAAAAGAGAAGGGATTCGTTCGCTTTTTGTTCTATACTACAATTAAGAATATGAAGAGCAGGGAAAAATATAAAAAACATATTGTAATATTAAAAAATAAAAAAGTCAAATTGTCAAAAAATGAATAAGGTAGGGGTGTGGAAAATTATTTTTATCTATTAGAAAAGATGGATATTTGAGAAATTAAACTTAAAGAATTTTTAAATTATATAAGGAAAATATTTTTTATTTTTTGTAATTCCCGATCTCTCCTTGTTGATAATTCACTAGATTATAATTTATACAGATCTGTTATTTTATTCCACAAAAAGAATTTATATAAAATAAACCCTT
The DNA here is from genome assembly GCA_963549415.1 of uncultured Saccharimonas sp. (SeqCode). Classification (GTDB taxonomy): domain Bacteria; phylum Patescibacteriota; class Saccharimonadia; order Saccharimonadales; family Saccharimonadaceae; genus Nanogingivalis. The sequence goes on from CAUUYC010000003.1 coordinate 57,185, forward strand.
ATATAGTATAAACACAAATAGAATTATTTAATTTCTAATTATGATACATTTTTTAAGAGTCGTTTTTATATATGATGTCGTAAAAGATATATTGTGCGACACTTCTTGTATTTCCTTTTTGAGTATGCTATTATGTTTTTGTAATTAAAAAAATATAATTTTCAAGGAGAAAAAATAAATTATGCAAGAAAAAATTTTAAATCAAGACAATATCATTTCAGCAGTTTCCCGTGTAGCACTTCGAACTCAAAAATCTGAAAAATCTGGAAATTATTTTACTATTCTAACTCTTCGATTCAAAAATGGTTTAGAAATTGATTATTTTGTCGATAAAAAAGATAAATTTGGTCTTATGGACGCTATCAAATCAATTTCGCAATCAGATAAAATTGACAACTTTCTAAACGAGGACTAACAGCCTATGTGAAACTTAAACTGTTAGCCCAAAATCGCAAACAAAAAGCGAACAAAAATAGAATACGTGTTTACTGCCAGCCTATTGAGCCCGTTGAATTTCCGACCGCAACAATCCAAGATTGACCTCGATTTATTTTAAAATTTGAACTATCATTATTTTGTAAAATCAACGGGGAGCTTTCACTTGATTTTACCCATTTCACCTCTTGAGCTACTCCATCTTGAAATACAATCGCTACTCCACTCCCAATATTTCCGTAGACATTATGATGTCTGTCTGCAGCTAACCCGTTTTCCATTTTTAAAACAATTAGGGTTTTCGTTGAGATTTGAATTCCATTTGCATCTGTATGAGCGACTCCAGCTTGACTTCGCAAATAGCAATTACAATTTTCTCGGTAAACATAGGTTGAATTATAAGAAAAACCTGAAATATTAACCTGAATTTGGGTTGCATTCTTCTCTTTTGCTGGTGAGTCTTCTTTTCGACTAAAACCTTCAAAATTCGAAGAATTCCAACTCTTCGAAGAGCCTAATGCTGATAAATTTGTAAAATTTGTATAGACATTATGAGGTGCATAGCGATTTTTTGAACGCCAAAAGGTCTGTGTGTTTAAGAATTCATCCATATCCTTATGTTTGCCGTCTCGCATTCTTGCTAAAGCATCTCCTGGCCCACCAACATGAGCAACCGAGGCATCAAATCCTGAAGCCCAATCAATATAATAACCGCGAACGCTTCTAACGGGCCCTAATAGCTCAGGCTTATTTTGCTGATATAGAGCCAAAAAACGTGTAATTCCACCTTCAGCAATTGCTTCAAAAACAACCTCAGCTTGGCTTAATCCAGATTGTGGTCTTGCTGGAATCGAATTTTCGATCATAACACCAAAAACTGGTGCGTTTTCGAGCGATTTTTCAGAAACTTCAACTCCAGATAATTTTGAATAAAATTTTTCTGGTTTAGCTTTCTTTTTTGGTTCGGTTTTTTGGCTTTTTGGGGCTGGATTTTTCATGGGTATGCTTTCTGGTTTTCTAAAAAAGAACAAAAAACTAAAAACAATAACTAAAATTAGAAATATTATACCAATAATTAAACTAATTTTTTGTTTTTTTGATAATTTCGAAAGTGAAAAACGTGATTTTTTAGGATTCTCTAATAAAGCTTTCTCTTTTTGAGTATTTTTCTTTATTCTTTCAATATTTTTCTCGGCTTTATCTTGGCGAGTTTTCTTCATTTCAATCATAAAAATCTCGTATTATAAAATAAATTATAATACTTATGTTTTTAAAAATCAAGATGAGATTGCTGTAATTGCGGCTTTTAACTTCTGGCTTTTATTCCAAATTTGCCAAACTGCAATTTTTGTTGGAATTTCACCCGACCAAATTTGGATAGGTGAAAGCTTGCCTAAGTTTAAAGTAGAATTTAGTGGAGATGAAAAAACTTCGCCATTTTCAGAAATAATAAAATTTTCGTTGTTTAAAGTTAAAATTTGTGCAGTATAAGAAAGTGTAAATTTATGTAGAACTTCAACAATATTCGAAAGATTCATCGAGAAAGTTAGAACTTTTGGGTAAAAAACTTTTGAAAAAATCTTTTGAAGTTGCGCAAAGCTTGCTAAGATACTTATATTTTCTTTTAACAAAATCTCACTAAAAGAATCAAGTAAAATGTCGACCGCATCGCGAGTGATAAGAACAGGCTTCTCGCTTTCAAGAATAAATTTTTCGAAAAGAATTGCCGTTTCGGAATTTTTGTTCGTGTCGCCAATAAATAAAATAGAATCCGCCCACTCTTCTCCAGCTTTAAAATCCGCCCAAGCTTCATTCGAAAATCCACCAGAAAGATTACTTTTTGCAAAGATTAGCTCGCTTGAATCAATTTTAATATCTTTTTTCAAACTGTCTGGTAATAAAATTCGAACCTCCCCAACGCCAGTCTTTAAAGCGGTTTGGTGGGAAGTTGCGAGTCCGCGAAAAGCCCCTGCCCCGCCACCAATAATCAAAAGCTTGCCTGCATGTATTTTTTGCTCGGGCTTATTCCAAGCGATTTCAGGAAAAAGTAATTTCGAAGATTGAACTTGCCAAAAATCAAACATCTTTAAGCTCCAACGAAATTGGACAATGATCGCTCCCCATAATTTCGTTATGAATTTCGGCTTTATTTTTTTCTGAATTTAATGATTTTGAAACAACAAAATAGTCAATCCGCCAACCAACGTTTCGTTCGCGGGATTTTGCAAAATGACTCCACCAAGTGTAAATTTCGGCCTTTTCTGGGTTTTGATTTCGAAAAATATCAAATAAATCGGCTTTTAAGAAATTAGAAAATCCAAGCCGCTCTTCATCTGTAAAACCGTGTTTTCCTCGATTAGCTTTTGGGTTTGAAAGGTCAATTTCCTCGTGGGCAACATTTAAGTCACCACAAAAGATAACCGAACTTGGTTTAAAAATATCTTGCGGATTTTCTTCAATAATTTCTAAATTTTCTGCAAAATCTTCTTTTGAAAATTCGCCATTTTCTAGACCTTTCGAAAAAGCCAAAAAGGCTGCATCCCAATTTTCTCGCAATTTCAAGCGTCCCAAATCGTTTTTAGTATTTGGAGTATAAACTGTAATTAGCCAGAAATTATTAAATTTTGCAGCACAAATTCGCCCTTCAGTTGTGGCGTCGCCAAAATTATCACTAAGTTCAAAATTTTCTAAAATTTTTTTTGGAAAATTTCGCAAAATTGCTTGCGGTTTTTGCTTTGACCAGATTGACGTTCCCGCATAGCCTTTTCGTTCGGCGTGAGAATAAAATTTAAAATATTCAGGATATTTTTCATCAAAGTTCTCTTTCGAAATTTGCGTTTCATCAATTTTTATCTCTTGAAAACATGCGATATAGGGATTTTTTAGGCTTAAAAATTCCGCTAGATTCCCCTTTTTTTCAACCGCACGAATTCCATTAATATTCCAAGAAAAAATTTTCATCTAATACCTCTTTAACATTCTCGCATTTTCGCGTTCAGATTGGCGACGTTTTAAAGTTTCACGCTTGTCGTATTGTTTTTTACCTTTTCCGAGCGCAATCACAATTTTAATAAAGCGACCTTCGGCTAAAATTTTAACTGGCACAATCGTGAAACCTGCCTTCTTTTGGCTCGAAAAATCCTCAATCTGTTTGCGAGTTGCGAGTAGCTTTTTTGGCGAAGTATCAATAGTGTCGGCTTTCGAAATTCCCTCACCCTGATTTTTGAGCGAAAAACTTGCATTATTGAGCCAAAGTTCTTCACCTTTTCGTCCGTTTCGAAGAGTTACGAAAGCACCCTTTAAACTAACGCGGCCATCACGCACCGCACGAACTTCAACTCCACGCAAGCTCATTCCAGCAACAAGCTCGTCGCCGAGTTTATAATCGAATCGCGCTCGACGATTAATAATATTTTTAGCAGAAGTTTTTGGCTTTTTCATCTTAAGAATTATAACATTTTCAGCTATTTTTTTCAACCAAGCGTGTTAAAATAAGCTTAAGTATAAAATTTTAAGGAGAATAACGTAAGCTATTTTTTTGACAAATCAATTAAAAATTTTACACCAATCTTGCTCTTTTTTATCTTATATTTAATTTTGTAATTTGTCAAAATATTTTTAACGATATAAAGTCCAAATCCGCTACCCTTTTCTTTATTTAGGTCAAAATTTGTTTCGAAAATTTTAGTATTAATATTCTGATTTGAATTTTCAATATAAAACCAGTTATTCTTGACGCCAATATTTATTTGACCGTTTTGGTCGGAATGCTTTACGGCATTGCTCACTAAATTTGAGAGAATAATTTCTAGCGCTGTTTCACCGATATAAATTTCTTCTTGGCTCAACTGGTTGTCTATTGAGATATTTTTTTGCTCGGCCAGTAATTTATAGTTATCTAGAACCTTTTGCAATATTTTATTGATATTTATAAACTTCTCGTCATTTTTTAGGTTTTCGAATGAAGAGGCTGATAATATTTGAGTAATATTTTGAGTTAGCTGATCAATAATATCAAGACAATCTTCAATAGATTTCTCTTTGTTTTTATATTTGCCAATGCCATATTTCATATTCTCGAGAATTATTTTAAGGCTTGCTAACGGGGTTTTTAGTTCATGGGAAGCACCTCTAAAAAACTCGCTTTTTAGTTTTTCGAGTTTAGTGATTTCTTGGTTTTTGATTTCTAGGCCATCAATTGATTTTATAAGTGTTGAATATAAATCATTTATTTGGCTTTTTAGAGTGCCAACTTCATTTGTGGAATTAACTTTTAATTTGGCATTTCGGTTGAGTTTCATCATTTGAGCGGTTGTAGTTTTGATTTCGTTGATATTCTTGGTAATGATTTTGGCATAAATTAATGAAACGATAATCGAAAAAATGAAAGAAAACAAAATTGAAATTGGTAAGAACTGAAAAGTTAGCTCTTTTGCGTCTTTGCTCATATCTGTTGTTGAGATAAATTTAACCAGTATTTTTTCGTTAGAAGCGGTCTGCACTTCTCTATCTTCAATAACTAACGAGTTATTATTGCTGGTCAGATCCGCCTCAATCTGATTATCGATTTTAATCTCATTTAAATGGTCGTTATCTTTCACGAAAGCTTTAACTTTGCTACTTTTAGAATATAGCTCAAGTATTTGCTTGATATTTTCGATATTTTTTCCTTGGATATTCTTGGTGATTTGGTCTGCTTTTTGGGTGATTTCTTGTTTGCGAGTTTCAAGATAGACTTTTGGGAAAATAAAGTAAATTAATGCATGAATTAAAATTGCTAAAATACTCAACGTAGAAAACGTATACAGAAACATTTTTGGAAAAATTTTCAAATTTCTCATTTTCTCTCCAGTTTGTAGCCAATGTTGCGGATAGTTTTAATGCAATCAAGCCCGAATTTTTTGCGTAGATCTTTTATATAAACATCAATCACTCGGTCGAATGGTATATTCTCGCTCTCTTTCCAGACATTTTCTAAAATCTGCTTTCTAGTTAAAGCTCTACCTTCGTTAAGCAACAAATATTTTAAAACCTCAATTTCTTTTGCGCTAATTTCTACTGCGGAATTATTTATTTTTGCAGAAAAATTACTAAAATTAATTTCTAGATCTTTATATCTGAAAACTTCAAATTTTTCATAATTTTTTGTAATTAGTGCGTCAATTCGAGCTTTTAAAACTGGGAGTGAAAATGGTTTTTCAATATAACCATCTGCTAGATTCGAAAAGGCGGTGATTTTGAATTCTTCATCACTAAAAGCGGTTAAAATGAGAACTGGCAGATTGCTTTTCTCTCTAATTTTTCGAAGGACGTCTAGGCCGTTTATAAATGGAATTTGAACATCCAAAATCACCAGGTCGATTTTATTTGATTCGAATTTAGATAAAGCTTCTCGCCCGTCGCGCGCCTCGATTGTTTCATAGTTAAATTCAGATAAATATGCGCAGATCCCTTCTCGTATTGTTGCGTCATCCTCGGTAATAAGTATTTTTGTTGTCATCTCTTGATTATTATATCATTTTTAGGGAATTGTCTCAAAAATGAAAATATCAGTGCGATAACCGCACTGATATTGTTTTTTATTCTGTGTCTGACAGTAAGTCTTTAGGGTTTTTCTTTAGGATACCAGATGAAGCAATATATAGCGAAATTGCGAGCACGATAGTCATAAATATAACTACCCAGACTAGCATATTTGGATTGATTGTCATATCGAGACTGCTGAGAGTTTTATTAAATCCATCCACCTCAGCACCACCGCCTAAGCCTGTTGAAGCTGATTGCTTGGCAATTTGCTTAGCGATATTTCCAGTAACACTTTGTAAAATGTTGTTTCCAATGTGTTTTCCGGCGTAACTAGCTAAGAAATATGAACCAATGAAAGCTGGAATTGTTACGAAGGCTAGCTCTACCGCAAACTGAGCTAAAATTTGGCCTTTCGAAATTCCTAATGAAAGCAATACTGCGATTTCTCTTTTGCGAGCGTTAATCCATAAGAATAATAGCAGCGAAACTATAATTCCGGCGAATAGCAATGATCCGACAAATAGCTGGTTGGCTATAGAATAAACTCCTAAAATCGATTGTTGAAGCGCAGGATAGTTTGAAGAGCTTTTAATTAGACTGTATTCTTGCCAGTTTATATCTAGTTTTCCTAGATCTTTTATAACTTGGTCAAGGTTTTTATTTCCTTTAACGGAAAAAGTCGCATCTTGGTAGGTTGCTGTGTCTTCGGTGTTTCCGTAAACCTTTGCTGCAGTATGAATGTCTGTAACTAAAGTGTTTTCGTAAAGTTCCTGTGCAGCAGTGACACCACCTTTGTTGTGTCCATCAAAAAGGCCTTTTATTTCAACTTCTACCGTTTCGTTAGCACCTTTTTCGTTGTCTGCATCAAATAAATTTGATTTTAGCTTAATTTTATCGCCAACTTTGAGATTATTCTTTTTGGCTAAATCTTTGTGGACTAAAACCTTATTTTCATCTTGAGTAGTTAAATGCTTACCTTCAACCAATTTATATGCGCCTGAAACAAATTTAGTTTCCTTAGAAGAATCATTAACGCCAGTAAGCATGACGGCTCTTTTGAAATTCTTAGCTCGTTCGGGTGATTGGTTGGCTGCGGTTTCGGCTGTTTCGATGATGTCGTATCCGTCTAAATCAGCAACGCTATTAATTCTCTTTACATAGCTTTCTATATTTTCAGAATTTGCGATTTTTTTAATATCTTGACCTTTGACGTTTCCTCCGCCTCTTGGCGTGCCAGGATTAACTCGGCGGTTTATTTCCATCGAAAAGCTATTTGTGATATTGCTAAAAGTTTTAGTTGAAGCTTTGTCGGTAGCTTCTTTGATAGACAAACTAATTAAACTTAAGGCTGACATTATTAAGATTACTAGCAAAATCACTAGTGATTTTAAGCCTTTTCTCGTTACATATGCAAAAGCATTTTTTAACATTATTTTACTCCTTTCTGCCCACGTTTATTGATTAATTTTTTATTTTTAAGTTCGAACACGATATCGGCAGCGCGCGCAACTTCTTTGCTGTGAGTTACGACAATTACGCATTTATTTCTTTCTTTGGCTAGTTTTTTGAGAATTTCGATAATCTCGCTAGCTGTATTTTCATCCAAATTTCCAGTTGGCTCATCAGCCAAAATAACTGGTGCGCTCGAAACTAGTGCGCGCGCAATCGCTACTCTTTGCTGCTGACCGCCTGAAAGTTTCATCACGTTTCGTTTAATTTGGTGTTCGCTAAGGCCAAGTTCTAGCAAAATATCTTGCCGAGCTTTGTTATTCACTAGGCGGATATTTTCCAGCGGTGAAAGGTAATCGATGAGATTATAGTTTTGAAAGACTAGCGAGATGTTGTTTTTGCGATGATTTGTGTAGCCAGTTTCTTGAATATTTTCTCCATTGAAAAGTATTTTTCCGCCATCTGGCTCATCTAGGCCAGCTAGTAATGAGAGCAGTGTGGATTTTCCGGAGCCGGATTTACCAATAATCGCATAAAACTTTCCCTCTTCGAAACTTTCATTAACGTTTGCTAGAACTTTTTCTTTCGAATCTTTATAGCTATAATTTAAATTTTTAATCTCTAATATTTTCATAATATTCTCCTAACTAATTTTTGATAAAATTTCCTTTGGTTTTTTAACTAAAATCATCGTTGATGCGATAATTACAGACAGAATAATTATTGTAATTAATATACCGTAACTTTGGGCAAAAACTATTAAGCTGTCTAATCCAAAAATATTGTTTGTAAAACTTGATGCTATAGATGAGGTTTCTTCGGCTTCACTAAGCCCTTTTGTGATCAAGCTGAAAACTAAATTTCCAAGAATGAAAGAGCTGATAATTGTCAGGATTGAAATTAAAACTAGTTCTATGATAAATTGCAATACTATTTGAGGCTTGCTTGTGCCAATTGAAAGCAAAATTCCTATCTCGTAAATCCTCTCGCGCAACCAAAGTATTAGAATTAAGCTAAGTACCACACTTCCGCCAATTATTATCAAATAGGTCATTAAATTGATAATATTTTTAACTTCCGCTATTGATTCTAGAGTATCCTTGAAGGCGGCATTATTTTTCTCGATCTTATATTTGGACCAATCAATATTAAGTTTTTCAGTTTTTGCGATGGCTTTATCCAGCTGATCTGCTGTTTCGGTATATAGAGTTACTTTACTTAAAAGGCCTTCACTTTCTGGCAGATTAAGCGTTTGCATAGTTGTTTTGAAATCTGAAAATATTGTATTTTCGCTAAAATCAGAAGATAAACCAGTGTATTTCTCTTGCTTTTTGCCGCTAAAAATCCCGATGATTTCGAATTTAGTTTTTTGAGTTTCAGTTTTTTTGCCGCTCGCATTTATTAAACTTAGCTCAATCTTGTCGCCAATTTTTAGATTATTTTTTTGAGCGAAAGCCTCGTGGATTAAGACCTTTGCTTTATCGTTTTGCTCCAAATGGCGACCTTGTTTGAGTTTAAATATGCCACTACTAAATAGTGTATTTTTGGCAGTATTGTTAGTACTGTGAATTGCGACTGTATTTTTTAAGTCTTCACCAAGATCATCTCGCTGAACTTGCTGATTAGCGGATATAGCTTTAGCATTTTTAGGTTTGGCCAAGCCTTCATATTCAAGCAATGATTCTTTGATTTCTTTAATATTTCGAATATTCTTAATATCTTTATAGCTAAAGTAGCCCTGAGAATCTTTCTTAACTATCGAGAAAGATGAATTCGACGCTTTATATAGCGAATTTTCCAGATTACTGCTAGAATTAACTATGCTCAAACATGCATATAGGCTTGAAAGTACCGCGGTAAGAATTAAAAAAACAATCGTAGTTCTTTTTCTCTTTCGCGTAACATAAGCTAGTGACTTTTGTATGATTTTCAATCTATCTCCTTTCGCTTTAGTTTTATACTTAACTACATTTTATGATAGTTTTATGAAGTGAATATGAAATTTGGTAGAATTTTATAGAAATTTCAATAAGTGAAAGACCTTCTAAAATTGAAGTGGTGTTTGATGAGGTTAAGAAGCTGAGAAATACCAGAATTCCCCATGGCTATTTTTATTATTTATATAAAAGCAAATAAGAATATTTTTAGATTGAGCGCTTATTATTTTCAAGTGAATCTTTCGCGAATTTTTCAATAAAATCTTCACAAATTTCAAAAATCTGGGGTAGTTTTTCGCTTTCACTTTTCGAAAATTTTGCAAGAACAAAATTCATCGCGCCGATTGTTGGCAAAAAATCATTAGCGATGCCAATTTTAATTCTTGGAAAATCTTCGCCAAAAACTGAAATTAAAGATTTTAAACCGTTATTTCCGGCAGAGCTACCACTTTTTCGAACGCGAACCACGCCAAAATCCAAATCGAGATCATCGTGAATCGCTAAAAAATCTTTTCGAAAATTAATTTTATAAAAATCACAAATTGCCCGTGCCGAAAAACCTGTTTCGTTATAAAAAGTTATTGGTTTAACGAGCAAAACTTTTTCACCAAAAAGTGTAATTTCGGCAATAAAAGCTTTAAATTTTGGCTTTTCTTGGAATTTTGCGTTGAATTTTTTCGCTAAAAAATCTGCAAATTCAAAGCCAATATTATGGCGCGTTTCATTATATTTTTCTGGAAAATTGCCTTGAAAAAGTATAATTTTCATTTTATCCTTTCGAAAATCGCCCCAAGCGCGGGGCGAAAATTATTGATTTTTTTGAATTCGAGCAAGCTTTTCGTCGCGTTTGCGTTCACGTTTATTTTGTGTATCGGTAGCTTTTTTGAGCGCGCCAGAGTTTTTGTTGACTACTTTTTTGCCAGCTGAAATTCTTGCACGGTTTTCTTTGATTTGCTTTTCATCTCTAAAAGAAAACTTGATTGGCGTGCCAGAATAATCAAAATTCTCACGAATTAAGCGCTCTAAATATCGTTTATAGCTCCAATGAACAAATTTTAAATTCGAGCCGTGAATAATAAACCAAGGTGGATTGCTATCACTCTGTGAAATGTAGCGCAATTTTGGATGCGTATTCTTCAAACCTGCTGGCGGATGGGCTTGAGTTGCTTTCTGTAGAAGCTGATTTAAGATTGAAGTCTTCGCTTGTCTTGCGCGGTTGCGGTGAACTTTTAAAATTAAATCATAAATTTTGGTCACATTTTGGCCAGTTTTCGAACTCGTAAAAATTAACGGAGCCCAAGGAGTAAATTTGAAGTAATATGCAATTCGTGGCGCCAAAGCATCACGGGTGAAGGCATCTTTTCCTTCAACGCTATCCCATTTTGAAACTACGATAATCATCCCTTTTCCGGCATCATTAATTAAGCCAGCAATTCGTTGATCTAGCTGAGTATTAAGTTCGTTTGCGTCCATTAAAAGTAAACAAATATCGGCTTCGTCAATCGCATTTAGAGTTCGAAGCACACTAAATTTCTCAATTCCAACTTCTTGCTTGCCGGGTTTTCGCATTCCAGCTGTGTCGATAATTTCGATGGTTTTTTCATTAAAACGAATTTGCGTTTTGTTGGTATCGCGTGTTGTTCCGGCGACATTCGCCACAATCGCCTGCTGTTTACCTGCCATCGTGTTGAAAAGATAGGATTTTCCAGCATTTGGGCGACCAACCAAAGCTACACAAATTACATCTTCGTCGTATTTTTCTTCTTTAACTTTTGGAATTTTTTCAGCAATTTCGGTTAAGAGCTCGTCAACGCCAGCATTGTGCTCGGCAGAGGTTCGAATAATCGGTTTAATACCAAGTCGCAAAAATTCTTCATTCGGTAAATTACCTTTCAAATCAGTTTTATTCAAAACCAAAATTACCGGTTTTCGAGATTTCAAAGCCTTTTTTGCAATCAAGCGATCTTCGTTTGAAAAAGGTTTAGTGCTATCAAGAACTACCAAAATTAATTCACTAGCGTCAACCGCGTCTTGAATTTGCTCTTGAATTGTAGCTTCAAACTCATCGTTTGGGTCTTTTAAGCCAGCCGTATCAATTAGCCAAAAGGCTTGTTTTTTGTAATTAACTTTTCCAAGAACGCTATCACGCGTCGTTCCAGCTTCTCGTGCCACAACAGCTTGCTGGGCGCGAATCATTCGGTTAAAAAGCGAAGATTTTCCGACATTCGCCTGACCGATAATTGCAACTTTAGGAAGATTTTTAGACATAGTTTCTTAATTATAACACAATATGCCTAAAAATTCAAACTTTTCGAAATTAAAACCCAACTTTAATTTTTTGTTTTCGAAGATAAATTTCAGATAAAAAGAATTGCAAAAATCCAACAATTGCAGTGGTTAAGAATACACCAGTCAAGCCAAGGTTTAAAGTTTTTAGAAAAATTAAAATTCCAATTGGGGTTAGAATGCTAGTTGCTGCTGCATAAATAACTTGCATAGTGCCATTGTATTTTTTCAAAAATGAACGCGTAATTGAAAGCAAAATATAATAGCGAATTTTTGAACAAACTTCGATTGCGAATAAAATCAAAATCATCGGATTGAGGATTGCGTTTTTTACTGCTGAATCATTTGAAATAATATTCACCCAAATTGGCGCCGAAAATCCAATCGAAACTGTGAGAATAAAGAAAAATTTTAAAGCTAACCGCCAAATAAATTTGTTATTTTGATAAACTTCTTTTTGTGTTTTAAAGCCTAATTTTGAGTTGTAAGAAACGTCAACATTCGCAAGACTTGCGCTTGCATCAACTACACCTTCAAGAAAAGCACCAATCGTATAAATCCAGTATCGGGCTGAAACGAATGATGGCGAAAGATATAACAACGATGATGTTGTGAAAATAGCAACAATTCGTGGAGCTAATCTGCGGATAATTTCCCATTTTGTATTTAACCAAAGTTTTTTAATCCATTTCTGATCAAATTCAAAACCATTTTTAAAGAAGTTCGGGCAAGGTTTAGCGATTAAAAAATAAATCAATGGAATTGCGTTAGCCAAAAAACAAGCAATCATCATTCCATTAGCTCCCCAATTTAAAACCCAAAGTGCTATAAAAGAACCAATCGCCATAAACCAAGTTGTAGCATGGTCGAGAATCATTGCTTCTCGTGTTCGAAAAGTTGCTTTCAGATAAGAAGTTATTAAAAACTGGCTTGGGCAAATCAAGAAAATTGTTGCTACACAAATTCGCCAATAAGGCACATACATTGAAAGCAGTTCTTTCGAAACTCCAAGGCTACCAAGAATTTCGCCCGCAAAAATAAAAGAAATAAGAGCGGCTGGCGTTAAAATTAAATAAACCAAATAAAATGCGTTCTTTAAAGGTTTTGAAGCTTTCTCGGCGCTTTTGCCCACCATGTAAGCCGGTAAATTTGCAACTAGAGCTGTTCGAACAGCATAATAAGCGCACGAAAGTACCACCCACAGCGTATCTGATACTGCAAACATTGTTAATGATTTTTGAGCATAAGCCACATTTGGATACCAGGCCATTACTAGCGCCCAGTTTGCTTCGACAAGATTATCGGCAATCGTGCCGAGAAAATTATCGAAGAACATTTTTCGAAGTTCTTTTTTAGTTTTTAGCATATTCAATTATTGTATAATTTTTTGAAATAAAAATCAATATTGAAAAAAATGTTCGAGCTTGCGAGTTCGAGTCTAATTCTGGTAATGAGGATAAAATTCCTGCTGAAATTCAAAAATATTTTGAAGATATTTTGGATATTTTTTATCAAATTATGCTTGATGAAGGAGTTGAAATTTCGAGCGGTTATGTAATGAGTTTATTTAATTAACCTTGCTGATCTTGCTGAATTACAGTAATTAATAAAAAGGCCTCAATTGAGGTCTTTTCTCCTTTTAAATTACAGCTTTTCAACTTTTCGAAAATCACCAAAATTTAAATCTTTCGGTAAAGTATATGAGCCAAAAACTGTTCTATGTAGTTTTTCAACTTCGTAGCCTATAGCTGAAAATGTTCGGCGAATCTGGCGGTTGCGACCTTCACTCATGATAACTTTCCAGTTTTTTCGTGAATCATCAAGTCGTTCAAGCCCAAGCTGTGATTTTCCGTCTGGTAGATTAATTCCAAAATCAGCAATCATCTGTTGATGAATTGGCTGAAGCGGCGTATCGAGAGAAACTAGGTATTCTTTTACTTTTCGAAATTTTGGGTGGGTCATTCGAAAAGCAAAATCGCCATCATTCGTTAAGAGTAAAATTCCACTTGAATCTTTATCGAGCCGACCAACTGGTTTTAGCGCACTAAATTCTTTTGGGAGAATAGCATAAATTGTTTCATTTTCACCCTGTTTTTTACGCGAGCAAACATAGCCGCGAGGCTTATTGAAAATTACATATTTTTTTTCTTCGCGAGTTTTTGAGATTATTTTTTCGCCGAGCTTTATTTCATCGCCTGCTTTGAATCGTTCACCAAGTTGAGCAGTTTTTCCGTTGATAGAAATTCGCCCTTTTTCGATAAGTTCATCTGCTTGCCTACGCGAAATTCCTAGCTGTAATGCCAGGAATTTATTTAAGCGTTCTGTTTTTTGCTCCACAACTTATTGGGCTCCAAAAGGAGGTTGAGGGTTATTATTTAAGGGGTTTTCGCCTGTTCCGCCTTTTAGGATATCGTTAATTTGAAAAGATAATATTTCCTCATCACTTCGACTATTTTCGATTGGTTGAACTACTCGTTCGCCAGAGACAGTTGGTGCGGCTGGCTGATTATTTTGAACAGCTGCTTGAGGCTGATTTACAAAATCACTAATTGGATGAGCCGGAGCTTCAATTGTTGGTGATTCTGGTGTTCTAAAATTTTGAACTGGCGCTACTTTAGTATGGGGCTGTTCGAATTGCACAGATTGAGGCGCTGGCTGGATTGGCTGGTTTGTAGAAAAAGATATCGGTTGTTCTCTTTCAAATTGAGCTAAACTCGGTGCTGCGGCACGTTCTGGAGATTGAATAGTCTGAATTGGCCGAACTGGCGCTGGCGCTGGTTTTTCGAAATTTTGAATTGGTGCTTGAGCTGCCTGAGTTTGTGCGGTAGAATATAGTTCAGTTGGCGTTTTAATTTCTTGCGGTTGAATTGCTGGAGCTTCTTCAGCAGGCATAGATATTGGTGCTTGTTTTTGTGCGGTTCGCTGCTCTACTGTTAAGTCGCCATCTTCAAGAACCTCGTGAACTGTTCGCACGACATCTTCAATTCCCACTTGAGATTTCACTAGATAGCGGTCAGCGCCAAGTGCTTCACCGCGACGGCGCTGCTCTTCACTTGAGAGAGCTGTCATCATAATAACTTTAATACTGCGGGTTTCAGTTGTTGAGCGCAAGATGTCAAGCATATCAAAGCCGGAAATCTTTGGCATCATTACATCGCTTACAATTAAGTTTGGACGTTCTTTAATTGCCATTGCGAGCGCTTCTTCTCCATCACCAGCCGAAACGATATCATATCCTTCCGCCAATAATCGAACGCCATAAATCTCGCGCAAACTTTTATCATCTTCTACTAATAAAATCTTTGTCATATTGCTCCTATTATACTATTATTTTTCGAAAAAATCTATACTATTTATGCTTAATCTTTCCGCTGATTCATTATTTTTTGAGCGTATTCAATTTTCATTCTTTCGATATCATTTAAAGTTGGCTGATTTGATGGATGTTGGCTCAGCTGTGGTACTATATTCTGCGTAGTTTCCGTCATCTGAGGCGGCTGAAATTGCTGATTTTTTGCGTCTATTGAACTTTGAGGCGAGTAATTATTCTGAACAGCTTGTGTATTTTGTTGTAAATTTTCAGCCGCTATTTGAGTATTATAATTTTGTACTGTTTGAGGATTTTGCGCAGAATTTTGGCTATTCTGATTTTGCACTCCCACTAGAGGGCTGAAACCTTTAATTGCGCCATATTTAGAAAAGTCTTGCTGTGCTTGAATTACCTTTTGTGCCGGTTGGTTTTGCTCAGCAATTACGCCATTTGATTGTGGAATTGGAGCTGTATTTTGCACGAAATTGTCATAAATTTGTTGTTCTTGTTGTTGAGTTGATTCAGTCGTATTTTGTGTATACGGAGCTTGTTGAGCTTGCGAATTCTCTGGTTGTGTATTTTGCGGAATAGTTTCAGGAATACTAATTGAAGTTTCTGGCTGAATTTCTTGAGTGATTTCGAAAACTTCTTCGCTCGGATTTTCTATTTTAGGATCTTCAAGAATTGCCGTAATGTCGCGGTCAGCCTCGTCAATTTCACGTTGATTATTCTTTTGTTCAATTTTTTGGTATTCCTCAGCTTTTTTAGTATCTTCAATGGCTTTCAGTTTTTCGGCGTTTTCGCGCGTAATTCTTGGTAATTTTACAGTAAAAGTGCTACCTTTTTTATATTCGCTTTCAACATCCAAGAATCCGCCAATCGACTCGGTAAGTTTGCGCGACAAAAATAGCCCGAGTCCTGTACCATTAATTTCTCGCGTTTCAGAATTATCTACACGATAAAATTTTTGAAACAAATGCGGAATATCTTCGGCCGGAATCCCAATTCCACTATCTTTAACAGAAATTTGAACATTGTTATTGTCACCCGTAACATTCACAGAAACCATTCCGCTTGGCGTATATTTTATGGCATTTTCGAAAAGGTTATTCAAAATTTCATGTAAGTGATCGCGGTCGGCATGAATAAAAAACACTGGCGTTAGAGTTTTTTCGCCCGTTTTGTGGTTGTCTGGTTCGAAAATATAATTCAAGCCTTTTGCTTCAGCTTTTGGTTTTAGCCCTTCCCAAATGTTTCGCGAAAATTCAATTGCATCTAAAACAACAGGTTCATTTTTGAGCCGTCCATCTTCTGCCTTTGTAATATCGAGTAAATCTTGAAAAAGTTGGCCTAAGTGCTTGGTGTTTTCGTGGGCTTTTTGAAGGTAAGATTTTGCGCGTGCGTCAATCGTTGCAGTAGCTGGGTTGAGGGCTAAGCCAATATATCCCTCGATGCTTGCAACTGGCGTTCTCATTTCGTGGCTCGCAGTTGATATAAATTCAGCTTGTTCACGGTTTTCTTTTAGCTCTTTCGAAATATCCCTAAAAACTACAACTACGCCAGAATTTTGACTATCAATCGAGTTTACGGCCAAGAAAATCGGAACAATTTTCCCGCTTTGAGTTTTAATGAATAAATCTCGTGTTGTGAAATTTTCACCAGTTTGTAAAACGCGATTCACTGGGTTGGAGATTTCAATCATCTCGCCACCCTCATTATTAGTAATTTTTAAAACCGAATTAAAAACCAATCCAGCCGCATCACTACCATTCCAGCCCGTAATTTGCTCTGATGCTGGGTTGATTGCCAAGATATTCCCTTTTGAATCAACCGCTAAAACTCCATCATCAACAGCATCTAAAATTGCTTTTCCGTCGCCTAAAAAGCTGCTCGAAGTATTTTTCGAATTTTTATTTTCTGAGTTTTTGCTAAAAATATTTTTTAAGTTAAACATTGCCCACTTCCTTGATGTAAATATTTTAACATAAACAGTTTTGAAAAGCAAGAAAAAAGCGAGCATTTAGCTCACTCTGTTTTAGAATAATTTTGCAACTACTACATCACAGCAGTGCAAATTATTCTTGAAATTATCGATGTAGAAATCGATAATCTTGTAATGTACTTCTATGTCATGATCAATTTGCTCTGCGCTTAGATCTTTTCGAGCTGCAATAGCGTTAATCTTGAGCTTGTTTTCGTTGATTAATTTTTCGAAACGAATTTGTCGTTCAATTCTTGCACTGCAAAGCTCTTCTTCAATTTTGCGAAGATCTTCGATGTTTGATTTTGAGCCTTGAAGCTCTTTTTTTCGAAGCTCCAAATCCATCAAATGAATCGCCTGCGCGTTACAACAAATCGTGCGGCACAAATTAAAGGCATAAGCCGGTGTAATATCCGCCGCATTATAAATAACTCCTTCTTTTTGCAATTCACCCTTGTAGCCATTTACTGCAAATGAACGGGGGGATTTGCGGTTTAGAAAAGCGTACGCGCCGTGAATATTATCTTGTGCTTTTGCCCATTCATCAATTTGCTGAACCAAAAAGCTCGCCGCGCCTTGTCGCTGGCATCTCTCAATTGTGAACATTGAGCCAATTTCACCCAATCGCCAGCCAAAAGAATTAATTTGCGGCTTCATCATTGAAGCCGATGCGATAACTTTGTCTTTTTCTTCATCGAAAAGTAAGGCTACGCAGGCCTTATTCAAAATATCATCTGGCGTCATATCTAAAACTGAATCGTCTTGATAAGTTAGGTCTGAAAGCCAAACCGAAATCTCGCCCTGTTGATCTAAACCTAGATCATGTAAGAAACAAAATGACCATTCGCCATTTTTGATTCTATGCATGACATTTAAAATACCTCTATCCAAAACTTCCATTTCTTCCACCTCCAAAGTGTTTTTTCTTTCGAAAATTCGATAGATTTTACAATTATATCATAAAATTCATAAAAAAGCAATAATTTAAAAATTACGAACAAAAATAAAAACCGCCCTTCTTTAAGAAAAGCGATTTTTAAATTATTTTGCGGCCAAAGCTGCTGCGATTCGTTCGCGGCGTTTTGCTTCGCGGCGTTTTTCGATTTTTAGTTTTGCGCGCAAAGCTCTTTTGCGGTCTGCTCCATGCCAACTTTTATGTTTAGCCATCTCTTTCCTTTCGTTAAAAAATAAAACAATTCTGAACAATTATAGCACACTTTTTCCATAATTTCAAACTATCTGCCATAGACCAATCGTGAAACATTCTGATAGTAAACTTGCACTGCATGGTGAAAATTCTGAAGTTCCGCTCCTTTTAAGTCAAAATAATGCGGTCCAGCTTCAATTTTAATCACTTGGTCTTTTCGAAGTTCGTATCTGGTCGTATTTTGGTGAATTTTTCGTTTGCCGTCAATCCATTCTTCATGATAGATCCAAGAATTATGGTCAAGCACGAAAAATTCTCGCCGAATACCGTTCGTTGTTGGCCCAAAGATTTGTGCACCAACTTTACTTTCAAGATTAATTAACGCTCGCGAAATATCTTGCGGATTTTTCTTAAATTTTGCAAAAAGATATTTATAATAGAGTTGATTGCTCTCGTGTTTTTTTGAATTTTTCAAAAAAGATTTTCTAGTATATTTTAAGTGCGAAAGACGAATTTCTTCTTCGGCGATATTTCGAAATTGCAAAATTTGAGCACTCTTTGCAAGCATTTCACCAAAAATATCAATTTGATTATTTTTTAATATTGGCTGGAATGCCGGCTTTTTAACCTGTTGAATAGGCTTTAAAGGCATTTGTTTTGGTGCGTCGTAAGCAATCTGAATTTTTGGTTTTTTGAAATCTGGCTCTTTCTGAGCTTCTGGAAAATATGGAATTTGATATAAACTTTTATCAGAATTGTTCATTTTTAAACCTTAAATATGATTAAATTGTATCATATTTTAATATTTTTGTCAATATTTAGTAGATTAAATTTTAAATAGTTTTTCGCAATTCTCGGTTGTGATTTTAGCAACTTCTTCAGCTGAAATCTGCCGTTTTTCTGCTAAATCTTCAACAATTAACTTCGAAAAAGCTGGCTGGTTTGGCTTTCCACGCTTACCTTTTGGCGCTAAAAATGGTGAATCTGTTTCGATTAATATTTTTGAAAGTGGAATGCTCGCAAACATTTCAAGATCCTCGAGCTTTTTTGTAAAAGTTGAGATTCCATTTACTCCAATAAATAAATCGCGCTTTAAAGCTTTGTCTAAATTATCTTTCGAATCTGTAAAAGAATGCAAAACTCCACTAATTTTACCGAATTTTGAAATTTCATCAAAAATTGGCCAAAAATCTTCGAAAGCATTTCGAACATGAAAACTTACGGGCAGATTTAGCTTTTGGGCAAGCTTGAGCTGAGCTTTTAGAATTTGTTTTTGCGCCTCGCGGTTGGAATTTTCATAAAAATAATCAAGACCAATTTCACCAATAGCCACCGCTTTTGGAGCTTTCGAAAGCTGTTCAAGTTCATAAACTAACTCTTCTGGGTTGTATTTTTCAGCTTCATGCGGATGAACGCCAATAGCTGCGAAAAGTTTAACTTTGCTAGAATTTTCTTCAGCAAATTTAACGCCAATTTTAGAATTTTCAAGATTTTCGCCAATACAAATCGCTTTCAAGATTTTAGAATTTTGCATATTCTCAAAAACTTCTTCTTGCGGAATTGGAAAATTTGCATCGTGAATGTGGCAATGTGAATCAATGATTTTCATTTTGTCCTTTCGAAAGTTGAAACCTCAGCATTAAAGCCGAGGTTCTGGTTATTTTTTAGCTTGATTATTTTGTGCGGCTGCGATTTTTGCGGCACGCGGGTCTTCAGTTTTAAGATAGATTTTTGGAAAAAGTAAGCCAATTTCTTCGTCGCGAATTACGCCACTGCCAAAAATTGTTTGGAGTTTTTCGGCTGTATCTGGCATAAACGGTTCAAGCATTTTGCTGATTTGCAATAAACCTGAAACAGAGTGTGCAAGAACTTCTGCTAGATGATTTTCTTCATCTTTATTCTCTTTTGCTTTTTTAGCAATTTCCCAAGGTTTTACGCCTTCAATATATTGATTGTGGGCGCGAACCAATCCCCAAATTTCATCAATCGCTTTATTGAATTCTAGAGATTTCATGTATTCGTTGTAGGTATGGCGGTCATGCTCATCGCTAGGAATCTCACCAACCACGCCAGATTGATAACGTTTAACCATATTAGCTACGCGTGAAGCCAAATTACCGAGGTCATTACCAAGTTCGTTATTATAGGCGTTTTCGAACTTTTCCCAGGTAAAATCTCCATCATCTTGAGTTGCAACATGCCGTGAGAAATAATATCTAAAAGCATCTAGCCCGTAATTATCAATAATTTCGTTCGGATCAACCACATTGCCGATCGATTTACTCATTTTCACACCGTTGCTTGAAATGTGGCCATGAACAAGCAGAGTTTTTGGTAAAGCTAAATCGAGCCCAAGCAACATTGCTGGCCAAATTCCCGCGTGAAAACGCAAAATATCTTTTCCAATAACTTGCACATTTGCTGGCCAAAATTCTTGCCAGCCTGCAACATCTGGATATCCAATCACGGTTAAATAGTTTGCAAGCGCATCAATCCAAACATACATCACTTGTTCTGGATCGCCAGGAACAGGTATGCCCCAAGTTAAATTCTTTTTTGGCCGTGAAATTGAAACATCTTCAAGCCCACCTTTCAAAAAGTTTAAAAATTCCTTCTTGCGATATTCTGGCACGATTTTCATTCGGTCGGTTTCAATGGCTTCGATGATTTTTGGTGTAAATTCTGAAATTCGCAAATAGTAATTTTCTTCTGAAAGCCTTTCGAAAGGTTTTTGATGGTTTGGACAAACACCATGAAATTCAGTCACTTCTTTTTCAGTGTAAAAACTCTCGCAACCTGTGCAATACCATCCTTCATAAGTATTTTTATAAATATATGGCTGAAGTTTCATCCAAATATATTGAGCTGCTCCAACGTGATGAGAATCGGTTGTTCGCACAAAATCTGTATAAGTTGTCTTCATTTTATCCATTAAATTTTTAAAATTCTGGACAGTTCCGTCAACGTATTCTTGTGGAGTTAAACCGTTTTCGGTGGCTTTTTCAGCGATTTTATTACCATGTTCGTCTGTTCCAACCTGAAAACGAACTTCATTTCCTTGCTGGCGCTGGTATCTCGCCCAAATATCGGCAATCAAGTAATCAAGAGCGTTTCCAATATGAGGCGCTCCATTTGCATAAGGAATCGCAGTTGTTATATAAAGTTTTTTCTTTGTCATACTGCTTATAGTATAACATATTTTTCGAAAAAGAGAAAGTTGGTAATATTATTGAAAAATGTATACTTTTTTGCTATGCTAAAGAATATGAAAAACTTTATCTTTTATAATAGAAAAAACAAAAAAGGATTTACTATAATTGAGGTTGTTTTGGTTCTTGCTGTTGCTGGATTGATCTTTCTTATGATTTTTGTTGCTTTGCCAGCCTTACAACGTTCGCAACGAGATGCGCAAAGAAAAAATGATCTTGCGATAATTAAGGCTTCAGTTATAAACTATAAAACCAATAATGGTAGCTTTAGTAATTTCTCTAGGATTAAAGGCAAGCTAATTAAAATTGGCTCAAAAGAGGATGTGCTGAAAGGTTACTTACAAGAAGTGTCTAATGAGACTAGATACTATAAAATAGTCGGATCTTTTGATGAACTTAACGGTGCTGGCTCTAGTGGAGAGACTTTATATGTTTCAAAAAATTATCCAGAAGAGATTTACAGTACTGTTATGATTGGTTTGGGAGCGGAATGTTACTTAGATAATACCATTTCTGATTCAGCATATAGAATTAATACAGGGTCTGAACTTAAAGATAGAAATAACATAAACAAAATTGTTATACTAGGTCAGCTCGAAAGCCTTAAGTTACCAGAGCTTAAGGGCTTATTCTATGAAGCCAATTATTGTTTTGAATAAAAATTTTATTTCAAATCAAGATAGTATCGAGTAATTTCAAGCCAGTTTTCGATAGTTAATTCTTGTGCACGCGCATCTGACGAAACCTTGGCTTGCGCAAGTATTTCAATTGTTTGTTCTTTACTCAATGCTAAATTCGCACTTAGTGCTTTTAGAATTTTTTTTCGTCGAGCAGTAAAACCAGCTTTAACTATACGGAAAAATTGTTTTTCTGATATTTTAGTGTTATTTTGCTCATTAAAATACTCAAGCTTATTTTTTTCTATAATCTTTAGAATTACTACTTGAGAATCAACTTTTGGCGGCGGCGTAAACAACTCTCGTGGTACAAATTGGCCAAGTTCGCAATTTGCATAAATCTGTGATGCGATTGATAAAACACTTAAATCGCCAGATTTTGCGCAAATTCTTTCAGCAACCTCTTTTTGTACTAAAAGTGCAGCAATACTTGGTTTATTATCACTAGTGAGTAATTTTTCAACAATTTTTGAAGTAATATAATATGGTACGTTTGCAGCAACTTTATAATTTTTTGGTAATTTCGAAAGATCGAAATCTAAAAAATCCGTATTTTTTACGGTTAAATTTTTCCCTGGGAATTGTGCTGGTAGTTTTTTTGCTAAATCTTCATCAAACTCAATTGAGAGAACTTCACCATCTCTACCTACAAATTTTAAAAGTGAAGAAGTTAAAGTACCAAGCCCTGGGCCAATTTCAAGTACAAAATTACCATTTTTGATTTCAGCTTCTTCTGCTATTCTATCTAGAACAACCCTGTCTCGCAACCAGTGCTGACCAAGTGATTTATTGTTTTTTAAATTTGAATTTTCGCTATTTTTGGATTTTTTCGAAAACTTTTTACTAGATTTTTGATTAAATTTTAAATTTGCCACTAATACCAACCCTTTGCTTTTTTGTGGGCGTAAGCATTTTGCCAGCTTCCATAGCGACCAAGTACATAAGAATTCATCCACTTAAGCTGTGTGATTGGGTTTGTTTGCCAGTCAGCTCCAGCTGAAGCCATTTTTGAACCAGGTAAAGCCTGCGGAATACCATAAGCTCCACTCGATCTGTTTGTTGCGTTAACTCTCCAGCCAGATTCTTGACCAATAATTGCATTTGCAATTCCGTGGTCACCTGAAGAAATTCCTGCGGCACTTAGCCAATCGCTGTGCGAGCCAGCTGGTAAGTTTACTTTTGTCCCAACAATTTCAATTTGTTTTTTAGCCGCTTTAATTTCAGTCTCATTAATTTTTTTGCGTGAAACTTCTTTACCATTTTGCATTTCAATTTCATAAGTTACGCTTTTCGAGCCTTTTTCCCCAGCTTCTTTTATTTCTTTATAGCTAGAATCTTTATTCGCATCTTTAATTATTTCGGTTGAGAAAGCAATTTCTTCTTCGGTTGTAATTGTTTGCTTACCATTTCGCCAAATTCGAAAACTCAAACCACTTGAAATTGCAGTTTTCTTATCAATTGAAATTCCGTCATCTTTTGTGAGTGATATACTCTTTTCTTTTAAGAAATCTTCTACGGTTTTACTCTGCGTTCGAAAACTTTCGGTTTTACCAAAAAGCTCAACCAAAATCTCTTTTGCTCGTGTAATTTTTAATGAGTTTGTCGTTCCATCTTCAAGAATGCTGCCAGATTGTTCGAAGGCAACTTTATCTTCATTATGAATTTTAATTCCAGATTTTTGAACGATCTGCCGTGGGGTTTGGGCAGCAGTCATTACTTTTATTTTCGAATCGCCGTCTTCAATGATTACTGGTTTTGCACGATAAATATTTACACTATATTCCGTGCCTGTTAGTTCGCCATCAAGGCTTGGCTCAACCGTATCTTCTTTCGAAAAACTAATTTTTTGCGCATTTAATGCTTCTCGAACAGTTTTTGCATTAGTTTTAAAAGAAAATCTTTGGCCATTTTCGAAAACAGTTAAAATTTTGTTTCCCTCACCACTAGCTTTGGCGGAATTTCGCCCAGCAATTGCAAAAATGTTTAATAAAAGTAAAAATCCAAGCGAGATAAATCCCGCAATTGTGATCTGTTTTTTATAAAAATAAATTGGTTGTAAAACTCGCATTATTAAATCTATTTTAGCAAATAAAATTCGAAAGGTCAAATTTTTAGAGCTTTTCAAGGCGCGCAAATTCAGCATTTAATTTGCGAATTTTGCCGTTTTCGAATTGAATCTCAATCGCCATTCCGTCGATTTCAAGCACTTTTCCCACACCGAAAGCTGGACTTTTTACGCGGTCGCCAATTTGTAATCCTGCTTCGTCATAATAAAAATCATCAAAAGAAACTTCTTGGCTAAAATCATCTTCGTAATTATCTGAAAAATTATTCCATCCGCCAAAATCTTTTTTCGGTAATTTCAGCTCGGCATCCGTAATGAATCGGCTCGGGCTTGAATAATTCCTTTGCCCAAAAACTGCTCGCGATTCAGCGTAGCTTAAAATTAATTCTTCTCGTGCGCGCGTCATCCCCACATAACAAAGGCGGCGTTCTTCTTCTAGATCATCTTCTCCTGCATCAAAAACTCGGCTGTGTGGAAAAATGCCTTCTTCCATTCCGGCAAGAAACACGACTGGAAATTCCAAACCTTTTGCTGAGTGAAGTGTCATTAAATTTACCTCATCGCCACTTTTCGCATCAGTTGAACTCATCAGTGCGGCGTCCTCCAAAAAGCTCGCCAAATCTGCGTAATTTTTTGCTTCACTCACTAATGTTGAAAGATACTCGCTCCGTTCGGTTGCTTCGTTTTCAGTTAATTTTTCGTTCTTGCCATAATTTGTGCGCTCCAAAATTCTTTCAATAATTTCGCTCGGGTTTGAAGAATTCTCGCTTAAAATTTGACATTCTCTAAAAATTTCACCTAAATTTTCTAAAGATTTTCGCGCTCGCGAGGCTAAAGTTGAAAGTTCGCTTGCTTGAAGTAGGCTCGAGATTAAATCTAAACCGTTCGAACTTTGCCAGTCCAAGAATTTCGAAAGGCTCACCGCGCCCAAACCACGTGCTGGTACATTCACGATTCGCTCAAACGCTACACGGTCGAGCGGATTATAAATCACGCGCAAATATGCTAAAATATCTTTAATTTCCTTTCGGTCGTAAAAACGTGTTCCGCCAAAAATTTTATATGGAATTTGAAAACGAATCATCGCTTTTTCGAAATTATAACTTTGTGCATTTGTACGATAAAGAATTGCAAAATCACTAAATTTTCGTGCGCCAACAGTTTTAAAACTAAAAATCTGCCCTGCAATTTTAGCGGCTTCTTCACTTTCATCTCTTGCACTTTGTACTAAAACTGGTTCACCTTTACCGAGCTCAGTGAAAAGTTTTTTGTCTGTTCGATTGCGATTTTTCGAAATCACATTGTGCGCAGCGTTCAAAATATTCTCAGTTGAGCGATAATTTTGTTCTAATTTTATCACTTTCGCACCTTTATAATCGCGTTCGAAATTTAAAATATTCGTAAAATCTGCCCCACGCCAAGAGTAAATACTCTGCCAATCATCGCCAACCACGCAAATATTTTGCTCAGTATTCACAATCATTTTAATAATCGCATATTGTGCGGCGTTTGTGTCTTGATACTCGTCAATCAAAATATGCTTAAATCTATTTTGCCAAAATTCACGAACTTCTTTGTTTTGTTGAAGTAGTTTTACCGTTTCGAAAAGCAAATCATCAAAATCTAAAGCGTTAGCTTTGTTTCGTTCTTCTTCATAACGCAAAAAAATTTCAGACACTTTTTGTTCAAAACCCCAATTCGCACCGTTCGAAAATTCCTCGGCCGTCAAAAGCTGGTTTTTAGCATTCGAAATTGCGCTTGAAACACTTTGTGGCTTTAAGCTTTTTTCATCGATTTTTAGATCTTTCATTATTTTTTTAATTAAATTTCGGCGGTCGTCTTCGTCATAAATAACGAAATTATTTGCAACGCCAATCGCCTCGCCTTTGAGCCGCAAAATCTTCACACAAATTCCGTGAAAAGTTCCCATCCAAGGCATAAAGAATCTGTCGTTTGCATTTCGATCAAGTAGCTCGGCAAGTCGCTCACGCATTTCTCTTGCGGCTTTGTTGGTAAAAGTTACCGCCAAAATTGCCTCGCTCGGTGTTCCGTGCGCAATTATATTCGCAATTCGGTGCGTTAAAGTTTTGGTTTTTCCACTTCCCGCACCTGCCAAAATTAGCATTGGCCCGCTTAATGTTTCAACTGCCTCTTTCTGGTTTTTATTTAATCCTGCCGTAATTTCCATTTTTCGATTATAGCAAATTTTCTTTTAAATTTCCATTTTTTTCTAAAATGTGCTAAAATATTTTTATGGAAAATCACGCTTATTCTGATAAAAATCTTGAAGAATTTTTGCAAAAACATTTTGGTGTTAATTTTGGAATTGAAGAAGTTATTTCGCGTAATCTTTCGGTTGGATATTCAGCCGAAGCCACAATTTTCAAAAGCAAAAAAGGTCGTGTTTATGCTTTTATCTCGCTTGAAGCTCGTGCAACTTTGGGCGACATTCAATATATTCTTTCAAAAATGAATTTAAAACCTGCTTATTTCTTTCCGCCGAGTGGTTTCGAAAACTATTTTTACGACCGTGCTAAGGTGCAATTTTTAGAGGTATTCCCAGGGCGCCACGATGTGAAAGATGAAGAATTGCGATATTATAAAAAACGCGTGCTTTATAACCCTGCCCTTGTTGAAATTTCTGAAATCCGCGATGGTGAAATTCGCTGTTTTAATGCTGATTCAATCGGTTCGTGGCGAACGGCTCAAAGGTATTCTTACAAAAAAATTTTAATGAAATAAATTAAAATTGTGGAAAACTAAAAAATCCTAAAAAAAGTGCTTGCAAAATGATTATGCTTATGGTTTAATGGTTGCATACGGACAGACCGTAAATAAAAATAACAACAATAATCGTTCATTAGAAAGGTGGATTTTCAGTATGAACTCAATTAATAAAAATAATAAAAAAGGTTTCACAATTATTGAAGTTGTGCTTGTGCTAGCTATCGCAGGTCTTATCTTCTTGATGGTATTCTTAGCACTACCTGCTCTACAACGAAGCCAACGAGATACGCAACGAAAGAATGATGCTTCACGATTGCGCGCAGCAGTAACTGACTACACTTCAAACAACCGAGGAAAATTGCCTTGGACTGGAACAACTCTAGAAAGGGATTTCATTAGCAAATATATCACAACAAATGGTACAACAACATTCAATGATCCTTCAACAAACTCTGAATATAAAGTTGGAGTGATAGATCCTAAAACTCCAGCTGCACCAGCTGCAATTGGTGAGATGAAAGTTGCTAACCAAGCTAAATGCGGCACAGATGGAGCTATTACAACTGGTAGTGGAATTGCTGTTTCTGTTAAAACTGAAAACGGCGTTGCAAACTGCGTTGAAGGTTAGTATTTAATCTATAAAACTTAATTAAATAACTCTCGTTGGGGAGTTATTTAATTTTGCGAAAGTCTATTCTATTCTATTCTATTC
>CAUUYC010000004.1:0-71462 GCA_963549415.1 uncultured Saccharimonas sp. (SeqCode)
CCAAGCCTGAAACTCCTGCAGAAAAACCAAGCGACAAGCCTGCTGAGCCATCTAAACCTGATGCTCCAGCTACCAAGCCTGAAACTCCTGCAGAAAAACCAAGCGACAAGCCTGCTGAGCCATCTAACCAAACTGGAACCGCAGCCACAAATGCTCCAAAAGCTGACACTAAAGCACCTGCAGCCGCTGCTCCAAAGGCAGACAAGCCTGCTGAAAAGAAGATGGAAGCTCTCCCAAATACTGGCGAGACTAACAATTCTATCTTTCTCGCACTCGGTGCGCTCCTTGCCTTTGTGATAACTAAACTCTTTAGCTTTCGCAAAAAAAGCTAAAGCTAAAAATTGAACAATCTATCAACTGAATCTGCTCCTCAATCGAGGAGCTTTTTTATTTGTAAAACAAAAAGTTCAACCTAAATGAGCTGAACCTTAACGGCGACAAGTACTTGCATTTTAGAGACCTAATATAAAATGTAGCACCCTCGCCTGTTTTATTATACCCCATTTGCTTATAAATAAAAGTTCTTCCTGCTGGATTTTTTCGAATCACTATTCGCCTCGCGTTAGATTTTATCGGCATTATACCGCCGTTTTCTGGGCTGTTTCGACAGGCAACTTATTATCATTCTTGGGTATATTTCGGGCAGGCTTGCCTGATTATACTCTTCTAATGAGTAGAAACTATTACAAATTCAAATAAGACATCAGTAGAAGTTTATGAAATTAACGCCACAATTGAGAGATTTCTAGCGAAACTTCAGCCAGTTATTAATAACTAAACTGAACAAGATTTTTACCAACATTTGATGGAAATCTTAAGGACGGAGGTTTGTTTTGTGAAGGAATGAGATGATTAGCTACACCTCAGCCAAATTGGTTGAGGGATTTTTATTTAAAAGAAAAAGACCGACAGGGTGAGTCTTGAAGATAAATGAGCTATTTTAGACGATAGCGATAATTTTTATCCTTCTTATAACCATCATGAACTCCAATTGAGCTATTCTTCAAAAGTTAAATCGATACATTCTATCAGATAGGTGCTAAAAACTGGGGCTAAATTAGATAGCAAAATCTCCTTATTAGTCATAAAATTACTTAGTATATCTTCTGTTATATCTTGAACTTTACATAAAGTATCTTTCCAGATATTTTTTCGACAGTTTAAATAAAAAAGTGAGTAGGTGTATTCCACTCACTTAAACCCACAAACAAGACTGCTGGGTGACTGGTTGCATTAAGCCTCCATTTTATTTATTTAACAACAAAGTTAATTAATTTATTCGGAATGAAAATTTCTTTCAAAATCTCCTTGTCTTGCAAAAATTTCGAAACATTATCTTCTGCTTTTGCAGTAGCAAGAATCTCATCCTTTTCAGAGTTTGCTGAGACTTTAATTTTCCCGCGGAGTTTTCCATTAACTTGAACAATAATTTGAATTTCATCAGTTTTCAAAAGCTCTTCATTCCATTTTGGCCAGCCAGATTTTTCGATAAAGTCATCATTTCCAAGTTGCCGCCAGAGTTCGCTCGAAATATGTGGTGCAAATGGAACGAGCATTTTAAGTAAATCTTCTAAAACAAATCGCCAATCGTTTGAAAAGCCTTCAAGCTTCATTTTATAAAGCTCATTTACGAATTCCATCAAAGCCGCCACGGCCGTATTCAAACTTTCGCGGTGAAAATCTTCAGTAACTTTCTTGATGGTTTTATGCTGGATTTTTTGGACTTCAGCAAAATTTGAAAGATTTTCAGCAGATTTTTCAGATTCAATAAACTCCTGAACCAAAACCCAAACACGATTCAGAAAACGATAAACTCCAGCTATACCTCGTGAATCCCAAGAAGCATCAACTTCATATGGAGCAATAAACATTTCATAAGTTCGAAGTGAATCTGCACCATATCCTTGGTCGATGACTTCAAGCGGATCAATAGTATTCCCCTTTGATTTACTCATTTTCGAACCATCCTCCGCATTGATATATCCGTGATAAAGGAGTTTTTTAACTGGTTCAGCAAAATTAGTTAGTCCCAAATCTCTAAAAACATGAGTCCAAAAACGAATATACAGTAAATGCGCAACCGCGTGGTCGCCACCAACATAATAATCAATCGGCGCCCAGTAATTTACAAGCTCAGGATCCCAAGCTTGCTTAGAATTTCGAGGGTCAGCATATCGCAAAAGATACCAGCTTGAGCATGCATAACCATCCATCGTATCGGTTTCACGAGTCATTTTCTCGCCATTAATTTCAACTGTAATGAATTCTTTACTCTTAGCAAGGGCCGACTTTCCAGAATCATCAGGCTTAAAATCACTCAAAGTCGGAAGCATCACAGGCAATTGATCCTCGGGGATTAAATGCTCTTTCCCATCTTTGTCATAAGCAATAGGAATCGGACATCCCCAATAACGCTGCCGAGAAATTAACCAATCTCGCATTTTATATGTAGTTTTCGAGCGACCAAATCCAGATTCTTCAAGCCAGCCTAAAATCTGTTCGCGAACATCCTCTGATTTTTGACCGTTAAATTCACCAGAGTTAACCATAATTCCTTCTCCATGATAGCAAGAATCATCGTCCACCATATCCTCAGGCTTCTCAACAACTTTTATAATATCCAAACCAAATTTTTTAGCAAATTCAAAATCTCGCTCATCATGCGCGGGAACCGCCATAACAGCCCCTTCACCATAGCCTCCAAGCACGTAATCACTCACCCAAATCGGGATTTTCTTACCGTTTACCGGATTTATTGCATAGCTTCCAGTGAAAATTCCCGTCTTTTCTTTATTTTCTTGGCGCTCAATTTCAGATTTTTTAAGCGATTTTTTCTTATATTCATCAATCTTTTCTCTAGTTAAATCGGTAGAGAGTTTTTCGAGTAATTCATGTTCTGGCGCAATAGTTAAAAATGTCACACCGAAAATTGTATCTGGTCGAGTTGTAAAAACTTTAATTTTTTCGCCTTTAGCTTCGCCATCGGCAATCTTGAATTCCACCTCAGCACCTTCAGATTTACCGATCCAGTTTCGCTGCATTGTTTTGATTTTTTCAGGCCAATCAAGATTATCTATATCAGCCAAAAGTTCATCAGCATATGCAGTAATTTTAAAGAACCACTGGGTCATTTGCTTTTTTGAAACTTCTTCACCACAGCGCCAGCATCGGCCATTTTCAACTTGTTCATTTGCGAGAACTGTTTTGTCATTATCACACCACCACTGATAGCTCTCTTTTCGATAAGCTAGACCTTTTTTGTAGAGCTCACGAAAAATCCACTGTGTCCACTTATAATATTCTGGGTTTGACGTATTAATTTCTCGCGACCAATCGATTGAAATTCCAAGCCGTTTAAATTGTTTTTTAAAATTTGCAATATTTGTTTTTGTAGCTTCCTGTGGAGAGATTCCAGTTTTAATTGCATAATTTTCTGCTGGCAAGCCAAAAGTATCCCAACCAATTGGGTTTAAAACATTTTTACCCTGCTGGCGATAAAAACGAGCGATTGAATCAACAATAGTGTAGCTCCTTGCATGCCCAGTGTGAAGCCCTGCCCCACTTGGATACGGAAACATTCCCGAAATATACATTTTCTGTTTCGAAGAATCCGCTTCAACCTCATAAAGCTTTGATTCATCCCATTTTTTTTGCCACTTTTCTTCAATTTCAATCGGATTATATCTTTTCATACTATTTTAAATTATACCAAAAATAGCATAAAAAATCAAAAAATCACCATAGAGTAACCTTATCACAAATATATTCATTCTCATTAGTTAAATAAACCTCAACCAGCTCATTATTTTTGTAAAATTCAATTCTGTTTTGAAGATTGCTAATTTCTGGCTCAATAACATTATTCCACCAACTTTTACCAGAACGACATATGACACGCCTTTTATACTCTTGCATCACTCTTTTTTTAAAAATATTTGGTAAAATAAGTATAAAGCTAATCTTTTTTGAGAGTAGTCGCTTTAAAATCTCATCATCCTCGCTAATAAATATAATTTCGAAATTGCCCGAATAATATGCTTCTTCAATTTTCTGTACACAGAAATCGAAAAAATGAGATCTTTCAACTTCATTCATCACTTTAGTTTTACTACTTTCATTAAATTCCATATCTAAAAATCGCTTTTTAGATATTTTCGAAAGAGTAGTTTTGCCCAAACAAGGATAAGCTGCAATAATTTTAGTTTGCATTTATTTCTTTCAAGAATTCATCTTCATCCATAACTTTTATACCAAGTTTTTCGGCCTTCGAAATTTTTGTTGCACCAACCTTTTCACCAATTACCAAAAAATCTGTAGTTTTCGAAATTGTTTTTTGGAATTTTCCACCCAACTCTTCAATTTTTTCTGCAGCCTTTTCGCGCGCCATTGTTTTTAGTGTTCCAGTAATTACAAAATTTTTACCACTTAATATCCCTTCATTTTTTGCAAAATTTTGCACTTTCACACCAAGGTTAAACATTTTTGTTAAAATTCGCAAATTTTCGTCATCATTAAAATATGCTAGAATACTTTCAGCAACTTTTTTGCCAATTCCGTCAATTTCAAGAAGCTCTTCAAGCATTGCATTACAAATATTTTCAAATTTATTAAATTTTTCCGCCAAAAGCTTTGCCGTTTCGCCACCAATATGCCTAATTCCAAGAGCTGAGATAAATTTTGAGAGCTCTGGATTTTTCGAAGACTCAATAGCTCCTAGAAGATTATTAACTGAAGTTTCCCCAAAGCGTTCAAGGTTTAACAAATCACTTTTTTGAAGATTGTAAATATCAGCCAGATCTCGGATTAACCCCTTTTCAACTAATAAATCAACATTTTTTTCACCAAGATTTTCAATATCCAAACCTGCTTTCGAAGCATAAAAGGTGACCGTTTTTTTCAAAATTAAGCTTGAATTTAAACCTTTTGCACGATATGCAACCTCACCATTTGGTCGGTAAAACTCAATATCTGGAAACTGTTTCTCAAGCTCTTTTTTAAAATCGAAAACTTTAGCATTTTCTGGTCGAAGCTCCGGCAAAATCCGTAAAATTTTCGGAATAATGTCGCCAGCTTTAAAAACTACTGCCGTATCACCAATTCGCACATCGAGTCGCTTAATTTCATCAGCATTGTGTAAACTTGCATGCCGAACAGTAGTTCCAGCAAGTTGAACTGGCGAAAAAACCGCAACAGGAGTTGCAATACCGGTTCGCCCAATCGAAATCACTATATCTGAAATCACCGCAGTAACTTCTTCGGGAGAATATTTAAAAGCAATTGCTGCACGAGGTTGTTTCCCAACAATTCCAAGTTTCGAAAAATGCTCACGATTATTAATTTTTACAACTAATCCATCAGTATTAAATGGCAATTCTTTTCTCTTTTCGCTCCAAAAATCAATAAACTCAATAACTTTTTTTAAACCATTAATTTTTGAAGCTTGCTCATTTATCGTAAAACCAAGATTTTTCAATGCTTCATAAGCAAACTGGTTAGTAGGAATATCTTGTGGATTTTCACGAATTAAATCATAAGCTCGAAAATGTAGAGGCCGAGAAGCCGCAATTGAAGGGTCAAGCTGGCGAATTGTACCTGCAGCCAGATTTCGTGGATTAGCAAATTCTGGTTCACCATGCTCTTTTCGAATAAGATTTATTTTTTCGAAATCTTCCTTCAAAATAACAATCTCGCCGCGAACTTCAGTTCTTCCGTTTTTAAAATTTTCAAATCCACCACTTGCCTGCAAAAAAAGTGGAATATTCTTAATTGTTCTAATATTACTTGAAACATCTTCACCAACAAAAGAATCACCTCGAGTAACAGCTCTCACAAATTCGCCATTCTCAAAAATAAGAGAACAAGCTAAACCATCCATTTTAATATCTGCAAAAAAATCCTCTTCAATATTTGGTTCAAGTTTTTTAATTCTCTCAAACCAATCAAAAATTTCTTTACTACTAAAAATATCGTTTAAACTTAGCATTCTACTAGCGTGGGAAACCTTAATAAACCCACCCTTAACCGTATTTCCAACTCTTTGCGTTGGTGAGTTTTTTGATATTATTTCTGGGTTTTCAGCCTCAATTTTCTTAAGCTCAGAAAAAAGTGAATCATAAACCGAATCTGGAACGCTTGGATTATCAAGAGTGTGATATTCGAAAGAATAACGGTTCAAAAGCTCTAGCAAATCTTTATATCGAGTGTTTTTATCTGTCCCCATCAACAATCCTTCGATATAAAACATAAATATAAACCGAGCTTAAAACGCAAGAAAAACAACTCATTAGGAGCATAGAGATTGGTACGATTGGAATATTAACAAAGAATCCATTAATTGAAATCAGCCAATTCATCAACATGATTATTGGAATTATTATAATCGACCAAATTAAAGCAAGTATAAAAATTAAAAATAAAATTCTCTTCAATATTGCAAGCCTTCTTTGAGAAACCATATCACCAGCAATTTTTAGGGCCTGTAATGGATAGGTCCCTGGAATTGTAACAATAATCATTGCAAAAATTGAGCCCATAACCCAAAAAGCTGAGAGCGAAAATAGTAATAGTATTGCACTGAAAAATACAGCCTGTTCTATTCCGCTCGATAAAAAACTTGTTGTTTTTGCAGCTGCACCAACAATCGTTGCAATAAATACAGGAACTAATTGCATTAATATTACGATAGCAATAACCGTCATTGGGATAATAGGAGCTCCACAAGAATATAAAGCATCTCTTAAATTTAAGTTCTTTTTTCCACTTAAAATATTTCTACAAATCTGAACTGTCGCAAGCCAAATAAATAGCACTATTATAGCAAACATCATCTGTTGAATTTCACTTGGTGATTGCACCAAGCCACCACTATTAAACGTTGCTGCCATAATCAACCCGGCTTTGCCAATTTCACCAAAAAAGCCTTCGAAATTTCCACCATTAGTAGTGTCAACAACAGCTTGCAAGCTTGAAACAAAATTTTGGTCCATTAGCCCAATAAAAATAATACCAGCTAAAGCCGAGACTAAAACAAGATTTCGAAAAATCTTTTTATTATCTCGAATAAGCTTAAAAACAAAACCCAGCAAATTCCAATAGCCCCCAATTTTTAAGGGTCGAACATAATCTCTTTTTCTTGAAATTTTAAAGCTTCTGTGTGGCCTGCGCGCTTTAAACTTTCGAAACCTTTCCAATATATTTTTTCGTAAATAAATTCTAATTCTTATATACCAAAAATAAACTAAACTAATTTGTTCTTCATTTGAACTTAATATTTTCTTCCTAAACATTAAAACCTCGCACTATTTTCTTTCAATCTCTTAATTCTGTCATTTAAAGGTGGATGTGTTGAAAATAATCTCTGAAAAAAGCCCTGCTTCATAGGATTGGAAATAAATAAGCTTGCCGTTGTCGAGTTTTGTCTTTCAAGAGGTTTGTTATTTTTTAACTTTTCAAGAGCACTGATTAAGCCATCCGGATATCTAGTTAATGAAACAGCAGTTGCATCAGCCAAAAATTCACGCTGACGAGAAATTGCAAGTCTCGTTATCGTAGCTAAAAGTGGCGAAATCAAAACAAAAAATAGCCCCAAGATTAAAGCGATAGGATTTTTCGAATCCTCATCGTCGTCATTCAGAAAAATGAACCTTAAAACAATATCGGAAAGCACCCCAATAACAGCAGTTAAAGCAACTGCGGCCATTGAAACTCGAATATCATAATTCTTAATATGTGAAATTTCATGAGCCATCACACCTTCAATTTCAACCTTATCCATATTCTCAAGAAGCCCCGTTGTTGCACAGATTACGGAATTCTCAGGATTAGTTCCGGCTGCAAAAGCATTCATTGAAGAATCATTAATAATATAAAGCTTTGGCATTGGTAGGCCAGCAGTAATAGATAATGATTCAACTATTGAATAAAATTCAGGAGCATCTTTTTTTGAGATCGGCTCAGCACCATTCATTTTTAAAGTAATGGCTGTCGAAATCTTATATTGAAATAACGCATAAAAAATAGCAAAAATTAGCGTAAAAATAAAAATTGTTAAATCGTCATAGACATAAGAAAAATACAGCCCAATCCCAGAAATAATCGCAATAAATAATGAGAAAATAATCACAGTATTACGCTTATTCTGAGAAATTGAGCTATACATATTTAATAAAACCTCTAAAAAATAAATTAGAATTTTACTTGAGGCGCAGATTCGACTACTTTTCTATCTTCTACTTCGAAGAATTCCCTCTTTTCAAAACCTAATTTTTTAGCAAAAATATTAGTTGGGAATACTTTAATCTTAATATTAAGGTCTCGAACACCACCATTATAAAATCGGCGTGCACCTTGAATTTTATCTTCGATTTCTTGCTGTTGTTGTTGAAATCGTATAAATCCCTCGTTAGCCTTTAGCTCAGGGTAGTTTTCAGCAACAGCAAACAAACGGCCGAGCGCCTGTGAAAGTTCACCTTCAGCTTTAGCAGCGTCAGAAACATTGTTTCCAGCGCCTATCAATCCAGCTCGTGCACTACTTACATTTTCGAAAACTTCTTTCTCATGAGTTGCATAACCTTTTACAGTTTCAACAAGATTAGGGATTAAATCTGCTCGGTATTTTAGCTGAACAGCGATATCACTCCAAGCTTCTTCAACTCTTTCATTAAGCCGCACAAGTGCGTTGTATTGGCTCCAAACAAAAAGCCCAACAAGGACAAGAACAGCAATGATTACAATAATTGCAATTGTCATTTTATTATACTCTCCTACTATTGTTAAATTTGGTGCGCAAGGCGGGAATCGAACCCGCACGACTGTTTAGGTCAAGGGATTTTAAGTCCCTCGCGTCTACCAGTTCCGCCACTCGCGCATATTTATATTTTACACGCCTTAACCACAAAAGTCAAGGCGTGTTTAAACTTAAGCTTCATCTTTATCGAGAAGTGGAGCAATAATCATAATAAATAGAGAAAAAGCACCAAGCACTAAGAACGTAGCCCAAGCTTTACCCATTAATTCACCTAGATTATTGTCTACCCAAATATATACTAGGCTGATTAAAGCACAAACCATAGCCGTAAAAATATTGAACCAAACACAAATTTGTCGAATACTTTTTACTGTTTGACTATATTTCTTCTTTTTTGATACTGGAGCAACAACTACTGGGCGAACATTTGATTCATTTTCACCTTTTCGAATTTCTACAACTCTTTGATTTTCTTCTTTCATATGGTTTTCCTTTACTTAAATATTTTGGAGGCACCTACCGGATTTGAACCGGTGTAAACGGTTTTGCAGACCGCTGCGTAACCACTCCGCCAAGGCGCCAAAGTGATATAAAATGATTATACCACATATTTTTTAAAAAATAAACAATAGCATTATTTTTTTAGAATTTCGGCCAATCCTAACTTTTCGCCAGTTTCCATATCTTTAAAAATAAATGAATCTTCAGAAATTTCTTTTTCACCAATTACTAAAGTATATTTAACACCCCGCTTATCGGCAAACTTAAAAGCTTTTTTCATATTAAAATCTTCAAGCAGAACTTCAGTATTTTTACCTTCTTTTCTTAATTCACCAGCAATTTCGAAAGACTTTTGAAGCTCATTTTTACTCATTGGAACTATTAAAAATTCCGCAGTTGAGCGTTTTGAAAATTTCAGCAAGCCCAAGTCTCGTAGACACCAGAATAATCTTGTTAAGCCAATTGAAGCCCCGACTCCTGGTAGTTTTTCTTTCGAATAATATTCGCTTAAATTATCATAACGACCACCACTGGAAACCGAGCCAATTTCTTTGAAGTCGTTCAAATTTGTTTCAAAAACTGTTCCCGTGTAATAATCAAGACCACGAACAATTAGCATATCGAGTTTGAAATACTTTTCTTCAACGCCCATCATTTTTAACAGTTTAGAAACTTCGAAAAGTTCCTCAATTCCTTTTTTGAATTGTTGATTTTTAATTTTTTGAGAAAGATTTTTTAACTCGCATATAACATCTTCAGCTGAACCTGAAATTTTAATAAAATCAGAAATTATTTGAGACTTTTCTCCTAAATTTAAATCGGTAAGTTGCTCTGAAAACTCCTCAGCTAAAATCTTTTCAGCACGATCAATCAAAGCCATAATTTCAGCTGATTTTTCAGTTAATCCAAGCCCCTCAATTAAACCACTCGTGATATTTCGGTTATTAATTCGAAGAGTAAAATCACCAAAATTTAACTCTCGAAAAATATTATAAATTACTGCAATAACTTCGGCATCATAAGAAATGCTCAATTCACCTCGCCCAATCACATCAATATCACATTGATAAAACTCACGAAAACGACCTCGCTGCGCTCTTTCGCCGCGATAGACTTTACCAATTTGCGAACGTTTAAAAGGAAATTGCAACTGACCAAAATTCTCGGCAACAAATCTTGCAGTTGGCACAGTCAAATCAAACCGCAAACTTAAATCGTTATCACCTTTCGAAAAACGATAAATCTGCTTCTCGGTCTCACCACCAGCTTTTGCAAGAAGAGTCTCCGTTCGCTCAATCACTGGCGTATCAATCGGCGTAAATCCGAATTTTTCATAATTTTTTTGAATAATTGCCATAATTCGATTAAACTCGAGTTGCTCTTCTGGTAATAACTCCATCATCCCAGGCAATGGTTTTGTATTAATTTTCATAATTCCTCAAATTCATTTTAATTGATTACTTAGCTAAATGATACCATAAAATAGCGTTTTTTTCAAATTTCGAAAAGGTTATTTTTGCAGTTTTTACACTAAAATGATAAAATATAGAAATGGATTACCAACAAAGAATTCCCCTTGCTGAAAAAATGAGACCAAAAAAGCTGGATGAAGTTATTGGCCAATCTCACCTTATTGGTAAAAATGGAATTTTACGAAAAATAATCGAAAACAAAGAACCTATCAGCTTAATCTTTTGGGGGCCAGCTGGAACTGGCAAAACTACTCTTTCAAGAATTTTGGCGAATGAAGTTAATGCAGACTTTATTGAAATTTCAGCCGTCACTAGTGGTAAAAAAGATATCGAAAAAGTTATCGAGCATGCTCGCCAAAACTGGAACCTCGGGACGCGAACAATTCTTTTCGTTGATGAAATTCACCGTTTCAACAAATCACAGCAAGATGCTTTTTTGCCACATATTGAAAGTGGATTGATAAATTTGATTGGCGCAACAACCGAGAATCCAGGATTCGAAATTATCACACCGCTACTTTCAAGAAGTCGAGTTCTATCGCTCAAGCCTTTAAATGCTGAGGAGATTTCAAAAATTATTAAAAATGCGCTTGAAAAAGTTTCGCCAAAAACAAAAATAGAGTCAAAAGCACTCAAACTTCTCGCTAAAATAAGCAGTGGCGATGCTCGAAATGCGCTTGGAAATCTTGAGCTAATTTTAAATTTCGAAAAAAATAATATTACGCCAGAAGTTATTAAAAATTCAATCGAAAATTCAACCTCAATTTATGATAAAAATGGCGATTCTCATTATGATGCAATCTCGGCTTTTATCAAAAGCATGAGAGCCAGTGACGTTGATGCTACTGGCTACTATCTAGCTAAAATGTTAAATGCCGGCGAGGATCCAAAATATATCGCCCGCCGAATGATTATTTTTGCAAGTGAGGATATTGGGTTAGCTGGAAATGGTGCTCTTGGTTTGGCAAATTCTGCTTTTGATGCAGTTGAAAAAATAGGAATGCCCGAAGCAAAATATATTTTATTTCACACTGCAATAGCTTTAGCAAAATCTAAAAAATCACGTGAAGCTACCGGAATTATGTTTCAATCTTACAACTTAGCAGAAAAAGCCCCAAACGCCCCTATTCCTTTACACTTAAGAAATTCTACTTCCAAAATTACCGAGGAGCTAGGATATAACAAGGGATATCAGTGGACGGCAGGTTTCAAGCACCCAGAAGATAATCTGCCTAAAGAGGTTCGTGAGCTTATATCGCTAGACAAAAAGAATAAAAAAATCTTAACTGGTGAATGGTCGCCAGAAATTAAAGAACTAACAAAATAATACACAGGTATAACATCTCAAATCCAAAAATCTTACCATAGCAACCATAAGCCATGCAATCTTAGGAGTTATCACAATTTTTATCGGGATTATCGATTAGTCAGTTTCTGGTAAAATATTTTCAAGCCAAAGTTTAATTTCTTCTAAAATATATTCTTCTTGTGAGTTTAAATTTTGGTTATTTGCAATTTCTTGGAATTCTTTCATAAAATTGGGCATCATTTTTTGTAAATTTTTTACCCGATAATCTTCCCAAAGCTCTTTCTCTTGAGAACTTAAACTTTTCGGAAAATTCCTTGCTTTATAATGAAGAAGTAGATCTGTCAACCGTTCGTCAGCAAAATCTGGATGAAAATCAGCGAGCTCGCGGTCAGTTGAATTTCGAACAGCTTCAATTTTAATATCATCACTTTTTGAAACAAAACCTTCAAAAAGCCGAGCTTCTGGAGCTGGTTTTTCTGCATTATTCTTATCTTGAAAGACTTCACTTCGCCTTTCGAAAGCAGATCTAAGGTTTTCAGCAAAGTGCGGATTCTTTCGTAAAATGTCTAAATTTTTTTGAATTTTAGCTAAATCAATCTTTAATCTTTGCTGATTTTCTTCAGTCAAAACACCCATTGGCGCAACTGCTGGACATTTATTATACTGCAAAATCTTTGCTGCAATAGGTTCGAAATTATCACTCGAACGAGTTTCAAAATCTGCCGTAATATTTTCAAGAATTTGATCCTCACTCCAATCAATAAATTTCTCAGGAGAAAACCGCAAGTCCCAAACAATTACATTTTGATTTTTAGCCGGCGCAATAGGAAACGCCACGGTAGTTTTTTCAAACTCAACTTTAAAGCGGCCAGAAGTATAAACAAAAGGTTTTGGATTCTCAAGATTAACTAGTTTTTGCACTTCATTTTTCGAACGCATTTTAAACAAGTAATCAAAAATCTGTGGCTGTTTTTCTTTCAAGAGTCGTGCAACATCTATCAAACCATCAACATCGCTCATTGCATCGTGAGCATTCTCGTGCAAGATTCCGTTTTCTTTAGTTAAAAGCTCAAGTTTATTAGCCGCAAATTTTTCACCAGTTTCTTCATTTATAATAAACGGCCAATTAATCCCATCTGGCCGAAGCGCCCGAATCATTCGAACAACATCTAATAAATCCCAACGCGAGCGGCCATCTTTCCATTGCCAGTCATATGGTGGGTAGAAATTTCGCCACAAAAGATGCTGGATATGAACATCATCAAATCGAACATTATTATATCCAACGATCACCGTATCTGGCGTGAAAAATTCTTCAACGAGCATTTTCGAAAATTCGGCTTCAGTATAGCCTTCTTCAACAGTTTTTTGCGGACTAATTTTCGTCACCATCAATGCACTTGGGCTTGGCAAAACGTCATCATTTAATCTAACTAAAATATTAACAGGCTCACCAATTCGATTAAGATTTTCATCTGTTCGTTGCCCTGCAAATTGCATAATTCGGTCGTTTTGCGGGCTAAATCCACTAGTCTCTAAATCATAAAAAAAGAAAGTCTTCATGGTTATATTTTAACCTAAAACTGCAAAAATAACAAATATATTTGACTTTTTAATTAAAATATTGTAGAATATAAATAGCTCTGAGATAATATCTCACTCATTCGCCAGAGGATGGCGCGCACGTTTACAGGAGAAAAATAAATGGCAACTATTAATTATGAGTCAACAAAACTAAGAAGTATGGCAAGTTCTAACTATTCCTATTCCGCATCAGAATATATACAGCATGCTGAAGAAGAGATCAGCCTTCTAGGAGAAAAAACAATCAAGGCACTTATTGATGATAACTATGATCCATTAAAGGTTATTGAAATTTTTTCAGAATTTTTCGATAATGATCAAGTACGTGATTTAGTATCTTTACTGGTAGGCGAGAAATTATTGTTAACACTAGAAAATATAAAAAAGCTTAGTGAGTTAGAAAAAGAAACAAGGTAGCCATACTCAGCACGATTAGTATCGTGCTTTTTTATTTAAGCAATTTTAATCTTCCCAATTTGAGTCAACAAGCTCAAATTGATTACTA
This sequence comes from uncultured Saccharimonas sp. (SeqCode), assembly GCA_963549415.1. GTDB lineage: Bacteria > Patescibacteriota > Saccharimonadia > Saccharimonadales > Saccharimonadaceae > Nanogingivalis. Next base: position 14,118 of record CAUUYC010000004.1, read on the forward strand.
GCGATTGAAATTATGCTTGAATTTTCTGCACCCATTCGGCGAAGTTCATGTTCAATTCCCATTTTTCGCAAGATATCACGCAAACGATTTACACCATAAACATTCATAAAGTTAGTCCGGCGAGCAAATTTTTCAATTTTTTCACCATAAACCTCAAAGATGTTTTCTTCTTCATTAAATTCAACCGACCAAGCCTTATTAATTTCATCTTGGGATAGAGATATTACGGCAATATCTTCATCTTCTTCCTTATTGACATCAATTTCAGATTGCAAGTTTCTAAAATTTTCTACCTGTTTTCGAAGCGCACGAAGAACTTCCTTCAAGCCTTGATGCGCGCTCGAAGAAATCGCAAAAATCTGCGAATCATAAGCCACCTTGCAAAGTTTCGAAATTTGAAAATCAATCATTTCAGCGTCCATTCCCTCCGCTTTAGTTAAAGCGATGATTTCGGGTCGATCTAAAAGTTCGGGTTGATATTTTTTCAATTCTTCACGAATAATTTTATATTGTTCATCTGGGTTTTCTTCATAAATATCAATCAAATGGAGCAAAACACTTGTTCTTTCAACATGACGCAAGAATGCATCGCCCAAACCTTTACCTTCGCTCGCACCTTCAATTAAACCTGGGATATCCGCAATTAAAAGATTAAAGCCATCAATTTCTGCTACGCCAAGATTTGGAGTTAATGTAGTAAAAGCATAATTGGCGATTTCTGGTCGCGCGTTAGAAACAACACTCAAAAATGTAGATTTTCCAGCATTCGGAAAACCAACCAGCCCGACATCGGCAAGCAGTTTTAACTCTAAATCAGCTTCGAAAGTTTCACCAGATTCACCGAGTTCAGCGACACGCGGGGTTTGCCGAACCGAAGATTTAAAGTGAGCATTGCCAAAACCACCATCACCACCTCGAGCAATAATAGCTTCTTCGCTATCAAACTTTAAGTCAGCTAAGATTTCTCCGTCTCGCTTAACTAAAGTTCCCACAGGAACCTTAACAATTAAATCTTCACCAGATTTTCCAGTCTTATTCCTTTTTGAACCGTTTTCGCCGTTTTTAGCTTTAATTTCTGGCTTATAGCGAAAATTCAAAAGTGTATTTAGATCTTTAGTCGCTCGAAAAATAACATCGCCACCCTTTCCACCATCACCACCGTCTGGGCCACCTTTTTCGATATAAAGCTCCCTTCGAAAACTGACCGCACCATTTCCGCCGCGGCCAGCTTGAACAAAAATCTTAGCTGTATCTACAAACATACATATATAATAACACAAAAAATATAAAAAATCCAATTTTAAATGAGCGCCCAAAACAGTAACGCTCATTTAAATATTTTAGTGTATATAGTTCGAAACACTACTTGCTGGTACTGTTCGAGTTGTTACAACGTTCAGTTTTCCAGCATAATTCATATCTGAAACAGTGATTGTTCCATCAGAGTTCACAGACTCAACAATAGCAACGTGCCCGTAGCCCCAAATGTATGAGTTTGCGTAAGCATTCCACTGAGCAATTGCACCTACAGATGGATTTTGGTCAACTTTATACCCAGCAGCTCTAGCGCTAACTGCCCAAGTTGAAGCATTACCCCAGAAACTTCCGATATCTGGACGGCGATTATATGCATACCAAGTACAGTTTCCCCAGGCATAAGCATTTCCAGCTTTGACATTGTAATTAGAAGATAGAGATACTGGTGATACGTTCACAGAGCTAGAAGATTTTCGAGAATTTGAAGTTGTAGAAGTTGAGAAAACCTTAGATTTAGGATTATAATCTGGTCGCTCTTCTTCAGGCAAGATACCGCCAGGAATTACAATCTCAACGCCTTCTTTAGGCTCTTCACCATCTTTAAGCTTATTATAAGAAATCAATCTCTCCAAATTGGCTTGGTATTTTTCTGCTACAGATTTAATACTATCGCCAGATTTAAATCGATAGATAATTCCGTCTACAGGCAGAATTCTTAATTCCTTATTAGCCTCAACTTTATCACCTTTCAAGCCATTAACCCATTTAATAGTTTGAGCAGTGATGCCATATTTATCAGCAATCGCTTGAATAACCTCTTCTGAAGTTGTAGTGTATTTAATGATTTCACGTTTTTCAGAAGAAACCTCAAGAACTTTAGGCTTTTCAACAGAAGCGGCAGCTTGAGGTGAATCCTGAAGTATCGCAGTAGATGTTGAAAGACTCGCCACAGAAGACGCGATCGCTAAATCAGCAGACTCAGCAAGATTTGCAACAACACCAGACTCCGTAACCTTGTCTGCTACAGAATATTTCTCATTACTATTTTGAGTATTTTCAACAGATTTTGAATTAATTTGATTGTTTAACTCAGTCGATTTTTTAATATCTGGCTGGCTACCACCAAATGTGGCAACCATAACAACAATAATAAAAATAGAAGAATAAACAACAGTTGATTTTAGACTTAATATATTAATTATCTTTGAAAAAGTAGAATTAGAAACTGTATTTTTTCTATTCTGTATGATTTCAATTTTAGGAGATTTAACTCCTCGTTTTTGACTACAAATAATCTTTCTCCCGCAAACACATTACTGTGATGCACTACCTTAATAATACCCTTTCTTTTCGAAAACTAGCATAATGTCGACCTTTTTAATTAATATTATAGAGTTAAACGAATGCTATAAAGTATTTTCTGGTAGGTGCCTTAATATAAAAATGCACAAAAACATCATTTTTATATTAATTTACATATAAAATTTTATCAAATATTAATACAATTGTCAAGCTTAATCACAAAATCAAGCACTTTTTTGCACAATATTTTTTAACATTATCTTGATGTTCTATATCTGTTCTACCATAGTAAGTCTTATCATCATCTCCGCTCAAAAAGAATAAATAATTATGCTCAGCCGGAAAAGCTGTTGCCTTAAGAGCAGACAGCCCTGGTGTTGCAATTGGAGTAGGTGTTAGACCTTTATATTTTCGTAGATTATAAGGGCTATCTAAATTTGGAGTTCTTTCAGCCCCTGTTTTATCCGCAATATATTGATATGTCACATCTGAGCCAAGCGTCATTCCAGCTTTAATTCTGTTATAAAAAACACCTGCAACTTTTTGTTGATCTTCGAAATCGTTCAAGGTTTCTTTCTGAACAATTGAAGAAAGCGTGATTCCCTCATATAAACTCAAACCTTTTTGCTTAAATTTATTATCAAGGTTTAAGTCTTTAATTTTCGCTTCAAAGTCTGCAAAATATCTCCGCAAAATATTTTCAACTTTTGTACCTTTCTTAAAATTGTGAGTTTGGCCATAAAAAAATCCTTCAAGATCCGTATTTTTTGGCTTGCCAGAGAAAAGAGTTGGAAATTCACCAGAATAATCTTTCGAAAAAGCGTCATCAATTTCATCCTTCGAATAACCAGCTTTCAAAAGAGCGTTTTTGGCCATTTTTACCGTTCCACCAGGTAAAAAGGTAATGTTAAAATTATCAACAGCTCGGCCTTTATTTAAAATATCTAAAACCTCAGGAATTGTCATGCTTGAAGATAACTGATAACTACCAGCTAAAATATTTCGTTTATTATTCATTCGTGCATAAAAAATAAACAAGTTTTTAGAAATAATTATTTTTTTATCAGCTAATTTCTGAGCAACCACATCTAAAGATTCGCCCTTACTAATATTGAAATTAACTTTTTTAGAATCGTTAGTTTTATAATTTATTGCGCTATTATAGCTTAAAAATAAAATTCCACAAAAAGAAATAAAGCAAAACAATAGAACTGTAAAAAAAACTAAAATCCTCTTTCGAAAAACTCTTTTTTTATTATTTTTTGTGTCCAAAATAGAAGCATTCTCCCTTTCGCGCTTAAATATTTCCTCAATAACCCTTTCAGCACGATCTTCTATTAGCTCCTGCTTATCTCTATTTGCTGGTGGTTTTATAATCCCATCCATTAAAAATTCTCCTCCAAATAATCTTGTAAAATAATTGAAGCCGCATTCATATCGATATCGCCTTTTGAATATGGCTTTCCATAGCTTTTTAGCCTATCTTCAGCCTGAATACTCGTCAAGCTTTCATCTTGAAAACAAATTTTATCGACTGAATATTCAAAATTTTTTACAAATTCTTTGGTATAAGCAGTTTGCAAAGTCTCTTCACCACTCTGATTTCGTGGTAACCCAACTACAAGAACGTCGATTTCCTCTTTCGAAATTATCTCAATAATTTGTTTTATTGCAGAATCTACACCATTATTCACTTCAACAGTAGTAAATGGTATTGCTATTTTAATAAAGGAGTCAGCCAAAGCGATACCAATCCTCTTAGTACCAACATCCAGCGCCATTAACTTTAAAGATTTCATTATTTATCAACCGTAAACTTGATATTAATTTTTTTATCATCGTTCGGCACAGTATTTACCCAAAAGAATGAAAACTTCACGTCAACGTTTTTTACACCCTCTTTCGCTTCAATTAAACTTCGAACTTCACCAGATTTTTTACCCTTAATTTTATCTTTTAAATTATTTATATCAATAACTGGGCCAATTTTTACATTTGATGAGATTTCTACACTGTTACCACTAAATTTCGAAAATGAGACATCTTTCAAGCCATAATCATAAATTTTTTGATTATTTAAATCATCCATTTTATTCTTAGTAAGAGAAGAAATAACTCTTTCAATACTTCTATTTTCAATTGCAACGATTGAATATATAGAAGTTGCTTTTAATGTAGCCTTACCATTTGGAGCCTCTTGATTGATGGTAACGGAAGAAGAAATCTCACCGTCTTTTACGGAGAAGCTATCGTTCAGTACAGTATAATCTGAGCCGAATTTAGCTTTTAGGGAACTCTTAATAGAATCCGCATTTTCTGTATTGATTTTAGCTTTTGCTGCATTTATGTCATTTTGCGAAACAACTTTTAAAGTTTTTTTCGAACCACCTGAAAGCTGACCGCCACTTGCCGAAACACCCTTAATTGATGAAACATATTCTTGCGCTGGCAGATTACATTGCTCGCCGATAGTCGTCGCCTTAATTTTAACACTTGCTTTTCCGTTAGAAATTACACCACCTTTAATCTTTGCTCCTGGAATAATAACAGATGAGGTTGTAATAAAATTACATTGCCCAGCCGAAAATGCAGAGCCTTGTGCCACAGTAACAGGATCACTATCACCACTTTGAGAAAGATTTAAAGTTCCTGAAGCAGCCTCACCCTCTTCACGAGTTCCAGTCGCCTCAAAAGTAATTTCATGATTTTTTTCAACAGTTTCAGTTTTTGAAAGCAACGAATTTTCACTTGTGCTATTAGAAATCGAAGTAATACCTTTTATATTGGTAGTTGAGGTTTTTGCAGCAATCGTGATATCCGCAAATGGAGCAAAGAATATCGCCCAAATCATAAATACTAAAAATACAGAGAATACCCCACCGATAATGAGAATTTTTTTTCGAAACTTTGAAAAATCTGGAACTTTCGATCCTTTTCTAGATTTATTAGTCTTCTCTTTTTTAAGCTCTGGATTAATCTTGTTAAAATTCTTGTTATCATCAATATCAATTCCCTCAAGAATTTCAGCTTCCTTCTCATCAGAAGTTGGACCGCTAAAATCCGAAATTGGCAAGCTTTCACCATCGATAACATCATCTCCTTCAACTTCTAAAATATCGATTTCTGGTACCTCTGGCTTACTTTGAAGGGTTTTTGAAACTGGAATTTTTGCCGCTGCCGACATAGTCTTTAATGCAGAATTATTGGTAATAAAAACAATCTTCTTATCATTTTTTTGTGCAGCCCGAGAAAGCAAGCGAATATTTACAGCACTCCTAAAAATACCCAAACTTTTTGGTGGAACAATTGCAATAATTTTTTCTTTCGAAGATTTTATTTTATTAACAACATCCGTAATATCATCTTCAACATCGACATAGATTACATCTTTTTTAACTTTTTCACTCATATCTTACCTCTTTTAAGCTCGTAAAATCCTGTTTAGTTTATCACGAAAACTCTCGCTAGCATTTTCATCAGTACTGTAAGTGTCATATCCGACTCGTAAAAGCCCCATTGCCGTAATAAATGTATGGTCGTTAATTTTTCCAGATTCATCAATAACTCCCGAAACTTCAGAAGGCTTAATATGCTTTACTATAGGCTTTTTATTGAATGGTAATTCTTGCCACCAATCGTCATTTTCCAATCTTTCAACAAGAGATTCTAAGCTTGAGCCACCACCACATAGCAACATCTTACTTGGCAAATAATCAACATTTTCAAAATCGCTTAAAGCTAGTTCAACGCCAGAAATCCAAACATCCAAAGTATTATCAATTGCATCGATTGCCTGCTTTGCAATAGTAGACTTGAGTTTTTCATTCGAAAGGTTTAGCTTTAGCTTTTCAGCGTTATTATAAGACAACGAAAGCTCATTCGCAATTTGATTCGTGAAACTTCGACCACCAATTCCGAACATTTTAGTTCCTTCAACACCACCATCATTCACGACAGCAATATCAGTTGTTCCACCACCGACATCAGCTAAAATTGCAGTAAAATTGCTTGAAGAGTCTGAACCAACAACACTTCTAGCAACTGCAAAAGGTTCAGCTGCTACCGCAATTAAATCAAGCGCAAGCTCATTTGCAACACGCTCAATAGCACCAATATGAACAGTTGGCGCAAAAGCTGTATAAATCTGAATTGAAACATCTTTCCCCTGAAAACCAATCGGATTCGAAACCTTATAGCCATCAATATGAATCCCAACAATTGCCGAATTAACAAGTTTGATTTCAGCTTCTTGGTTTCCCGTCTCAAGAGCAATCTCTCTTTGAGCTTTAAGCTGAGCTCTTTCTTGAATTTTATCAATAATAAATTCCATTTCAGCTTCATCAAGAGGGCGATTTGGCTGCGGACGACGATATTTAATTGTATTTGTCGCTCCTTTAACTAACTCGCCAGCAATTCCGATTACGGCTTTTTTAGCTTGAATCTCCGCTTGGTCTTCCGCCTCAATCAAAGCATTCTCGCAATTTTGAACAACACTAGCAATATCAGCAATCGCACCCGAATGCATATCCGCCACATTCTGCCGTGCACGCCCAACACCAATAACACGAATTTCATCACCATCAATTTCAGCTACAAGAGCCTTTACGAATTCAGTTCCAATATCAAGGGCAACGATATGATTATCGCTTAAATCTTCTTTTTGTTTATTCTTGAATAGCATACCAACACTATTATAAACCGTTTAAGGTTTTTTTGCAAATTTTCGAAAGAAAAATCAGCCTTTAGACTGATTAATCTATTTTTATCGTAAAACTGCTTTAATTCTTCGCACGCCAGCACTCGAAGATTGTTCTTTCACAATCTTGAATTTCTTGCCACCCTCAGCAAGCTCTCGCGTATTATCAACATGCGGACCACCACAAATTTCAACACTAAACGGTTTTTCACCTTCGGCCTTCATTGTATAAACTTTAACAGTCTCACCGTATTTATCGCCAAACACACCAATCGCTTTTAGCTCATTTAAGGCGTAATCTGTTGGATATTCCGCCCAAGAAACCTCCAGTCCTTTCGAAATTTGATTATTAACCGTATCCTCAATATGCTGTTTTTCTTCATCAGTTAGTTTTCGATCAAAAGTAAAATCAAAACGGAGCCGCTCAGAATTAATATTTGAACCTTTTTGCGCAATTTGCCCCTTGAACATATTGTGAAGTGCTGCATTCATTAAGTGCGTAGCCGTATGAAGCTTGCGGTGTTCGATAGTTTGCCCTTCAAGACCACCTTTAAACTTACCTTTCGAAGCTGTTTGTGAACGTTCACGCTGCTCTTTCATTTTAGCATCAAATTCCTCGCGCCAATTAGTAGAAAGATTAATGTCTCGCCTTCTAGACTCCTCTATAGAAAGCTCAGATGGAAATCCATAAGTATCATAAAGACTAAAAATATCTTCACCACTCATACATGCTAATCCAACATAGTGAAATTTTCCATCAGCAGGGATTTTATTACGTTTTTTATCATCTGCATATTTATGTGCAATCCTATCAAATTCTTTTAATCCTTTTCGTAAAGTTCGACGGAAAGCTTTTTCTTCTTTCACCATAACTGCAATAATTTCATCAGATTTTAAAGCAACTTCCTTGTAATCTGGTGCATAGATACCAACAATTACTGGCACAATCTGTTCTACAAAATTATCTTCTATACCCAAATCGAAAGCCTTCGCCATCGCGCGACGAATAAATTTTCGCATCACATAGCCTTGCTCTTTATTTGAAGGAATACATCCATCAACTGCCAAAAATGTTGCACTTCGCAAGTGGTCGGCAATCACGCGCATCGAAACTTTATTTTCATCGTATTTTTTACCACTAATTTCTTCAAGTTTTTCAATAATTGGCTTCATCAAGCTAATTTGAAATACATCTGGATTATTAATTTTCGCCGCGGCAATCCTTTCTAAGCCACCACCGAAATCAACGTTTTTCTTTTCAAGCGGCTCGAAAGAACCATCTTCCATTCGTCGATATTGCATAAAAACCTGATTGCCGATTTCCATAAACCGACCGCTATCACTCGCTGGATGAGCCTCCCCAAAACTAGCATCATGATTTTCTTCACCAAAGTCATAAAAAACTTCTGAATCCGGCCCACAAGGATCACCAATCGGTGTTGAATCTAGACCACCACCACGGCTCCACCAGTTTTCTTTATCGTTATAAAAGAAAATTCGTCCGCCTTGAAGCCCAAGCTTATCACCATTTTCAGCCGTATCAAGCTCAACAATTTTTGCATCAATACCTTTTTCAGCAAAAACCTTTCGCCAAATCTCTGCTGATTCATCATCACGTGGAATATTGTATTTTTCGTTACCAATAAAACAAGAAACATATATTTTCGAAGGATCAAGACCTACTACATCTGTTAAGAATTCAAAAAATTGCCGAATTTGCTGCTCTTTAAAATAATCACCGAGAGACCAATTTCCAAGCATTTCGAAAAAAGTTGTATGGCGGTTATCGCCAACATCATCAATATCTTGCGCCCGCAAGCAGGTCTGGCTATCTGTTAATCGCACACCCTTTGGATGTTTTTCGCCCAAAAGATACGGCAAGAGCGGCTGCATTCCACTCCCTGTGAAAAGAGTTGTTGGGTCATCTTTTAAAATTAAAGAAGCGCGTTCGATTACTTCATGGCCATTTTTTTGACAAAATTCTAAATAAGCTTTTCGGATTTCTTGTGCATTCATATTCTTTCATTTTACCAAATTTTAGCCTTTTTAGCAAATTGTTGACTTTTAAAATTATATTTTGTATAATTTAAGCATTCTAATATTATCGGAGGTACATTATGAGAGAAGTAAAAACTCCTCGCGCATTTATAGTTCGTTCTTTACTTTCAATTTTTATAATGATTTATTTTGGTATGCTTATATTCGTTATTTTAAATAACGAGCCTATCAACAATCAGACCAATAACCCACAAAATGAACAAAGAATTGAAAAATTGAAATAAAACTGTTATATCTACACTTAATTATTTTCGAAAGTCAGTACATACTGACTTTTCCTTTTTATAATAAATAAAACCACTCTTCAATTTTCGAAAAGTGGTTCAATATCTTAACTACAAAATTCTATTGAAATGCCACCAGATATGCTACCAATCCAGCACCAGCACCAAGCATTAGAATTGCAATTATAGCTAGCACAACACCCCAGCCAGATTTCTTTTTATGCTTAATAGGTGCAGAATATTCATCACTCGAAAGAATCGGTGCCGACATTTTTGCTCGCCGAAGCTCCTTTGTAATCGTTGCGGATTTTTGCTCATAATTAGAAACTGGCTTTTTAAATTCGAAACTTTTAGCCTGATTTTGATTTGTACCTAATGGTCTTTTTTCAATTTGCGGATTTTGCACGAAAGGTGTTTTTGGCTTTTCAATTTCATCAACAGGCTGAATTATCACCTTTTCCGAAGCTTCATTTTGTTTTGATTTTTCTTCAACTCTTTCATCAACCTCGAAAATATCTATTCTTTTATTATTTTCTTTGTTTTGCCCTGATTGATTTTTTTGCTCAGTCTTAACTTCAATCTTTGAAGCTTCGGTTTCAGCTTTGCCATCTATCTCTTTTTTGATTTTCTCAGAATTATCAAGCGTAATCGTATTGCTGCCAGTTTTTAGGCTTGAAATTTCTGGCATAACTTTTTCTGGCTCATTTTCGAGATTTAGATTTTCGAAATTTGAACTATAAACTTTTCGCTCTGGAATTTCAACCGTATGTTCACCGTGAAAAACTCGGAGTTTATTGCTATCATCACCAATCCGATAGACACCAGCATAAAACTCTGCCCGACTTGGCGTAGTAGTTTTTTGCTCCGCAATATTAATTTCATTTTTTTGAGATTGAACTTCAGTTTCTTTTTTTACTTGAGTTTTTTCATTTTTTGAAACAACTTTTTTTCGAATCGGTGAATTTTCAAGCTTTTTGATATTTCGAATCGGTTTTTCGCCACCATATGTTTCTAAAATTGGGCTTTCGAAAGCAATTTTCTCTTCTCTTACTAAAAGTGAAACACCAAAATTATCGTGGTGATGTTCTGGTGGAACGGGCGCACTAAAATCATCCAAAATTCGAACTCTTGGTTTTTTATAAACAGATTTTTTCTCATTCTTTGGTTTTTCAGCGACCTTTTCAATATTTCGAATTTGTGCTTTTTCGTTATTTTGATGCAATTGGTTTGCCGGCTGCGGAGCTTTTCGTGCAAAAACCATTTTTTGTTGCTCACGAGAATGCTCAATCTGGCTTTCGATTTTCGAAAAAACCTCATTATTTTTCTCTTTTGAATTTGGCACAACACCATTTTCAAGATAACTTCCAACCGCTTTATCTAATTCTTCAAAATCTATATCTCGCATATTTTTCCTTTTACTTTTTTATTGTTTCAAAAACTTTTTCTGCAATTTTAGCAAATTTTTCAACGCTCAAGCTTGCTCCGCCAATTAGTAAACCATCTATTCCTCTAATATTTGCATAATCCGTTGCAAATTCTGGCTGGACACTTCCACCATAAACTACTTGAATATTCTCAGCAGTTTTTGCACCATAAAGTTGCTTTATTTGATTTCGAATAACTTTTACCGCTTTTCGAATATCATCAGGGTTAGCATTCACGCCAGTTCCGATCGCCCAAACTGGTTCATATGCAATAATCACTTTTGTAATATCTTCACTCGATACATTTGCAAGCCCGCCAATTAGCTGATCGTTTAGAACTAAATCAGTTTCATTATGGTTTCGCTCATCAGATGTTTCACCAATACACAAAATCGGTCGAATATCGTTTCGAATCGCTGCAGCAACTTTTGCCCGAATATCTTTATCTGTTTCGTGAAAAATATTTCGCCTTTCAGAATGGCCGACTAACGCATATTGAACAATTCCGCGAAGCTGTGAGATTGCTATTTCACCAGTAAAAGCCCCGTGATCTCGCCAGTAAAAATTCTGTGCCGCTAACTTAAACTGCCTATGATTAACTTGCAAACTTAAAGATTGCAGAGTGAAAGTTGATGGCGCGAGAATAATTTCCATTCCACGATGAACTTGAATTTTATCACTCAATTTATGCAAAAAAATACTCGATTCCTGCATATTTAAGTTCATTTTCCAGTTGGCGATAACAAGTTTTTTATCCATAATACTTTTATTTTATCATTTTATTTTATTTTTGTAAATTCTTATGCTTTATTTTCTAGAACTTCAAATCCTGGTAAAATTTCACCACTCATCAACTCAAGAGCTGCACCGCCACCAGTTGAAATTAATGAAAAATCTGCATTTTCTACATTTTGACTCGACCAATCCAAAACGAAAGCTGAAGTGTCGCCACCGCCAACTATTGATTTTGCACCATTTTTTGTAGCTTTCGAAATTGCAGAACAAGTTCGAGAAGAGCCTTTTGCAAAATTCTCAAATTCAGCATAGCCAATTGTTCCATTCCAAACTATCATTTTTGCATTTAAAATTTCATTTTCAATTCGCTGAATCGATTTTTCTCCTAGATCAAGAATAATTTCGTTTTCTAAGACAGCCGTAACAGGTTTTTCAATTCTCTCAACATCTTTTGAAAACTCACTCGCCACAGCAACATCTTCTGGCAAAATTATGAAACTTCGCAAACCATTAAACCCAACTTTTCGCTCCGCAAGTTTAAAAATCTGTTCAATAATCTCATTTTGGCCATCTTCAATTCGACTTTTTCCAACTTCAACATTTAAATATTTTAAAAAAGTGTTCGCCATAGCTCCAGCTACGATAATTTTATCAGCTCGCTCAATAAATTTCTCAATTAACGGCAGCTTATCAGATATTTTCGCACCACCCATTACTGCCACAAATGGTCTTTCGGGATCCTTAAAAGCCTGCAAGATTGTCGAGTATTCTTTTTCAAGCAACAAACCAGCTACGCTTGGCATTTTTTTGGCAATTTCACTAGTTGAGGTATGCTCACGATGGATAACGCCAAAACCATCTTGCACAAATAAGTCCGCACCAGTAACCTGTGCTAACGCTTTCGCAAATTCTGGTAAATTATTTTTTTCAGCCTTCGAAAAACGCAAATTCTCTAACATTTCAATCTTATAATCATCATTGGCATCTTTCATTGAAACCGAATACCGTGTTCGCGGAAAAATTGGTGTAGTGTGAAAATTCATCGGAAAATTCAAGCCTTCAGCCTGTAGAAGCTCACGCAAATTATTAAAAACTGGCCGCAAAGAATATTTTCGAGTTCCATTAGGCAAATGTTCAAGTTCATCCAAATCGGCAATTCCTTCAACCGATTTTGGTCGCCCCATATGCGAAATAATAATTATTTTTTTCACCCCTCGTTCAATCAGATTTTTTATTGTTGTTAAACTCGACCGAATTCGATAATTATTCAAAATCTTCGCCGAGCCGTCTTCTGAGTATTCGATAGGTACATTATAATCTGCACGAAGCAAAATTACCTTTCCTCGCACATCAACGTCATTTATAGTTTTTTTGTTAAACATTTTGTTCCTTTTTATTTTGAAAATATTTTACACAATTTTAACATAAACTCATTAATTATTCAACTATTTTATTTTATAGGCTATATATTTTATATTACCAAAAAATAGCAAAACTCCGATCCAGCCATATCCAATTCTGTAAAATATATTACACCAATTTAATAATAAAACTATTGACATATTAATAATTTTGTGCTATAATGATAACATAATCATCAAAAAATAAAAAGTATCAAAATAAAAAATGATTATAGAAAGGAAATATTTTGTTTAAAGTTATTCGAGTAAACCAATCTGAAGAATCTTATTCAGTGAACGTTCGAACAAGTCGCGAAAAATAATTAAGACTTTCGAAAATCTAAAAAATCACCCACTGTCCTTGGGGTGATTTTTAAATATTTTAATAAATTGTCAAGTGTTGTTATTTAGTAGATTTTGCCATTCGTTTGCGCTCATTTGAATCCAAATAGCGTTTTCGAAGTCGCAAATTTTGCGGCGTAACTTCAAGAAGTTCATCATCTTCAATGAAATCAATACACTGTTCGAGGCTTAAATCTGTATATGGTGTTAATTGAACTGCACCATCAGAAGATTTTGAGCGCATATTCGTTAGATGCTTCTCTTTCACAACATTAATTTCTAAATCTTCTTGGCGATTATTCAAACCAATAATCATTCCAGCGTAGACTTCAGTTCCTGGGCCAATGAATAATTCGCCACGGCTCTCCGCACTTTGAAGCGCATAAGGTGTTGATACTCCTTTTTCGAAAGCGATCAATACGCCATTTCGACTTGAAGGGATTTTAGCTCCCATCTCTTGATAACCATATGGTAAGCTATTCATGATAATCGTACCTTTTGTGGCAGTCAGCATTAGATTTCGAAGACCAATCATAGCGCGCGTTGTAATAATATAAGTTAAGCGAGTAGCTCCTGTCGGCAGGCTTTCTTGAGCACGCATTTCCGCTCGGCGAGCCCCCATTTCTTGGCTCACCGCACCAACAAATTCGGGCGCAACTTCAATAATTAATTCTTCAACTGGCTCTTTTTCAATACCATCTTCTTGAATTGTAACCACTTGCGGGCGACCAACTTCAAACTCAAAGCCCTCACGGCGCAAGGTTTCAATCAAAACAGAAAGGTGGAGTTCACCACGACCTGAAATAATAAAACCAATTCCACTTTCTTCAACTTGCAGTGAAACATTCGTTTCGAGCTCTTTCTTTAGCCGATCGCCAATTTGGCGTGAAGTTGTAAACTCACCTTCACGGCCTTTCATCGGGCTGGTGTTTGGGCCAAGATACATCGAAAGGGTTGGCTTTTCAACCTCAATTGTTGGCAAAGCCTCAGGATTATTTATATCTGCCAGAGTTTCACCAATTTCAGCTTCAGAGACACCCGTAATCGCCACGATATCTCCAGCAAAGGCTTCTTGAATTTCCTCACGGTTCAAACCACGATATGCAAAGAGTTTATCAATTTTAGCCTTTTTAACCGTGCCGTCTCGCTTAATTAACGCAATTTGTTCGCCAGATTTCACTTTTCCGCGAGAAATTCGCCCAATCGCATATTTTCCTAAGAAATTATCATAAGTCAAAGAAGTTACGAGCAATTGAAAACCACCTTCAAGTTCAACTTTTGGCGCAGGAATTTCGTTGATAATCGCATCAAAAATCGGCTCAAAATTTGCATATGCCTCAGGATTTTCTGGCACTTCTGGCCAAGCTTTGCCATCGCGACCAATTGCATAATAAGTTGGATACAACAATTGATCATCATTCGTAGCAAGCTCCAAAAATAAGTCTGAAACCTCATCATTCACTTCTGTGATTCGACGAGCTGGTTTATCAATTTTGTTTACCACCACAATTGGCTTTAAGCCAAGTTCAAGCGCTTTCGAAAGAACAAATTTAGTTTGTGGCATTGGGCCTTCTTGAGCATCCACCACCAAAATTACACCATCCGCCATATTCAGCGTGCGTTCAACCTCGCCAGAAAAATCGGCATGCCCCGGAGTATCAATAATATTAATTTTATAATCACCATGATAAATTGATGTCTGCTTTGCGGTAATCGTAATTCCGCGTTCCGATTCTTGATCGCCAGAGTCCATCAAAAGCGTTTGACTCATTTCAGCCTGATTTTCACGAAAGGTATTACTCTGTTTTAAAAGACCATCCACTAAAGTGGTTTTTCCGTGGTCAACGTGAGCAATAATCGCTACATTTCGAATATTTTCTGATTTCATATTTTCTCTCTATTAAAAATTATTATAAAACTTTAAATATTCTACCATTTTTTTCGCTAAAAATCAACTAAACTATTTAGAGAAATTACGCCACCAAAGAATTTTATTCGTAATATTAAATAGCCAGTTCACTCGCCGATCATAATTTAAAATTATCAAATGCGTGTGCTGATGCTTAACAGTTTTTCGAACATTTTGTGCCGCACGAGCATAAATCGAAAAACCCTGAGCTTCATATTTTGATAAAATTTCAAAATACTCTTCTTTTTCTGCTGGCAAAAAATCGCTAATCGTCTCAGTAAATCTCTTCGGAATCAGGAGTAAATGTTTTTCAACTTCAAAACCATCCCAAATCTGATACGGAAACAGGTTTTCAACCAGCACAAAATGCTCAAATTTTTCTACAACCGAGTCATCACATATCACTCTGTCATAAAAATTATAGTCTTCACCCTCGTGTTTTTTATTTTTTGCGTATTTTTCATATTTTTTACCAACCCCGTTAGGCTTTCTTGTGTCCATTCTTTTTTATTTTACCTTTCGATTATACATATTCATCTAAATAATATTAACATAACTTTAATATTTTTTCAAAAAAATGAAAAAAGTTATTGACTTTACAAAAAGAGTCTGCTAAAATAGTAGTTGTTCGGGTGATTAGCTCAGTTGGCTAGAGCATCTCGTTTACACCGAGAGGGTCTGGGGTTCGAGTCCCTAATCACCCACCAATTGAAATTATATCAAAAAGCTTCAATTCTGGAGCTTTTTTCTTTTTTTTTCGAAAACTTCACTCATTGACTTTTTAAGCTTTTTATGTTATTATATAAGTATTCTAGTACATTTCTATACTGGACTGGAAAATATTTATGAAAGAGAGGGGTTGAAAAAATGATCAACCTTCTTGTAAATTTTATACTGTTTATTTTGAGTATGTTGAATGCTGTTACTTTTGGCATTCTTGATAATATTGGAGTTGTTTATTCAATTCTGATTTTCGCAACACTAATAGTTTTTGTAAAACTTGACTCAAAAATTCAAATCTGCGATTTTTGGCGGAGTTCTGGATTTTTCATTAAAACTCTCATTTTCATTGGGGTTCTATTCAACACACTTCCCCAATGGTATTTCTGGGTTGCGGGTGTGATTTTGGTCGTTTTGGCATATTCCTTAACGACCAACCCTGATGATGATGAAGAAGATGAAGAGCCATCGATTTTGGCAAGAATTCATGATATCCTAATGGGAGAATATCGTAAAAGTGATTTTAAAGCGAAGGCTTCAAGTGCAATCCAAAAAACGAAAAATAAAGCAGGCGCAAAACCTAGAAAAAAATTGCCTCCAGTATGACACACAATCGCCTTTGAAATGAGGCGATTTTTCTTTATTTCTTCGAAAAAGTTAAAGTGCTTGCGTTTATTTAATATATATTATATACTTATTGACTTTTTAATACTTTTGTGCTATAATTCTAGCAGTTGACATATCATAATCAGCAGATCTGTCAATGAAGCTTAACAAGAATTAGGTTATTATGAGGTATTAATCGTGCCTCAATAGTCATTATTTATTTTGGCCAAAATAAATAAAATCTATATAGAAAGGATGGTACAAAAAATGATGACTATAACTGAAAAAATTAATAAAGCTCTAGAACAATTAAAGAAACTGGCTTCCGCTAAGGAAGGCGGGGAGATGTGGTTCAAAGAAGTACGCAAAATTGCGGCTAGCAAACCTACAGACGAAGAAAAGCTCACTTATCTTGAAGGTAAACTTCAAGAGCTGCGTAACATCTCTGAAGACGAAGCTGATAATGGAGATGCTAGTGCTAAAGCAAAGCTAAATATTTGGCTAAAAATAGCTATAGGTGCACTATTTCTATTTATAATTGGCACAATGGCTTGGTTTTTACTTTTAGCACCAAAAAGTGCCAGTGCTACAAATAGTAGCACAACTGCTGTTTCTTCTACAATCTCAAAATCTATAGATCTTCCAAAAGAAGATTTTAAGATTATGGACTATGTGGTTTCAGGAGGCGAGATTAAGCCAAACCCTGAAATGAAGAACGATCAGTATAAGATAATCGCGAATAACTCTTCAAAGAACTCTCTTTCAAACGATAAAGATATTGCGCTAAAAGAGATGACCGACTATATGGCTCATAATGTCTCAGCTTTGAAAGAGAAAGCGATGACATTCAATATTGTCGATCAAAATTTCGATGAAAAGAAATGGCTAGAAAAGAGAAATGGCTCTCTTTATTACAATAAAGAAGGCCAAGATGTCTTCTATCAGGTGAAGGCGTTTCTAAATAGAAGTAAAATCACTTCGAAAGTTATGGAAGAAGGTAGTAACTATTATACTACCGGGCTAAACAAAGACAATAAAGTCGTTGTTAGTCAAAGTTCTCAAGATCTTTCTGGACAAAGATATTTGGAAGTTAAGAATCCTGAAGGTTCAACAGAAAAATATCGATACATTATTTTATGTTACTGCGGGAATACTGTTATGAAAAATAACAATATCCCAGGTGTACCGAAAGAAAAAATTAAAATTCCTAAACCGAAGAAGCCAAACGAGCCAGACAAACCTGGTAAGCCAAGTGAACCAGGAAAACCTGGTAAACCTGGCAAGCCAAGTGAACCTTCAAAACCAAGCGAGCCTTCAAAACCTTCAGTAAAGGATCCAAGTAAGGATCCAGCTAACCAAGGTAAAGCTTTGGTTGGCGGAGGCCAAAACGATGGATCTTCAAATGGCGCAGAAACTTCTCAAGCAAAATTGCCTGAAAGTTACTCTGCTCCAGCTGCTCCAGTTGTTCCATCTACACCGGCACAAAGCTCAACTGCACCATCACAAGATGCTCGTGTAAGTGAGCCATCTCAATGGTCTGGCGCTGGCAATGTCACAGATTCCAATGGCACTACAACAGTGACCAATGATGGGTCTGTGACCACCCCAGATGGTCGTCATTACGATGGTCTGGTGGGTCAATCTGCTCCTTCAGTTGAAGCTGGAGGTAACGGAGTTACAACTCCAAGCAGTTCGGCAAACTTTGCAGGCAATAGCTCAATGAGCGAACCCACGATTGATGACTAGCAGCTTTGGTTTCAGCGATTAGCACCTTTTTTCGAAAAGTTAAAATCTTTCGAAACTCACGCTGGGCGGTTTTCCGCCGCCTGGCTTTACATTGATACTTCTTAATAACCCAATTCTATGTTAAGTTTTAACAATTCGGCTAAAGCGAAGAAAACAAAATATTGACAAACAGAATTATGATGATATTAATAATAAATTCTAATAAGTGGAGATTAGAAGGGAGAAAATGAGGGACCAAATGAAAAAACTCATTAATTTTATTAAAAACCATTCAATAATCTCTGGTTCAGTTTTGGTGGCAGCAGTAGCTCCAGCTCTAGTTTGGGCTTGGGGTCCAGCTCGACCATCATTTACTATTGAAAAACCAGCAGATTATATTACATTCAACTCAATCACAAATAACCCTGTGATTGGCGGAGACGAAAAAGATTTCGTTGGAATCCGTGAAGTTGGCTCAAATGCAAAATGGACAAACAATATGAAAGTCCAAAATGGCAAAGAATATTACGTTCGAATGTACGTTCACAACAACGCAGCTTCAAACTTGAATCTTGTTGCCGAAAACGTAGTAGCAAAACTTAACGTTCCAACAACAACAGCAAAAAATGTGACTGTTCAAGGTCAGATTTCAGCTTCAAATGCAAAACCTAACACAGTTTGGGACGAAGCAACTTTTTCAAGTGATAATGACTTCAACTTAGCTTATGTTGCCGGTTCTGCCCTTTTCGAAAATAACGGAATGGGTACAACTAAACTTCCAGACAGTATTGTAAATAATACTGGAGCAAAACTTGGATACGACAAACTTGATGGAAAAATTCCTGGATGTTTCCAATATGCAGGCTATGTAACCGTTAAAGTTAAAGCTCAAGTTAGCCAACCGCAAGAAAAAACTAATATCGACCTTGCAAAAACAGTTCGAAATAAAACAAATGGTGAAAAATCTTGGGTTGAAACTGTAAATGCAAAATCTGGCGATACAGTTCAATTCCAAATTCATGCTAAAAATACAGGTTCTACAGGAATTCAGAACTTAGTAATTCGCGATATTCTACCAAAAGGTTT
Source organism: uncultured Saccharimonas sp. (SeqCode) (assembly GCA_963549415.1). Lineage (GTDB taxonomy): Bacteria > Patescibacteriota > Saccharimonadia > Saccharimonadales > Saccharimonadaceae > Nanogingivalis. Next base: position 33,602 of record CAUUYC010000004.1, read on the forward strand.
GAATTATGTTGCAGGCTCAACAAAGCTCTACAATACATCAAATCCAAAAGGATTGAAAGTTAGCGACAATGTCATTCAAAATTCTGGAATCAATATCGGTTCATATCAACCAAATGGTGACGCTTATGTTCGGTTTGACGCAACTGTTTCAGCTGAGAATAGTTTGCCAGTTTGTGGAGATAACACTCTAACTAACATCGCTCAAGCAAGTGACCAAAAAATCGTTAAAAACGATACTGCAAGCGTAAAAGTTACAAAAAAATGTGAAACTCCTAAAAATCCAGTTTATAAATGTGAAGCTTTAAGTTTAAACATTGTTCGAAAAGACGAAAAGCAAATCACTTATGCTGCTGACACAAAATATTCAGTAAAAGATACAGAATTTACTGGCACAAAATATGTAGTAAAAAATTCAAAAAATGAAGTTGTTGCCGAAAAAGTTGTAAATGGTGGAACTAAATTCGAAATTACCGTTCCAAACAATGTGAACGAAAAATACACAGTTACTTCAACAATCATCACTAAAAACGGTGAAAATTCAAATACTAACTGTGAAAAATCTTTCGAAACTAAAGCTCCAGCACCAGTTCCATCTAAACCGGAATTGGTATGTCGAAATATTACAATTAACCAAATTTCTCGAACAAAATTCGAATTTAACACTTCTTATACTGTAAATAACACAACATTTGTTGGCGTTAAATATATCGTAAAAGATCAAAGTGGTAAAATCGTAATCGAGAAAACTGTAAATAACGGCTCAAAATTAACACTCGATATTGAAATTGTTGGTAAATTCACAATTTCTTCAACCGTTATCACAAAAGATGGCGAAAACTCAAATTCAAATTGTGAAAAATCTTTCGAAGTTAAACGCGAAGAAAAACCTTCAATCCTTATCAAGAAAACTGTAAATAATCAGAAAAATGCTAAAATTGAAGCAAATACTGATTTTAACTACGAGATTACAGTTTCGAATAACGGAAATGTTGATTTGAAAGATGTTGTTGTAACCGACCGTGCACCAGCAAATATTACTTTTGTAAGTGCTGATAGCGGTGAAATCAAAGATAATACTTTAACTCTAAAGATTAGCTCTTTGAAAGTTGGTGAAAGTAAAACTATTACAATTAAATCACAAGCAACAGCAACAGGAATGACTGCCGTAAATACAGCCTGTGTAGATACGCCAACAATTCCTGGCGACAATGACGGTTGTGATAGCGCGAAAGTGGAAATTCCAAAGAAACAAACTCCACCAACGCCTACACCAAACAATCCAACACCAAATATTCCAACAGAATTGCCACAAACTGGTGCAAATAGCATTTCTGCAATTCTTGGATTAACATCAATGGTGACCGCCTTTGGTTACTACTTCGCTAGCCGAAAAGCTGCAAGATTCTAAGCTGACCGCTTCTCAATGGAGCGATCAAGCTTCAAATCTAAAAAATAGACTTCCACTTGGAGGTCTATTTTATTTTTATAAATCTTGCTGGCCCTTTTTATCAGCAATTTTTCTCGCTGCTATAATTACATTATCAATTAATGAAGCCACCGTAAGCGGACCAACACCGCCCTTCACTGGGGTAATTATTAAGTCTTTTCGAAAATCACGAACTTCTTCAGCTACATCGCCTTTAATTTTGCCATTTTCGCTTGCTGTTCCAGCATCAACAACCACAGCTTTATTTTTTAGCATTTCTGAAGTTATTAAATTTGGCTTTCCAACAGCTGTAATTACCACATCAAAATCTTTAAGATGCTCTTTCATTTCTTTCGAATTGAATTCATCAAATTTCGAAACTGGCACACCAGAAGATTCAAACATTTTCGAAAGTGGTGCGCCTACCAGTTTGCCTTGACCAACAATAGCAACTTTTTTATTCTCTAACGAAATATTATACCCTGCCAAAAGCCAATTTATCGCCTGAGCTGTGGCTGGCACAAAAGCACCACCGTTCAAACCGTCAACATCTTTCTCTTTAGATATTTCCGATAAAATTTGCTCGGTTTCCTCTTTCGAAATCTTCTCACCATTTTCATCTTCAAGTGGAAGCTGAACGATAATTCCATGAATATTTTCATCAAGATTTGCTTTTTGAATTTCTTTTTTCATAAATTCAACAGCAACTTTCCGCCGCTCAATCTCAATTAGAATATCTTCACCATACTTTTCTTTAAGCCGCATATAAGTTTCAGTTACAGGATTTTTCGAAGAGTAAAAAATTACTAATTTTGGAAAAACCCGCCAGCTTTGCCGCAAAGCCCGCACTTGCTTAGCTTGACGCTCCTTAATAAAATCGCGGAGTTCTGCACCATTTAAAATTCTCATTCTTTTATTATACGCAAATATATTGAAAAATTCAATTTTTTAATATATAATTTAAAATATAATCATTACAGAAGTTAATCAAAGAAAGGATTTTTGAATGTATAATTATAATAGTTACCACACATATGGGTATAGAAATTACAACCACAGCGCAGACGCTGAAGCTATTGCTGGAATATCTATTGCATTCTTTTTAATTTTCGCACTAGTTGCTGCAGTTATAGGATATGTTATCAGCTCTCTTCTTTACATGCTAATTTTTAAAAAGGCTGGAATCGATGCCAAAAAAGCTTGGATTCCTTTTTACAACCGTTGGATATTCTTCGAACTCGGTGGACAAGAAGGCTGGAAATCTCTTTTAACTTTCGTTCCTTATGTCGGACTAATAATCTCATTTGTTTTTGAAGTTCTTGCAGTTATTGAAATCAGCAAAAAACTCGATAAATCACCTTATTGGTCTATTCTTTTCATATTTGTAGCCCCTATTTGGTTCTTAATTCTTGGTCTAGATAGTTCTCGCTGGAATGATATAGCCGGTAAAGAAAGCCTTGCAAAAGGAACTATCCTTGGTTATAAAATCGTAGAAGAAGAAAAAGAAGCAGAAGAAGAAAAAGCTCCTGAAGCTAAAGAAGAAAAAACAGAAGAATAATTCTTTTTTAAATCTTAAAACGACATTCAAATCAAGAATGTCGTTTTAATTTTTATTAAATTTCCAGCGGTTCTTGTTCAATTTTTAAACCAAATTTTTCAAAAACTCTATCCTGAATCATTTTTCTTGCTTTAGCCAGCTCATCATAGTTTTTAGCTGAAATATTTGTTAAAACTAAAGCATTTTCTGGATGAACTTTTATTCCAAAAAATTCTTTTCCCTTCAAGCCTGTTTGCTCAATAAGCCAGCCAGTTGCAATTTTGTATTTTTCACCAACTTCAAAGAGTGGTACATTTTGATATTTTTTACAAATCTCTGCGGCTTTCTCTTTCGAAATTATCACATTCTTGAAAAAACTCCCAGAATTTGGAATTTCTTCTGGATCTGGCAATTTTTTTGAACGAATCTCAACCACCGCGTTCATTATATCTTTCGCTGTTAGATTTTCTTTATTTTTGCCAATATTCTCAAGTTTCTCCTTTAAAACCTTGTATTCAGGCATTTCTGGTTGAGATTTTGAAAGTTTCAAATTTACCGAAACGATAAAATATTTTCCTTTAGCATCATTCTTAAAAATACTATCACGGTAAGCGAATTCACATTCACTTTTTAATAAAGTTTTAATTTTACCAGTTGAGATTTCAAAAACTTTGACACTTTTCAAAATATCAGCAATTTCTTGGCCATATGCACCAACATTCTGGATTGGTAGAGCTCCAACTGTTCCAGGAATCATCGCCATTGCTTCACAGCCGCTAAAACCTTTCGAAACTGCAAAGTTAACAAAATTATGCCAATTTTCACCAGATTTTATGCAGAATTCAACATTCTCATTATTTTCGAAAACCTTTTCAAAACCTTTAATTTCATTTTTTATCACTATTCCTGCAAAGTTTTGATTCTTCACAATCGTATTACTTCCGCCACCAAGAACAAAAATCGGCAAATTATTTTTTTCTGAAAACTTAATTGAGTTCTTAAAATCTTCAATATTTTTTACTACCGTAAAAAAATGAGCTTTTCCACTAATTTTCATAGTTGTAAGTTTGCCAAAATCAATACCTTGCTGAATTTTTAGATTTTCGAAAATTATTTCCTTCATATAAATCAATTATATCATAAAAAAATAAAAACCCGCCAAAAGCGAGAAAAACTGTGGTACACCCGGCAGGATTTGAACCTACAACCGCCTGGTTCGAAGCCAGGTACTCTATCCAGTTGAGCTACGGGTGCTTAATAAATAAATTATACCACACTTTTTTTATTTTGTGAAGACTATTTTTTAATAAATTTTAAAATTTTATATAAAGGATCACCGTTTAACGAATTGTTATAATCCATTTCCTCTGAAAAATTATAATCAGAAATTGGTGATTTTTTATCAGCACTGTTATATGGGAAAATTATAAAAAACTCTTTATTCTTCAAGAAACTACTATCATGCTCAATCTTTGGCGTGTAATCAGCTCGAATCATATCACCAGAACGATAAATTGGGGGCTCGCCATAAAACCAAATTTTACTTTCATTATTAGAATATTGCGCTGCCGAATAATATAAAAATCCGCCAACAACAATTGCTGCATTATTTTTTTCATTTCGAACCTTTTCAATCGCTTGCCGAATTTCAGTAATTTCTCCACCATTTTTAGAAATACCCTTTTGTAAATTAAGCTGAAAAATTCCAAAAATATGCGAAAAAATAATCAAAATAATCAATAAAATTGAAACACTCTTTTTATTTTCGAAAAGTTTAACCGCAATAATTGCCATTAAAATTGAGACAAAAACTTCAGCCATAAGCAAATATCTGTCAACAAAAATTGAACTAAATGGTGGTAAACTTGCGATATAAAGCAAAAATATAGGAATTACCGAGACTGAAAAAATCAGCCAAAAAATACTATTATTTTTTCCGCTCCTCCACTTTTCGAATGCAAAAAATGCAATAATCAGAAGAATAACCATAGCTATCAAAGATAACCAACCGTTAGTTTTGCCAGCATCAAGATAAAAAAAGAAATTCGATACCATATTTGGTATTGTTGTAAAATCAAGTGCAGGAATCCAAAACTTAGCTTTGACATAAGTAGCTTGCGAAATGAAAAATGGAATCCAAGGAATATATAAAAATGCAACAATCAAATGCGAAGAAAGCCATTTTTCAGTAAAAAAATTACTAAAAAACTGTTTTACGTTATTCTTCTGCTTTCGAAATTTCAAATAGCTAAAAAGATTAAACCTATTGTTCTTTTCTTGACTCTTCGAAATATAAACTGCTCTAAAAATCCATAATGAAATTGGAATCAAAGCATAGAGATATTGTGTCCAAATTCCAGCATAAACAGCAATAATATAAATTATCCGCCATTTTTTCTTACTTTTCATCGTATTTCCAGCAACCCAAGCTTCATAAAAGGCTCTTACCGTTAAAATACTTAAAAATGCTACCATCGTATACATTCTAGCTTCCTGAGAATATCTAATCAACATCGGTGAAATTGCAAGAAAACCACTCGCCAATAGTGCAATTTTCTTATTATAAATCCTTTTTACCAAAAAATATGCCAAAATTATGGTTAAAACACCAAAAAATGCAGATAGACTCCTCAATGCAAAGTCACTCAAGCCGAAAAATGCACTCCAAATTTTCAATAAAAAATAGTAAAGTGGCGGATGAACATCAACAGATGTGTAATGCCAAATTTCAGCAAAATTAAAACGAATTATATAAGCCGAAAAAGCCTCATCAAACCAGATTGAGGCTTTCGAAATTGTTAAAAAAACAAGGGTTAAAAATCCTGAAATAATTCCCAGAAAAGCAATTTTAGAACGGCACTTTTTAAATCTCGAAAAAACCATACCCATGATAAGCCTATTATATCATAGCTTCTAGCTTTTCGGAAATATTAAAAATTATCTATAGATCACTCGGCAGCGGAAAATTCCTAGCAAAATCTGCAACTTCTTTTTTAATTTCGGCAAGTTTTTTAGAGTCTTCACGGTATTTAATTGCAAGATCCATCCATTCAGCAATTTTCGTCATCTCGGCTTCCTTCATTCCACGCGAAGTTACAGCCGGCGTTCCAAGCCGGATCCCGCTTGGCGCGAACATAGACAAAGTATCATTAGGAATTGAGTTAGCGTTCAAAGTTAGGCCAATTGCGTCCATTGCGCGTTCAGCAACTTTCCCATCAATTCCAAAACTCGCATAAATATCAATTAAAATTAAGTGATTTTTTGTGCCTCCAGTCACGAGTTTGAAACCTCTTTTCGAAAGCTCTTCGGCCAAAAAATGAGCATTTTTTACTACCTGTTGAGCATAAATTTTAAATTCAGGCTGAAGTGCTTCATAAAAAGAAACTGCTTTTGCCACAATTGAGTGCATTTGTGGGCCACCTTGCGTTCCCGGAAAAACACTTCGATCAATTAAAGTTGGCAAATTTTCAAGAGTTTTTTCTGGTTTTTTGAGCGGATTCCCCACTTTTCCATTCGAAAGAATCATTCCACCACGAGGACCACGGAGGGTTTTATGTGTTGTAGTTGTCACAACATTAAAACCATACTCAAATGGGTTTTTCGAAACACCTCCAGCAATCAATCCAGCAATATGTGCTACATCCGCCATCAACATTGCTCCATATTTTTTGCCAATTTCAACAATTTTAGCATAATCAATTTCACCAGGATATGCAGAAAATCCCACAAGAATAATTTTTGGCTTATATTTTTCAGCTAATTCTTCAATCTGCTTATAATTAATTTCACCATTTTCATCTAAGCCATATCGCACAAAATTATAAATCTTACCGCTACGAGTTACCGGTGAGCCGTGCGTTAAATGACCACCTTGAGATAAATCCATGCCTAAAACCGTATCGCCAACTTCTAGCCAAGCATTATAAACCGCCTCATTAGCATTTGCACCACTATGTGGTTGGACATTAGCATGATCACAATTAAAAAGCTGTTTTGCGCGTTCGATCGCTAAACTTTCAATGATATCAGTGTTTTCCTGACCACCATAGTATCTTCTACCAGGATATCCTTCAGAATACTTATTTGTTAAAACTGAGCCAAGCGCTGCCAACACTTCTCTCGAAACATAATTCTCGCTCGGAATTAGTTCCAAGCCTTCTCGCTGACGATTTTCCTCATTTTCAATTACATTAAAAATCTTTTCATCAAACATAAAAAACTCTCCTTAAAAATTAAACTTTTTCGAAACTAAAAAATATAAAAACCGTCGCTATATCATATTTTTAAGTATATCATATTTTTAAAAAATAAAAAATTCTTAGAAAACTTGTTTTTATTATACCATAAGTGATATAATTATTTTATGAACGAAGAACAAGCCTATTTAGAAAAAATCGGGAAGCTTATTCAAGAATCCCGCCTGCACAAGAATTTAACTCAAGTTGAGCTTGCCGAAAAAATTGGCACCTCACAAAGTGCAATTAACCGAATTGAAAGTGGTAAGCAAAATATAACTATTGAAATGCTTGCAAGAATTTCAGAAGAACTTTCGAGCGAAATTATATCTGTTAATTCAAATAAGAAAACCAATTTTCGTGTTCATGGCGGTCACGAACTTTCTGGTGAAATTGAAGTTAAAACCTCAAAAAATGCCGCCGTCGCCCTGCTTTGCGCTTCTCTTCTAAATAAAGGAAAAACGATTCTTCGCCGCGTTGCTAGAATCGAAGAGGTTAATCGAATTATTGAAGTCTTAAATTCGATTGGCGTTCGCACAAAATGGCTTAATGAAGATAACGACCTCGAAATTATACCTCCTAGAGAATTATCTTTCGAAAACATGAATGTTGAATCTGCCAAAAGAACACGCAGCATTCTAATGTTTCTTGGCCCACTTCTTCACCAATATTCAGACTTCGAAATACCTTTTTCTGGTGGGTGCAATTTAGGAACACGCACAGTTGAGCCACACCTTTCTGGATTAAAATATTTTGGTGCAAATGTTACAGCACAAACTGATTTTTACAAAGTTTCAAATAAACCAAAAAAAGTCGAGAAGCCAATACTCTTAACCGAGCGCGGAGACACAACAACTGAAAATATAATTATGGCCGCAGCGCTTTCTGGTCAAGAAATTACAATTCGAAATGCTAGTCCAAACTATATGGTGCAAGATTTATGTTTCTTTCTTGAAGAGCTTGGCGTTAAAATTGAAGGAATTGGAACAACAACCTTAAAAGTTCATGGATTAATAAAAATCGAAAAAGATGTTGAATATTATGTAAGCGAAGACCCTATTGAATCTTTGACTTTCGTGGCGGTTGCGCTGGTTACAAATTCTGAAATTACCATCAAACGTGCGCCAATCGAATTCAACGAACTTGAACTTGCAACCCTCGAACAAATGGGTGCAAATTTCGAAATCAGCTCCGAATATCTTTCGAAAAATAAAAAAACGCGCCTTGTGGATATTAAAGTTAAAAAATCAAAATTACATGCTGCGAAAGATAAAATTCACGCGCTACCATTTCCTGGTATAAATATGGACAATTTGCCTTTTCTTGGATTAATTGCAACTGTCGCGGAAGGTCGAACTTTGATTCATGACTGGAGCTACGAAAACCGTGCAATTTACTTTACTGAGCTTTCAAAATTAAACGCTAAAATTGAACTTGTTGATCCACATCGTGTTTATATTTCTGGCCCAACAAAATGGAAACCTGCAGACATTATTGCGCCAAGTGCCCTTCGCCCAAGTGTTGTAGTTTTGATCGCAATGCTTGCCGCACCAGGAGTCTCAACCTTGCGAGATGTTTACAATATCAATCGCGGCTATGAGGATTTTGCAGAAAGATTAAATTCACTTGGTGCAAAAATTGAAACTTTATTTTCATAATTAAAAAGACTCCCAAAAATTGGGAGTTATTTTTAGCTAATGTTTAAGATAGTCTTTATTTTCTGTGCGATATTTTATCGCATTTTTTCGAATAATATTCGCTTCATTGAAGTTAAAAACTGCTCTGTCTTCAAGTTTCTTAATAAGAAGATCGACAACTTTTATATTGAATTTCATGCAAGAAATCCCAGTTGGTTTCTCACCATTTAGAATCTCAAAAATTGTTAGAAATTCAATATCTACGTCAGAAGCTTCTGCCCAATCTTCTCCAAGCAGATCTTCAGCAGCCTGAATTAGTGAACTTTTAATCGCTTCTAAGAGATTATTCTCATTTTGGTCATTAAGACTACTACAAAAGCTTGGGTGGTAAGCCCTAAAACAATCAAAAGTATCTCGAAAGACTTCATCCATCTTTTTTGATATGATTTCTGTAAGGTTCAATTTAAATTTAGCCATTTTCATTCCTCCTTGGCAAAAAATCTATCTAATATTATATCATACTTTAAAATTTTGGTCAAATAAAAAAGAGCCTTAAGCTCGAATTTACTTGGGGCGAATGATGGGGTTCGAACCCACGGCCTCCGGTGCCACAAACCAGCGCTCTAACCAGCTGAGCTACATCCGCCATAGCTTCAACCATTTTAACACATAAAAACTTGAAAATCAAGCTTTAAAATTTTGGCTTAATTTGCGGGTGAAAACTTCGCACAACATTTTGAGAGCTTGGAGTTTGCGAACCGTAAAAACCCGCCATTCCGGTTTGTTGAACCTCGCCGAAACCACTTTTCGTCATTCTTATTTTTGTTGATTGATCAATTTGACCATTCGAAATTGTATTTTTTTGCCTATTTAAATTTTGCTGCAAATAATTTGAAACCCTTTCTTCTCTTTTGGCTCTAATCTGATCAAGAGCCGATCTTGAACTTTCCATTTTAGTTTTTTGTGCCATTCTTAATTGACCAAGTTGAGAATCTCGATATGAGCGCACTTTCGAATTTCTATAATCAATCGCTTGGCGCTGCGCAAAACTTTGTGAGCTTGCAGCACCAATTCTTCCACCAGACTGAGCTTTAGCGTATCCGCTAGAATGAGAAACTTCTTCAAGACTTGATTTTACAACATAATCATTTAATTTCATAATACTATATTAGCATAAACACATTATTTTTTCAAAAAAGTCTTGCTTTTATAAAAAATGTTTGCTATAATAATCTCATGCGGGCGTCGTATAACGGCTAATATACCTGCCTTCCAAGCAAGTGATGAGAGTTCGATTCTCTCCGCCCGCACCATTTGATCTTTTTTGTTTTGGCACAAGCCTCCATTTTCTGGAGGTTTTTGCTTTTAGAAAATAATCATATAGACTTTTTTAAAAAAACTTGATATAATTATTTTAGGTACGCCCCCGTAGCTCAGTGGATTAGAGTAAGAGGTTTCTACCCTCCTGGCCGTAGGTTCGAGTCCTACCGGGGGTACCAAATTATTTTATTTTATGGAAATTATCTTTTACTCAATATCATTTATTCTCGGCATAATTATTGCCGCTTTTCTTTTAACTATATTTTTTGGTGCACCGTATGTCCCTACACACAAATCAGATCTTTTCAGACTCTTCGAAACAATAAATCTTTCTAAAGAAGATATACTCGTAGATATCGGTTCTGGTGATGGAGTTGTTTTAAAAGTTGCAAATAATTTTAACGCAAAAGCTATTGGCTTCGAGATTAACCCTTTTCTAGTTTTAATTTCAAAAATTAAACTTCGAAAACAGCAAAACTGCCAAATTTATCTTAAAAATTTTTGGAAAGCCTTCCCGATTTCAAACATTACCGTATTCTATACTTTTGGCCACGCCGAGAGGATTGAAAAAATGCTAAAGCTTGCTCAAATTCAGACAAATTTTCAAAAAATACCTCTACTTTTTATTAGTTATGGTTTCGAAATTAAAAATTTAAAACCTTTTAAAATATCAGGCGCACATTATATTTATAAAATTCAGCCAAAAAAATAATCAAAAAGTCTTTTTTTTCACAATTAAATATGCTATAATGTGAATATTGGGCCAGTAGCTCAGCCGGTTAGAGCACCTGCCTCTTAAGCAGGGTGTCGAGGGTTCGAGCCCCTCCTGGCCCTCCAAAATTTGAAAAAAAATAAATCAGCAAGAATATCTATCTGCTGATTTTTATTTTATATTAGCTTTGCCGAACTATTTCTGGAGTAATTTCAATGTTCGAACCAGCTTGAGCTTCGCCGGAAAGCATTTTTCGTGCAATAGTATTTTCCACAACTCGCTGAATAACTCTTCTCATTGGTCGAGCGCCAAGTTTTGGATCATAGCCTAAATTTGCAAGCAATATTTTAGCTTCTGGCGTAACAGAAACTGTAATTTTTTGACCAGCAAGAGTTTTATTTACCCCAACAATCATCAAATCAATAATCTGCATCAGATTTTCTTTTGTGAGCGGTTCAAAAACGATAATTTCGTCAAAACGGTTCAGAAATTCGGGGCGAAATTCACGACTTGCAATTAAATCATTTACAATGATTTCTTCAGCGCTTGTCGAATCGTAACCACGAGAAATCAGCTCTTGAATTCGCTCAGAGCCAGCATTTGATGTTGCAATAATAATCGCATCTCGAAATGAAACCTCACGGTTTTTTTCATCCCTCAAAATACCTTCATCTAAAACCTGCAAAAGAGCAGTTAGAACATTTGGGTGAGCCTTTTCAATTTCATCTAAAAGAACAACCGAGAAAGGCTTTTTCATCATTTGAGCAGTTAGAGAACTCGCGTCACGCGCACCATCTGCAATCAATCTTGAGACATCGTCAAGGTTTACAAACTCATTCAAATCAAGACGTACAATATTATTTTCACCATTAAAATAAACTTCTGAAAGTGCCTTCGAAAGCTCTGTTTTACCAACTCCAGTTGGGCCAAGAAATAGAAATGTTCCAATTGGTCTGTTTTGATTTCGAACACCAGTTCTCGCACGACGCAAAGCATTTGCTACAGCCGAAACTGCTTTTTCCTGGCCAACCATTCTGGCATGCAATAAATCTTCAAGGTTTAATAAAGTTTCTTTCTCTTCATTAACATTTGCAGTAGCGATTTTTACATTCATTGTTTGCTCAATCGCTTTTTCAACTGAGCTCGCCGTTACAATTTTATTATCAGCAAATCCTGCTGCCATCTCTAACAAGCGCACCGCCCGCCCTGGCATTTCTAAATCAAATATATATCTTTCGCTTAGTTTAAAAGCTTCTTTAAGTGCTTGAAACTGATAAAACACGCCATTTTGATGTTCGAAAATCAACAACTTGTCTTGCATAACTGCCAGTGTTTCATCATAATTAGCTGGCTTAACCTGCAGCCTATTCATCGCCTGAGCAAGAGCTGGATTCTTTGCTGAAATTTGCAAAAATCTCTGTTCATCAAGAGTTAAGATTAACCTTAAAGCACCAGCCTGAATAATAGGAAGAAGTAAATTCGAAACATCAACCGAACCAACACCATCTTCAAAAAATAGCTGAGCATTATCAAGACAAATAATTATATTTTTAGCGGCATAAGCTTCGTTCAAAACATAATTCAGCAAATTTTCTATTTCACCTCGCCCTGGCGCTGCCGCAATCAAAGATGCAGCATCAAGAGAAACAACCTGTCTAAATTTTAAATTTGAAGGGATTTTCTCGCTACCATTTGCAATTTTTGCAGCAAAAGAATTCACAACAGTAGTTTTACCAACACCATCGGCACCAATCAGAGCAACATTCTGCCTTCCATTACCACTGAATTGTTCAACCATTTTCGAAACTAAATCTTTATGTTGCTCTAAATTTGAAGACATTAAAATATTGTTCGAAACCTGATTTGTAATATTCACTCCAAAACGATTCAAGGTTGGAGTATAACCAAACGACCAATCGCGGGCAATTCCACCAGTTTTCATTGGAATTTTAGATTGACTTATTAGTGAAAAAATATGATCATGCCACAAAACGCCACGCTCTAAATCTTCAAAATCAAGATAAAACTGCGCAAGAAGCGTTTCATAATTCGGAAGATTTCGAATTATCGCAAGAGTTAAAACCGAGCCAGAAACGGTTTTAGTTTTTAACTTTTGCTGAATTTGTAGTGCAGTTTGAAAAATATTTTCAGGTGAATTTTGTGGAATCTGAACCAAACTCTCAATCGTAGTTTTTCCAAGCCCAAAGCGTGAAATAATAAACTTTCCACCGGAACTTTCTAAAACTACTTTTGCAATCTGCTCACTTGTTGGATTTTTCGAAAGTTTTCCTAAAATATTACTAGCTAGCTGCCCTTCAATATTTAAATCTTTTGTTGGCTCCAATCTATGAAGTTCTCCATTCCACCAATGAACTAAAATTGTGATTATTGATGAAAATGCTAAAATTAACCAGCCAAGAGCCGAATCAATTAAAACTAAACAGAATCCGCTCAAAATTCCAACAATTTTCAAAATCTTAAGTAGAAATAAAAAACCCCTAAGCCCATTCATTAAACGGGATTTTTTTGCGCGCAAATCATTGTAATCAAAAATCATAAGAACCAACTCCTTTTTGTTTTATTTGGTTTAACTTCTTTTGATGGAATATTTTTTTGCCAATTTTTAAAATCATCCTTAATTTTTGGAATAATTTTTGGTGTCCAACCAGTTGTAAAAATTACAGCAAGAATAATCGGTAAAACCGGTGAAATCAACCATAAAATTAACATTATTAGACCCCAAATTGCTTTAAAGCTAATAAAAAATATACCAATTATCATTATTATTGTTCGCAAAAAAGCACCAATGAACCGAGAAAAAAGCTTATCAAAAAACTTCTTAATTCGAACTTCAATCGAAGCGTTCGAAACACCTAAAGCATCAATTTGTCGAAAAGGCGCAAACCAAGTTTTTATTAAAAGACCAAGTGAAAAAGTATCAATCGAGCGTTCGATTCCATCTAAAATCTTCTCAGCACGCCAAACTAGCCCTTTCCCATACCACCAAGTTAAAAAAGACATAAACATAATTAAATTATACACAAATCTACAAATTTTTACAAGCTTACACCAGCCGAACTCGCCAAAAAAATAAAGCAAGATTAATTATTCAAAAAAACTCTATAAACTTTCATATACATATTTTCCCTACCACTTTTTTATATTATATGTTATAATTATACTATTAAATCCAAAAAGGAGGAACCTTTCCATGACTAAAAAACATATCATTAAGCGATATTAATATTTCCAAACAACTATACAGCGAATGTATAGAACATGGGCATAAAATAAAATGCTCATTTGGAGAGTTTCAACTATATCCGATAACTGATATAATCATCGCTATCTATAGCAATGGTGAATTCAGGAAAAATGTAGGAGAAATAGACTCCTTTAGTTTTGCCGGCAAAAATTTTGAGCCAATAGCTGAAGGAACTAATATATGTTTCGAAACCGGAGAGATCGAGAAAGTTATCTTTAAAGGTATTGTTGCACTACTAAAAAATAATAAAGTGCTGATCCTGAACAAACAAGATTATACTATGCAACAGATAATCTCGTTAGATAAATTTTTAGAGACCTTAAATTGCGCCTATTCTGCAATGGACAGGTCTTTCAATCTCGATCCATGTACATCAGAAGCGTATTACACTACAATGCTTGGATATAGAATTACAGATGCCAAAGATAAGTATCCAGAGATACTAAAAATATTGAGGTATTTAGAAAAAGAGCTGGAAGAATGGTTAGAAAAATTCAATCAAAAAATCAAAGATGGTAAAACCATCACTCTTTCAGAATTGGATAAACGCGACTCTAAAAAATCAGAACTAGAGTCGCTGAAAAATAGTCTGAAAAATATAAATTTCAGACTGAAATAGAATCAGCCCTTCGGGGCTTTTTAAATTGCACCAAAATTCTGCTCTTATTTATTTTTTATGTTATAATTAAATAAGGCATTAGCCGTTGAATTTTTATTTAATTTATTGATGAAAGGAAAAATATGGAAATAATTATAGCTACGCTTGGCGTTTTGTTTGGCGGTGGTAGCGCTTTTGCATATCAAAAAGTAAAAACCGCAAATGCAAAAAATAATTCAGATAAAATTATTGCTGAAGCCCGAAAAAAATCAGCTGAAATTTTAGAACGCGCAAATGAAAAAGCCTTAAAAATTACCGAAAAGGCTAACGAAGATGAATCGGAACGGCGAAAAGAAATTCGAAAAACTGAAAATCGCCTCGCAGAACGAGAAGAATCTCTCGACCGGAAGCTTGATCAGATTGATTTACGAACCGAGAAACTTCGAAACAATGAGCTTGAAGTTGAAAAACTCAAAAATGAGATTAAAGAAATTCGCAAAAAGCAAGATGAAAAACTTGAAAAAATTGCAAAGCTTTCAAAGAAAGAAGCAGCTGAAAAAATTATGAAAATTGCCGAAAGAAATATGGCTCAAGATATGGTTAATCTAGTTGCAAAGCTCCAAAAAAATGCGACCGAAGATGCCGAAGAACGAGCTCAGGCTATTTTGGTTTCAGCAATGGAACGAATCTCAAGCGAAGTAACAGCTGAACGAACAGTTACTGCTTTAAAACTGCCTGATGATGAAATGAAAGGTCGAATTATTGGCAAAGAGGGCCGAAACATCCAAGCACTTCAGCGTGAAACTGGTGTAGATATATTGGTTGATGATACCCCTGGAATGGTTGTTCTTTCAAGTTTCGACCCTGTTCGCCGCCAAGTTGCACGACTTTCGCTTGAGCTTTTAATGAAAGACGGGCGAATCAATCCGGCAAGAATTGAAGAAGTTGTTGAAAAAGCTGAACGTGAAATAAACAAGGAAATTAATCGTGCTGGCGAAGATGCTGCTCGTGAAGTCGGACTTTCAGGCTTACCGCATGAAATGTTACGACTGCTTGGCGAATTAAAGTTTCGAACAAGTTATGGCCAGAATGTTTTGAAACATTCAACAGAAATGGCTAATGTTGCAGGCTTAATTGCCGAAGAAATTGGCGCAAACGTTAAAATTGCAAAAACTGCTGCGCTCTTTCACGACATTGGAAAGGCTGTAACCCATAAGATTGAAGGAAAACATGCCCAAATAGGTGCTGAGCTTGCCGAAAAATACGGAATGGATCCCCGAGTCGTAAATGCAATTGCAGCACATCATGAAGATGTTGAAGCTACAACGGTTGAAGCAATTATTGTTAAAATCACTGACGCAATGAGCGCCTCTCGGCCAGGGACTCGAAACGCTTCTGCCGAAAACTTTGTAGAGAGAATGCGCGAGCTTGAAAATGTTGCAACTAGCTTTAAGGGCATAAATAAGGCTTATGCGATTTCGGCCGGTAGAGAGATCCGTGTAATAGTTTCGCCCGAATCTATCGACGATCTTTCAGCAATAAAAATGGCACGAGATATTGCAGATAAAATTGAAAGCACAATGCAATATCCAGGCGTAATTAAAGTTAATATAATTCGTGAAACACGCGCAATCGAATATGCAAAATAATAATTTCAAATATAATAAAATAGCCTTCATAAAGGCTATTTTATATTACATCTTACAGTTTAATCCACCATTTTTAATTTTAGTTGTTGAGAAATCTTTACAAATCGGCTCATCCCCTTCAGTTTGAGCAGAAAATAGAGGAACTGGGAAATTACTATCATGGAATCCAATTCGACTTTCAATTCTTCTAAACTGACTATTTGCTCGACCAGTTGAGTCAACTTTTGGTTGAATACCTTTAAAATCTACAACATTACCATTGTTCATAAGCTCAATTTTAAATTCAGCATTATTCATTAAAGGTGTCAATCGAGCATATAAAACATCAGTTGGAGAAACGTTTCGCCCAATATTTATTACCATTTCGCAAGCATAGGTATTTGAGCCAGCCCCAAGATCATCTGAACATTTCGTAAAAGTATAGTCATTTGTTGATTGTGTAGAATTTTCATCTCGACGAACAGTTGGTAGATTCGAACTATTCACAACTCGAGAATCCAAGCCTGAAGCAGGATAAAACAGCATCTCACTCGCACCATTTCCATCATCTGGATAAGGTGTATCCATACTTGTTGACGAATTTCCATTCCGTCCGGGAACATAACCATATAGTTGGGTTTTTAATATGGCCGGTCTATTTTGAGCTTGCCAATCTTTCAGAATATTAGGGCGAGCATTGGGATTATTTATTGAATCTAAGGATATTTTTGAACCATTCGCCATATTATTTTTAGTATGCCACTTAACACGAATCTGGTTAAAGCTCGAAACACCTTTTAAGTTAATAACTGAGGGCGTTCCTTCATTACTTTGACCCAAAAAGTCAGAAGTATCTGTTTTAATTTTAACACAAGTATAGGCTTGGTTTAAATCTCGATCAGTATTTCCTCCACCGGAACTTGTTTTGGTTTGTACTATAGTTTCACTACCGTTAGCGCCAATTCCGGCAGTCGCTAGAACATAACAGCTACCAGACAGAATTGCCTTTGTCATTTCACTGCAATCATATGTCTTACTTTCGAAAACTTTCTTACCAACATCTGCACCACCACAGGCACCTTTATAAATTCGTAAAAATCTTTTAGCGTCTTCAACTCCCGCCTGAGCACTATCATAAGCACTCTGTGAAAGATCTAGCCTACTGGCCTGCTCTTGGTCTCGGAGCATAATCCGCAAAAAGCTTGCAGACATAATCGAGACCAAAATACCAACCATAATAACAATAAAGATTGAAACACCACCTTTTTTAAACTCTCTATTTGTCATATTTAATACCTCACCGGAAGTTCTTTAGTATAAGTTGTAACAATTTTACCCGCACTACCAGATTGAGACTGAGCCCACAAGTAGGTATCTGCCGATTGGTTAAAAATTTCAGCAGGATTAGCTAGCGTATCTTTCGCAGTTCCATCGGAGCCAGCAGTTCGCCATAATCGCAATCCTTTTGAAACTGTTCCACCGCGCACACGCAATTGATTGTCACAATTTTTCATATTAACATCATTGGCATTCTGGGCGCCGTTAACCGCACAAGTATTTATTACGCCTTGAGCAATCAACCACGCATCAACTCTTTTCACTCCTTGATCAATAGTAATATCTCCGTCAGCAATAATTATAATCTGACGAAAATCCGAATCATTATTTACAGCTCTATCAGCATTCACAATATCGCCAGAAATTCGAATATTTTTACCATAGATTACTCGAGTTTGCTTATCGGCTAAAATTGAACCAAGCTGTTTGTTCGCATCGCCATAAACTTCAACTTTTGTATTTGTATCTTCAAAATTCTTTTTTGGAAATTTTGAAGCAATGTTTGAAATTAATGAATCGATACTTGATTTTCCTTGACCAAAACTACTTTTTGAAGAATAATCTTCAATTGCCAACTTTTGCGTACTTTGTGAAGATTCAGTTCGAAAATCTTTAATTTTCACACCCGAGAGTGCTTCATATTCAACCCAAGAGCCGAGAACTCCTTGTTTAGTTGTAGATAAACTTGTTCGAATACCCGATTTTGAATAAACACCATTTCCCCAGAATTGAACTTTTGGTTTCTTAACTAGCTTAATACAAATCGGTGCACCATGCCGCCAGTCTAAATTTTCTCGTTCTTGTTTGGCTTGCTCAGCCTGACTTTGGTTTGAATTCATCTTGTATGGCGAGATGGAAAGCGCCACACAATAACGGGTTCCCGCCTCGGCACCATCTTCAATTGAAGGTATAAAGTCGGCAACTCGAGTATCTTTATTAAATTTCCCAGTCCCTTCTTTAATAACACGACATTTTTCAATTCCTTGATAATCTTGATAATAAAAGTTTGAAGGTGAACAGGTATCACTGTTCGTATTATCTCTCTTATTATTTTGAGTTACAAAACTCTCTTTATCTGAAGGAACACGCCAAGTTGTAATTTTATACCTTATCGATGAAGTTTCAGTTCCGCCTCCTGGAATATTAATTTCTTCACCATCATTAGGGTCGTTTGGCACTTTACCATTAGTAGGAACATCTAAATCACCACCAGAGCAGTTTCGAATTTTATCAATTTTAACACAAGGTGTTATTTCAAAATCATAAGGAACATAGACACATGCATCATTAGTAGTTTTATTATACCTATTAGTATTATCAATATTTCCAGCAGCAACTCCATATGACATCTTTGAACATATTACCTTTCCAGCCATATCTCTGGTTACCCTAAAGATCTCCCTGTCGGTACCTACTGCGTTAATCGTATCCCAAATATTACCTTGATTAATTATTGTAGGCCTACTATCCCACGAGTCTTTATTCCATCTAAAATTATAATTATTTACCGAATAATCGCCATATCCATCATTTCTGACGGTTTGATAGTAGCCACTACCACTAACGCTTTTTCTATTAAAATCTTTGCCTGTAACTTTATGCCTAAAAGAAACCCATTGGCTAACTCTAGCAGTCTGAGGATTATAGCGACCATTACTCTTAAATCTTGAATCGTTTGAATTAATTCTCTGGTTAGAATTTAAAACTGCCGCCTTAGTATCTCCTTCAACATTAAATTTGACTGGTGCTTTAACCCTTAGAATGATATCATGGTTATAACAATTCCCCGGAAGACCTTCGTGATCATCTACCCAGCTATGACTTCCCACTCCATAGAAATTCCAACACTGCCATACATTAAATTTTATATAATCTCCGTCTGATAGTTTATCTATCTCGGACTCTTTAATAGATATCTTAGCAACCCCGATACGGCCAGCCTCTCCCTCGTTCAAATGGAAGTTAAAAGCGGCTCCTTGACCCCTTCTACCCACAGGGACAGATCCATTACTTTCAAGTTTACTAGCATCTAAATCATCTTTTTGGATTCTAATATTTGTAGCAGCAGCATGATTTGGACCTTTACATGCCATTGCGGCGATATTAAGATAAAAGCTTCTACTCTCTTTACTTACTTGAAACTCATTTTTTTCGTAAATGGAACTAATAACCTTTTTACCTTCAGGGTCGGCAGATATCCAGTTTCCTGTTACTGATACAGGACTATTATACCTATCAAAATCAATTTCAGTTCCTTCATATGTTTTTTGCTTAATCATTGTACCACGAGCATTACAAGTATCTAGAAGCCTTTGAGCAACACTATGCGGTAAGGAGTTGGCAGCATTTGTATTCTTTTGAAAAAATATAGAATTAAATACAAAAGAAAGCAAAACAGCAAAAAATAAAATATTAAGCTTTTTCATTTAGAATAGATCTCCAACATCTTTATATTTTAAGCCTGAAGGTTTAATATACTCAATATAGCTAACGCCACTAATTTTTAAGCTTGGGTTTTGACCCTTATTAATCATTTCTTCAAGATTTTTAAATGTTTGTTCCTGATTTTCTGTTCCAATAAAAAGCCGCATTATAACACAGTTGGAATCTTTCTCATTTCCTGCTTTTTTCGAAATCTCATCACCCAAAGCTTTTGCGTTCTTGGCGTATTCTTCTTTTCTGCCTTTAATATTGTTATATTTATTAATGGTATCATCCCCACAAACCGAACCAACAGGGTTTTTCATTGCAGCAATATCATTTTTATTTTTAATTACTTGCACTACGTTTAGTCCTGCACTCAAAACAGCAATAACTAAAACTACACCAAATAATATTTTGTGTTTCATTATCTAAGTCCCTCCACCTTAAAAATATTTCCTAAAATAATTATAAACAAAAGCGTTTTAAAAATCAAGACTGCATCGTAAAAAAACCTCTCTTACGATATATATTTATTACATATTCAACCAATCTTTACCGATAGAAACTTCAACCTTTAATTTAACATTTAATTCTGGAGCCACGTTCTCCATTTCTCGTTTTAAAATTTCTGCCACATTTTCGGCATTTTCAGCTGGAACTTCCACCAAAATTGAATCATGAATTTGTAAAATTTGTTCACCAAGCCCAGCTTTTACAATTTTTTCATCAACAGCCAACATCGCTCGCTTCATTAAATCTGCCTCGGTACCTTGAATTGGCATATTCTGCGCTGCTCGCTTTGCCATCTCGCGAATCATAAAATTACTCGATTTTATATCTGGCATTGGTCGCCTTCGGCCAAAAAACGTCTCTACAAAACCTTCATCCTGAGCTTTTTTCAATGTATTGTCCATAAGCTCACGAATTGGTTTGTGCGCATTAAAATACTCTTCAATATATTTTTTCGCCTCATAAAAACCAACCCCAATCGTGCCAGAAAGATTATGAGCTCCAACACCATAAAGAACGCTAAAATTAATAATTTTCGCAACACGTCGTTGTTCTTTTGAAACTTCATCAATTGGAACACCAAAAACCTCGCTCGCAGTCTTTGCGTGAATATCTAAATCTTTCTCAAAAGTCTCAATCAAAGGCTTGTCGTTTGCCAAAACTGCCGCCAATCTCAATTCAAACTGCGAATAATCTGCTGAAACTAGTAAATTCCCTTTTTTTGCCACAAAGCCTTCACGAATACGCCGCCCAAGTTCGGAACGAATCGGTATATTTTGCAAATTAGGATTGCTCGAAGAAAGCCGCCCCGTCGTTGTTACATCTTGTGCAAAATTGCTATGAATCCGATTTTTTTCATCTGCTAATTTTGGCAAAGCATCAACATAGGTACTTTTTAATTTCGAAAATTCACGGAATTGCTCAATTTTTTCAATAATTGGGCTATATTCTCGTAATTTATCGAGCTCTTTTTGCCCTGTCGAAAAGCCATTTTTTGATTTTTTAATACCTTTTGTCGGTAGGCCCAAATCTTCAAAAAGAACTTTCGAAAGCTGCAATGGACTAGCAACATTAAATTCTCGCCCAGCAATTTCAAAAATCTCCTTCTCAATCTTTGAAATTTCACCAGCAAATTCCACACTCATTTTAGCAAAGATCTCTGGGCAAATTTCAACACCAGCTTTTTCCATTTTAAATAGAACCAAGCTCATTGGGAAATCTAACTTTTCAGCAATTTCACGAATTCTTGGCAAATCTTCAAGCTTTTTTTGTTGACGCTCAAAAATAATCCGCATTGCTGAAATTCGAACTTTCGAATCATCTTCGTCTATTTTTTCGCCATAAATTCCACTCAAACTTTTATCGCGGATTAAAGCATTTAACAAAAATTCCAATTGCTCAATATCATAAATTTTGCCCCAATCTTCAAAGTCAATACCAGCATTAAAAATTTTATGAAATGTTTCTTTTGCATTAAAGAAAACTGTTTTTACATTTTTGAAGAAATCAGCAAATTTCGAAAATTCCATAAAATTAAATTCTGCAATATTTTCAAAATTCGAAACTAAAATTTTTAATTTTTTAGTATCAAAATCAAAGAAAACCAAATCTTGCGGTTTTTCGAAAAACTTTTCAGCAGAAATTTCTGGCAAAATATTGATCTCAGAAGATTCTAGAACTTCTTCAAAAAGCTCAATTTGGTTTTCATTTTTTGTTTCAAAATCCTCTGAGCCAGTTTTCATCTCTTTTGGAATTTTTCGCACTAAAGAGTTAAATTCAAGCTTTCGAAGCATTTTTAAAACTTCTTCATAATTAAAATTACGAATATCAGCATCTTCAAAGTTAAGCTCAACTGGCGCATCAAGAAAAATTTCAGCAATTTTTTTACTCATAAACGCTGAATTTTTACCAGCTTCAAGTTTTTTTCGCCAAGCTGGTTTGATATTTTCAAGATTTTCATAAATTCCCTCAAGCGTAAAAAACTCTTGTAAAAGTTGCGTAGCAGTTTTTGGACCAATCCCTGGCACACCTGGGATATTGTCGCTAGAATCACCCTGAAGTGCTTTTAAATCTAAAAATTGAGATTGTTTTAATCCATATTTATTCTCAAAATATTCAAGATCAAATTCTTCGATATCCGAAAATCCACGTTTCATTGCAAAAACTTTAGTATTTTCATCAATCAATTGCAGCATATCAAGATCAGAAGTAATCAAATTTGCTTCAACTCCAAGCTTATTTGCCTGAACCGCTAAAGTCCCCAAAATATCATCAGCCTCATAACCATCAGTTTCAAAAAGAGGCCAACCTAAAGTCTTCAGAAAGTCCTTTAAAAGTGGAATCTGTTCATAGAAATCATCTGGCGCTTTTTTTCGCCCAGCTTTATACTCAGGATAAATCGCACTTCTTTTTGCAGTTGAAGTTCCTTTTTTATCCCAAGCCACAACCACATAATCTGGTTTTAATTTTCGAATAACCTCAAAAGCTAAACTAGCAAAACCATAAACACCGCCTGTCGGCGTCCCGTCTTCAAGACTCAAATTACCCATAGCGTAGTAACCCCTATAAAATACGCTTTTCCCGTCAATAATTACTAACTTTTTCATTATATTCCATTATATCACGCTTGGGGATATTTTTCACTTTTTCGAAAACTAAAATAGGGCAATAAAACCCTATTTTTCATTGTGTAAAAATTCTGAGATTTTTATTGCCGCTTGAGCACCAGTTGCCGCAGCTACAACAATCTGTTTTTGTGCATTTTCAATTATATCGCCAGAAGCATAAACTCTTGGAATATTTGTTTCGAAATTGCTATTTACAACAATCTCACCATAGTTGTTAACTTCAATGCCAGATTTTTTTGCAAAACCAGAATTCGGAATTAATCCAATAAATTCAAAAATTGCCGCAGCTTTAATTTCAAAAGTTTTTTCAGCTTCTTCAGTTTGCTGTTTTATGCGAGCGCCAATAATTTTTTCACCAAAATCAGTCTTTTCGAAAATAAATTCCTCAATTTCAGTTTTTAAAAATAACTCAATTTTGCCAGATTTAACTGCTTCAAAAAGTCGCTCTTGCAAGACCACTTGCGCCGAAATTTCGCCCCGAACTAAAAGCTTAACTTTTGAAAATCGGCTCAAAAACAGAGCTTCAGTTACTGCAGAATTACCGCCACCAACTGCAATCAAATCTTTTCCAGCATAAAATGGACCATCGCAAGTTGCACAAGTATGAACACCTCGCCCAAAAAACTCTTCCTCTCGTGGCAAACCAAGCATTCTATATGAATTTCCCGTTGCAATCAAAACTGTTTTTGAATCAAATTTTTCGCCATCAATATCTAATCGCACAAAATTACCAAGATTTTCGAAACCTAAAACTTCACCATAATCAAATTTTGCACCAAATTTTTCAGCCTGAATTCGCATCTTTTTTGAAAGCTCAAGCCCAGAAATCCCCTCATCAAAACCTGGATAGTTTTCAATTAAATCTGAAGTTGTCGCAATTCCACCAAAAGCCGCTTTTTCGAAAACTCGCACACTCAAGCCATCTCGTGCAGCGTAAATTGCCGCACTCAACGCAGATGGTCCTGAACCAATAATTACCAAATCAGTCATTTTAGTTTTCCTCAAGACTTGGCTGTGGAATTTCTTGAAATTCAGGAATTAACATTACGATAAATTTTAAAGGTGTATTTGGACCAATAGTTTTCGAAGAATCTTCCTGATTCACCGAGCCCTGAGCACCATAAGCCTTATCCGCAGGAATAGATAATTCACGAATTCCGCCAACTTTCATTCCTTTTAGACCTTCACTCCAGCCCTCAATTAAGCCCCATTTTTTGCCCTCTTTACGAAAAACAACTGGCGATTTTAACCTACCATTTTCAAAGCTTCCGTCAAAAACTGTACCATCGGGTTTCCAGCCAATATAATAAGCCTGAAATTTCGTTGTTGAATCTGTAAATTCTTCACCATTGCCCTCTTTTAAATCTTTTTTCGTAAGTTCTTTTACGCTCGCAGCATTAAATGCAACTGGAGCTTTTTCATATTCCTTAAAACTGTCGTAATATTTAGCCGAAAGTTCTTTCGCCTGCTCTTCAACCTTTTTTCTGTAATCTTGGTATTTTTTCAAAACTTGCGATTGCTTTTTTTGTGCTTCTGAATTACTCTCAGTTTGTAAGAATGAAGAAACATAAAGTGCAACAGTCGAAACAACCGTTAAAATTAAAATCACCCAAATTGAATATCTCTGCCAAGCTGGTGTACCAGTTTGTAATGAATTTTTCTTTGTTGCCATCTTTTCTCCTAAATTATCTTTCCGCCATTTTTTATGGCTTTTTCTTCAATTTTTTGCATAATTTCCCGAATCTCTTCACCGTTCAAAGTTTTTTCGAAAGGTGTAATCTTAAATCGAATTGAAATATTTTTTGAGCCATCACAATTATTAAAAATATCAATTGGTGAAGTTTCAATATCAATTTTGCTAAATTCATCAGAAATATTCTCAAAAATACTAAAAATTTCAGCAAATTTGCGATTTTCTTCAACATTAATCGAAATATCGCGCTCAACAGATTGGAATTTCGAAAAATCCCTAATTTTCACATTCGAATTTTCAATATTTTCAAGTAAAATTTGTAAATCAAGCTCAAATCCAGCAGTTGACTCTGGTAGTTTTAGTGCTTTTTGAACTGGTTTTCTAAACTCACCAATCACGCCTAAAATTATCTTTTTGCCATTTTTAGAAATTTGCATTAAGGCCGAACGTTTTGGTTCAAATTCAGTTGAAAGTGGTGATTTTTCAGTTTCAAATTTCACGAATTCAATATTTAAACCAAGCCTTTTAAATAGAAATTCTGCATAATTCTTTGCTTCATAAAATGCATTTTCACCCTTATTTTTTGCATAAACGAACGCCAATTTCTTCTGTTCAACTGGCACATTCTCATCATTCAAACCTAGTGATTTTTCAGTGATTTTATTTATTTCGAAAATTGCAAATTCACCAAAACCTGCACGAATATTTTGACTAATTTTAGAAAGCAAACTTGGCATTAAAGTTTGGCGATAATATTGTAAATCTGGCGAGATTGAATTGATAATCTTATAAGAGTTTTGTGGATCTTGGCCAACCTTTTCAAGCAAATCACCGTGAATAAAACTATAAGTCAAAACTTCATTTGCACCGCTTGCTGCTAAAATATCACGAATTTCAGATTGGAGCAAGTCGATTTTTGCTTTTTTTACCGCTTTAAAAGTTCGACTTGGTAGTTGCAATTTAATATTATCATAACCGTTCAATCGCCCAACTTCTTCAATTAAATCCTCTTCAATATGTAGATCATTTCGCCAAAATGGAATCATAAAAGTTTCAGGATTTTCATTTTTTGCTAAAATTCTAACATTTTCTAGAGTTTGTTGAATTTCTTCATTCGAAAAATCTGTTCCCAAAACTTGGTTAATTTTATCTTTCGAAACTGAAATTTCAGTTTTATTGTAATAAAAATCACCGTTTGAATCTACAACCTCACTCAAAGATTTTCCGCCAAGCTCCAAAATTCTCCCAGCAAACAAATCAAGAACTTTTCGCGATATCATTTCTGGTACGCCTTTTGTAAAACGCATAATTGCCTCCGAGAAAATTCCATGGCGCATTTGCGTATTTCGCAAATTATAAAGATTAAATGTAGCACTTTCAACCAAAATTCGTGTTGTATTTTCATCAATCGCGGTCGAAGCCCCACCCATTGCGCCAGCAAGCGCCACTGCCGTTTCAGCGTTTTCGCCAACAGCAATCACGATATCTTGGTTGTTCATTTTGATTTTTTTGCCGTCTAAAAGCTCTAATTCTTCATTTTCGAAAGCTTTTCGAACGGTAATTTTGATGTTTTCGCTACCGTTAATTTTTGCTAATTTATCAAAATCAAATGTGTGGAGTGGTTGACCAGTTTCAAGCATAAGTTCATTTGCTAAATCAGTAATCGAATCAATTGGCCGCATTCCAGAACGCAAAAGATAAGTTTTTGCAATTGTTAACTTTGGATTTTTTAAAATTTCAGAGATATCAAAAACTGCCGCTGTGTAACGTTCACAAATTTCAGGATCTGAAATTTCAACTTCAACCGTTTTATTGCTTTGAGCTTTAAAATTCAAGCCTCTTATAAAATCTGGCTCAACAAATTTTTGCCCTAAAATTCCTGCAACTTCACGAGCAAAACCAACAATTCCAAAACAATCTGGGCGATGAGTCAAGCTTTTATTTTCAACTTCAAGCAAAAAATCATTTAATTCAAATTTCTCCGCAAAAGAATCACCAGCTTGAACGCCGTTTTCAAAAACCTCTGGTGAAATTTCAAGAATGCCATCGTGTTCGTCACCCAAGTCAAGTTCACGAAGACTCGCAATCATTCCGTTGCTCATATAACCCATCAGTTTTCGTGCGCCAAGCTTAAAGTTATCACCGCCAAAAGTTTCTGGCACGATTGACTCCGGCGGAAGCCAAGCCACAAAAATTCCAGCTCGCACATTTGGTGCACCACAAACCACCTGAATAAACCCGTCTTCATCGCGAGCAATATTTTTTCTTATACCACCGTCATCAATCTTGCATAGGTTTAAATGATCAGAATTTTCAACTTTCTGCGCAGAAACGACCTTGGCAATAATCACATCCTTATACTTTTCACCCAAATTCTCAACACTTTCAATTTCAACCAGCCTTGCACCAATCAATTTCGAAAGCTCACCAATATCTGGCAAATCTGGAACAAATTTTTTAAGCCAATTTACTGAAATTATCATTTATCACTCCTTCTTAATCCAAAAATATTTCTAATCATATCAGCAATAGGTTTTTCGAAAATTTTACAATAAAAGCGTTGCCTTCCCCTACTAAAATTCTCACAACGAGTATCTTCTTCTGTAAAGGCTGAAACTCCGGCGAAAAATATAATGGCTGCTGCAAAAAATATCAAAGCAACCTTTAAACCAGCTAAAGATCGCTTTTTGTCTATTTCTCTCCATTCTTGCTCGGTCATTTAAAATTCCTTTAGAAATTCCAATTTTGCGCTTTCGAAATAACGAATATCCGAAATTCCGTATTTGAGCATCACGAGACGCTCAATTCCTCCGCCCCAAGCAAAACCACGATATTTTTTACTATCAATTCCGGCAGCTTCCAAAACATTTGGGTGAATCATTCCACAACCAAGCATTTCAAGCCATTCACCTTTTTTGCCACCAAGCGCCTCAGGTTTCTCAATCAAAAATTCAAGACTAGGTTCGGTAAATGGAAAATAGCCCGGCTGAGTGCGAATTTCTAGTTTTTGACCATAATATTCTTCGAAAAAGGCGTGAAGTGTGCCAAGCATTTGCGCTAAGTTTGCAGTTTTGCTCACAAAAACACCCTCGCATTGGTAAAAAGTATGTTCGTGTGTAGCATCTAAGTCTTCATTGCGAAAAACTCGCCCATAAGAAACATGCACAATTTGACCCTCCTCTTCAAGCTGTTTTTTACCATGTTTCAAAACACGGTTTTGCATTGTTGAGGTATGAGCTGGCGGAATAAAGTTTTCTTCAGTTCGAAAAGTATCGTAGCCATCTCGTGCTGGGTGGTTTTCAGGAAAATTTAACGCGCCAAACATATTCCAATCGTTATCGATCTGTCGAGATTCTACTGCTTCAAAGCCCATTCGTGTATAAATGTCCACCACTTTTTCAAGCTCTTTTTGGAGCGGATGCTTTGAACCATTTTTTGCACTTAAAAGTTGTGGTTTTCGAGAAATTTTATCGCGAGAGCTTTCTGCAAAAGGTGCCGAAATATCAATCTCTTCAACTTCGGCATTTTCTTTTTCTTCAAGTTTTTTCGAAACTTCAGCCTGAATTTCATTTTTTAAATCATTCACTTTCGCGCCAAATTCACCTTTTTGCTCATTCGGCAGAGTTGGAATAATTTTATAAAGTTCTTTAATTTTTGGCGATTTCAAAATATCGCTCGGGTTTTCGAGTGCTTGGAGTTCCGCCAAAAGTTCATTTCTAATCTGTTGAATTTGTTCCATAATTATCTTTAATTATACCATAACAGTATCTTTTTGTCGATTTTTAAAAAATTAAACTCGCTGTGATGCCACCCAAATATAAAGCCCAAGCGCAACCAAAACTGCCACAAAAACTAAAAGCCATATAAAAGCTAGCCCTGTGGTTTCTTTTGTCCCTTCAAGATACGCACTATCTTCAGGCTGAACGATTTCACCTTTGCTATTTGGAGTTTCGCCCCCCTCTTTGAGTGAGTTCTTAATCTGTTTTTCACGAAGTTCTGCTGCAATCTTTTCTTGCAATTCAGTTCGATTATCATCTTGTTTTACATATAAAGCCATAACTATATTGTATCAGATTTTGACATTTTCGAAAAGTTTATGATAAAATATAAACATAAGTTAAAATAAGGAGGGAAGATGGCAACAAAAAAAGCCAATTTAAAGAAATCTTCAAAAACTGCTCACAAAAAAGTAACTGAAGAAGTTTTGAAAGTTGAAAAAACGGTTAAAACTATCGTTAAGAATGATAAGAAAACTGACACTATCTTTCTTGAAGAAATTTCAAAACCAAGTTTTATTTCAGCAGTAGCGCTTGAATTTATTGGAACATTCCTACTCGCGGCTGGTATTATTATTAGTCAAGGTCAACCAATCGGTGTAATGTTTATTCTTATGTCAATTGTTTTGATTGCTGGAGGAATTAGTGGAGCTCACGTTAACCCATTAATTACAATCGGCGCTTGGGCAACTCGCAAGATTAACACAATTAAAGCTATTTTTTATATCATTGCTCAAGTTTTAGGTGCGATGGTTGCTTTTATGCTTTTGAATGCCTTTGTCGGCGCACAAGATACTCTACAATCATATGGTCAAAAGCCAACTCTATTCACTGCAAACCCGATCCCAAAGGACAAGGAAATGCTAGCGCTTGCCGCTGAATTTATTGGTTCATTCATTTTTGCATTTTCTGTCGCAACTATAACTTCCAATAAAAAGAACGGAAATATGGCAAAAGCACTTGGCGTTGGCGGTGGTTTATACTTGGCGGTTTTAATTGCAGGATCTCTCACAACGTTAATCGGATCTTCAGCAATAATTAACCCAGCAGTAGCATTCGCACTTCAAGCGTTTACTATAAAAGGACAGAACGTTCCTTATGCGATTGCAATTTATATCGGCACAGCATTAATTGGAGGAATCCTTGGCTTTGCACTAAATCACTTAATCCAAAAGTCAACTGAAGAAGAAAAATAATTGCTAACAATAAAAAGAGCAGCTTTCGAAAGTTGCTCTTTTAAATTTATTTTATTCACGAGGTTTATCAAGTATTTGTGGCTCAACTCCAGTTTTATTATCTTCGCCCGAAATTTTTACCACATCTTTATCAATTTTACCAAGCTCTTTATGAGCATTATTAAAATGATTAACAGTTGTGCCAAGTGATTTTCCAAGACGTTGCATTAGATCTTCATATTTCGAAATATGCACGCCCAGCTGGCCAACTCGCTTTTGAATTTCCCTACTCTGCTCTTCAATTTTTAACGATTTCAAACCTTGTAAAACAGTTTGAAGATACGCCATAAAACTAGTTGGACTAACCACGATCACACGCTTATCACGAAACGCATATTCGATCAAATCTCGCTCTGAACCCTGAGAACCAACAACTCCAGTTAAAGCATCATAATACAAACTCTCGCTAGGAATAAACATAAAAGCAAAATCCATAGTGTTTTCATTCGGGCGAATATATTTCGAAGTTTCATCAATCCGCATTTTTAAATCATCGCGAACTCTTTTCGCTAGAATCTTTCGCTCTTCACCTTCAGATTCAACCATCCGATTATAATTTTCGAGGCTAAATTTTGAATCTACTGGCAAAATCTTATTTTTATCAAGAAAAATAGCTGCATCGACAATTTCACCATTTTTAAATTTATATTGAATTTCAAAGGCATTCGGTGGCAAAACGTTTTCAAGAACTTGCTCAAGATAAAACTCTCCTAGAACACCACGCTGTTTTGGATTTTGCAAGGCATTTTGAAGTGTTTTTAGCTCGTCCGCGACATTCACAACGCGGTTATTTGTTTCATCGAGCTTTGTAAGCCTTTTCGAAACCTCTTCAACAATTTTCGAACTCTCAGAAATCTGTTTGGCCATTGAATTTTGAATTTGAAAATTATTTCTCTCAAGCTTTTCTGAAACTTTCTCATTAAAATTGGTTAGGTTAGCATCAATATTTTCGCGCATTCTGTTTAAGCTTTTATTCAGCTCAATTACATCCATTTTTAGCAAATTTACACTTTGGTCTTCATTTTTCGAAGCTACAATTTTTGAAATTCGAAAAGATTGAAAAATTAAAACCGATGCTAAAATTACAATAATGATTATTAGTCCAATTTCCATTTACTCCCTCCTTTTAAAACATAAAATACCTAATAAAAAATACGCGAACGATAATAACTATATTAAATTATAGCATGTTTCAACAAAAATAAAAGGCGCATTTAACGCCTTTTTAAGTTTAAATTTAGCGAATCGCCACAAGAGTCATATTCATACTTTGAGAATTTGCCGTCCAACTAATAATTTCGTTCACTGTTCGGCCAAGCACGCTTTTACCCAGAGGGCTCTCGGCAGAAATCTTACCGATAAGCGGATTTGCTTCTAAACTTTCAACAATTCGAAATTTCATAATTCGCCCAGTTGCACGGTCAAAAAGTTCCACAAATGAACCAATAGAAACCTTCGAACTAATTTTCTTGCTCCTAGGTAGAATTTTTGAATTATGAATTTGAAAATTCTTTTCATTAATTTCACTTCGGATTGCATCAATTCGTGCGAAAATATCATTTTGCCTTAGTAAATCCTCTTTAACATCGCCATCACGAAGCTCCATCTCAAGCATTTTTTGTTCATGCTCAAGCTTTGCAATTTTTTTCTTTAATTCTTTAAATCCTTGTTTGCTCAAATAAATTTTAGTGGTATTTTTCATAATTCCTCCTTTTGTAGCAATGCTACGTTATTATTATAACGAATCATTCTTAAAAAACGCTTAAATTTATTATTTTGTATTTTTATGATATAATCTAATTGTATGAATAAACAAATTCTAAAACTTAAAAACCAAAAAAAGAGTGATTCCGTAAAAATTATTGCATTAGTAGGACTGGCTGGAAGTGGCAAAAGCACCGCTACAGATTATCTAAAACAAAAAGGTTATCCGAGTGTTTATTTTGGTGGAGTTGTAATGAAAGCACTAAAAGACGAAAATCTCGAAATTACACCAGCAAATGAAAAAATGATGCGCACAAAACTACGTGAAGATTTTGGCAAAGATATAATTGTAAATAAAATTATTGAACAAATTCAAAATCTCATTAAGTCTGGCCAAAAACGTATTATTGCTGATGGTCTTTACACTTGGACTGAATATAAAATTCTCAAAAAACACTTTCCAACTGAACTAAAAGTTATAGCATTAGTTCCACCAAAAAATCTTCGTCACAAGCGAATTTCCTCTCGCCCTGAGCGAGCAATGACTTTAGCCGAAATTAATGACCGTGATCTTAACGAAATTGAGGTTCTTGAAAAAGGTGGCCCAATTGCAATTGCTGATTATTTCATCGTAAATAAAAATTCAAATCTTCGAACTCGCCTTAAAATCGACAAAATTCTTAAAGAAATTAACTTTTAAAAAACTCGAGATTTATTTACTCGAGTTTTATTATTCTAATTTACATTTTTTCTGGAATTTCAATTCCCAACAAATCTAAGCCGTTCTCGAAAGTTTTCGAAACTTTTTTAAGAAGAGTTAATCGTGCAGATTTTTCAATTTCCGGAGCATCAGAAACTCGTGTTTTTTCGTAATATCGGTTCATTTCGCGCGCTAAATCATAAAGATATTTCGAAATTTTATGTGGTTCTAAATCTCGAACCGCCATTTTAACTGTTTCAGGAAAGGCTAAAAGTTGTAAAATGATATTTTTTTCAGCTTCAAAATCATATTCTTCGAAATCAACAAGCTCAAAATTTTTCTCTTTCCTTAAAATATTATTTACACGGACCGCTGAATACTGAACATATGGGCCAGAAAATCCAGTTAATGCAAAAATATTTTCCCAGTCAAAAAGAATATTAGTTCGCCTATCTGCCGTAAAATCTGAGAATTTAATCGCACCGAGTGCAATTTTTTTCACATCTTCCTCACTCACATCTCGGCCAGCAACAATTTCACGAGCACGCTCTTCAGCTTTATCAAGTAGCTCTTCCATCAGAACTACACCTTTTCTTGAAGACATTTTCTCACGAGTCCCATCTTCATTAAGCTGATCAATCACGCCAAACCAAAGATGATATAGATCAGTTTTAATACCAAGTTTTTTCGCCATTGCAAAAATTTGCGAAAAATAGAACTGTTGCTCTGCGCCAACCGAATAAATAACTTTATCGGGAGCGAATTCTTCTTCCCGGAATAGAATTGTGGCAAGGTCGTTTGTGGCATAAAGTGCTGCACCATTACTCTTCTGTACTAAAAGCGGTACATCAAAACCATATTCTTCCAGAGGAACAATTACCGAGCCGTCTTCATTTTGAACCGCAACACCGCTTTCAATTAATTTTTGAACCGCTGCTTTTCCTTTTGGCGCAAAAAATGCTTCACCATATTCATAATCTGTTGAAATTTTTAATCGTGCCATCACATCATGAATATGTTTAAGGCTAATTTCTTTAAATTTATTCGAATAATTTAGAGCCTCTTCATCACCATTTTCAAGCTTCAAAAGCCACTCTTCAGCCTTTTTCTCAATTTCACCACCTTCACCTTGCTCTTTCATTGCGGCTTTAGTTTTAATATAAACATCACCAAGCTCGTAAACTCCACGCTTAGCCAGCCTTTCTTCATTTGAAAACATTTCGAATCCAACGACCCAAATTCCAAAAGGTGTACCATAATCACCTAAATGATTATCCGTAATAACTTTCCATCCAGAAAATTCAAGTAATTTTTTGGCCGCCCAACCTTGGTTTCCAGGTCGCAAATGCCCAACACTGTAAGGCTTCGCCATATTTGGACTTGGCCCATCAATTAGAGCAAGCTTTCCTTCACCTTCATTATTTGAACCAAATCTATCGTCAAATTCCTGACTTAATATTTTTTCAAGTTTTTTTGCTGAAACTCGCAAATTCAAAAAACCTGGCCCAGCAATTTCAACATTTTCAAAAATTTCGTTTTTCGAAAGCTCACCCGCTAACTCTTCGGCAATTTCGCGTGGATTTTTCGAAAGTTTTCCTGCAAGCTGCATTGCAATATTTGTTGCAAAATCACCAAACTCTGGCCGTGGCCGCGTTAAAGAAACCTCGGTTTTAATATTAAATTTTTCTTCAATTAATTGGTTAATTATTTCTGCAACTTTATTCATATAGTATATATTAACACTTTTTATAAAAAAATAAAATATGTTATAATAGAACATATATGGATAACAGTAAAAAACTAAATGGATTAACCACCGCAGAAGTTCGAAAAAGAATCTCACAAGGCTCGGTGAATGATTTTAAAATTGATAACAATAACAGTTTTTGGGAAATTGTTAAAAGAAATATTTTCACACTTTTTAACTTTTTAAATTTTGCAATTGCAGTACTTTTAGCATTAGTTGGCGCTTGGAGTAATTTGATTTTCTTCGTTGTGATTATATTCAATGCAATATCTGGAATCGCCACAGAAATTCGTGCTAAAAAAATGATCGATAAGCTCAATCTTTTGAGTAAAGAAAAAAT
Organism: uncultured Saccharimonas sp. (SeqCode); assembly: GCA_963549415.1. Taxonomy (GTDB): domain Bacteria; phylum Patescibacteriota; class Saccharimonadia; order Saccharimonadales; family Saccharimonadaceae; genus Nanogingivalis. The sequence goes on from CAUUYC010000004.1 coordinate 68,054, forward strand.
CACCGTAATCCGCTCTTCTCGCGAGCAAAAAATTATGCCAGAAGAAATTGTGATAAACGATATTCTTAAACTCTCTGCTGGTGAGCAAGTTCCATCCGATGCGGTTGTCTTGAAAGGTGTTTCCGAAGCCAATGAAGCCATGCTTACTGGTGAGAGCGACCTTGTTCTAAAAGAAAAAGGAGCAGTTTTGCTTTCAGGTAGTTTTTTAGCGAGTGGCTATGTTCTAGCGGAAGTTGTACACATCGGCGCTGATAATTACGTCTCAAAATTGATGGTTGAAGCCAAAACACACAAGCCAATTAATTCAAGAATTCTCAGCTCCCTCGATAAAATTGCAGGATTTACTAGTAAAATTATTATCCCATTTGGTTTAGCTTTATTTTTCGAAGCACTTTTAATCAAAGCTCTTCCTGCTAAAACCGCTGTAATTTACACATCAACCCCACTTCTTGGAATGTTACCAAAAGGAATCGCTCTTCTCACAATTACCTCTCTTTTAACGGCGGTTATTAAACTTGGCCTTCGAAAAGTTCTTGTTCAAGAAATGTACTCTGTTGAAACACTCGCCCGTGTCGACACTCTCTGTCTTGATAAAACCGGCACAATCACTGAAGGAAAAATGAAAGTTGAAGCAATCCATAATCTTTCAAAAAAGTTTTCTGAGGCCGAAGTTAATGATTTTCTTGCAACTTATATGAATTTTAGCGAAGACAATAACCCAACTGCACAGGCAATTCGCAAATACTTTTCAAAGAATAAAATTACCTTAGAAGCAACAAATATAATTCCTTTTTCAAGTGACCGAAAATGGGGTTCAATGGAAATTGAAGGAATTGGAACACTTTTTCTAGGCGCACCTGAAATGATTTTTGGTGAAACCCTAAAACAAGCAAACGAAGCGCTTTCTCGTGGCTCACGCGTTTTAGCTTTGGCTTTTTCGAAAGAAAAAATCGATAATAAAAATATCAAAATACCTGCAAAAATATCAAAACTCGCCTTAATAGAAATCACCGACCCAATTCGCGAAGGAGCACACGAGACACTCGAATACTTACGTTCGCAAAAAATTGATCTCAAAATTATCTCTGGCGATAATCCGATAACAGTTTCAAATATCGCAAGAAAAGCTGGTTTTGATAATTTCGAAAGTTATATTGATTGCTCGAAAGTAAAAGATTCCGAGCTTAAAAAAATCGCTGTAAAAACTGCAATTTTTGGTCGAGTTTCACCACACCAAAAAAAGCTAATTATCCAAACTCTTAAAAAAGCTGGCCGCACGACTGCAATGACTGGTGATGGCGTAAATGATATTTTAGCCCTACGCGAGGCGGATTGTTCAATTGTGATGGCTGAGGGCGATCCCGCAACAAGACAAATCGCAAACCTCGTCTTACTCAATTCTGATTTTAATGATTTACCAGAAATTCTTTTTGAAGGGCGCCGAGTCGTAAATAATATTGCTAGAATTGCACCAATTTTCTTGATTAAAACAATCTATTCGTTCATTTTGGCGATTATTTGTATTTTAAGCGCTCTACTATTTGATAAAAATCTTCTCTTGATTTTCCCATTCATTCCAATTCAAGTTACATTGATTGACCAGTTTGTTGAGGGCTTCCCACCTTTTGTTCTCACTTTCGAAAAAAATATTCAACCTGTTGAAAAAGATTTTATTAAAAAATCACTCCTGATGGCCTTACCTAGTGCGTTAATGGTGGTATTCTCGGTTATTTTCGTACGAATTTGGGGCTCACTTAATGGCTGGATTCCTCAAGAAGTTTCGACAGTCTCATATTATTTACTCGGTTCAATCGGAATGCTCTCAGTAATTCGCGCTTGCCTACCACTTAATTTCTGGAGAATTCTTCTTATTATTTGGTCAATCAGTGCGTTTATAGTAACCGCAATTCTCTTTAGACCACTGATTGAAATCGGCGTGCTTTCAGGGCGTACTTTCGAACTTTACGCAATACTAATGATATTTTTTGCCATAATTTTTATTGTGATTGAGTGGTTGAAAAAACGTTCGAAAAGTGATACAATTAAAGCATAAACTGAATAAAAGGAGTATCTGAAAAATGACAATAGACCAACAGTTTGTTGAATATATCGTTAAGAATTTAGTTGAAAATCCAGAAGACGTAAAAGTTGAACGCACAATTGACGAGAAAGGTGTTTTATTAACTTTGACCGTGAATAAAGAAGACCTAGGCCGAATTATCGGCCGCCGTGGAGCAACTGCGCAAAGCCTTCGTGCGCTTCTTCGAGCTCTGGCACTAAAAAATAATGCTCATTATAATCTAAAAATTAGCGATAGTAAAGAAAAAACTGAAGCTGTGGAAAATTCAACAGATACACCTGTGGAAAACACAAACACTTTCGCAGAACAAACTCGAAAAGAGCTTGCAGAATTAGACGACATTGCGTTATAATATAAACAGTTCAGTTCGAAATCTGTTGTGGAGTTTTAGATTTCGAAAGAACTGCGGAAAAACAAAAAAGTCAAAGCTCTATGCGAGCAAACTAAGGAAAGTTTGAGAGCTTATACTTGTTAAAAATCTAGCCATAATATCTTGGCTAGATTTTTAGTTTATTCATTTTGCAAAAAAATCTAAAAAATGGTAAAATAAATTAATATGAAAATTCAAGTGATTACTCTCTTTCCTGAAATGTTCGAACCAGTTTTAAATAATGCAATGATGTGGAAGGCGCAAAATCAAAATGTAGTTTCTTTCGAAATTATTAATTTACGTGATTTTGGTGTTGGAATACGCAAGCAAGTTGATGACATTCCCTATGGTGGAGGAAATGGAATGCTCTTAAAACCAGAACCTCTTTTCGAAGCAGTTGAGTTTGCAAAAAAAAGTTCGCCGAATGCAAAAATTATTGCAATGACCCCAAGCGAGAATATATGGAATCAAGAAAAAGCCCAAGAAAAAGCTAATTCTGGCGAAGATTTAATTATTTTATGCGGACGATATGAAGGGTTTGATTCACGAATTTTCGAAATTGTTGACGAAAAAATAAGTATTGGTAAATTTATTTTAACTGGTGGCGAAATTCCCACAATGGCAATAATCGATAGCATAGTCCGCCTAATTCCCGGCGTACTTGGTGGCGAAAAATCAGTTGAAATTGAAAGTTATTCAGATGGTGATAATCTGGAATTTCCACAATTTACAAGACCGGCAGATTTCCGCGGAATGAAAGTTCCAGAAGTTTTGTTAAGCGGGCATCACGCTAAAATAGAAGAATGGCGAAAAAAATATTCAAAATAGATTTTTTTGCTTGATTTTTTGAAATATATGCGTTATAATGGTTGTATCTTTCGAGTTAATCTCGGGGTGTGGCGCAGTTGGCTAGCGCGCGCGGTTTGGGACCGTGAGGTCGAAGGTTCGAGTCCTTTCAC
>CAUUYC010000005.1:0-37838 GCA_963549415.1 uncultured Saccharimonas sp. (SeqCode)
AATAGCACGGTGCCGAATTATAAAAAACTCCTCCTAATCGGTGGAGTTTTTTCGTTATTTATTTTTAGCTTTAAAAATATTAGTAAGAATAATGCTATAATTTATTTAGAACTATTTTTGTATTCAAATAATTCACCTAATTCGATAGGGAATATTTTTACTTTTTGGTTATATTTTCGAATTTTATCACTTAATTCACTATACCTTTCAAGAGGAATTTCTATGTGAATAATATCCTTAAAAGGAATATTCTCTAAAGAACGAATTTCAGTTTCGCTAAATATTTTTGGTAGTCTTGCACTTTTGTTTAGGTTTTTAATGCCAAGAATTACTGGGAAATTTACTCTAATATCAGAGTATTTTTCAAAAGACTCCCACGTATTTCTACAAGATTTATTTACTTTTCCGCTCCAAGATTTTTTTGAATTTATTTTATTTTTCTTTCTCCAGTTAAGAATATTTATGAGTGAACGCGGAGCGAGTATCGTATATGCTAAAATATACATTTTTGTGTAATGTCGCACAATCCAAAAAATACTATCACCAAAACGAAAAGTTTTAGGATTCTCAAAATTATGATTATCCGCATAACATCTAGCAATAATTCTTTTATTCACTAGTGATATTGATTTCATGCTTAATTTTTTAGAATAAATAATTAAGTAGTCATCTTGCTGGGTTTTTAATCCATTTTTTAAAATATTGTCAAAAATTGGTGTGATATTTCCACTAGGACTATATTCAAAGCCTCCAGTTCCGTGCCAAAATTTTACATTTATAATACTATTTTTATACTCTTCTAGCTTATTTTCGGTAAAATTCGGTAAAATATTCGAAAGTTGCTTTTGGAGCTCTAAGATCGCCTTATTTTGTGTTTTAGTTTTTATTGATTTTGGTAAGAAAAATACACAAATTTGCTTAGGCAGCTCACGGTAGAACTTATTATTTATTCGAAAAAACATAAGAAAATTATAACATAAATAGATTAGAAATACAAAAATATTATAATAAAATAAAAAAGCTCTTATGTAAATATTGACAAAAAGCATAAGTTGTGCTATAATTAAAACATAATCAAAAATAGATTAGATTTTAATAAAACAAAGGAGATTAAATGGCCGGAACGAAGGCGGGCGGCGCAAAAGCAGCTGCAACTAATAAAGCAAAATATGGAAAAGATTTTTATTCACGAATTGGGCAAAAAGGCGGTAAAAATGGAACAACTGGTGGATTTGCTGCAAACCGTGAACTTGCAAAAATCGCAGGACAAAAGGGCGGTCGAATTAGCCGTCGTGGTCCAGCTACAACAAAGATTTCAATGACTGAAGAGTCTGAAGAATCGAAAATTGAAGTTCGTGTAGCTTAAAAAGGTATATAAATAAAATCATGCTTTCGAAATATTGCGTGATTTTATTTTATTTTATTTTATTTTTCGCCGCAAACTTTTAAAACGAGAATCATTATTTTGCCAAATAGTTCCGCAAGCAGGGCATTTATATGTTAAATCTCTTTGTTGAAAACCATTTAGTTTGCATTTTGGGCAGAGGCTTCTTTTATGTAGCCAATCTCGGTAAGTGTCAAGCTTACTCTCAGCTAAATTTGAACTAAAACAAAACCCATATTGACTTGTAAGGTTATTTCGAACGAACTCCCAAGCTTCAGACTCCATCTTAAGGAGTTCAATATCAAGCCAAAAATCTTCGTGGTTAAGCAGTGCGTGAGCTAATTCATGTAAAATTAACAGATGGAAATTTGAAGATTCTGGTTCGAAAAAAATTGTATTTTCTTTCTTTGACCAATAGAAATCATCGCTTTCTTCGAAATTAAATTGAGGAAAGTCTTTGCGCAATTTTTCAACAAATTCCAAATTCATTAAAAATTCAGCGCCTCTTTTGCAGATTCAAAACAACCATAAATCACCGCTTCGCGCGGTTTTTGAGCTTGAACAATTTTTGGGCAAGAAATTCCTTCGGGCAGGTTTTCGCGAACAATTTGTTCTAGAAAAAGATCGAATTTTTTGAAATTTTCACCAAGGCTACCACCGATAATAATTACCTCTGGCTGAATTATTGGAATTATAACTAAAAATCCGCGCGAAATTCTATCGGCAATATTTTGCCATTGTCGTGGTTTTGAAATCTCGCTCGCATATTTACCATAAACATTAAAAATAGCCCGCGCGCTCGCAAATTCTTCCCATTCTCGTACTCGGCCATCAAATTCAATCGGGATTCGCCCAATTTCGCTATTTTTTAGGCCTTGGTTGATTTTTTCATCTGTTATTATTCCTGAACCAATTCCTGTTGAAAGTGTAATATAAAGAATATTTTGAGCTTTATTTTTGAACTTTTTACTTTCGAAAAGTCCAGCAAGATTGGCGTCGTTTTCAACTAAAATTTTAATATTTGGAAAGATTTTTGAAAGTTCAGCTTTTACATTAAAATTCTGCCAACGTAAATTTTTCGCCCACAAAATTATGCCGTTTTCAATAATTCCAGGTTCGGCACAAGAAATTGCTTGGATTTCACCCACTTTTAGTTGTTTCGAAAATTCTTTTTTAATAACTTTTTCAATAATTTCAAGATATTTTTGCTGAGATTTTGGCGTTTGAAATTCGAAAGATTTTAAAAGTTTGCCTTCTTTCGAAAATCCCGCCAATAAAGTTTTTGTTCCACCCGTATCAATTGCAATAACCATAACTCTATTTTACGATGAAAAAAATAAAAATTCAACCTTTTAAAACGCTTGATTTTTTTAGCTCAAAATGTTAAAATGGTAGCAATCTATTGGGCAGGTTAATTTTGACTATGTTCAAAGAAATACAATTAAGGAAGGAGTCTTAAAGACTAATGGCAACAGCCAAAAAAATAACAATGGACGAATTGTTGGCGTCTGCTCCAGAGAGCGCAAACCAACTAAATCAAGGCGAAACTGTTGAAGGAACAATTCTTTCAGTTCGCAAACACGAGATTTTAATTGACTTAGGAGCGAAAGGTGTTGGATTTGTTCCTCGCCGAGAAGCTGGTCATTCAAAAAACCTTGTTGAAGGTGAAACAGTAACAGCAAGTGTTGTTGATACTGAAATGGACAACGGAATGTCGTTGCTCTCTCTTCGAAAAGCTGCAAAAGATCGCGGTTGGGAAGAAGTTATCGAAAAGATGGAAAAAGGCGAAATTATCGAAATTATTCCATTTGATGCTAACCGAGGTGGTTTGCTAGTTGAATATGAAGGAATTCGCGGATTCTTACCTGTTTCTCAACTTTCAGCAGAACACTACCCACGCGTTGGCGCAAGCGACAAAGATGAGATTTTGAGCCGATTGAATGCGCTTATTGATAGGCCAATCAACGTTCGAATTCTTGATGCAGACCGCAAAACTAATAAACTTATCTTTAGTGAAAAAGAAGCTATCAAAGATGGTCTAAATGAACGATTTGACAGCTTGAAAATTGGAGATGAAGTAGAAGGTGTTGCGACTGGCGTTGTAGATTTTGGCGTTTTTGTAAATATTGAAGGAATTGAAGGTTTGGTCCACATTTCTGAAATTTCTTGGGAACGCGTAAATAATCCAAAAGATTATGTAAAAATCGGTGATACAATTAAGGCAAAAATTATCGCAATTGATAAAGATCGCCTAAGCCTTTCAATGAAACAGCTAACTGAAGACCCTTGGCTTTCAGAAGTTGAGCAATTTAAAAAAGGTTCAAGTGTTGAAGGAACTGTAACGCGAATTACACCATTTGGTGCTTTCGTAAAAATCAGCCCAGCAATTGAAGCTCTTGTTCATGTTTCAGAACTTGGCAAAGGAAACGATATCAACCCAGAAAATATCTTTACTCTAAATGAGCGTAAAGAATTTGTAGTTATTGATATCGATAAAGAGAATCGAAAAATCTCTCTTAGCCTTGCAAAATAATTCAAAATTATTCTTGCGCTGAATAGTCGGAAATCGGTTTTGAAATCGGTTTCCGAACTTCAGCTTAAGAAAAATAAAAAACCAGAGGAGGTTGTATGAGTCAGAAGAAAATCGTAAATATCACAGATTCAATTACTGTAGATGAGTTAGCTGGAGCTTTAAATCTCCCTGTTACAACTTTGATTGGTGAGCTTTTTAAGAATGGAATTGTTGCAACTATTAATCAACGAATTGATTTCGAAACTGCTGTAATTGTGGTTGAAGAACTTGGCTTAAAAGATGTTGAACTTAAGAAAAAAGCAAAAGCTGATGTTGTAACTTCTCGATTACAAAAAATGCATGAAGTTTCTGAAAACGCAAAACCTCGGCCACCAATTGTGGCGGTGATGGGGCATGTTGATCATGGAAAAACTACGCTTCTTGATACGATTCTCGGTACAAAAACTGTTTCTGGCGAGGCTGGCGGAATTACTCAGCATATTTCAGCCTATCAAACTGAAAGAAAAGGCCGAAAAATTACACTTCTTGATACACCAGGGCATGAGGCTTTTGCGGCGCTTCGCCAACACGGAGCAACTTTAACTGACGTTGTGATTATTGTTGTCGCGGCAGATGACGGCGTTAAACCTCAAACTGTTGAAGCAATTAGATTTGCGCAAAATGCCAATGCAAAAATTGTTGTTGCGATCAATAAAATGGATAAAGATACTGCAAACAAAGATCGCGTAATGGCAGAGCTTTCTGAACGTGGCTTGATGCCAGAGGAGTGGGGTGGTGATATTACTATGGTGCCAATCTCGGCGAAAAATGGTGACGGGATTGATGACCTTCTTGATATGGTTATTTTAACTGCTGATTTAGAGGAGTTGCGTGCTGATATTGATATTCCTGCTGAAGGTTTGGTGATTGAATCGCATATGGAGGTTGGTAAAGGTTCAGTTGTTTCTCTTCTTGTTGAGCATGGAGATTTAAGACAAGGCGGATTTTTAGTTGCTGGAACAACTTACGCAAAAGTTCGAACCCTTCAAGACTACAAAGGGGAATCTCTTAAATCTGCGGGTCCTTCAACTCCCGTAACTGTAACTGGCTTCAAAGAGCTACCGCAATTTGGTGATGTTTTTAAAGTAGTGAAGAATGAAAAAGAAGCTCGAAATCTTGCTCAAAAGGCTAAAATTGAAGCTGCTCAAAATGCTGCAACCGCTAATGTTACTGGTGCGGATTTATTAAAAATGATGAACCAGAAACATGATGCTGAAGATTTCAATATTGTAATTAAAGCCGATGTTCAAGGTTCACTTACGTCTGTCTCAGATAGTTTGCGTTTGATTGAAACTGGTGGTGAAGTTAATCTAAATGTTGTAAGTAGCGGAATTGGAAACATTACTGAAAATGACATTCATTTAGCTGCTGCTGGTGAAAAAACAATTATTTATGGATTTAATGTTGAACTTCCACCCGCAATCAAGAAAATTGCTACTCGTGACCGTGTTGAAGTTCGAATTTATAAAGTTATCTATGAGCTTCTTGACGACGCTCGTGCTGAAATGGAAAAACTTCTTGCGCCAGAAGTTGTTGAAACTGAGATTGGATCGCTGGAAGTTAAAGGTGTTTTCCGCACAATGAAAGAAGAAATCATTGCTGGTGGAGAAGTTAAATCAGGCCGTGTTTACGCTGGATTGCTCGCTCGCGTAATTCGAAAGAAAGAACAAATTGCTGAAGTTGAAGTTTCGCACGTTCAGCGCCAGCAACAAGAAGCGAAAGATGTTATTGAAGGTGAAATGTGTGGTCTTTCGTTGAAAACTAAAAAGAAAATCCAGCTTGAAGTTGGTGACAAACTTGAATTCTTTACTCGTGAAGTTGTTGCTCGTAAACTTAAAGACTAGATAATATAATAAAATAATTTGAAAAAACATTTTGCTTGTGCTAAAATAGAAATAATTAAACAAGGAAAAAATAGAATGTTTCAATTAGACGACAAATTTTTTGAAGGAATTGGCATTGAACGAATGTCTCCGCAAGAAGCAGCAGTTTTTAAACAACATGTTCAGGAAGAACTTGAAACTCGCGTTGGCGAGCGCATAACGGATGGATTTTCGAATGAAAAGCTTGAAGAGTTTGAAAAAATTATCGACGATGCTCCAGGATTTGTAGATAATTGGCTGATGATTAATGTGCCAGATTTTCGAAATGACCGTGCGTTTATAGCGCTCACTCAACAAAATGGTGGGCAAGAGAATCGCCAAACGATTGCAGAATTTGCTTCAATGAAATGGCTTGAAATCAATCGCCCAGATTTTAATCAAATTACAACAATCGTAATGAAGGAAATGCAAGACGAGCTTAAAGCTAATATTGATAAAATTTTTAGCTAGAATTCAAAAAAACCGTGCAACTAAACACGGTTTTTTCTTTGTAGAATTATTTCAAATAGCCGTTTATAAAGCTCTGCGCAGTTGTTTCTTTGCCGTTCGGCGTAAGAAGCGTTTTTATTTCTAGAAACTCTCCATCCGCAAATTCAAGCGTTAAAGGTGAATTTTCGGGGTTTGAATTTACCACTTTCGCAGTTTTAATAACTACTGAATAGTCATCAATTTGAATCTTACTTTTTGGAAAGATTTCGAAAGCTCGAATTTGTTGTTCTGCTTGTTTTGCGGTTTGAGTTTCTGGATTTAAAATTGCATCACTTTTTTTAAGGAGTTGGCAATATTTAGCTTGTGAACTATCTTGTTTCTCACCTTTTAATTCGCCAGAAATAATCTTTGGTAAATCTCGTACCAACATTTCAGCACCAATCTTGCCGCAAATTTCATAAAGCTCGCTAGCAGTTTCTGTTTTCGAAAGTTTAATTTCTTCTTGCGAATAAACATCGCCAGCGTCCATTTCTTTTGAGAGTTTCATTAGCGAAACGCCAGTTTTTGTATCGCCATTTAAAATTGCGCTCTCAATTGGGCTTGGCCCGCGGTATTTTGGTAAAAGTGAAGGGTGAACGTTTACTATTGCGGGCGTGAACAAATCAATAATTTTTTGCGGAATAATTCGCCCAAACGAAACTAAAACACCCACTGGATTTTCGAAATTTTGCAAAAATTCGATAATTTCATTCATTTTTTGCGGTTGAAGAACGGGGATTTTAAACTTTTCACCAATTTTCTTAACTTTTGGTGATTGAAGTTTTTGGCCGCGACCTTTTTTGGAGTCTGGTTTAGTGATAATTCCAGCAATTTCGAAACCTTCATCAATAAGTTTTTGTAGTGAAACAGCCGAGAAATCTTCCGTGCCAAAGAAAATTATAGGATTTTTCATCTATAAATCTTCCCAAAGTTCTGAGTTCTTTTCAATATCTTTTTCGTAGTCTAATGGCTGCAATTCACCATCTTCATCTAAACGATAAAACGCGTCTTTTTTGTCACGAATATGGTCGATAAAGAGAACGCCGTTTGTGTGGTCAATTTCATGCTGAAGAACACGAGCTAAGAAATCTTCTGCTTTGATGCGAACCTCATTGCTATAGATATCAAGCGCTTTAACACGAATTTTTGAAGCTCGCGGAACTTTGCCATAAATTCCTTTAATTGAAAGGCAACCTTCGAAATCTTCAACGGTTTTTCCTTCGAATTTTGTAATTTCTGGGTTGATTAAAGCGGTGAATTCTTTATTATTTTTATCATCTAAATCGCTTCGAACAATAATGATTTTGTAAAGTTTGTTAATTTGTGGCGCAGCAATTGCAGCTGAAATTTCGTGCGGGTGGGCATTTTCCCAATCGAGGCTGGCATCAATCATATCTTGTACAATTTGGCGAACTTCATCTGTAATGACATGCACGCGTTCGCATTTTTTGCGCAAATTCTGGTTAGGCAAGGTTATAATATCTTCTTTTTTCATTATTTTTTATTATACCATTTTTAGGGTAAAAAAGCTACAAAATCATTGATTTTTAGATTTAATTATGATAGGATTAAAACCAGATATTTAAAATGGCAAATATTTCGAATGAGCTAAGAATGCTCCGCACTTTGTGTAGGAGTTATTATTCCTTGGGAAAAAATGATAATGCTAATCCTGACATTTTTTAGAACGGCGAAAACTACTGGTGGTACTGCATATGGTGCACATTCTAATGGAGACTGTGGACACCATCTGTAGTAGTTTTTTTGGCGAATGTATATCTTGCCTTTTAAACTTATATAAGGGATATAGTATGAAAGAAAATATTGATAATTTCTTAAAATTAGTAAAACCAAAAAATGACAGGGAATTATTCATCGCGCTGACCTATCTTGCGTTGATATTTTTCGAAACGGATAATTACGAAGGTATAGAATATCTTGCGAAAGATTATTATGGACAAATGATTTCTGAAGAGCGAGGATTTTCTAGCCCTAATAACAAATTTTCGCCAAGTGTGGTGGAATTTGGCGAGCTAGCTGGCTTTATGCTTGAAGATATCGAAAAGATGAAATCTGGCAAAATTACAAAAAACGAAGTGAGAAAAGCTATTTTATACTATCTAAATAATTATATTTTTAACACTTCGAAAAAAGATAATTAAATCAAACCTGGTGGATCTAGATCAACGCGCCATTGTGGCTTGCCTTGAAACTCGCGCGCAATCTCTAAAAGTGGTGCGCGTTTTTTGCTTTTAATTACAATTTGCCAGCGATACGTTTCGCCAATTCGTTCATAAAAAGCTGGTGTTGGGCCAAAAATTTGAATATCTTTCGAAAACTTTTTGTGAATTTCGCGCGCTTCTTTTTGTGAATTTCGCACGGCTGAAATTTCAGTTTTATAAACGCAAGTTAGTTTTAATAAATAAACAAATGGCGGATAATTCTGTTTTTGGCGATTTTTAATTTCGAAATCATAAAAGCCAGCATAATCTTGTTTTAAACCAAATTGAATCGATGGAGCTTCAGGCTGATAAGTTTGAATAATCACATTTGACTCATTCGAATGTCGCCCAACTCGCCCGATAACTTGTGAAATAAGCTGGAAATTTCGCTCGCTTGAAGTGAAATCTGGCAAAGCCAAACCAGCATCCGCCTGAACCACGCATACGGTTTTTAAATTTGGCAAATCCAAACCCTTAGCAATAACTTGCGTGCCAATAATAATATCAATTTCACCGTTTCGAATTTGATGATAAAGCTTTTCAACAGTTTCATTTTTATCGCTGTCTGCATCAAATCGTGCAATTTTTTTGTTTGGGAAAAGCTTGCGAATCTCTTCTTCGATTGCTTTTGTGCCAATACCTTTATGAATAATTTCTGGTTCTCCGCAATCTGGGCAAGAAGTTGGTGGTCTTTCTTTATGCCCGCAAATATGGCAAACTAGTTGAAATTTATCTGTATGCAAAGTGAGCGGGATGAGACAATTCGGGCAAAGCGCCGTCCAACCGCAGTTGTGACAAAGTGTTACGCTTGCTGAACCACGGCGGTTGTGATAAATTAAAACTTGTTTATTTTCATTTAAAGTTTGCTCCATTTCGGTAAGCATTTTTTTTGAAAAGAATCGGTGTGATTTTGAATCTTTTTTGGTTAAATCTATTAGTTCAATTTTTGGTGGTTTGGCTTCTTTTTTGGCAAGTTCAGTTAGTTTTATGATTTCATTTCCACCGTTTTTTGCTGAAATTTCTGCTAGAAAATAATCTTCAACAAGCGGCGTTGCTGAACCGAAAATCGCTTTAAAATTAAATTTCGAAGCTAAAAAACTGCTCGCTCGTAATGCAGAATATTTTGGTGTTTGATCTTGTTTAAAACTTGGCTCATGACATTCGTCAATTACAATTAAACCTAAATTTTGAACTGGCGCAAAAAGTGCAGAGCGAGCCCCAATAATAATTTGCGGGTTTTCGTCGTGTAAAATTTTTAACCAAGTTTTGTGGCGTTCTGATTCGGTTTGGTGTGAATGAATAATCTTAATATTTTCAAAATGCTTTTCAAAATTAGAAACTAATTGTGAGGTTAAGGCAATTTCTGGTACTAAAATTATTACCGATTTTTGATTTTGCAAAGTTTTTTTTGCTTGATTAATATAAATTGAAGTTTTTCCGGAGCCCGTAATTCCGTGCAAAAGGATTGTTCCTGAATTTATTTTATCAAGTTTATTGATAGCTTTTTCTTGTTGAGCTGTGTATAAAAAATTTGAACAACTAGTTTGTTTTTTATCTGTTATTTTATTTTTTTCAGTTTTCGAAAAACGCCGATTTTTATTAACGCCATTTGGTAAAATTCCACTCAAAACTTGTGAGAGTGGAGTGCCATAATATTCTTTCATCCACTTTGAAAGCTGAATTAAATGCTCAGGGATTGCTGTTTTTTCTATAATTTTTGTAATTTCACGAGTCTCAAAATCTGGCCTTTGAACTTCACGCCAAACTATGCCAGTCATATTTTTTTTACCAACAGGAACTTCGACGACCTGGCCAATTTTAAGTTTCTCTTTTGAAGCATAAGTAAAAACTTCGCTATTTGAGCGAACAATTTTTGTTGGGGCAACCTCAAAGTAGAATTCCATATATTTTATTTTACATCAAAAATAGCGAAAAATAAAATATTTTTATGCTAAAATAAGCCTTGCGAAAATATTGAAAATTTTGTAAAATAGAAATACGAAAAGGCGAGTATATGGTAGATTTAGACATTTTTATTACATCACGAGTAAAGCGAAAAATTGTTGTGTTTTTCGTGACGTATCCTGTAATTAAAATGCATTCTCGCGGTCTCGCAAAACTTTTAAAAGAAGACCCGGGGAATATTCAGCGTGAGCTCGCTAAGCTTGAAAAAGTTGGTTTTTTGTATAGAGAAAAGAAAAAGAATACATACACTTATTTTGCAAATACGAATTTTTTATTTTTTTCTGAACTTCAATCAATTGTAGTGAAAGTTCGCGAGCAAAATAGTGTTTCGCGTTCTAGAAATTATATTGAAAAATCTGTAAAAAGGTAGGTTTTTTAAAAAAGTGGTGGAGCAAATTTTTGAACAAATTTTAGAGAATCGTGGAATTTCGAAAGAGAATCGTGAGGCTTTTCTGAACCCAGATTATGATAATCAGCACGATCCTTTTTTATTGCCCGATATGGAAAAGGCTGTAGAGCGACTTTTACAAGCGCACAAAAATCAAGAAAAAATCACTGTTTATGGTGATTATGATGTTGATGGAGTTTCGGCTTCGACTATTATTTTGGATGCTTTTGAAAAATTTGGCTTCAAAAATATCGATTACTTTTTGCCGGATCGCTTTAAAGATGGCTACGGAATGAATGAACGAGGTGTGAAATTGCTCGCTGAGCGCGGAACGGGGCTAATTTTAACAGTTGATTGTGGTAGTTTAAATCATGCTGAGATCGATTTCGCGAAAGGTTTTGGAATTGATACAATTGTGACCGATCACCATAATATTGCTGAAGTTCAACCGAATGCGGTGGCGGTTGTGAATCCTCGCCGAAAAGAAAATCAATATCCGCAAGCCGAGAAATTCGCAGGTGTTGGTGTAGCTTTTAAATTAGTTCAAGCTTTACAAACTAAACTTGATGGTTTGCCTCTTGGTCAAGAAAAATGGTTTCTTGATATGGTAGCGCTTGGCACGGTTTGTGATATTATGGAACAAACTATCGAAAATCGCCAAAATATTTTTTGGGGGCTAAAAGTCCTTTCGAAAACTCGCCGAGCTGGTTTGAAATCGATGCTTGCATTAGCAGGTGTGAAAGAGCCAAAAAGTTCAACGCTTGGTTTTATTATTGGCCCGCGAATCAATTCAGCTGGCCGGCTCGAAACGGCTGAAAAGGCTCTGGATTTAATGCTTGAAAACGATGCTTTCTTGGCTTTCGAAAAAGCTAAAAATCTTGATGATTTAAATAAAAAACGCCGTAAAATTCAACATGAAGCACTCGAAATTGCAATCCAAAAAGCTAAGGATTTTGAAAATGATAAAGTTTTAGTTTTAGCGGATGAAAGTTTTAACGATGGAATTATTGGGATTGTGGCAAGTGGTTTGCTTGAACGCTTTAAAAAACCAGTTTTTGTAATTTCAATTGAGGGTGAGATTGCAAAAGGATCGGCGCGAAGCTTCGGTGGGTTCTCGGCGAGTCAAGCCGTTGATAAAGCGCGCAAAATCATTATTAAGGGCGGTGGTCATGATGCCGCAGCCGGTGTGACTCTGCCGACCTCGAAAATTAATGAATTTCGAAAAATCGTTAATAAATTTTATGATTCGCTCAATCTTGAAGATCAGCTCAAATATCTTTTACCGAAAGTGGATATTCAACTTGAAGATTTTTCACCAATTTCGTTGGAGCTTTTCGAAAAAATTACAGCGCTTGAGCCTTTTGGAAAGAGAAATGAAGAACCAACTTTCGAAATTAAAAAGGTGCGAGTTATAGCTCGGCAAGAAATGGGCGATAAAAAACAGCATTTAAAACTAACTTTAACTGATGGTGAGAATGAAATTAAGATGCTAAAATTTAATGCTCCAGAAGAATTTTTTGCTGAAATTGGTGAAGAAATTGACGTGGTTTTTTCGCTCGGCTTGAACGAATGGCAAGGGCAAAAAAGTGTTGAAGGGCAGATTTTACATTTAGAGAGAAAGCGTGTATAATTGGCCTATGAATAAAATCCATGTGAATATGATGAGTTCTGCGGATAAGGTTGCTGGCCAAGGTGTTGGTGGCGCCTATGTTGAGCTAATGAATCTTCTTGAAAATCGAGCAAAGAGCGAGTTAAAAATTACCAAAACACTTCGTGCGAAAAATCCAGATATTACGCATTTTCACACTATTGACCCGCATTTTTATTTAGCTGCACAGTTTAAAAAATATACTGGCCGCAGAATTGGCTATGTTCACTTAATTCCCGACACTCTTGATGGTAGCTTAGATATGCCAGCAATTGCTGAAAAAATTGTAAAAAAATATCTGATTAAATTTTATGATAAAATGGATCATTTGGTAGTTGTGAATCCTGATTTTAAAGAGGAATTAGTTAAAATTGGTATCGACCGAGAAAAAATAACTTATATTCCGAATTTCGTTGCAAAAGACAAATGGTCGCCTTTGAGTAAAGAAGAACGAGCGGAATTTCGAAAAATACAAGGCTGGAAAAAAAGCGATATTGTGGTTTTTGGAGTTGGTCAAGTTCAGCAGCGGAAAGGCATTGATGATTTTGTAAAATTGGCAGAGAATAATCCCAATATCAAATTTGTTTGGGCTGGTGGTTTTTCATTTGGAAAAATTACCAGTGGCTATGAGCGTTATAAAAAAATAGTTGAAAATCCACCTAAAAATTTGAAATTTTTAGGAATTGTTCCGCGCGAAGAAATTCGAAAGTTTTATGCAAGTTGTGATTTGTTTCTTCTGCCAAGTTATGCGGAGCTTTTCCCGATGTCTATCTTGGAAGCCGCAAGCTGTGGTGCGCCAATAATGCTACGAGATTTATATTTATATAAAAATATTCTTGAAGGAAAATATCTTTGCGGTAAAGATTTCGAAGAGATGAATGAAGTAATTAAAGATATTTCGAAAAATCCAGAAAAATTAAAAGAATTTAAAGCGAAGTCGAAAGAAATCTCAGAGTATTATTCAGAAGACAGGCTGTTAAAAATTTGGATTGATTTTTATCGAGAACAGGCAAAATTAAAATAATTTTAATAAAATTATCTAAAATTGAGCAATTTTATGTTTCTGCTTGCTTTTTTAAAAAAACTTTGGTAAAATAGTAATCAGTATGAGTATTAGTGTAACAAGGAAAGACCAGAAAGAAGCTAACGAAAATATTATTCGTCGCTTTAATCGAAAAGTTCTACAAAGTGGAGTTTTGAGCGAAGCTAAAGCATCGATGCGATTTTCGAAGCCTCTAAGTAAGGTTGAACGACGCAAAAAAGCAATCGTTCGAAATCAACGCCGTGCTGAAAAAGCACAAAAAATGCGACTTGGTATTCGCTAAAAAACATAAATTCCAGTCGAAAGGCTGGATTTATTTTGGAATGATGAAAATGCTAAAAGAACAAATAGTGGCAGAAGCTCGCAGTATTGTAGAAAAGTATGAGTGGATTTTCGCAAAAACTTATGCTAAAACAGCACCACACGAATACGCACTGAGCAAAAACAACGGTGAAGATAAGGATTTAGAAAGGCTCGCAGAAATAATCGAGAAGTATGGAGAAACTGAATATTTTTATGGGCATAAAGGTAAATACTTTTATATCGATGACTTGAAATATTGGGGGTCAAAACCTAAACACAAAGGTGTCTGGAATTTAAATAGGGGAAAAGGAGATTTGTTTTATGGAGAACAAAAACCTAAATCCCAACCGAGAGGCTAGTTTTTATTTTAAAAAGGAGGAAGAATGTTAAAAGAACAAATTAACGCTGATTTAAAAACTGCAATGCTTGCCAGAAATGCTTTCGAAACTACAGTTTTGCGAGGCTTGAAGGCTTCGATCTTAGATGAAGAAGTTAAAATTGGAAAGCGTGAAGAAGGCTTAAATGATGCTGAAATTGAAACTTTGGTTGCGCGAGAAGTAAAAAAACGCAAAGAAGCTGCAAATTTACTAGATGCCGAACGTGCTAAAAATGAATTAAAAGAAGCTGAAATTCTTTCAAAATATTTGCCGGAAATGGCGAGTGAGGAAGAAATTCGTGCAGCCGTGAAAGACGAAATTTCAGCAATGGGTGAAGTTTCGATTAAACAAATAGGCGCAATTATCGGTAAAATGAAAGCAAAATTTGGTAATTCTGCTGATGGTGCAGTTCTGGCAAAAATCGTGAAAGAGGAACTTTCGTAAGTAATTATTGCGGTCATAACGTGGTTTCATTTTATGATAGTGTTATAAAATAGAGGTTTAACTTCTTAAAATACCAGCTCTATAACAAAATAATTGAAATATTACTTAATTTAGCTAAGATTTCTAACTTTTAAATTTTTATGCTATAATGTAAAAGTATATAATTTTAAAAACAAAAGGAATTTAATGATTGTATTTTTTGGTCCAGCAGGTGCTGGTAAAAGCGTTCAAGGTAATCTGTTAGCAGCACGAAACGATTGGCGCTGGCTTGGCGCTGGTCAGCTTTTGCGTGATAGTAAAGATCCTGAACTTCTTGCACGAATGAGCACGGGAAAACTAGTCGACCCAGAAATTGTTAATCGCGTTATGGGTGAGGCTCTTAATCGTGCAAATAGTAAAAATGTTAAACAGGTTATTCTTGATGGTTACCCACGCCAGCTCGCTCAGGCGAAATGGCTAATTGAAAATAAGAAAAATCATGGCCGAAGTGTTGATCTAGTGATTGTTCTGGAAGTTCCACGAAGTGAATTAATGCGTCGGCTTGAAATTCGTGGTCGTCTTGATGACACGCCAGAAGTTATTGATGAACGACTTCGAATTTATCGCCAAGAAATGTACCCAGTTTTAAATTATTTTAATGAAAACGGTGTGAGAATTGCTCATATTGATGGAACTGGTACGGTTGGTCAAGTTCATGATCGTATTATGGAGGAAATTGAATCATGCGGAATTTAATTACTGGCAATAAAACTGAGGCGCAGATTCAGGCAATGCGTGAGGGCGGAAAAATCCTCGCGCGAATTTTGCGTGAACTTACGGAATTTTCGAAAGTTGGTACTACTGGCCTTGAAGTTGATGCTTTTGCACGAAAAAAAATTAAAGAATATGGCGCAAAGTCTGCATATTTAACGCCGGATGTAAATTTTCCTGGTGTAGTTTGCATTTCAGTGAATGATTGCGTTGTTCACGGCGCACCAAATGATATCCCTTTCGAAAAAGGTGATGTGGTAAAATTTGACATGGTAATTGAGTTTAAGGGAATGATGACTGATTCTGCCACAACAACCGTGATTGGTGAAGAGCCAAAAGGAGCAGTTAAGCATCTCTTGAACGATACTAAAAAAGCGCTTTCAGCTGGAATCGCTGTTGTTAAGCCTGGTGTGAAAACTGGTGATATTGGTGCGGCAGTTGAAAAATCGCTAAAAAAATCAAAACTTGGTAATGTTCGAGAATTAGTTGGTCATGGTGTCGGCTTAAAAATGCATATGGCGCCAGAAGTTCCAAATTACGGCAAAGCTGGTACAGGTGTAGTTTTTCAAGAGGGTGACACTTTTTGCATTGAGCCAATGACTTCACTGGGTAAGGGTGATGTAATTTTCAATGGAACAGATAGCGAATGGGATGTTTTAATGAGAGACGGATCACTTTCAGCGCATTTTGAGCACACCATTTTGGTCACAAAAGATGGAGCAGAAATTCTTACTTTAGAATAAAATTTCGAAAAATGGGAGGGAAAAGCAAAATTTCGAAAGAGAAAAAAGCTTGCAAACAAGTGTATGCTCATTTTGGAATGGCACACAATCATAAAAAATCAAGTAATCTTCCATTAGCAATTGGCTTAAATTTAGGTTTTTCAATTGCGGAGTTTTTCTTTGGTACACTTTTTAGTTCGGCGGCGATTTCGGCTGATGCTGTTCATGATTTAGGCGACGCAATTCTGCTTACGATTACATTAATTTTAAATAAACTAAGCAAGAAAAAACCAACTTCTGTGATGAGCTATGGCTATAAACGATTTGCAGCGCTCGGGGCTCTTTTGAACGCTGGTGTAATTTTGTGGCTTTCATACACAATGGCAATTTCTGTATATTATGAATTTACTTTTCCGCATGTTCACCCATATGTGAATGTTCCAGGGTTAATGATTGTTTCAATTGTGGGGATTTTAGTGAATTTATTCGCTGCAGCACGCTTATATGGTTCGAAAAATATTCTTGACCGAACGGTTTCGCTTCACTTAATTGAAGATTTACTTGGTTGGATTTTAACATTCGTCACCTCTGTTTTAATTTCATTTTCAGGACTTCATATACTCGATCGTGTGGCAAGTTTATGCATTTTATTATTTATTTCTTGGGGAGCAGTTTCGAACGCTTGGGGAGTTTTGAAAATCTTAACTCAACGTGCACCAAGTACAAAAAAATTAAACAAAATTAAAAAGCAAATTTTAGCGGTTGAAGGTGTTTTAAAAATTGAAAATATTCATTTTTGGAGCCTTGACGGAGCGGAACATATTTTTACGGCAAGAATTTTTGTGAGCGATATTTCAAGAGCTACTGAGATTCGCAAAAAAATCTCCCATTTTTTACCAGATTTTCAGATTGTAGATTCGACGATTGAGATTTTAGAAAAATAATCAAAAAAGTGCTTGCAATTTTGAAAAGGCTCGTGTATAATTGTTAATGTACTTGGTTGTGCCACCTTAGCTCAGCTGGTTAGAGCAGCTGTTTTGTAAACAGCAGGCCTTCGGTTCGAATCCGAAAGGTGGCTCCAAGTATTTTTTAATACAAGAGTTGAATGCTGGGATAGTGAAGCGGTCAAACACAACAGACTGTAAATCTGTCGGCAGATGCCTTCGAAAGTTCGAATCTTTCTCCCAGCACCAGAAATTATTTTTTGAAAAAACACCCATCTACTGCGAGGGTGCTTTTTTATTTTTTATTCTGCCTCGAAATAAAAATATAAATTTTGTTGGTTTTATTATTTTTACTCTTGCTAAAAATTAGCATTAACGGTATAATAGAACTATGAATGAGAATTCTCGATATGTGGTAGGAATAGATATTGGAACAAGCAAGGTTCGTGTGCTTATTGCGAACTTTGATAGAGATGGTTCGCCAAATATTTTGGGGCTTGGGTCGGCTGAAAATTCTGGACTTAAAAAAGGTGTTATCACACATCCAGAAAATGTTTATCGTGCGATTGATAAAGCTCTTGCTGAAGCTGAACGCATGAGCGGCTATAAAACGGAAAGAGCGGCTGTGAGCGTTAATGGTGCACAAATTTTAAGTACAAAAGTAGATGGAATGGTTGCAGTGAATTCGGAAAAGGGCTTGGTTGGTGATGAAGATATTGACCGAGTTGAAGATGTTGCATTGATCGGCAAAATCCCAGAAAATCGAGAAATCTTGAAGTTTATACCTTATTATTATAATGTTGATAATCAAGAAAGGATTGCTGATCCTTTCGAAATAGTTGGAACACGGCTTGAGGTTTACGGAAACGCAATCTCTGCACCAAGAATACAAGTTGAAAATGTTGAAAATATTTTGGAGCGGCTTGATATTTCTTCGAATTTATACATTCCAAGTGCGGTAGCTTCAGCTCGGGCTGTACTAACTGAAAACCAAAAAGAAAATGGCGTTGTTGTTATTGATTTGGGGGCTTCAACAACCGGTGTTGTGATTTTCGAAGACGGTAATTTGCAATTCATTGAAAATATTCCGCTTGGAGGAATAAATATTACTAACGACCTTGCGATCGGGTTAAAAGTTTCTCCAGGAGTTGCTGAAGAAATTAAAATTAAGCACGGTTTTGCCTTCGAAAGAGAAGACAATAGTGATATTGTCGTAAAACATGGTCGTGAACATTACAGCTTTAATACGCAAGAAATTGATGAAATTATTGAAGCGAGAGTTGAAGAAATTTTTGAGGAGGTTCGAAAGGTTCTTCGAAAGTCTGGCCTTGAGAATCAATTACCTGGTGGCGCTGTACTAACTGGGGGTGGAGCAGCTCTTAAAGGAATTGATACATTTGCGAAAAAATATCTTCAGCTTGCAGTGCAGATTAGTAAAAATGGAATTAACAATACGGTTTCTGAAAAGGTTAAAACACTCGAATATTCTGCTGCAGTCGGTTTGTTAATCGAAATGCGTGATAATACTTCGAGATACAATAGCTATAGAGATGAAGAGCCAGCGAAAATCGGATTTTTCGCAAAATTATTCAAGAAAAAACAATAAAGTGATATAATGGGAGTAGATTAAGGAGAAGAAATGCCAGAAATTATACCAAATGAAGTTCAAACTTTTGCTAAAATTAAAGTTGTAGGTATCGGTGGTGCCGGTGGAAGCGCTGTTAATCGAATGAAAGATGTTGGTTTGAATAACATCGAGTTTATTGCGATGAATACTGATGCTCAAGCTTTGTATAAATCAAAGGCCGACAAGAAAATCCACCTTGGTCGTGAAACTACAAATGGTTTAGGTGCTGGTGCTGATCCGATTGTTGGTGAGAGCGCCGCTCTTGAATCTCGAGAAGAAATTCGTGAGGCTCTTGATGGCGCCGATATGGTATTTATCGCCATTGGCGCTGGTGGTGGAACTGGTTCTGGCGCTGGTCATGTTGTGGCTGAAATTGCTCGTGAAATGGGAATTTTAGTTATCGGCGTTGCAACACGTCCATTTACTTTCGAAGGCGCAAAACGCAAAACTAATGCTGATTGGGCAATTGAAAAGCTTGCTGCTGCGGTTGACACTTTAATAACGATTCCAAATGATCGTCTTCTTCAAACTGTTGATAGGAATTTACCGCTTCTTGAAACTTTTAAAATTGCTGACGATGTTCTTCGGCAAGGTGTTCAGGGTATTTCCGAGCTTATTACTGAGCATGGCTTGATCAACCTTGACTTCGCAGATGTTAAGTCAATTATGAGCAATGCTGGTTCTGCTTTGATGGGAATTGGCCGTGCTAGTGGTGATAATCGTGCTCAAAAGGCTGCCGAACAAGCTATTGAAAGCCCAATGATTGAGGTTTCTATTGATGGCGCGCGCGGTGTTCTATTCAATGTTGCTGGTGGTTATGATATGAGTATGAGCGAGATTCAAGAGGCGGCTGAGATTATTACTGGTGCTGTTGCCCCAGATGCAAATATCATTTTTGGTGCAACACTTAAACCTGAACTTGAAGATGAATTGATTATCACAGTTGTTGCAACTGGTTTTGATCGTGATTATAATGAACCCGTAATAAATTCGCTCGAAAGTGCTGTTTCGAAAACTTTTAATCTCGAAGACGAACATACTGAAGCGCAAGAAATTAACCATACAATTTCGAACGCAATTGATATGGAATTAAATAATGAAGAAACAACTTCAGCCGAAGATTTTGCTAGTGATATCGAAACTAAAAATATTTGGGCTCAAGACGAAGAAGAAAAGGATGAGAGCGATATTCCTGCATTTTTGCGACGCCGAAAACGTAATAAAAAGGAAGATTAATGGAATTTAATCTTGACGAAACAAAAGTTTTGGAAAGTAGAATGTCGGTTGACGGCCAATCTGTGCGCCGCCGCCGAGTTGCGCCAGATGGCACTCGTTTTACCACCTATGAGCGGATCGAAAAACCACGAATTGTTGTGATGAAGTCGCATGGTGGTCGCGAGGATTTTAGCCGTGAAAAGCTTAAGAGCTCAATTATTCGTTCAATTGGAAAGTTTATTTCTGATCTTCAGGTTGAAGAAATTATCAATCGTGTTGAAAATGAACTTCTTCAAAAATCAAGTAAAGTTTCTTCGCACCAGATTGGCGAAACGGTTCTTTCGGTTTTGTTTGAGATGAATAAAGTTGCGTACATTCGTTTCGCAAGTGTTTTTAATGGTTTTGAAACAGTTGAAGATTTCGAAGAGATTTTATTGAAGATTAGAGAAGAAAATGAGAATTGTAGTAGTTTATAGAGATGCTAGCGATCATGGCCGTGAAGTTCGAGAATATATTGATGATTTTAAAAGGCAAACTGGGCTCGAAATTGAGCAAATGAACTCAGATGACAGTAGAAATCAATTTTTCTTGCAAGCTTATGATATCGTTGAATATCCAACAATCTTAGCGATTGCTGACGATGGCCGCCTTTTGCAGATGTGGCGTGGGCGACCATTGCCGCTAATTGATGAAGTCGCATACTATGCACGCTAATCTAAAAATTAGTGTGTTTTTACTGTTCAAGTGTATTGTATTGAGATTGACCATATCCTAAATTGTTGGGCAATTATATAATTTGCTCCAGTTGTGACAAAAAATAAAAATATCAACATTACACCAGTAAATAAAACACTTAAAAGCTTGAAAATATCTTTAAATTTTGATAAAATAAGATCATAAAAGCGTTTTATTTTGATAAATGAGCGGCCATCAACCGCGAAGCTCCCAGAAGAAAGGTTTCGAAAACTGATTAGAACTGGGCGGGAAAGCTCCGTGAAAGCTAAAATTAAGGGCTAAAAGAATCACTTCTTTTGGAATCGAGATGGTATCGCCGAGTTTGCTTGGTTCTCGAATTCGAAAGAGGTGATTTTTAATTTAAAAGGAGAAGGAATGGATAATAAATATTATATACCAGAATATTTTAAGAGATCGTTTAATTGTCCTTGTTGTGGAGTATTTGCTGAGCAGAGGTGGTGTTTTCTTGGGTCCAGGAGTTTTGACGGTAGTAAATATTATATCAATAGCCGGTATATTGGTCCTAAATTTATGGGTATTACCTATTTGGACGATAGTTTTAGCGCTTCTAGGTGTGAACATTGCAAAGAGTGGGTTTTATGGAATGATCGAAAAATAATATATCCAAGATCAATAACCGTAGAGAATCCTAACCCAGATATGCCTGAAGTAGCTAAAGGCTTATATATAGAGTCAGCTCAGATCTTACAAGATTCTCCAAGAGCTTCCGCTGCATTATTAAGATTAGCACTTCAAGAAATACTTAATGAGGTCGTTGAAGGAGGAGAAAAAAATAATATAAATAAAAACATTGGAATTCTTAGCAAAGAGGTAGATAAAACTACTCAGAAAGCCCTAGATCTTATTAGAATTAATGGCAATAATGCTGTTTACCCTGGAGAAATACAGATATAAGAAAAAACTACTGAATATATGTATAAGCTATTAAATATAATTGTACAGAAATTGATAAGTGATAAAAAACAAATAGATGATTTATATAATAATTTATCGGAAAACCAGAAAAAAAGTATTAAGGAAAGGGATAGCAAAAAATAATGAAATTTCAAGCAAATTCAAGAAGACGAGCAAAAGAATATGAAGCCGATGTTTTGGCGCGCTGGAAAGCAGAAAAAACTTTCGAGCAATCAGTAGAAAACCGTAGCGAAGATAACACCTTCGTGTTTTATGACGGCCCTCCATTTATCACAGGCGTGCCACACCACGGAACACTCCTTAGTTCAATCGTAAAAGATACCGTTCCGCGCTACCAAACAATGCTCGGCAAAAGAGTTGAGCGTCGTTGGGGTTGGGACACTCACGGTTTGCCGGCAGAAAATTTTGTCGAAAAGAAACTCGGTATCACTTCTCGGCACGAAGTTGGTGAAAAAATTTCACTCGCCGAATATATCACAACTGCGCGTGAAAGCATGGTTTCGAATGCGGCACTTTGGGAAAGCACGATTGATCGCATTGGTCGTTGGGTTGAATTTAAAAATGCCTACAAAACGATGGATAAAGATTTTATGGAAAGCGTTTGGTGGGCGTTCAAGACTCTTTATGAAAAGGGTAAAATTTATGAAGGTGAACGCGTTCTAATGTATGATACGGCGTGGGCAACTCCACTTTCGAAAAGTGAAGTTACCATGGATAACGACGCCTATAAAACCGTAACCGACCCAAGTGTTTTTGTGAAGTTTTGGCTGAAAGATTTTGAAGATGCAGAAGGTTCGAAAGATAAAACTGCAATGCTCGCCTGGACAACAACTCCTTGGACTTTGCCTGCAAATATGGGGCTATTCGTTAATCCTGAGATTACTTACGCAAAGGTAAAAATTGGCGATGAATTCTTTATTCTAGCAAAAGACTTGCTCGAAAAAGTTTTTGTTGACGAGAAAAATAAACCAATTCCTTTCGAAATTGTAAATTTGATCGATGGTGCGGATTTGATTGGTTTGAGCTACGAACCACTTTTCGAAGATTTGAAATATTCTGGTGAAGGTGAAGAGAACGCTTATAAAGTTTGGGGTGCAGATTATGTTTCTCTTGAAAGCGGAACGGGAATTGTCCACTCCGCACCAGCTTATGGTGAAGAAGATTTTAACTTTGGTAAAAAATATGGAATTCCAGTTTTTCACGTTTTAGATGAATACGGCAAATATGTTAATGGTGAATTTGCTGGTGAAGATGTGTGGGAATTTAATAAGCTACTAGCTAAAATTTTGAAAGAGCGCGGTGTAGTTTGGAAAATCGATTATATTCGGCACGAATATCCGCACAATCCGCGCACTGGCCATCGATTGATGTATCGTGCGCACCCAAGCTGGTTCTTTGATATTCAAGGTCAAAAAGAATTAATGCTTGAGCAGAATGAAAATATTAATTGGTTCCCAGCGCATTTGAAACACGGCCGTTTCGAAAAAAATCTCGAAGCTGCACCAGATTGGAATTTATCGCGCGACCGTTTTTGGGCAACGGCAATGCCGGTCTGGAAGTCTGAAAGTGGCAAAATCCGCGTGGTTGGTTCTTATGCCGAACTTAAAGAATTGAGCGGCGTGGAACTTGAAGATTATCACCGACCTTGGGTTGACGAAATTACTTTTGAAATTGATGGCGAAAAATACGCTCGAATTGATAAAGTGCTTGACTGTTGGTTTGAAAGTGGCTCGATGCCATTTGCGCAGTTTCATTATCCTTTCGAAAACAAAGAAAAGTTCGAAAAGAATTTCCCAGGTGATTTTATTGTTGAATACATTGGTCAGGTTCGTGCGTGGTTTTATTATGTTCATGCCGTAAATACTGCTTTGTTTGGTAAAAACGCCTTCAAAAATGTGATTACAACTGGTGTTGTTGCTGGAAATGATGGTCGAAAAATGAGTAAATCACTTGGTAACTACACCGATCCAAACGAACTAATGGACCAATATTCAGCCGATAGTTTGCGATTTTTGTTGTTAACGAGCCCGCTTTTGAACGGTGAAGATTTTGCGCTTCACGATAAGGACGTTTCAGATGTTGCGCGTAAGCTTTCAATGATTTGGAATATGTATGATTTCTTCACGATGTATGCAAGCGTTGATGGTTGGGAATTCAACGGAGAGCTCAAAGACCCTTCGAAAAATATTGAAAACCCACTTGATAAATGGATTGTGAGCCGCGTTCATGAACTTCGAAATGAAATTACTGAAAACATGAATGTTTATAATATTCCGCGCGCACTTGAAGGTGTTTTGCCGTTCCTAGATGACGCTTCAAACTGGTTTGTTCGCCGTTCACGACGTCGTTTCTGGAAGAGCGAAAATGGTGCCGATAAACTTCAAGCTTACCAAACACTTCATTATGTTTTGAGCTATCTTGCGTTGATTCTTGCTCCATTTGTGCCTTTCTTGACAGAAGAGCTTTGGGGCAAAATGGTTGGTGATGGCTCGGTTCATCTGAAAGATTGGCCAGAAGCTGGCGAGATTGATAAGAACTTGCTTGCTGAAATGGCCGAAGTTCGTGGCTATGTGAATGAAGCTCTTGCACTTCGAGCAAAAAATGGTGTAAAGATTCGCCAACCACTAGCTAGTGTTGAAGTTCCACGAAATGCAAAATCTTTTGATTTCACGCCAATTTTGATGGAAGAATTAAACGTTAAAAATGTTGAGTTTGGCGGTGATAGCGTTGAATTTGATTTTGAATTAACTCCTGAGCTTCGTGCAGAAGGCTTGATGCGTGAGATTATTCGCCACATTCAGGCCGCACGCAAAAAAGCTGGCTTAAACGTTGATGATCGAATTGAACTTAATTTTACATCTGAAAATGCTGAAGTTCTCGATGCGTTCAAGAAATTTGAACAAGAAATTTCAAAAGAAGTTTTGACTACAAAGGCTGAAATTTCAGAAGATGAACTTGATTTTGTTCAGATTGTAAAAGTTGAAGGTTCAGAAGTAAAAATTTCACTTAAAAAAGCTTAATCAAAATATTGACAATTAAAATAACTTATGCTATAATACGAGCATAAGTTATTTTTTAAACAAAAAACATAAAAAATCAAAAGGCAAAAATGGAAAATTTTAAGATAAACGATTACAATACGAACGAGCAAGATAAAAAATCTCTTGAGCAAGAGAATAGCTTTGAAGAATTTCAAGATTTTAAATTTGACTCTTTCGAAAGTCTAAATTCAGAACAACAAAAAGAAATTGAAAAATCTCAAGAGAATTTAAAAAATGAAGCTCTTGAAAATTTGAACGATATTTATGCGCGAACTGAGCGGAACGCTGATCGCGAAAGTAATAGTTTTTTCTTGCATGAAGATGAAATTCGAAATATGCATATTACGCATTTTGAAGATTATGATGCAAATTTTGAAACTTATGAAGGCCGTGAAGATAAATTTAGCTTGCGTGAAAATCAGTTTAAAACACAAGAACAGCTCGTTCAAGAAATTAGTGCAATGAAATCTGTTCGCCGAGAAGTTCCAGCGGGTAAACGTTTTTCGAACATTATTCGAGCAATTTCTGGAAACATTGCAGCTTAATATCTAGCAAAAATAAAATTGGTAGAAATATCGATTTTATTTTTTTTTAAAAAAAGTGTTGACTTTTTAATACGCTTGTGGTAAAATACGGTAGTAAAATAAATTAAAAATAAACAAGGACAGAAATGAAAAACGGGGAAAATTTTAATTCTGCGCCAGACACAAGAAAGTCTTTTGAAGACGTTTATGGTTCTTGGGATGTTCTTCGTGAAGAGCTAAACCAAAAACAGGAAGCAAAGGCTGAGGCTGATGCTTTTAGAAAGCGTGAAGAAGAATTGAAGAAAGGTGCGAAAAAATTTGATAAATCTGTTCGTGATGCGATTCACAAAGGCGATAAAGTTGCTTTTGACGAAATGATGGAGCGCGACGAACACTACCGCCAAATGGAAAATGGTGAAAATCGAGTTGAAAGCGAACAACCTTATGAAATTTCTACTCTTTCAAAAGAAGAAATGGATCAAGCTGTAGGAGCGAGTTTAGAAATTCAAAGAATGAATTCGTTGGCTAAAATGATTCAAAATGCGGAAAGTGAAGAAGCTAAAAATAAATATCGTCAGCAATTAATTGAAGCTTCGAATGAGTTTTCGAAAGGTGAAGGTGCTATTGCGGTTAAAGATTGGCATGACCAAGCTCAGTGGAATTTTCGAAAAGCCAGTGAATCCGAAGGATTTCGCCAAAAGGTTCTTGATACAATTTGGGAAAATGCGATGACAGAACCTGAGGTTAAAAAATCGAATCCAGATGATGGCGTAAAAAATGAAGCCTTAAATAATGGCGATGATGCAGAAAAGCAAAAACCGGAAGTGACTGAACTTTTAGACGCCGAAAATAAATTCAATGAACTGCTTTCGAAAGGTGCTAGTGCTG
Source organism: uncultured Saccharimonas sp. (SeqCode) (assembly GCA_963549415.1). Taxonomy (GTDB): domain Bacteria; phylum Patescibacteriota; class Saccharimonadia; order Saccharimonadales; family Saccharimonadaceae; genus Nanogingivalis. The sequence goes on from CAUUYC010000005.1 coordinate 26,079, forward strand.
AAGAATTGGCGCGATTCCGCCGAGAAGTTCGTTCAAAGCTAATTCAAAAAGATGAATTAACTCCCGAGAATAAAGAAATGCTTGAGCGAATGTTAGAAACTAGCCTTAAAGTTGGTGGTCAAGAGCGAGAACTCAATAAAGCTAATTCTTCAATTGATACTGATTCAAATATTGAAGAAAAAGCAGGTCGATTCCAGAAAATTAAAAAGTTCATTGGAAGTAGAGTTATGAAATGGGGTGCATTAGGAATGCTTGGCATAACATTAGGTGGAATAGGCAGTAAAATAGTATATGATTGGCTTAGTTCAGATGATAATTCTCCTCAAACTGAGCAAACTTTTTCTGGTACTGTTCATGCAGATAGCTTAAACGAAGCTGCAAATTTCAACAGTGATGGCTCTGTAGCTGAAAGTGAAAAGAACTTTAACAACGGCAAATATGACTCTGAAAATGATGATTATAATAAGATCGATCAAAAAGAGAACAAATATTCTATCGGAACGGATATTTCAAAACTTTCGAATGAAGAATATCAAAAGAAAATGATCGAATCGCACAACGAAGATGATATCGAATATATGGGACAATTCTTCGTGAACGATGCTGAATCTGCTCGGAACCTACTTGGAATTTCGAATAATGAGGTTGATGATTTGGTTGATGCTGCTCGAAGCGGTGATCAGACAGCTTTCCAAAAATTGAATGATGCATATTCGAAATATATGGAAGGCGCTAAAGTTGTTGGAAATCAAACTTTGGATGGTGATTACTATTCGCTATTTGTGAATTCTAATAAAGATTATGCTCATTCTGAAGGTGCATTTGGTGGAACGGCTCGTATAGTTGAATTGAAAAATGGGCAACAAATTTTGATTCGTGATCAGTGTAAGCAAATGGTTATGAAGAAAATTGCTGAAGTTCCAAATACTTGGACAACTCCAGTAATTCCATTTGAAGAAACTTATACTCCACCAGCACCAAATACCGAAAACCCACCAGCACCTACACCAAATACCCCTCCGGAAACTCCGCCCAAAACGCCACCTACCACACCAGAGACACCTCCAAACACTCCACCTGAAACTCCGCCAGAGACACCTCCAAACACTCCACCTGAAACTCCGCCAGAGACACCTCCAACTCCAGAAACTCCACCTGAAAAACATGATGACACCAAATTTAAGACCGATCAGTCTATCTATAATATAGATAATGCGGTCACTAGAATGGATAAAGGTGAATTAATGGGTGAAGCTTCTCAAGAGGAAAGGAACAATAATATAAATCCTGAAGTTACTCCTGGAACAGTAACCGGTAAAATAAAAGCTGAAGGTGTTGATGAATCTATAGATGTTTCAAAAATAGGTGAGCAACCAGCTGGATATGCTGGCGAAACTACTGCAGAAGCTCAGGCGCAAGCCGCAGAACAAGCTAAACAGGCGCAAGCTGAAGCTGAAGCTAAGGCTCGCGAGGCTGAGCAAGCGCAAAATAAAACTGTAAATATTGGTGGCGAAACTGTGAATTATAACGATGTTTGGGCAGCTCAACAAAATTATAACCAAACATATGGCGCTTCAGCTGCTACAAATCAAAATAATACACAACAATAAAATAAAAAAGGTAAGAAATGTTAGTAAAAAATAAATTACAAACTTTGGGGGTTGCGGCATTCGCAGCCCTCATCGGGGCGGTAGCTTTAGGCGGAAGCGCTTTCGCCTATGGTCCAGAAAGGCAAACTTTCACTGCCGAAAACCCTGCCGACTATGTAACATTTAACTCTATTACAAATAATCCAACCGTTGGAGATGAACGAAATTTCGTTCGAGTTCGTCAAGCTGGTGTGGGAAATTTTGTTGATAGTATTGATATTGTACCTGGTCGAGAATATGAAGTTTATATCTATTATCATAACAATGCGAAAAGTTCTTTAAATTCAAAAGAGAATAGCTATCGTGGAATTGCTTTAGACGCAAAACTTAACACAATTGTTCCTTCAACTATTGCGAAAGGTAAAGAAGGTCTCGTGCGGGCAGAAATTACCGCTCGAAACGCCCGACCACAAAAAGTTTGGGACCAAGCTGTTTTGCGTTCTCCTTCGCGAAATGTTGCTTTGAGATATATTCAAGGATCAGCTAAAATTACAACAAAAGGTGCAGTAAATGGTCAAATCTTGAATGGAGGAAATCTATTCGGTTCTGGCACAAACCTTGGTTATGATAGCTTGAATGGAATACTTCCTGGCTGTGATCAATATTCAGGTGTTATAACTTATCGATTCAAAGCAGATTATGCAGATTTCGAAACAACTAAAACAGTTTCGAAAGCCGGTGCAAATAATTTTGCAAAAAATCAAAATATCGGTTTAAATGATGAAGTTGAGTTTAAAATCACTTATAAGAATACTGGAACAATTTCACAAAATAATGTGAATATTAAAGATTTACTTCCTGCTGGATTAGTTCTTGTTCCTGGAACAACTCGAATTACAACTCCATCAGATGCTGCTGGTAAAATCTTGAGTGATAACGTTGTGAAATCTGGAATTAATATCGGAAATTACTCGTTTGGTGGTTCTGCGACGCTAACTTTCCGTGCAAAAATTGATGCTTCGAAATTAATTTGTGGAAACAATACAATCACAAATACGGCTCAAGTTTTAACTGAAAACGGCGGAAAGTCTGATAAAGCAACTGTAACTGTGCAAAAAAATTGTACACCACAAGAACGCAAAGAATTTTGTGAAATTCCTGGAAAAGGAAACTTAAAGAAGAATGACCCAAATTGTAATGATAAATGTAAGATTACGGGTCTTGAGAATCTTGCAGCTAATGATCCAAAATGTGCTGAAGTTCCAAGTGAACTACCACATACTGGTCCTGCTGAGGCTGCAATGATGGTGATTGCGATTATGGCGATTACTGGTGCTGTAGCTTACTGGTACCGAAGTCGTGAAGAAATGAAAAAAGCAACTGCTGAATTTACGAAAAAAGCAAATGATGTTGTTGAATCTGAAGCGACAAAAACTCACGAAGCTAAAAAATCTGAAAAAGTAGAGAAAAAATAGTTTCGAAAACTAAATAAACCTCGCATGAGCGGGGTTTATTTTTTTTGGTTTTACTGGATTTGCGGTTCGAAAAGTTAGTAAAATAATTATGTCGCACAATTTAAATATTAAGCGTTTTATCGAATCCACCAACTCTAATATATAGTCAAATCTATGAACAAAAAACTAGCCCTTGAGTAGAGAGCTAGTTTTTAAATGGCTGGCCGCCTTTTAATTATTTAATTGAAGCAATTTCAATTTTAGTGTATTTTTGACGATGTCCGTTTTCTTTGTGAACGCGTTTTTTAGCTTTGTAACGGATCACGCGGATTTTTTCGCCCTTAACAAGTTCGTCAACAACTTTAGCGGAAACTTTCACGCCTTTCACAACAGGAGTTCCAACTTCCACTTTGTCGCCATTAATAAGCATCAAAGCATCAAGTTCGAGCTCTTTTGTTCCTTGCGGGAGGAGGTCCACCAGAAGGGTCTCTTTTTCGCTAACGATAAATTGTTTACCGCCAACTTTTATGACTGCTTTTTTCATAAAATCCTCATTAAATTTAATATCTTTATTATTTTAACATACAAAATTCCAAAAATCAAGATTAAAATAAAGTTGAAAGTGCTAAAGGTTTGTGATATAATATGAACATTATGAAGGTGATTTCGATAACCAATCAAAAAGGGGGGGTTGGTAAAACAACCAGCGCTATAAATATTGCTTATTTTATTGCAAAGCGGGGTTTTCGAACACTTCTTGTTGATTTTGACCCACAAGGAAATGCAACTAGCGGTCTTGGTATTGATAAAAATAACCTTGATTTTACTATGGCGGATGTAGTTTCTGGCGAAAAACAATTAGGTGAAATTATTATTGAAACAGAATTTTCAAAATTAAAAATTGCACCAAGTACACCGATTTTAGCTAATGCTGAAGTTGAGCTTGCGTCAGCAAAAGGTCGATTTACTCGATTGAAAGATGCTTTAAAAACTGTTGAAGCCGATTTTGACTATGTTATTTTGGATTCTCCACCAAGTTTGAGTTTATTGACTGTGAATGGTTTTATTGCTAGTGATTATTTAATCCTACCAGTTCAAGCTGAATTTTACGCGATGGAAGGCCTTGGCCAGCTTCTTGAAAGTATGAAACTTGTGAAAAAGGGGATGAATCCAAACCTCGAGCTTCTTGGAGTTCTACCAACAATGGTGGATTCTCGCACAACTTTGGGCGGGCAGGTCCTTGAAGAAATTAAAAAATTCTTTCCAGATAAGATTTTTTCTAATGCAATTCCGCGGAATATTCGTCTTGCAGAAGCTCCAAGTCACGGTGTTCCAATTGGTGTTTATGATAGATTCAGCAAGGGCGCTCGTGCTTATAAAGCAGTTTCGAAAGAGATTATTCAGCGTATAGAAGGGGGTAAATAATGGCAAAAAAAGGACTTGGTCGTGGATTCTCTTCTTTGATTCCAACCGAGATGATCATTGATGAAAAAATCGATTCAGAGTTAGGTTTGGAATATGATAAAAGCCAACTAAAAGAGCTAAAAATTATTGATATTTCACCTGATCCAGAGCAACCTCGTCGGCACTTCAATAAAGAAAAGCTTGAAGAACTCGCAAACTCAATTAAAATTCATGGTGTTTTACAGCCAATTGTAGTTGTTCGAAAAAATTCGAAGTTTTTAATTGTTGCCGGCGAGAGGCGTTATCGTGCCTCAAAGCTCGCGGGACTAGAAAGAGTTCCCGCGGTTGTTCGCGAGCTTTCTGACCAAAACCGCCTTGAATTAAGTTTGATCGAAAATATTCAGCGCGATAATTTGAATGTTCTTGAAATGGCTGAAGCTTATTCAAAACTTCGTGAACAATTTAATTTAACGGCAAAGGAAATTGGCGAACGTGTTGGCGGAAGGAGCGAAAGTGCAGTTTTGAATACTTTGCGTTTATTAAAACTTCCACAAATTGTTAAAGATTATATTGTTTCTGGCGAATTAAAAGAAGGCCAAGCACGCCCACTTTTAAAGATTGATGAGGAAACTATCAAGAAGATTCTGCCGAAAATTATTGAAGAAAATTGGAGCTCACGTAAAATTGAGCAATTCTTGGTGAATTATAAAAAACAGATCGAAGAGTCTAAAAAAGTTGAACCTAAAAAAGTGAACAATCCTTTTGAAAAAACAGTTAAGCATATTTCGAAAAAGCTGAGCGCAGATGTAGATATTAAAACTTCTGCAAGAGGTTCAGGAAAGATCGTCATTAAATTTAAAAGTGAAGAAGAATTAAAGCGACTTGAGGAAATTCTTTCAAAATAAAAATAACTCTGTTAAAAGGGTTATTTTTTACATTTTAATAGTTCTGTGAATATTCAAAATTGCGAATTTTATTAAAAGGAAAGATTCGAAAGGCGACAGGGCCAACAATTTTATACAGCGGAACAGTGCCAAGACCGCTTCGGGAATCGTATGAATTATTTCCCTCGCGATTATCACCTGAAACGAATATTTCATTTTCTGGAACAGTCCATTCTCCATCATGACTTGTATACTTTTTTGGTTCATTATTAAAATTATCATCTGGGCTAAAACCGTTAGGGTGTTTATCGTTATAAACCGTCAATTTTCCTTTTTCAACTTTCACTTTTTCACCAGCAAAGGCAATCACGCGTTTAATAATATATTGATCTTTCATCCCGTCGATAAACTGTGGGTTTTCGAAAACGATAATCTCACCACGTTTTGGTACAAATTTTGTGTTCGTAAAATTTGCCCAAGTTAAGGGTAAGCGATTTATGATGGCTTTATCGCCGTCTTTAAAAGTTGGTTCCATACTCGAGCCAACAATTGTGAAGCTTTGAAAAATAAAAGTATTAATAAATATTGTTCCTAAAGTTACACAAAAAAAGAAAACAAAAATCCCGAAAGTGTCGGCTATTCGAGGATGCCGTTGCCAAAAATTACTCTTCATTTTTATATTTTAGCATGATTTTTAAAGATTTTCAATTATGGTTATTTTTAAAATTGTGTGATATAATAGAAAAAGTATGGATTTTATTAGAATTTCGAAAAAACATTCTTTTTGGGGAAATATTGCGCATATTTTTTTAAATATTGTTTTAGCGGTTATTGTTTGGCTCTCCATTTATATTACTAAGACTCCTTGGATTGCAATTCTCTTGGTTTTTGTAAGCAAATGGCGAACTTTTGCTGTTCGGCCAAGATTTTGGCTTGCAAACGTAAAATCAAATCTTGTTGATTTAATCTTTTCGTTGAGTATAGTTATTTTAATGTTCTCAACAGGTATAGATTATATCTTTTCGCAAGGGCTACTATTGGCTTTATACATATTTTGGTTAACAATTATCAAACCAAGCTCAAAAGAATTATTCGTGCAAGTTCAAGCTCTTTTCACTGTATTCTTTGGGTTTTCGGCTTTATATTCGATTACTTACGGTTGGAACGAAGTTTTAATTTTTATCTTGGCATTCTTGCTCGGATATTCAACAATTCGGCATATTATCTCATCTTATGCAGATTTAAATATTGAGATTTTGAGCCTTTTTTGGGGTCTAATTGTTGCTGAATTTGCTTGGATTTTTAACTTTTTAGTGATTGGCTATCGCATTAACTTTGCGCCATATTTTAATTTTGTAATTCCTCAGGCAGCAATTATTTTAACAGTTTTAAGTTTTATTGGGTTTAATGTGGTTTTTTTAGATAAAGATAAAGAAAGGGAACGAAAAGAATTTCTACCAGAGGTGATTTTTGCAACAATTCTCATCTTGACTTTATTGTTATTCTTTTCTTCAATCCCGGTTGCGAAGGGTTAAAATATGAATTTTCGAAAATATTTTAAAAAGCCAAAAAGTCAATTTTTAATAGCCATAATTATGGTGGCGGTTGTCTTTTGTGTAATTATTTTAGCTCAAATTATATCAAAAAGTAATTTCAATAAGAATAAAACTGGATCTGCAAACTTCAACTTTTCGGCGAGCGATAAAGCTTCGAATTTTGCGAATCAAATGGATTCTAATTCGATTGAGTCGGTTGCGAATAGAGTTTCGCAAAGTGTTGTTTCTATTGTTAGCAAAAATCAAAAAAGTTCAAGATTCTTTTATTCAACAGAAGATTCTGCAAGCGCAGGAACGGGAATTATTATTAGTGAAAATGGATATATTTTAACAAATAAGCATGTTATTGAAAAATCTTCTGAGATTTTAGTTATTACTAATAGCGGCGATTCTTATGAAAGCGTTAGGGTGGTTATGATTGACCCAATGAGTGATATTGCAATTTTAAAGATTTCGAACGCAAAAGGATTGAAGGCCGCCGAACTTGGAGATTCGAAGAAGATAAATATTGGACAGCAAGTGATTGCGATCGGAAATGCTTTAGGCGAATATGACGGTACTGTTACGAGTGGTATTATTTCTGGGATTGGCCGTACGGTTGAGGCCTCTAGTGAAGACGGTTCTTCAAGAGAAGTTTTGACCGATATGATTCAAACAGATGCGGCAATCAATAGTGGAAATTCTGGTGGTCCTTTAGTGAATGCACAGGGGCAGGTGATTGGAATTAATACTGCAGTCGCCTCTAAAGCTCAAAGCATTGGTTTTGCAATACCAATCTCTTCAGTAAAGGGTATTTTAAAGTCTATTAGCGAAGGTAAGGAGCCGAAACGAGCTTATCTTGGAACAAGTTATATATCAATTAATCCACAAATTAGAAAAAAATATAATCTTGATGTTTCGAAAGGTGCTTTAGTTAAGTCAAGAAAAGGTAATGCAATTATCTATGGTAGCCCTGCACAAAAAGCTGGTTTAAAGGATGGGGATATAATTACAAAAATTGATGGTATTAAGGTTTCTAAAAATTTCAGCGTTAGTTCTTTAATCGGCGAAAAGTCCGTTGGTGATACTGTTGAAATTTCTTATATTCGAGACGGTAGAGAAAAATCTACTCGTGCAACTCTTGAAGAATATCATAAATAAAAATAACCCTTTTTGGGGTTATTTTTTTTCGAAAACAATTGTATAATTTTCTGAATAAGTTTTTGAGAAACCATATTTTTTGGCGTAATTTTCAATTTCCTCAAATTGAGAAGGGTCAGCTTCAAGAATAATTTTTTGCAATTTTGGTAAATCTTGAGCTTGAAAAAATAAATTAAAAATTGTCTCTAATCCATTTTTTTGAGCATAAAGTGCAATTTGTGGTTCATGGTGCAGCTCATTGTTCTTTTCGAAATTCACCCAATCTTTATTAACATACGGCAAATTTGCTGTAATTATTGTTATTTTCGAAAGAATTTCTGACGGTATTTGGCTTAAAATATCACTTTCGAAAAGCTCAATTTTACTTTCAAGGATTTTTATAGCGTTTAGATTCGCCACAGAAAGCGCTTGAAGCGAAATATCGCTCGCAAAAAAATCAATATTTTCGCCGAGCTCAGCTTTTAGAGTGATTGGAATTATTCCAGAACCTGTACCAACATCTAAAATTTTATCGCCATTTTTGGCAATTTTTTTAGTAATTTCAATTAAGGTTTCAGTTTCTGGGCGAGGAACTAGTACATTTTCGTTCACGAAAAAAGTTCTTCCAAAAAACTCCTTTTCTCGAAAAATATAAGCGAGCGGAATCCTCTTTAGGCGCTTATTTAAAAAATTATTTGCGTGAAAAACCAGAGTTTTCGAAAGCTTTTTTTGCGGGTTTGCATGTAAAAAAGTTCGTTCAACTTTTAAAACGTTTGCTAAAATTAGCTCAGTATCAAGTTGTGAGCTTTCAATTTTAGCATTTCTAAGTTTTTGAGCTGATTTTTTCAGCCAAGATTCAATAGTCTCTCGCATAAATTAGTTATTTTCTGAAGCGTTAGCGGCCAAGAATTCAAGCTCGGCAGCTTGTAAGTGTTCAACAATATCTGAAATTTGCCCATTCATTGCGGCTGGAATATTGCTTCTTGAGAAGCCAATCCGGTGGTCGGTGATGCGATCTTGCGGGAAGTTGTAAGTTCGAATCTTTTCGGAGCGGTCGCCAGAGCCAATTAGACTACGGCGTTCGGCGGTAAGTTTGGCGTTTTCTTCATCAATTTTAGCTTGAAGTAGGCGCGCACGCAAAATTCCAAGGGCTTTTTCCTTGTTCTTAATTTGTGATTTTTCATCTTGGTTTGTAACCACCATACCAGTTGGAATGTGGGTGATTCGCACAGCAGAATCGGTCGTGTTCACGCTTTGGCCACCATGACCACCCGAGCGATAAACATCGATTCGCAAATCATTTGGATTGATTTCAATGTCGGCTTCTTCGGCCTCAGGCAAAACTGCTACCGTTACGGTTGAAGTGTGGATTCGTCCTTGCGATTCGGTAGCGGGAATACGCTGAACTCGATGAACACCACTTTCGAATTTTAATTTTGAGTAGGGAGCATCACCTTTCACTCCAAAAACAACTTCTTTATAGCCACCAGCATCGTTGGCAGATTCGCTCAAAAGTTCGGTTTTCAAGCCATTTTGTTCGCAATATCGTAAATACATGCGGTAAAGTTCGCTTGCAAAAAGGGAAGCTTCATCGCCGCCAGCTCCTGCACGGATCTCAACGATTACGTTTTTCTCGTCGTTTGGATCTTTAGGAAGAAGCATTTCGAAAAGTTCCTGCTCAAGATTGGCAAGTTTTTCTTCGCTTTCGGTAATTTCAATTTTGGCAAGTTCTGCAAGTTCACCAGTTTCAAGGCTAGCAAGTTCGCGCGCTTCTTCGATATTTTTTTCAAGATTTTCACGCATTTCACCTTTTTCAATAATTTTTTCAAGTTCGGTGAATCGCTTGTTTTTAGCGGAAAAATCAGGCGAAGAATAAGCATTTGGCTCGCTCAAAAAATTCTGAATTTCTTCGCGTTCAGTTTTAAGTTTTTTAAGATTTAAATCAATTTTTGGCATATGAAAATATTATACCAGAAATTTGTATAAATTTGAAGTGTTGAAATTTGATTGTGGTTATGGTAAGATTTTGATATGAGAATAACCTCTTGGCGTGAATTTATTGAGGCCGAAGCCAAAAAACCGTATTTTAAAAAGTTGTGGCAAAAAGTTGAGCGTGAGCGTATTTCGAAAGATATTTTTCCTACAAGAGAAGAAATTTTTTCTTGTTTTAAAAAATGCCCGCTTGAAAAAACTAAGGTTGTGATTATTGGCCAAGATCCTTATCATGGAGAAGGCCAAGCGCATGGTATGAGTTTTTCGGTTAAAAAAGGTGTTAAAATTCCGCCAAGTTTGCAAAATATTTATAAAGAACTGCAAAGCGATTTAGGAATTGAGCCAGCCAGCGATGGTTTTTTAGAATCTTGGGCGGAGCAGGGCGTGTTACTTTTAAATACGTCTTTTAGTGTTGAAAAAGGCAAGCCAGCAAGCCACGCAAATTTTGGTTGGATGGAATTTTCAGAACATGTTTTAGACTTTTTGAATGATTTCGAAAAGCCGTTAGTTTTTATTTTGTGGGGAGCGCATGCACAAAAAATTGGCACTCGAATAACGAACCCGAAGCATCTTAAAATTGAGAGTGCACACCCCTCGCCATTTTCAGCACGCCGTGGATTTTTTGGCTCAAGGCCTTTTTCGAAAGCGAACAAATTTTTAGAACAAAATGGTGAAACTCCAATTGATTGGCGGGTAAAATAATAAAATAAAAAATCTCACGTTTAATTGTGAGATTTTTATTTTTAGATGAATTATCGTTCAGCTTTTTTAGCTTTTTCAGCAGCTTGCTTTTTGGCTTTGTTTGCCAAAGCTTCTTTACGAGCAGCAGCCATTTCTTGAGCTCGTTTGAAGCGGTCAACACGACCTTCGGTGTCGATGATTTTTTCTTCACCAGTAAAGAATGGGTGAGAAGCACTTGAGATGTGCATTTTTACAAGTGGGTATTCGTTGCCGTCTTCCCATTTGATAGTTTCTTTTGAATCTGCTGTTGAGCGAGTCAAGAAAGCAAATCCAGCCACCTCGTCGCTAAATACGACAGGGCGATATTCGGTTGGATGTAAATTCTTTTTCATAACTTTTCTATTTTAGCAAATTATTTTAAAAAATGCAAATAAAAATTTTCGAAAAATAATATTATAAAACATTAAGCTCATGCTTGCAAATTAATTATGGATGGTGTATTTTGGTGTTGCAATATAAAATTAAAGGAGTTTTATGAAGAATAAAATTATAATTCCAGCTGTCGTTGCGGTGTTTGCGATTTCTGGAGTGAGTACGGTGGGTTCTGGACTTCAGGCTTATGCATTGACGCCGGAAGAGGAACAAATTACTTATGTTGCTACCATCGAAGGGCAGCTTAAGATTCTTGAGAAGTCAATCGCTCAAGCAAAAGATTTAGATACTGCATACAAATATGTCACTGATTATGAAAGTGCTGTTCAGGAAAGTTTAATTCCATTAACCGCAGCTAACAGGCTTATTGTACAAAATTCTATTAAATTACTAAAACAAAAGATAAATAATTTGAAAGCTAATAATGCGGCTCAGGCGGCTAAATCATCGAACGATAATTTGCGCCAAGAAGTTAGAAATGAAATTGCTGCGCTAAAGAGTAGTATTCAAAATACGAATAATCGAATCGACCAAGAAAAAGCTGGCGTTCTAAGATATGTTGACCAAGAAAAAGCTGGCGTCCTCAGGTACATCGACCAAGAAAAAGCTGGCGTCCTCAGGTACATCGACCAAGAAAAAGCTGGCGTTC
>CAUUYC010000006.1:0-34766 GCA_963549415.1 uncultured Saccharimonas sp. (SeqCode)
TGATTTTATTCAAATCTATTTTGTATTTTACCATAAAATAATTCTTATGTCAATAGTTTTTTGAAAAAATCTAAAAATATCCTGACACAATCTTGTTTACTTGAGTTCGAATATCTAATGGAGAATATCCATTTATAGTAAAATAATAAAGATTTCCATCGAGCATTTCAACCTCGATTCGACAAGATTTTTTCTGCCAATTTTTTGGGCGGCCAAAAGCTAACATTCCTAAAAATAGAATTCGAAAAATTCCGGGCTGATAAACTTCGTCAGCAGTATCAATAAAATTAATCTCTTGAATTTCATTCGGTTTTAGATAGATCTCAAGTGGGCGAGATAGAGCAAAATCTTCATAGAACTCTATCCCACTAGCTGAAAAAATCAAACTACCAGCAATATTTTTATCGCCATTAAAATTAGCTTGAAATTCAAATTTTTCTTCCACTTATAACCTTTCACGAATCAATTTTTGTGCCAAAGCTGGATTCGCCTTACCTTGCGACTTTTTCATAATCTGACCAACCAAAAAACCAATTGCTTTATCGTTACCGCTTCGAATATCTTCAATCGCTTTTTGTGAAGCTGCATCACTCATTACTTCATCAACGATTTTTGCAATAGCACCCTCATCTGAAACTTGAAGTAAATTCATTTTTTCGGCAATCTTTTCTGGCATAAATTCTAGATTTTCATCTTTAAGCATTGCCAAGAAAATTTGATGGCCGCCATTTGAGCTAACTTTTTTCTCATTAACCAAATGAGCGAGAAGAGTTAATCTACGAGGACCAAGATAACCTTTGTAGAGTTTTTCTAAATCAATCTCCTCGCTTGGCGTTGATGCAAACCAGTTGAAAATTCGCTTCATGTTTTCTTTATGCTCTTCAAGAGTGTAGCTATCAATTCCAACTTCACTTATTAATTCTTCTTGAGAAACCGGCCAAGGACCATCACCCCAAGTTGCAAGGAGTAGTTCAGCAATTCGATAATCACTCAAGGCGTACTCAACCACAGAGCTATCAAGCCCAAAAACACTAAATTTTTCACGGAAATAATCTGGCATAATCGGAAATTGCGCCTGCATTTTCGAAATTTCTTCATCGCTTAAAACAATCGGAGGAATATCTGGATCGGGCATATATCGGTAATCTTGAGCCTCTTCCTTGCTTCGTTGCGAAACTGTTTTTTGCTTGTCGTCAAGCCAACCGCGAGTTTCCTGCTTAATTTTCTCACCTTTTTCAAGCAATCTCACTTGGCGCTCAAATTCATATTGAGCCGCTCGTTCAACACTTCGAAAACTGTTTAAGTTCTTAATTTCTGTTCGTGTTCCAAGTTTTTCATCACCAAATTTTCTCGCTGAAATATTTACATCAAAACGCATATTCCCTTGATATAAATCACCATTTGTAACATCCGCAAAAACCATTCGCTTATGGAGTTCTTCAGCATAGGTACGCGCCTCTTCGGCCGAATGAATATCGGGCATTGACACAATTTCAATTAAAGGAGTTCCGGCACGATTTAAATCAACCAAAGAATGATCACCAAAATGAGTGAGTTTTCCGGCATCTTCTTCGAGATGAGCATGCTCGATTCGAACTTTTACTTCACCGCCGCTAGGAAGTGGCGCAATAATCTCACCCTCACCAATAATTGGCTGATAGAGTTGCGATGTTTGATAACCCTTTGGCAAATCTGGATAAAAATAGTGTTTTCGATCAAATCGGCTTACATTGGCAATTTTTGCGTTCAGCGCTTTTCCAGCTCGCACAGCTAGACGAACTGCCTCTTTATTTAAAACCGGCAACATTCCAGGCAAACCAAAATCAATCGGCGAGGTTGCTTCATTCGGCGATTTGTCTCGTGCATCATTATCACTTCCGCTAAAAAGCTTGGTTTTAGTTTTTAACTGAACATGACACTCAATCCCAATTGTCATTTCGTATTTTTTAAAAATATCTTCCATTAAATTGCTCCTAAATCTTTCAAAGCTTGTTTAAAACTATTCATTGCTCGGCGAGTTTGATCAAAATTAATTTGTGCATCATTCTCATGCGCAACCACATTTCGAAGTTTGTGGGCGTGCCAGATTGAATTCGGGCTTGAAAATTTATCTTTCGAATTTTTCAGCCGCTCACCCATCGTTTGGCCAGAAATTCGAAGCTCCCGCATCGCTGTATCAACAAGTTTATCGGCATTAATTAACGCCAAGTGCCAAGTTGCAGGTTCATCTTTTTTGATTGAATTTTCTATTTTTAGCCAATCGCCCTGAAACTTTAATTTATCAAGTTGTATTTTTTCAGTTTTTGTAATTCCAATAAAGAAAAACAAAAGGCCAGCGCAAATCAAAATAGAAACCGAAAGAATTACTAAATCCATTAGTTTTTCTCCAATTCATCAGCTAAAGCTAGAATTTTTGCGTCCGATTTCATCTTTCCGATAATTTGAACACCGACAGGTAAGCCATTTTCAGTTTTACCAGCCGGAACAGAAACCGCAGGAAGTCCAGCAAGTGAAGCTGGCACACTCAAGATATCAGCTAGATACATTTTTACTGGGTCGTGAGCATTTTCACCAATTTTAAATGCAGGAGTTGGTGCAACAGGGCCAACCAAAAAATCAACTTCTTCGAAAAGCTTATTAAATTCGTCAATCAAAAGAGTGCGAGCTTTTTGCGCCTTCAAATAATAAGCGTCGTAAAATCCGCTCGATAAAACATATGAACCAATCATAATTCGGCGTTTATTTTCAGCTTCAAAACCTTCATCGCGAGACTTGCCAAAAACCTCGCCCAAGTTTTGAGCGGATTTTGAGCGTAAACCATAACGAATTCCATCATATCGCGCTAAGTTCGAAGAGACTTCAGCTGGAACGATAATATAATAGATAGCGAGCGAATATTTACTCATAGGTAGAGAAACCTCCACAATCTCATGCCCAGCTTTTCGCATTTTTCCAATATAAGCTTCAGTTATTTTTCGAACTTCCGGGTCAACCCCTTCACTAAGAAATTCTTTAACTACTCCAATTTTTGCCTTTTTTGGAACTTGCTCTTCTTGCCAAAAATCGGGCAAAGTCATCGCATCACGCGCGTCAAGACCAGCCATAATGCGCATCACGAGTTCACTTTCTTTAGCAGTTTTTGCAAAAACACCAATCGTGTCGGTTGAAGAAGCCATCGCCACCACACCAAATCGTGAAACTGTGCCATAAGTTGGTTTTACGCCATAGACACCGTTAAAACTTGCTGGCTGGCGAATTGAACCTCCAGTATCAGTTCCAAGCGCAAAAGGCACAATATCAAGCGCAGTAATTACCGCCGAACCACCAGATGAGCCACCAGCAACCCGCGTTTCATCAACTGAGTTTTTAGTTACGCCAAAAGCCGAGTTTTCAGTTGAACCACCGTGAGCAAAAGCATCTAAGTTTGACTTTCCAATACAAATTGCACCAGCTTTTTCAAGTTTTTCAACCGCAGTTGCCTGAATCGGCGTTTCGAAATCTTTCAACATTTTACTTGAAGCTGTTGAAGGTGAACCAAATACCAAAAAATTATCCTTCGCCACAAAAGGAACACCTGCAAGCTCACCAACTTCTTCACCTTTTGAAATCTTATCATCAATTTCTTGCGCTCGCGCTAAAGCTCGCTCTTCGGTCAAGCTCGTAAAAGCATTGAATTTTTCAGCATTTTTTGCCTTCGAAATAGCTTCTTTAACAAACTCAACTGCAGTTTTCTTTCCAGATAGAACTTGTTCTCTAATTTCAAAAATATTCGTCATAATTCTCCTACAAAACCTTTGGAACTTTTACCTGATTATCTTCAACATTTTCACCCGCTAACTTTAAAAGTTCATCTCGTTTTACACCATAATCATCAATTTTATCTTCTCGCCAAATATTTTGATTTTTCGAAACCGAATAAGTTGGCTCAACACCATCTGTGTTTAATTCGCTAAGTTGCTCGATATATTCAACAATATTTCCCAAATCAGTTTGAAGATTCGAAATTTCTTCTTCACTTAGCGAAATGCTTGAAAGTTCTGCCAAGTGTTTAACTTCGTCTTTTGATATTTTTTCCATACACTTAAGTATATCACTTTTCGAAAGATTTTTAAAGTAAAAAACTTCCAAAAAATGGAAGCCTTTAAGTTTATTTTTTCTCAAGTTTTTCGATTCGTTGATTTAGCTTATTTATTAAATTCATTTGAGCAACATTAATTTCGCCCGAAGTCTTAATATCGTTATTAATTCTTTGATGAAGAAAAATTACTCCAGCCGAAAGAATTAAATTCCATAAGATGAGCAACAAAACCGCAATTATTTTAAAAACTTTCTTGTCTTTTTGATTAATAAATTTCATAAATCTCCTATTTCGCCATCTTCTTTCGAATCTCCGCAATCTGATCTCGCAAATCTGCCGCCTCCTCAAAAAGCAAATTCGCACTGGCAAGATTCATTTGATTTGTTAAATCTCGCACTAAATGCTCCCAATCTTCACGCGGAATTTTTCGCAGATCTAATTTTGGTGTTTTATCTTTTTGCGGAATGATTGCGCGCAAACCTTCACTGATCTCACTAGCCACACTTTTTGGCGTAATTCCGTTTTCGAAATTATATTTTTGTTGAATCTCTCGCCGCCGGTTTGTTTCATCAATTGCGATCTTCATTGAGCGTGTAATTTTATCGGCATACATAATCACTTTTCCTTCCTCGTGTCTAGCCGCTCGCCCAATCGTTTGAATCAACGCACTTTCTGAGCGCAAAAAGCCTTCTTTATCGGCATCCATAATTGCTACTAGTGAAACTTCTGGCAAGTCCAAGCCTTCACGCAAAAGGTTAATTCCCACCAAAACATCATAAACTCCACTGCGCAAATCACGCAAAATATCACCACGCTCCAACGTGTCAATTTCGCTATGAATATACGCCGTTTTCACACCATTTTCCTCTAAAAATCCGCTCAGATCTTCCGCCATCCGCTTGGTTAAAGTCGTCACTAGAATACGCTGATTTTTCGAAATTCGCTTTCGAATTTCTTCCATTAAATCATCAACTTGACCTTCAATTTTTCGAACTTCAATTTTAGGATCAAGCAAACCTGTTGGGCGAATTACCTGCTGAGCTGGTTTTGGTGAATGTTCGAGTTCAAAATCACCAGGAGTTGCTGAAACATAAATTGCCTGATTAATATGCTTATAGAATTCTTCGAAAGTTAGCGGACGATTATCTAGTGCTGATGGCAAACGAAAGCCATTATCCACCAAAACTGTTTTGCGAGCACGGTCACCATTAAACATTCCACGAACTTGCGGTAAAGTCATATGCGATTCATCAACTAAAAGCAAAAAATCATCAGGAAAATAATCTAGCAAAGTTGCCGGCTGCTCACCAGCTGAACGCTCAGTTAAATAGCGCGTATAATTTTCGATACCTTTAACAAAACCTGTTTCACGGAGCATTTCAAGATCATATTTAGTGCGCTGTGTTAGGCGTTGAGCTTCCAAAAACTTCTTATTTTTTTCGAAATATTCGTGGCGTGCATAAAATTCCTTCTCAATTTGTGGAATCGCTCGATCAATAATTTCCTTTGGCGTAGCATAATGTGAATTTGGAAAAATATCAAAAAACTGTGGCTTTTCTAGAATTTCGCCCGTAAGTGGATTCAATATGATCAAGCGGTCAATTTCATCGCCAAAGAATTCCACTCGTACCGCTAAATCTGAGCCAGCTGTAAAAATGTCAACCGTATCGCCGCGAACCCGAAAAGTTCCACGTGCAAAATCTACATCATTTCGTTCATATTGAGTATCTTTCAAGTGACGCAAAAACTTCTCTCGGTTATATCGCATTCCAGGTTTGATATGTAGCGCCATTTGCATATAACTCGCCGGTGAACCAATGCCATAAATACAGCTCACACTCGAAACAATAATTGTGTCACTTCGAGTTAAAAGTGCCTCGGTTGCGGCATGGCGGAGTTTTTCGATTTCTTCATTAATTCGTGAGTCTTTCTCGATATATGTATCTGTGCTAGCAATGTAAGCTTCTGGCTGATAATAGTCAAAATAGCTCACAAAATAATGAACTTCGTTCTCAGGAAAAAATTTTTTAAATTCACCGTAAAGCTGTGCGGCAAGGGTTTTATTATGCGCCAAAATCAAAGTTGGCTTTTGAACCGCTTGAATAATATTTGCCATTGTAAAAGTTTTACCCGAACCAGTCACGCCCAACAAAGTTTGTTCACGCTCACCATTTTTTAAACCTTCAACTAATTGCGAAATTGCTTGCGGCTGATCTCCGGTTGGTTGATATTTTGATTTTAATTTAAACTCGCGATATTTCATTATTTATATTTTATAATATTTTTGAATAAAAAGCAAAACCACCCAAATTGAGCAGTTTTAAAATATTTTATCCGTTTCCAGCACGCTTTTCTGAAAGATGTTCGTCATCTCGTGGTGCAATAAAATCTGCATTTTTTTCATCTAGCCTTGCAATCACTTTTCGAACAAGCCGCTCAGGGTTATTATCATAAATGATATCTTTCGTGCCCGGAGCTTCAACATTTTGCAAAAGTGTTGGAACATAATCTGCTAAAGCAGTGCTTCCAAGCAAAACACCGCAAACCTTGCGAGATTCTAAAGCAGTCGCAAGTTCATGAAGTGAGCCCATTCGACCACCAACCGTAATTACTGCATCGCTTGAAAGTACTAAATGAGTATCGCGTCCAACATAGCTCATTCCCGTAAAATTAATATAATCAAAAGGCTTAAATGGTAATTTATATGTATTAACATGCTGGCGAAAACTTGAAGCGGGTGAAAAACCAATACTCAAGCCCGTTCGCCCCTTAACACTAACTGCGCCCAAAGCTGCGTGGTGTGGTAGACCAACCGTTGCACCAGTTGTTAGAATTTTTCCCCGCCGAACAATCTCTTGCCCGAGCCTAAAAGCTAAATCTCGTGAAGCTAAAACACTATCGCCCGTTGCCGCTCCCGAAACACAAATTTGATATCTCATTCTTCTCCTTTTAAAATAATTTTTCTTCTATTTGCTTAATTGAATAATTCGAAAATTCCTGCTGATATTTATTAAGAATTTGTTGTTTTAATTCTTTTTCGAAAAAATCTTTTGAATGCTCAGCCAAGTTCATTATTCTTTTATTTTTTTCAACATCTTTTTTGTTTGCTGAAACCAAACCATCTTCCGCGAAAAATATTGCATTGCCAAATTCAGCCCAAAATCCTTCATCATTCAGATGATTAACTAAAGCCGAAAAAGCTTCAATCATCAAAATACTATCGCCAGAAAACCCCAGCCTTTTCTCAATATTATGTGATTTTCGATACAACTCCGCCATAATTTGAGCTGAAACACTCTTTAATTCTGGTTTTTTAGCTTCTATTTTCGAAACACCAAAATCAAATTTTCTTGCATAAGCACCGCTCAATCCGAGCAATTCCGAGAGTCTATAACTTCTCATAACTGAATCTCCTGCATTGGCATTGAATGAAGCTTTGCATTCTTATGCAAAATCCCTTTTTTTGCACCCATATATTGAATTACTGATGTTGAATTTGCGCTGGCGAATAAAATACTTTCTTTAATATCAGCACCCTGAGCCCACTGGCTAACAAAGCCTGAACCAAACGCATCACCAGCACCAGTCCTATCTAGCGATGGTACATCTTCATACATTCCAGCACGAATAATTTTGCCATCAGAAGCTGCCCAAACACCATTCGCTCCATCTGTTAAAATTGCAACTTCCACAAAACTACAAGCATTTCGAATCAGTTCTTCAGCAGAAACTCCCTCAAAAATTAAACTTGCCTCCTCTTTATTTACAATTAAAATATCAACATCTTGAAGTAGAGCTCGAACTTTTTCAGGCTCTTGGAGTTCTTTCTTGCCAGGATTCCACGCTATTTTTGCACCTTTTTTTACAGCTTCTTTAAAAATTTTTAGGAGCGCATCAAACCTACCAGCTAAGTTCGAAACATAAATCCAATCAAATTCACCATATTTTAATTCAAAATTTTCAGCATAAATATGTTCCGAGACACCACGATAAGTTAAAATCGTTCGTTCACCATTTGGTGCTAAAATAATAGTTGAATAATCTGTATTAAATCTTTTCGAAAATTCAACACGCGAAGTATCAATAGATTCTTCATCAAGCATTTTTAAAATTTGTTCACCCGAAGAGTCTTCTCCAACCACACCCATAAAACTTGAAATCAAACCTTGCCTCGCAAAAGTTGTTGCAGCATTAGTGGCACCACCACCACTCGAAATCTCAATATTTTGAATATCAATTTTCGAACCGAGTTGGAATTCAACTACATCTTGGTTTTCTGCCATTGAAATCAAACGAAATTCAGGTGAATTGCTCAAAAAAACATCCTGGGTAGCTGCTCCAATTGAAAGAATTTTTGGCAAATTCACTTTTAAATTGCCCCTTTTCGGTTAATCTCAGCTTCCATCTGCTTATAGCTTTGTTCAGGATTTTGTGAATTTATAATTGCCGAACCAACATTTATAACATCGACACCAGATTGTGCCAAATTGAAAATATTCGAAAGATTAGCTCCGCCATCCCAGCCAATCTCAACATTACTGTTAATCTTTTTAATTAAGCGAATCTTCTCGAGCTGCATCATACTTGCATGACCACCCATTTCACCCAAATTTCCGCTAAAAATCAAAATATGCTCAGCTGCCTGAATTGCGGGCGCGACAGTTTCTGGAACAGTTGAACGAAGTAAAGCTAAACCAGGTTTAATCATCGTTTCGTTTTTAAGCCTTTCGAAAATTGGTACTAAGTCTTCTTCAACTTCAGCATGAAAAATTACCATATTCGGATTAAGTTTAATAATTGTATCAATATGCTCGCTCGGGCGAGTGACCATCATATGAATATCAACCTTCCATTCTTGAGGCCACCAAATTTGCGTTTCAGGCAATGTTAAATTAGGCGCAAAATTACCATCTGTTACATCAATGTGAACTCTTTCTGCAAAAGGAAAAATTGCCTCAACTTGAGCTTTATATTCATCTGGATTAGTTGCTAAAATTGCTGGTGTTATTATCGACATCTATACCTCATCAATCTGTTTATTTCTTCTTACAAATCTTGGAGCAGCTGCAAATGGAGTTTTTAGCCAAACATCAACTGTTTCTTTCCACTTAGCTTCAGCCTCATCTTTATCGAAAACGCGGGCAGGCAAACAAATTATATTGCTATCATTATCATTGCGAGTCCATTTAGCTTCTTCTGGTTCCCAAACAACAGATGCACGAATACCTTTAAAACGATTTGCAGCCATTCCCATTCCTTGAGCGCCGCCACAAATCAAAATCGCTCTTGGGTCATATTTTTCATTGGCTCGTATTTTCGAAACCGCCACACGAGCGAATTCAGGAAAATCATCATTCGGGTCATATTCAAAACCGCCAATATCTTCGACATCGTATCCGCCCTCTTTTAAGTATTTAAAAACTTTCTCTTTTAAGTAAAAACCTCTGTGGTCTGCGCCAAGAAAAATCTTCATTTTACTCCTTAAATATTAGCTGCAACATCTGCAACAATTTCTACTAATCTGTTAGAATATCCCCATTCGTTATCATACCAAGCAACAATTTTAACCAAATTTCCACCGACAACATTAGTTAATTCAAGATCAACAATAGAACTGTGAGAATTTCCTTTAAAATCTGTAGATACAAGCGGCTCTTCAGTTACAGTTAAAATACCTTGATAAAAAGGATCAGCTGCAGCACGCTTAAATACCTCATTAATTTCTTCTTTCGTGGTATTTCTTTTCAAAACAGCAGTAATATCACTTAACGAAACTACCGCAGTCGGAACACGTACAGAAAGACCATCGAATTTACCAACTAAAGAAGGAATAACTTTTGCGGTTGCAATTGCAGCACCAGTTGTTGTTGGAACAATATTCTCAGCCGCAGAACGAGCTTCTCGCAAATCTTTTGCAGGAGCATCTAAAATTCGCTGGCTTGCAGTGTAAGAATGAACTGTTGTCATCAAAGATTTTTCAATTCCAAATTCTCGTTCAAGAATTGCCATAACAGGAGCAATACAGTTTGTCGTACAGCTTGCATTCGAAATAATATCATCTTCACGAGTGAGCTCATGTTCGTTCACGCCAAGCACAATAAACTTTGCACCTTCACCTTTTGCAGGAGCCGAAATCACAACTTTTTTAGCGCCAGCATTAATATGCGCTCGAGCTTTTTCTGGTTGAACAAATAATCCGGTCGCTTCAATAACAACATCAACACCAAATTCTCCCCAAGGCAAAAGTGCTGGGTCTTTTTCTGCTAAAACATGAATTTGCTTTCCAGCAACAAAAATCGAATTGTCATCATAAGAAACGTCATGATGATAAGTTCCATAAGTTGAGTCATGTTTTAAGAGATGAGCTAGAGTTTTTGTATCTGTTAAATCGTTGATAGCAACAACTTCAATATCATCTCTTTCGAAAGCTAATTTAAAAGCATTGCGACCAATTCGCCCAAATCCATTAATTGCAATTTTTTTAGACATTTCGTCTCCTTTTTTATTAAATTTCCTACAACCATTTTAACATAAACGCTTTTAAAAATCCAGATTTAAAATCGTTGACTTTCGATTAATCTTATGCTAATATTATTGCGTTGATATAGAAATTAACAAATAGTAAATTTCAAAAAGAATTTTCGAATGAAAATCAAAAAAATATTTTAGAAGCTACGATAGTTCTGAGCGAGACTTAAAATTACTCATTTTTAACATAAAGGAAAAAATATGAAAAAGCCACAAAAAAGTAAAAAAGATATTGTAATTATTTCATCAATAATATTAGCTTTTGTATGGTTAGTTATATTAACTGGATTATTTATTTGGCACTACAAAGGCTCTGAAGAAAATTATTGGAGCACAATGGTTGAAGTATACAGCAATAAAGATAGAATAATAAAACTTGAAGAAAAAAATAAGTAAAAATCTTTAACAAAAAAGACATTCACCCGAACGTCTTTTTATTTTTCTATTTCTCGTTAGATTTTCTTGCTTTAATTGCCTCTGCATTTTTGATCGGCTCTAAATCTCCTCTTTGGCGAAGTTGTGAACGGAGCTTAATCCTTGCGTGCGAAGTTTTCACCAATTCCAGCCAATCAATTTTTGGCTCAGAATTTTTTCGCGTCAAAACCTCAACAACATCACCTTTTTCAAGCGGCTTATCAAAAGCGTGAATTTTTTCATTAACCCGAAAAGCATAAGCATGTTTACCTATATCGCTATGCACCATATAAGCAAAATCAAGCGGCAATGCGCCTTCTGGCAGATTATAAATATCACCTTTTGGTGAATAAACAAAAATTCTATCACCAAAAATATCAATCTGAAGTTGCTCTGGGTCAATCTCCTCACCATCTCTTAAACGTTGCGCCACATCCTGGAGTTGAACAATCCATTGCAATTCGTTCGAAAGACCACCATTACCTTTAACTTCACTCCGCTTTTTCGAGGTAGCTCCAGAAATGTAATCTTTACTCGATTTCTGCTCATGATAATGGAAACTTGCCGCCAAACCACGCTCGGCAAATTCATGCATATCGCGAGTTCGAATCTGAAACTCTGCAATCAGTTTCGAAGGAGTAATTACTGTTGTGTGAAGTGATTGATAGCCATTTGGCTTTGGCATTGAAATATAATCTTTAATTCGCTCAATCATTGGTTTATAAATCGAATGCAAAATCCCCAAAACACGATAACAATCATCTTTCGAATTAACAATAATCCGCAGAGCCATCAAATCATAAACTCGGTCAATATCACCTTTTGTCTTTTTTAATTTTTTATGAAGCGAATAAACACTTTTTACGCGGCCAGAAATTTCAAAATCTAAACCAGCCTTTTTCAATTCCTGCTCAACCTCTTCTCGAACTTTTCCTAGTTTTCGTGTACTTTTACCAAGACGCTTTCGAATTTCATTTTCAAGCCGTTTATATTCTTTTGGGTTTAAATACAAAAAAGCTTGTTCTTCCATCTGCATTCGAACTCGCCCCATTCCTAAACGATCAGCAATTCTTGCGAAAACGTCCAAAGTTTCACGAGCGATTTTTTGTTGTTTTTCAGGCGACATATATTGTAAAGTTTGAACATTATGCAATCTATCAGCCAATTTAATAATCACCACTCGCACATCTTGCCCAACAGCAATCAATAATTTCGAAAGGTTGTCTTTAGTTTGAGGTAGATAAGTTTCAAGATTCCCCATTCCAGCACGTGCTTTACCAACTTTAGTTACACCGTCAACCAAAAACGCAATATCGTCATCAAAATTTTCAGCAATTTCATCAAGGGGAGTTTCAGTATCTTCCACAACATCATGCAAAACACCAGCAACAACTGTGTCGATATCCATACCCCATTCAACCAAAAAACTCGCAACTTTCAGAGGGTGCGTTATATATTCTTCACCAGATTTTCGCATCTGTCCTTTATGTTTTTCGGTTGCAAATTCAATTGCTTTTTCTAGTCTTTTTATATCTTCTGCCGAATAAAACGGTTTCGCAATTCTTAAGAGTTCTGCCTTTTCCATATATTAATTATACACTTTTTTCGATAAAAATAAAGCTTTTTCATTTTTAGCAGAATTTTACTAATTAAAAACTGAGTTTTTCACTCAGTTTCCAATTTATTTATAACTATTTTTCATTCCAGCGAACAATTGATTCTGCAATAACTTCTTTCGCTTCTTCAATGTCGCCAAATTTTTCAACTTTCGTTGTGCCAGCTTTTTTCAAATCTTTGTAGTGATTAAAGTGAAATTCAATTTGTTTAATAAGTTGCTCTGGTAAATCAGCCAAAGTTTTATAAGCATTTCCAGTGTCACGGTCATCAGCAGGTACGGCAATAATTTTGTCGTCAACTTCTCCATCATCAACGAATTTCATTACACCCAAGATTCGTGCTTCTAGAAAAATTCCAGTTGTAAGTGGATCATTTGTAATAAGTAAAACATCAAGCTCATCACCATCTTCATCTAAAGTTTGCGGAATAAAACCATAATTAGTTGGCTTCGCAAAAGCTTTTGGCTCCACGCGGTCAAGTTGCATTACAGCCAAATCACGATTCCATTCAATTTTGTGAGTTGAGCCAGTTGGAATTTCTACCACAACATTAATAATTCCATTTTTATAATCACCAGGAGTTAAAATTTTATTAAAATCTGCCATATTTTCCTTTCTTTTATTCTTTAATTTTAGCAAAAAAACTTTAAAAGTTCAACCACTAATCACGATTAGCAAGCTTAACTAAACTGTCTTCTACTGTTTTTTGAGTTCGATGACGAGTTTGAGTTTTAGTTTTAGCTTTCGAATTCTGCTTAATATTTTTTAATTTTTTAGAAGATTCTTTCGATTTTTTTTCGCCTGTTACATTTTTTAAAACTGGCGCTCGCCCTTTACTCTTTTGAGTCTCAACTTTCGAAACCTTAACACCAGCAGGTCGCGCAAACATCATTTTTCCCGCAGCAGTTTGAAGTGAACGAATAAATTCAACTTCACTAATTGTACCAATCAATCCTTCGCCGTTCTCAACTACAACCATCGTACCATCTGGTAAATGCCCAATTCCTTGTTTTTTCTCATTACCTTTTTGCGTAATTTCAAGCATAATTTTTTCGCCTGGTAAATAATCTGCACGAACTGACTGTACTAGCTCATTAATATTTAAAACTTCAATTCCCTCAACTTTTGCAACTTTATTCAAGTTGTAGTCTGCCGTTAAGATATCAGCATTCATTTTTTTGGCTAGCGAAATCAAACGATTATCCACTCCTTCTGCTGCAGAGTTTCCATCCGCCAAAATACTTACAGTTATTTTTTCTTCATTTTGAAGAGCCGAAATAATATCCAAGCCATATCTTGCACGAACTCGTTTTTCGTCATCGCCGCCATCCGCCAAAATTTGAAGCTCACCAACTACGCTCCGCGGAATCAGAATATCAAAATTAATAAATCCAGTTCTCGCTACTGCTAAAAATCGGCCATCAATTAAAATTGATGTGTCAACTAGTACTTGTTTTTTTGTTTTCGAGATCAACGGTTTATCATTTTTCGAATCAAACCAAATTCCGCAAACAATAAATAAAATTAAAAATAGTAAAAATGTTTCCATACTTTCCTTTATTGTAAATATTTAATTAAAGCTTCTCGCAAATCGCGAACAGATGTCACAATGCTATCTTTCGAAGAATTTTTCGGAGCAAGAACATTATTAAATCCAAGTTTCTTTGCTTCAGAGATTCTTCTTTCAGCCTGAATCACTGTTCGAATTTCACCGCCCAAGCCAACTTCACCAAAAACTACTACGCCATCAGAGAGTTTTCGCTTTGCGGCCGCCGAAGCGATCGCCATCGTAACAGCCAAGTCGGCCGCTCGGTCATCAAGTTTTAACCCACCAACCACATTTATGTGAATATCTTTATCACTTAAATCAAGTTTAGTTCGTCGCTGAAGAACTGCTATCAATAAATTGAGGCGATTTATATCAAATCCGCTCGCTGCTCGCTTTGGATACCCAAAATTTGAGGTTGTTACTAAAGCCTGAATCTCAACCAAAATCGGGCGAGTTCCTTCTAGAGTTGCCATAATTATCGAGCCATCCGTATTTTGGCGCTCAGCTAAAAGTGCTGCTGAAGGATTTTCGACAATTTTCAAACCATTATCAACCATTTCAAAAATCGCCGCCTCGCTAGTTGAACCATAGCGATTTTTTACTGCCCGTACAACCTTAAATCCACCATATCGGTCACCCTCAAAATTTAAAACTACATCAACTAGATGTTCAAGTGTTTTTGGCCCAGCAATTGAACCTTCTTTTGTAATATGACCAACCAAAATAACAGCCGTTCCAGAACTTTTTGCTGCTTGAATTATTAAATTAGAAGAATTCGTAATTTGCGAAACCGTTCCCGGTGCGCTCGAAATTTCTTCCATCGCCAAAGTCTGAATCGAATCAATAATCACTAAATCAAAACCACCCTCACGAATTGTTGCTGAAATATCATTAGCTGAAGTTGAGGCGGCAAATTTAAGATTTTTAGCTTTAGAAGCACCAAGCCTTTTTGCGCGTAATGCTACTTGCTCTGCCGATTCTTCACCTGAAACATACAAAACATTTTTCGAACCAGCAATAAAAGCCGAGATCTGCATTAAAAGCGTAGATTTTCCGATTCCAGGCTGCCCCGCAATCAAAAGCACTCCTGCTGGTAAAATTCCACCGCCCAAAACAATATCAAGATCTCTTATACCGCTCGAAACCCTTTCTTGTTTTTTTTCAGAAATAACTTCATTCAAATCCTGCACGTTCAAAATACGACCAGTTTTCGCACTTTTACTGATTGCATTTTTTCCTAAAGCTTCTTCAACTTGCTCAACCAAGGTGTTCCAATGGCCACAGTTTTCGCATTTTCCCGACCATTTAGGATAAGAAGCTCCACAATTTTGACATACAAATTTTGTTTTTAACTTCGCCACAACTAATATTTTATCACAATAAATCTTTTTTGAAAACTATAAACTTGGTGAATTTAAATTTGAATTTATACTTTTATAGAGCTCATTTTGCTGGACTGAAACTTCATTAAATTCATTAATTTTCGAATTGTAACTATTCACTAAATTATTAATTTTCAACCTTGAAGTTTCAAGATTTCGAATTCTTTGCAATAATTTTGCACGGTCAGCGTTAAATTCTGCCTGAGTTTCATACTTTCCAGTTTTAGCATCATTATTAAACTCAGCAATATCTCCCTCCAATTCTTTAGAATCTTCAGAGTATTTTTTCGTAGATTGTTCAATCTCTGGCTTCATTTTTTCAAGCTCCGCAGTCAAAGCTTCTGATCGGTTCTTTAAATCTTTAAAGTTTTTATTATAACTTTGATAGATCTGAGCAATTTCTCTACGATTTTTAAAAAACTTAGCATAATGCTCTTCGAGCTCTTTCGAAATTTCCAGCTGCTCCGTGCCAATTAAGGAATGAAGCTCATTAATTCGCTCACCAGGTTCAGTTCGATCATAAGACTGCATCAACTTTTCGAAATCTGCATCTTTAACCCTCTCATACTCAGCATCAAGCAGTTTACCAATCTTATCTCGTTCACTCAAGTTCATTCGCTCCCAAATTGCATGCAAAAGCTCGTGAGCCGCTGTTACTTCTTTTATACCATCAAGTTTCGAGTTTTTCACATC
This sequence comes from uncultured Saccharimonas sp. (SeqCode), assembly GCA_963549415.1. Taxonomy (GTDB): domain Bacteria; phylum Patescibacteriota; class Saccharimonadia; order Saccharimonadales; family Saccharimonadaceae; genus Nanogingivalis. Next base: position 16,261 of record CAUUYC010000006.1, read on the forward strand.
ATAAAGATGAATTTCACCCGACTTATAACACCCCAAAATCGCTGAATCTTCTTCACGATTTTTGCAATTTTTATTAAATTCCTCTGAATCTTCAACCTTTGGATTAGAAGCGTAAAAAATTGTCTTAGCATTAGTAGTTGGTTTAATTTTATTTTCTATTTTTAAAATTTCAGAATCTGGCTTATAATTTTGTGCCGTAAAATAATCACGAATTCCGCGTTGGTTAGATAGCACAAAAAATGCTGCGCTACCAAGAATAGCAATAGCTACTAAAGTTCGAACTACCTTCCAAAAAGTTTTCTGTTGAAAAATCATACCATAACCATTATAATATTTTTATGAGAAAAAAGCAAAGTATTTTTCGAAGAAGGAGAATTTTTGGTTTATTTTTTATAGCCATAATCGCAATTACATCAATTTTAGCAAATCCAGATTTTTGGCAAACTTCAAAACCAAATTCAAACAAAAAATCAGATTTTCAAACTTCTTTAACTGATTTAAACTCACTTGAAGTTAAAGGCCGTTCACCAAAAACTGGTTATTCTCGCGAGCAATTTGGCAAAGGCTGGGCAAAAGATTCTAGCGGTTGCGATACACGAAACCGTATTTTAAAACGTGATTTAACAAATGCTGTAGAAAATTCAGACTGCAAAATTTTAAGCGGAACCCTAAAAGACCCTTACACTGGTAAAGAGATTAATTTCTCACGCAAGCAAAATGCTTCCGCCGTTCAAATCGACCACATCGTTGCGCTTTCTGATGCTTGGCAAAAAGGCGCCCAACAATTTTCGAAAGAAAAACGAATTGAATTTGCGAATGATCCACTAAATCTTTTAGCCTCAGACGGCCCAGCTAATCAGCAAAAAGGTGATTCTGATGCCGCCTCTTGGCTTCCTTCAAATAAAGATTTTCGCTGTGAATATATTTCTCGTCAAATTTCAATCAAGAAAAAATACTCAATTTGGGTAACTGCCTCTGAAAAATCAGCAATGCAAAATATTTTGCAAAATTGCTAATCATTAATTTCAAACCAATCAAACTTTTTAAAATTCTCACCCTCAACTATTGCCGCAGCAAGCCGCATCTCTCTGTTTTTTAACTTATTTTTATAAGCAAAAAATTCTGCCGCAAATCTCATTTGATTAACCTTATTCTTTGAAATTGCAGCCTCTCCACCACCAAAATCATTATTTTTTCGAAATTTAACCTCTGTAAAATAGTAATTTTCACCATATTTTGAAACAATATCAATTTCGCAAAATTTCGTTCGCCAATTTTGCGCCAGAATCTCATGCTTTTCTTGCTTTAGAAATTCCGCCACGAAATCCTCAGCCTTATCACCAAGCTCTTTTGTGGTAATTTTTTCAGCTTTATTCACCTTAAAAGTATTCACGTTCTTATTTTTAGAATTTTCTAAAAATTCCGCAATCGGTTTAAAACTTTTGCGATGAACTTTACTCACTCCAAATTCAGATAAAGCCGCTCTATGTTTTGATGTCCCATAGCCCGCGTGGCTTTCAAAACCAAATGGTGCAAACTCAGGTTTTTTCGAAAGCTCTGCCATAAAATTATCCCTCGCAACTTTCGCACAAATTGCAGCTGCAGAAACGCTTGAAATTAGTAAATCAGCCTTTTTAAGAGTGGAAGAGTATTTTTCAAGTGGCGTACCAGCCAAAAAATTTACAGTGCCATCAATAATAATTTCATTAAATTTGATATTTTGTTTTTTACATTTCAGCTGTACTTCCTTAACAGCTCGCCTTGTTGCAAGTTTTAATGCAGCCCTTAAACCAATTTTATCAAGCTCATTGTTCGAAACCCAACCCAAGCCAATAATTGCAGAACTTTTATCAATTTCTTTTGCTAAATTCTCGCGCTGCTTTTTAGAAAGAGCTTTCGAATCTGTTAGCCCTTCAATTTTGGCACCATTCAAAACGCAAGCGCCCACAACCAAAGGCCCAGCCCACGCTCCACGACCAACTTCATCAATCCCGAGAATCATTTTTTTGTCTATCTTTATATATTATCGCAACCTTATAAGCAAACATGACAGATTCAAAACCACTAATCGAGACAAATGTTAAAATTATAAGCCTGTCTAATACTAAATCTGACATATTTGAGTTTCTTAAATAAAAGTATAGAATACACCCAATAATCTGAAGAGCGTATTGTAATTTTATAAACTTAAATCTGTAAGATATTATTTTATCTTCTTTTAGTTTTGATCCTTGCCTCTTAAAAATAGATTGAAATATAGCAAAAAAGATAAATGAGATAACTACAGAATATGCAAGACTGTCGCGATAAGTATAAATTGCTACATTAAGATTAAAAGCCTTTATGGGTAAACTAAAAACCACAAGATAAGCCGCAAAAATTGGAATATATAGCAAAGTTTTCGACTCTATGATTTTCTTATTTTTCGCATATAATTCGGCTTTTTTCTTTCTAATCTCTTCAGTTTCAGGATCTCTCAATTCTTTATTGCTAAAAAATTGGATAAATCTATAAGAAAGCATAAAAATTTGACTAAACATAAAGCCATGAAATAATATAATTAGAGCAATAACAGCTACGGCAATAACAGCCAGTAGAATAAGAGGGCGAGGATTAATAAAGATTATTATAGCTTCAATAACAAACTCCAAAATAGCCAGAATATAAGCTATTTTCATAATTCTGTTTTGAATTTTCTTGGCTTTTTTAAACCCAAGATTACCTTTTAGCTTTTTAAAAATAAGTATAGCTAAACAACAAAGGATAAAAACTATAAAAGTAGCTGCTACAAGATAAGAAAGAGCCTCAAAACTAAAAAGACCACTTAAAAATCGGTTTAAAAAAATAAATATAGTTAGAAATATGATTAAAAAAGGAATATAGATCATAACCACGATTATACACTATAATATGAAAAAAACAATGCTTATCTTTATTTTAATACTTTCATCAATTATTAAAATATCAATTCTAAACTACAATACCCCTAATAATAAATTCTAGCTAAACAAAAAATCGCCCAAAATTTGAGCGATTTTCGAAAATCTTAAATTAGGTCGATTTGATTTGTATTATAATTAAGCAAGCTCAACAGTTGCGCCAGCTTCTTCAAGTTTCTTTTTAGCTTCTTCAGCTTCATCTTTAGAAACTTTTTCTTTAACTGGTGCTGGAGCACCGTCAACGATAGCTTTAGCTTCACCAAGCCCAAGACCTGTGATTTCTTTAACTGCTTTAATAACAGCAACTTTTTGCGCACCAGCGTCTTTCAAAGTAACTGTAAATTCTGTTTGTTCGTCAGCAGCGTCAGCAGCACCGGCAGTAGCGGCGACAGCAACAGCAGCTGGTTCAATTCCGTATTCCTCTTTGAGGTGTTCTTTCAATTCGTTAGCTTCAAGAATAGTCAATTTCACCAATTCTTCAGCTAATTTTTTAATGTCAGCCATTTTTGACTCCTTTAAAAATTTAAGTGGTTAATATTCTAAAATAAATTAATTGGTTGCTTTTCGAAATTCCAAATCTTCGTTTGTAAGACCACCAGCAATCGCGTTGATTGGCGAAAGAAGTGTATCTACAATTTGACCAATAAGTTGATCTTTGCTTGGAAGTTCTGAAAGTGTCGTAACAGTTGCAGTATCCATTACATCACCATTGTCAGCAAACGCACCAACAAGTTTCATTTCTGGGTGATTTTTTGCAAATTTACCCAAAACTTGCGCAGCAGCAATCTCATCTTCGCTTGAAATTGCGTAAACGAGTTGACCTTTTAGTGCAGAAGTGTCAGATTCTTTCAAAGCTTCAACTTCTTGCATCGCAACTCGCACAAGGCGGTTTTTAACAACTTTGATTTGAACACCAGCCTCGCGAGCTTCTTTTCGAAGTTCTTGAAGGTCGGCAACTGTCAAACCTTTATATTCAGCAAAAGCTGTCATTTTTGCGTCTTTTAGAGCAGCGCTTAATTCAGCAACCAATTGGTTCTTTTTATCGCGTGATAATGCCATAAAAACTCCTTTTTTGGTTAATATTTTTTCGACCTAATTGTTAAGATTCTAGCGTTTTGAAAGCCTCCCTTCAAAACTCGTTGGCAGATAGAAAAAGTATTCCTCGGTAGCAGATTAAGCCTAGCTAACGCGAGGCGGCTACTGTCTCTGGCAACTTGTTTTATTTTAGCACAAAAAAACTAAAATTTCAAGCGTTTTAAGCTCAAAAATCTTGTAAAAATATCTAATTTTATTATTGACAAGCTAGAATATTTTTATTATAATTTAATAGTTATCATTTATTGAAAGTTTATATTAGATGTAAAAATATAAAAAATCTTTTGTTTACAATCCTATAAGTGATAACTAAAAAACTTCCTAAGAAAGGAGATATTTATTTAACCAAGTAGTTTTATAAACTATTGCAGTAGTCTATAAAATGAATCACTCTCAGCTGGTGAGGTTATTTATTCATTACGGTTACGCTTATTCTTGCGTAGCCTTTTTTACTGCGTAAAATTAGACACCTCCAAACCCAAAAGCAGAATAAACTCCAACAGAATATTAACTGCACTACTACCGTTTTTAGCCGCCACCGAGTTTTTTCATAGTAAAATAAAATGTTTAAAATCTAAAAATTCTAAGAGAAACTCTCGCCAACTTTTCTTAAAAATGTTATAATTAAATTATTATGAAAAATTTTAAAAAGCTTGATTTCAAAAAATACTTTAAAGAAATTTTTAAAAAATATTTATCTGAAAGATTACAAAAAAACGTTATAAAATACGCAAAAATTGGCAAAAAAATCATTCAAAGTAAAGCTACTTTTTTAATATTTTCAACGATTTGTATTTATTTATTAGGAACTTTTCTTGCAAAATATATTTTAAATCTCCAATTTGGTGACTGGGAAAAGGCTGGCGAATTCCTTTCGAAAAATCCAAAAATTGCCGAGTATAGCCAGATTATAACAATTTTAATAAGTTTTTTGTTTGTTGGAATCTTTCGAAATTGGCGAATTTCAATGGGAGTTTTGTTTTCACTTGCCACAATTGTAATGTATATCAATACTGAAAAAATGGCCTCGCGTAATACACCGTTTTTACCTGAAGATTTAGCAATGTCTGGTGAGGCTGGCGGACTAGCCTCGATGATTAATTTAGAACGATTTTTAAATATGCTTTTTATGATTGCGGTAATTATAATTATAACCATTATTGTAAATAAAATTTCAAAAAAAATCTGGCATTTTAAATTTTCAAAAAAGCAAAAAATAGCAATCTTTATTCCACAAATTGCTCTAATTCTAATTTGTGCGCACTTTTTAAATTTACACACTTTAGAAATTCGAAATCTTAGTGGAAAAGGCACTTTCATTAAAGTTGAAAATCTTGAGACTTCTATTGACTTCACTGATCAAGCTTACAACTACCGAACTAATGGCTTTATTTTAGCAACGATCTCAAACCTTCAAACTAAAACTCAAAAACAGCCAGAAGGTTATTCAAAAGAGGCCGTGCAAAAAATTGTCCAAAAATATCAAAAAATTGCTGAAGAAAATAATAAAAATCGCAAAAAATTAAGTGATGAAAAAGTAAATGTTATTTATGTGATGAGCGAGAGTTTTATCGACCCAAAGCTTGGCAAGCATCTTTATGATTACGGAAATAAAGAGCCAATTCCATACACGCAAGAAATTAAAAAATCACAAAGTTCTGGCTGGGCTGCCTCAAGCGAATATGGTGGTGGAACAGCCAATGTTGAATTCGAAGCTTTAACAGGATTAAGCAATTTCTTTCTAAATTCAATCCCCTATACTTCAATTGTGCCTGCCAACAAAGACACACCTTCGATCGTAAAAAATTTTAATGAAAACGGCTACAAGACAATCGCAATGCATCCGTATAATCGTAATATGTATCGCCGCGAAGTTGTTTATCCGAACCTTGGTTTTCAAGAATATAAAAGTGCCGATGGTTTCAAAAATAATTCGAAAATTGATAACTCAAAATATATTTCAGATGAATCTGCCTTTAATGAAGTTTTGGCTGAATTAAAAAATAGCCAAAAGCCTGAATTCATTCATCTGGTGACGATGCAAAATCATATGCCATATGAAGAAAAGGCTTATTCGGAACATAATTTTAACGTTAATGCAAAAAATGGCGCAAATCCAGAAAATGCGAAAACTGTTCAGGCTTATCTTGAAGGGATTTCGCGTTCAGATAAAGCAATGAAGAATTTTCTTTCTGAAATTGAAAAATTAAATGAAAAAACCGTTGTAGTTTTCTGGGGTGATCACTGGCCAGGAATTTATGGCGAAATGTTCGAAAAAGAATTAAATAAAAATGATATCCGCCGCACGCCACTTTTTGTTTATTCGAATTTTAAAAAAGAAAAACAAGATTTAGGAACTTCAAGTTTAATTTATAATCAGATTTTAGCCCTAAATGCATTCCATTCAAAGCTTTCGCCATTTCAATATTTATTAAGTGATTTGCGAGAAAAATATCCAGCCTTAACTAAACAATTCGTAAAAACAGACGAAAAAAGTGATGTTCTAAAAGATTTCGAAATGATTGAATACGATATTTTGAGCGGAAATAAATATAGCCTTGGTGATTTTTATAAAATTAAATAGCCTAAATTAGTTTATTGTATTACGAAAATCTACCTATATATTTCTATGTAAAATAATATATTTCAAGAATAAATATAGTATAATTTAAGTTTAAACTCAGAGCTTTGGTTTTAAGTGAGTTCTTATTTATTCATAAGAAACAATATAAATAACAAAAACTATTTTATTTTAATTACTGATAATATAAAAAATAAATAATAAAATCGCCCAAAACTTGAGCGATTTTTTTAAACTTAAGCTTCTTTTTCTTCAGTAGATTCTGCTTTTTCTTCAGCTTTTGGAGCTTCAGGCAAAGTATTTACAGCTTCACGGTCAAAAGCAACTTGTTTAAGACGAGCACTTTTACCGCTTCGGTTTCTCAAGAATGAAAGGTAATTTCGGCGAACTTTCGAACGGCGAACAATTTCAATCTTTTCAATTAACGGGCTATGAAGAAGGAAAGATTTCTCAACTCCAACACCGCTAGCAATTTTTCGAACAGTAATTCGAGAGGTATGTGATTTCTTGCGGTCAGTCCGAATAACTACACCTTCGAAAATCTGGATTCGCTCTTTATTACCTTCTTTAATTTTTTGGTGAACGCGAACAGTATCGCCGCTTTTAATATCAAGAACGGCTTCTTTTTTATGTGCGTCATTAACTTTTTTGATTAACTCAAAACTCATATTTTCCACTCACTTTTAAATTTAATATATACAATCAAGATTCATTATATCATACTTTTTAGTTTTTGTGAAGAGCTAAATTACACGATTTACTTCTTCAATAGTTGTATCACCACGAAGTGCTGAAATTACACCCTGTTGTAAAAGGGTTAACAAGCCATCTTTGCGAGCTTGAGCCTCAATAGCTTCAGTCGAAATCACACCTCTTTCACCTCGCAAAAATGCTGCAATATTATCATTCACAACCATCATTTCCATAACCACAGTTCGCCCCTTATAGCCGAACGGACTATCTTCTGAAGCTACTGGTTTCCAAAGTTTAAAATCTCCAGAAATATCTTGTGGAAGTTTTTCAGCTGGGACACCCTCAAGAACGTTTCGAACCCATTTTTTAGTTGCTTCATCTGGGATATATTCTTTAGCATTTTTATCAAGCTTTCGAACAAGTCGCTGAGCAATCAAAAGTCTAATTGCGCTCGAGAAAATTGGATTCATACCAATCATATCAATCATACGTGAAAAAGCCGCACTCGTTGAATTGGCGTGAAAACTTGAAAGCACCAAGTGGCCAGTGATTGAAGCCTGAATTGCGGTTTTTGCCGTATCGTTATCACGAATCTCACCAACCATTACAACATCTGGATCAAGACGCAAAACTGAACGCAAGCCGTCGGCAAAACTAGCGCCATGCGTTGTATCAATCGGGATTTGCGAAATCCCACCAATACCATATTCAATTGGATCTTCAAGCGTGATAATCTTACGATCAAGCGTATTTAAGGCATTAAGCATAGAATAAAGAGTTGTTGACTTACCGGAACCAGTTGGACCAACCATCAAAACCATCCCACGCGGGTGCGAAATAATTTCATCAATTTCAGCTCGCTCTTTTGGCGCAATTCCAAGCAAATCAAGCTGAAGCATACTTTCATCAAAGTTAAATAAACGCATCACTGCATCCATTCCGTACATTGTCGGCACGGTTTCAACACGCAAATTTAAAAGATGCGAAGTTCCATCACGATAAATATCCTTCTGCATATGCCCAGATTGTGAAGTTTTTGAAGCACTCGACACTCCCGCTCGCGAAGAAAGTTCACCCATAATAACACGATATCGATCTCGCCCAAGCTCAGCGACTGGGTGGAGCGCACCATCAACACGCATTCTAATTCGAATCGTCTGGCGTTGATTTTCAATATGGATGTCACTTGCGCCAAGCCTATCTGCTTGATCGATTAGATAATCAAAAACCTGATCGGAAGCAACATTTGCCAAAGTTTGGCTAACCTTATCTAAAGTAGCACTATCGCCCTCACCGGCAATTTCAATATCGTCATAAACAACCTTTTTCGGCGGGTCATAACGCCGCATAATATTCTTCCATGCACTTTCAGAAATCAAGAAAAGCTCAAGAGTTTTTCCTTCATCTTGATATTTTTTACTTAATTTTTGAATAACTGAGCGTGGAGTTAAGCTGGTGATCAAAACTCGCCAAGGCTTATTTTCATCAACATCACCAATTTGAAGTGGCGCCAAAAATGCCCGATACATCTGCTCATTTGTAAAAAGATCTCTTGCGAGAGGAAAAATATCTTCAAAATCTCTCGTATCAAGATACGTTAGCCCAAGGATTCTAGCCCGTTGCTCGGTCGCTTCTTCTTCCTTTTGCCTACGCATTAGCTGAACTTTATTTTCTTCCATTAACTTAATTTTACCACAAGCACTTTATTTTTTCAATCAAAAATGCTAAAATATTCTCATCGCTTCAAGCGAAATTTTTAGAATGAGGTAAGAAAAAATGCACCTTAAAGAATCTTTAGAACATATAGTTCTGGAAAGCAGCCGAGATGTTCGAAAACTCAAAGATACCGAGATTCCAAAAAATGACTGGAATTCATATTTTGAAGTCGAAAGTGAATTCATAGTCGAAATCGGTATAATTCAACCATATTCTGCTTTTATGAAAATTTGCACCATCAATGAGTTTTATGATGCTAATTTTCACCCAAATACGGCTTCAATAGAAGTTGAGAAAGAACTCCTAGAAGATTTTTATATATTCAAGTCAGAACTTGGTGGAGTTTCGAAAGAAGTACAAAAATACACTTTCGAGCTTCTCGGTCGTACTTTTTCGCTTCTAAACAGTAGAAGCTAATCTTGAGCCTTCGGGCTCTTTTTATTTTTTAAAAAATCTGCTAAAATAGAAAATAATGAAAAATCCTAACTCTTTCGAAAATCAAAACCGTGTACAAAATCGTGAAATTGTTGTTTTAGCGCACAATATTCGTTCAACTCATAACATTGGTGCGATTTTACGAACTAGCGAAGGTTTTGGTGTTTCAAAAATTATCTTCAGCGGATATTCGCCCTTCCCAATTTTAAAGGACGAAAATTTTCAAAAAACTGGCCGTTTGCCACATATTGCACAAAAAATTAATTCACAAATTCATAAAACAGCGCTTGGGGCCGAAAAAATTGTTCCAGCTGAAATTTCTAAAGATATTTTTAAAACGATTCGAAATCTAAAAAGTCAAGGTTTCGAAATCTTTGCGCTTGAACAAAGTAAAAAATCAATCTTTTTAAAAGATTTTATAGCCGATAAAAATGCCAAAATTGCCTTGCTTTTAGGTGAAGAAGTTGAAGGCATTTCGAAAGAATTACTCGATTTATGCGATAAAACTCTTGAAATTCCAATGTTTGGCCAAAAAGAAAGCTTTAACGTTTCAGTTGCAACCGGAATAGCCCTTTATAAAATTGCTTGTGAATAGTTATTTTTCAATTTTTGCTTGGGCTTTTTCAAGAATTTTTAATGTAACTTCTGGTGAATCTGTAAAATCTTCAGGGTACTCTTCAATCATTTTTCGAAATTCTTTAAAATTAACTAGCTTGATTTCAGCGACTTCATCGCGCGCAATCGCTAGCTCTTCAAGATTAAAATTCGTTTTTGCAGCAAAAACTTGCATAAAACGCCGCTTATTTTCTTTAGTGTGAATAAAAACCTTTTCAACTTTAATAAAATCTTGAAACCGCAAGTTCAAACCAATTTCTTCAATAGTTTCACGATGAATTGCATCCAGATAACTTTCGCCAATCCGAACATGACCAGCCGCCGCCGAATTTTGCCATTTTCCGGCAAATGTATCTTTCGAAAAAGATCGCCGCTGAATTAAAAAATCACCATCTAAATTAAATAAAATTAACGAAACCGTTCGATAAATTCGCCCCGTAGTTTTATCAAATTCAGCCTTATCAATTTCGTCAATAATTTTATCATTTTCATCAACAATCGGTAAAATTTCTTTCATCTAAACCTCGTCTTCAGCAACTTCTGTGAAGCTACTAAAAAAGTCATCTTTGGTTTTTTTCCATTTTTCATCCTGACGAACCAACCATTTTTCATCATCTTTATTTAAAAGTAGGATTTTTGTGGCCTCCTCTAGGTAAATTTCACCTTGAGAACCTTTAAGTAGAACTAAAGCCCCTCGCTCCATAATCTTATGAACAAAAGTTCCCGCATAAATTGCATTTTTTGCTTCATAAACCTGACAGCCACGCAATCTTGCAGCCGGAGCAAGAAACTTATTTGCATACTCACCAACAGTAACAACCCAGGAAAGAGAAATCCCATCAAGCATTTCACCTATTTTTTGATGTTCGAAAGCAGAAGCTTCACCAAGCTCATTCATGCTTCCAATAACTGCAATTTTCGAAGGCGCAGAAAGAGAATAAAGCGTTTGAATCGCAGCTTCTAATGCGGCCGGACTCGAATTATAAGTATCGTCAATTAAAACAGAGTCTTTAACGCCTCGCATAAAATTCATTCTACCGGGAACTGGTTTCAAACTTGCCAAACCACCTACAATTTCTTGTGGGTTCAAGCCAAGCTTAATAGAGACCGCTACTGCACCAGTAATTGGCCTGAGAGAATGCTCGCCAAAAACTTTTACTCGAACATTAATTTCACCATATTCTGGAGTTTGAATTTTACCACTAAATCCATCGAGCAAAGAGAAATTATTAGCTATAAAATTATAGTTAGCTCCACCAACCGAGCTATAAGTTGCAATATTCGAATTTCGAACATATTTAAAAAAATCTGGCGAGATATCATCTTGATTTAAAATTGCCATTTTAGCAAAACTCGTAGCTTCAAGCTCTTCTTGCGCAACAGCATCGATACTTCCAAAAAACTCCATATGTTCAGGAGTAACGGAGGTAATTACTGCAATATTTGGAGCAAGATATTTACTAAACCGTTCAATATCACCGGGGTGGTCAGTTCCAAGTTCTTGAATGATAATTTGTGGCTCTTGATCACTCGGTGATTTAATTCGCTTTCTTGCAGCTTTAAAAACTCTATGCCATTCCCAAAAATTACGAGGATTTCCAGGAAAGTTTATTCCCAAAATCGCCAAAGGGGCACTCAAATGTGTATTGTGGTTCCCCTCATGTAATCGTACACGATATTTTTGACTCAAGATAGTTGCAATCGCAAGTTTTGTACTAGTTTTTCCAACAGAACCAGCAACCGTAATCAATTTAATGTCTGGGTGAGTTTCGAAATATTTTCGAACATATTTTTCAAGTTTTCTTTGAATTCCTTTTTTAAACATAATCTAATTCATTATAATATAAAATCACTACTTTTTCAAGCAGTGATTTATTTGTTGATGTGTGCCCACCCTGGGCGGTTTTTGTTATTTATTTTTATTTATAAGTGTTATTTAGGGGAGAAAACAAACATCGCCCTTGATAACACATCAACTATAATAAAATTATATCAAAACGTTTAAGCTTTGTCAATAACTATTTTAAAAAAGGTTTATTTTCACTAACTTGAGTTAACAATTCATCATTCGAAAAATCTCGGCGAATATCAAATTCTTCCCAATCTCCATATTTTCCGTCGGCTTCACCCAAGTTCAAAACCCTCCGCCAAGCAAAATTCTCACGGACATCACTCGCATTCATTGGATTGATTCTTGAATACTCAATTGCCCCCAAATTTGGTACATCGTAAATATCTCGTATTCGATTATCATTCCACTGTTCAGGCAAAAATCCTTCAATTAAATAACAAGCGGATTGAATCAACTGTTTATGAGAAACAATCAAAACATTCTGGTTCGATTCCTCTCTCTTTAGACGCTCGCAAAAACTTCGAAAACGCAAATAAACATCAAAAATGCTCTCACCACCATCAAGCCGCATAAAAAATGGATCATTATAAAGGTATCTCATTGTAATTGGAAAATTATCAACTCGCTCATTCATATCTACGCGACCAAAAATTCCCCAGTTTCGTTCTGAGAGTAAGTCATCAATCTTCCAGAAATGGCAATTTTCTCCACTTAAAATTGCAGCAGTTTCTCTTGCTCGAATAAAAGGTGAGGTATATTTCGAATCAAAAAAATCCAAACTTCCATAAATTTTCGAAAGTTCTCTCCTTGCCCTCTCAGCCTGCTCTTTTCCTTTCGGCGAGAGCCGCTGCCGCCAGTCTGCACGCGCCTCAACCTTTTTTTCTAGATCAATTTTTTGCCCGAGCTTTTGAGCGTGCTGAACAATGTTAGCCTCACTTTGCCCGTGCCGAATCATCACTAGTCGCAGCGGATTTGCCATTTTTTCCTTTCTTTTTATTTAAAAATTCTTAAGCTTTAAATATATTATATCACAACTTATACTTTTTCGAAAGTGCATTTTGTAATTAGGCCTCAAAAATGGTATAATTATACAATGAATCTAAAATCTTGGCGAAGAAAGCTAAAAAATGAATTTATCGATATTGACGGTAATAAAATTTCAATATATAAAAATTTAGAAGAGAGTAAACCAATTGCCGTTCTTTTTCATGGTTTTGGCGGAAACTATTTTGGGCTAACTCCACTTGGATTTGAACTTTCAAAAAAATATTCAATTATTATTTGCGAATTACCCGCTCACGGTAAAAGTTCACTTAATACCTTTAAAAATATCGATATTTTTCGAATTTTCTACCAAAAGATGATTTCAAAACTTAGCAATTTTGGTGAAATTCATCTTATTGTTGGCCACTCTTTTAGTTCTTATTTTGTCAGCGATGATGAGATTTCGAAAAAAATTCCAACCATTATTATAAATCCTGTTTTTGAGCCCAGCGATTCATTTTTAGCTGGAATGAAATTATTAAATAAATCTAGATTTTTAATGATTTTTTCAAATCTACCAGTTTTTTCACCTTTTAAAGCAGCCACTCTCCAAAAAACTTGGTCGCTTGAAGCAAATAAAAATATTTATCAAAATATGTTTTTATGTCAAAATTCAGCAAGGAATTTGCTCGCGCAAAAATCAACAATTCCAATCGCACTTGATAAAAAAGTGTTCGAAACCAAGAATTATATTAAAATTGCTATTATTGGTAATAAAGACGGAACAGTTCAGCCTTTTAACGAGGAGAAATTCCGCAAAAACTTTCCTAAATCAGATTTTTATATTCTTGAAAATTCTGGCCATTTGTCACCAATGGAAAAACCGCGAGAAATTGCTAAAATTATTTTCGAAAATATTAAATAAACTCCGTTTGTCACGGAGCTTATTTTTACATTTTTCCAATTTCTTGTAGCGAATTTTTAAGGCGTTTTATACTTTCGTCCTTATCAATTGCTCGCAGAGTTTGATTCAAGGCCGGTGAAAATTGAGCCCAAGTTAATGAAATCCGAATAATCTGGAATAGAATTCCCGGTTTCTGGCCTGTCTTTTCAAGCAACCTATTTAGCAATTCTTGGATTTTGTCATCATTCCAATCCTCAAGCTGTTCAAACTCAGAAATAACCAAACTTAAAAGTTCCACGATTTGCGATTTTTCAAGTTTTTTAAGCTGCTTATTTTTCGAAATCATCTCTAAATCAGCCTCTTGTTCAGCAAAAAAGTATTCGCTAGCAAGCGGGAGATCTTTAAGTGTTTTTAATCTATCAAAAACCAAACTTAGAACTTCTCTTTTGTATTCTTCGCTAGCATTCTTAGCATTTTCTCCCCAAAAATCTTGCACGCGCTCAAATAAATCTTCAAGAGGAATTTTGCGAATCCACTGACCATTGAGCCACAAAAGTCGCTGTTCGTCAAATCTTGCCCCAGATTTTTGCACACGATCAAGAGAGAATTTTTCGATCAACTCTTCTTTAGTAAAGATTTCTTGTTCAGTGCCATCATTCCAGCCAAGTTGAGCCAAAAAGTTTAGCATTGCTTCCGGCAAAATTCCATCCGCTCGATATTCGCTAACACTTTTTGCCCCATCGCGCTTACCAAGCTTCTTATTACCTTCTGGCGCCAAGATATGCGGCAAATGAGCTAAAATTGGCGGCTTAATTTCAAGCACCTCATATAACGAAAGATATTTTGGGGTGCTAGCAACATATTCCGAGCCACGAATTACATGCGTAACTTTCATTTCGAAATCATCAACAATATGTGCAAAATTATAAGTTGGAAGACCATCTGCTTTAATCAAAATAAAATCATCTAAAGCCTCAGGACCAGCTGAGAGTTCACCCATCACAGCGTCATGCCAAGTATAACGTTTAATTTCTGGCGTCTTAAAACGGAGTGGCATTCCAAGCTCCCATTCTGGTGGATTTTCGGGGCGATGGTCGCGGTATAAAAATGCACGCTTTTCAATTTTAGCTTTTTTTCGAAATTCCTCAACTTCTTCTGGTGAATATGGGTCGGCATAAGCTAGGCCTTTTTCGATCATTTTTTTCGCCCACTCAAGATATTTTTCACGACGCTGAGTCTGATGATATGGCCCAAAATAACCTTTTTCTTGATCTTTTTTGCCATAAATTGGACCTTCATCCCAGTCTAGACCAAGCCATTTTAAAGTATCAAGAATTAAATCTTCTGCGCCATCAACAAATCGAGCTTGGTCGGTATCTTCAATTCGTAGAATAAAATCTCCGCCAGTCTGCTTGGCGATCAAATAAGGGTAAAGTGCGCTTCGAACATTTCCAACATGGATATAACCAGTTGGACTTGGCGCAAAACGAGTTCTTGCTTTCATAATTATCTATTATACTTTAATTTTTATTTTTTCTCAACCCAAAACAAAAAGTAGCCAAAAGCTACTTTTTATGCACTAAGACTGGTTGCGATTTTTAGAATTTCTTCATCTGAAATCTTATTGCCAGAAACCTCAACTTTATAAAGTTTTCCATTATTCACCCAAACAGATTCCCCGCGACGATTTGAATAAATCGTTAATCCATTACTATAGGTCGTTGAATAATCTTCGCTCCATTTTTTTGTAACATAATTCTGCAATAATGCTGAACTATCCCAGCCACTTTGCGATTGTTGAACCTTATAATTCGAATCACCTTTTTTATATTCGAAATTAACGTTTTTTCCATCAAAATAAGCTAGGCCTTTTGGAGAGTATCCACTTGCAATATAAGCAGGAGTTTCAACCGCCATCCCAGATTGAAAAGCCGTAATTCTGCTTACAATATCTGGTAGGTTGACATAAGTTAGATATCCAACACCAAAAATTGCAACAGCAAAGCCCATCGAGAAATTAATAAACTTCTTGCGTGCAAAAAAACTCTTTCGATGGATTCCACGGCTTTTCTTACTTTCTTCACGAGACTTTTCGATTGCTTGACTAATTGCAAATTCTTTAACTTCTTGGTTTGAAATTTCTTGTTTTTGAGCTTTTTTTGCTCGAAGTTCTTCATTAGCTTTTTTAGCAAGTGGATGCTCTTCGAAAGGCGCAATCTTCTCAACTTCTTTAATTTGCTCTTTTGAAATTGGTGAGATTATTTTAGAATTTTTCGAAAAACGTGAAATTAAGATTCGGTCTTGTTGAGTCTCTTTTGCTTCACGCGCGCGCAAAATCGCCTCTTGATAATCGTGGCGACGTTTGAACTGACTAATCATTTCATCTTGGTGAAGAGAAACTCCTTGCCTCTTTGGAATTGTAACATATTTACGATTCAAAGTGTTTGAACGCTGCAAATTATTATGAATTTTCGAAATATCTTTATTTTTAATACTACAATTATTTTTTGGAGCACTTAAAAGTTCACCCGTGATTGCATCATATTTTTTTCCGTTTATGATAATTTCGTCTCTCATTTCATTCCCTATTTAGCTTATGTATATTTTACTTCATTTTTACTAAATTTTCAAGGGTTTTCAAAAAAATAAATTGCTCAAATTTAAGCTTGAGCAATTTATTATCTTAATCCCATTTCCAGCTAAATAATCTTTCAAAAAATGTTAGAGAATTTCGTGGAAGAGTCACTTTTTTATTATCAGAATTCTCCTGCGCGGCCGGTTTTTCAGCCTTGGTTGGATCTGGAGAAACCTGTTCGGCAAAAACGAGCAAACGCTTTTCAGCAGTTCCGAGAGGAACGCAAGTAATCAAAGTTAGCATTGGTTTATCTGTCCCAATTTGAACTCTATTTACTTGATTTGGCATTACGACTTCTGTTTTTGTTACATTATAAGTATATCGTTTGCCGTTATAATTAGCATAAATTACATCACCTTGTTTAAGTTTATCAAGCTGAGCAAAAATAAATTTATAATCGCCTGTGTCGAATAGATCATTGCTTGAATGTCCGCTCAAAACGGTATTTCCATTTTGCCCCGGAACCGCATTTGCGCCTGGAATTGAAAAATGTGCAACACCCTTTTCCATTGCTTTCAATTGAGATGCGTTATCATTCCCAACACCATAAACAACTGGAACATCAACATTAATTTTTGGAATAATCAATTTTGGCTCTTGCCCAACCGAGTTAGAAGAATTCGGGCTATAAATTGTTTGAGCAGCATTCGAATTTCCCGGCGCGACATAAGCTTCAACTGAAGCAAAAATCAATCTATTGTATTGCAAAAACAGAAACAAAGCTACCACAATAATTGCTGAAAAAATTGGCACAAAATGGCGGGATTTTCGAATTTTATCAGTTTGCTGACGTGCTTTTTCTGAAATATCTTTTCGAAGCTTTGCCAAAGCTCGTTCTTTTTTCTGGTTTTCTGTTAAATCTTCTGCAACTTCTGGTTGAATATTTGCCGTTTGCTTTTTTTGCTTTTCCAAGGCTGCTGAATAATAGGTTTCGTAATATTTTTGATAATAATTCTGCCAAGCTGCGTGATATCGTTTCCATTGCTCACTCGGCTGATTTTCTTGCTGAATATTGTATAAATTTTGAACAGTTTGCTGAGGCTTATATTTTATCGCTCCTAAATTGTGTGAGTTTTCATCAACTTTCACAACATCTTGCTTGTTCTGAAGCGGTTGAATAGCTTTTTGGCGAGCCTTAAAATCATCAGTCTCTTGACCAACACCAGAATTAAAACTAGCTTTTGGTTGCGGTTGAAATGGTTTCGAAACCTCCTCAATTGAATTCTTGATTAATTCTTCTCGCTGCCCATCAACTTTTTTGGAGTTATTTTGATTTTTTAAATATTCTGCCAAGTTAATTTTCTGTGGCCGAGCTTCTTTTTTGCTCTGCTGGATTTCTGAAATTTGTTCAGTATTAGCTTTTTGATAAAGCTGTTGAACTTTTTGCCTTCGAAATTCAATCGCAGCACGATTTCTATCATTTGAAAAAGTACTCTGCAATTGCCTCTCAGGTATATTCAATCCATTGTTTTGATTTTTTTTATTATTATCATTCATTTCTCTTGATTTTTCCCTACTCTTAGTATACAATAGATACTGAGCTATGTAAATAGTCAAAACCATTAATAAGCCGCGATGGTGGAATTGGTAGACACGCTAGACTCAAAATCTGGTGAGCATTACGCTCGTGCCGGTTCAAGTCCGGCTCGCGGTACCACAGAAGAATGACTGAGCAACGAACGGTCACTCTTTTTATTTAAAAGAATAAACCTACAGTTCAACGACAGCCGTGGGTTTTTTGTTACTACAATTAATGAAATTCCATGTAAATCACCTCTGAGGACTAGCAAAACCTTCAAATATGAAACTTAACAATATGGCAATTATTTCACAGAAACCTTCCTTTTCGAAAGCAGGCTAATCAGTAATAATTTAGAGCTTAAGCAATTAGATTGAGAAGATTTAAAATATAAATAAACTAATCGAGGCTATTAAAAAACTTTAGTAGTCTATATTATTGTTATAAAATAAAGACCGCCTAAGCAGTCATTTTCATATCCATATTGGTGCGGGTTAGGAGACTCTAACTCCTGGCCTCTTCCATGGCAAGGAAGCGC
>CAUUYC010000007.1:0-24342 GCA_963549415.1 uncultured Saccharimonas sp. (SeqCode)
TTGATAATCTATAAAATAGACTGACGATAAATTTGCACAATTAAATTGTTAAAGTTCAGTTTTATTCAACCTCGCTTTTTACTCCGCGCGCTGAACTATTAACCATTATACTCAATAGATTTTTAAAAGTCAACACTTTTTTAAAAGAAAATTTAGAAAAAATTAAATAGGCCTTGGAAGCCTATCTAATTTAGTCTATAACCCGAGTAAAAATGCCGTATATCCAATAAAAATTCCAATAGCTGAGCCAACAGCAACTTCTAGCGGAGTGTGGCCTTTAACAACTCGGACTTTTTTAATTTTTAAATTCTGTTTTTCAATGATTTCATTAATTCTTTGTGCTTGAATACCATTCGAAAATCGCACTTTCATTGAATCATATATTACTATCATCGCAAATACAAAAGCTAAACCAAAAATTGAAGAATAAACACCCTCATGCAAACCAACAAGTGTTGCTAGCGCAATCACCACTGAACTATGAGAACTTGGCATCCCACCACTTTCAGTGATGATTCGCTTAAATTTTGCGCTTTTATCTTTTCGAATTTCAAGAATATATTTAGCACCCTGCGCAATTACCCACGCTAACACAAAAATTACTAAATATCTTGGCATCATTCTTCCTCTCGACTTTCTTCCATTAAGCCAACACTTGCCACGGTATCATTATCAGAAAGTTTCATAATTCGAACACCCTGCGTAGTTCGACCTAAAGTTGGAATATCTTTAACAGCAACTCGAATTGTTTGACCACCGCTTGAAATCATTAACGCATCAGAAACAGCCTCTGGCAAAGTTTGAACTGAAACGATTGGACCAGTTTTTGCGGTTACAATTGCGGCTTTAACACCAATTCCGCCACGATGTTTAACTTCAAAATTCGAAACTTTCGTTGCTTTTCCGTAACCATTTGCTGAAATCACAAGAAGTTTTTGTGTTCCATCTTTAGCAACATCCATTCCAACAACGCTGTCATTTGGTCGAAGTCGAACGCCACGAACGCCACGAGCCGCACGACCCATTGCTCGGACATCGTTTTCATTAAATCGAACAGCTTGACCGGCTGATGTTGAAACGATAATATCGCTCTGACCATCAGTTTTCTGAATCCAACGAAGTTCATCGCCTTCATCAAGATTAATTGCATTCAAACCATTAGTTCGAATATTCGCAAAATCTTTAAGTGCTGTCTTTTTTACAGTACCCTTTACAGTAGCCATAAAGAGGTAATCTTCTGTACTACTATTTTGTTCAAGCTTGATAATTGATGTAATTTTTTCTTCAGGTTGAAGTTGTAATAGATTTACCGCAGCCACACCTTTAGCTTGAAGGCTTGCAGCAGGAACTTCATAAGCTTTAAGTCTAAATACGCGACCCTTATTTGTAAAGAACAATAACCAATCATGCGTACTTGCTGGAATCAATTGATCGATAATATCCTGATCTTTCGTTGTCATTCCACGCTTACCTTTTCCACCACGATTTTGGCGGCGATAATCTGCTAGCAGAGTTCGCTTAATATAGTTTTCACTAGTTAGAAGAATCACACTTTCTTCCTCAGGAATAAGCTCTTCATCAGAGAATTTACCAAGCTCATGATTAATAACCTTAGTTTTACGCTCATCACCATATTTCTCTTTCATTTCGAGGAGCTCTTCTTTAATAATTCGAAGAATTTCATTCTCATCAGCAAGAATTGCCTCAAGCTCACCAATAAGTTTTAAGAGAGCAGCAAGTTCAGCTTCGATTGCTTCGCGTTCCAATCCAGTCAATCGGCGAAGTTGCATCGCAAGAATTGCTTTTGCTTGAATTTCAGTTAATCCGAATTTTTCACGCAAAGCTTTTTCGGCAATATCTGTAGTTTTCGAAGCTCGAATCGTTGCAATAACTTCATCAATATGATCAAGCGCAATCTTCAAACCTTCTAAAATATGTGCACGAGCTTTTGCTTTTTTAAGTTCGAATTCCGTTCGGCGACGCACAACATTTCGGCGATGCTTCACGAATTCATCAAGCATTTCTTTTAAGCCAAGCACTCGCGGCTGAACACCATCAACCAAAGCAAGCATATTATAATGGAAGTTTGATTGAAGTGGAGTTAATTTATAAAGCTGGTTGAGAACTTTCTTTGGATACGCATCCTTCTTGAGATCGATTACAATCTTAACCGTTCCGCGCGCAGATTCATCACGAAGGTCGGCAATTGTTGTAATTTTCTTTTCTTTTACGAGATCAGCAATCTTCTCGATCAAAGAAGCTTTATTAACGTTATAAGGGATTTCCGAAACTACAATCTGATGACGACCACGTTTAGTTTCAATGATTTCAGCAACGGCTCGCATAGTAACGCTTCCACGACCAGTTCGATAAGCCTGGATCATAGGAGCTCCACCATAAACTACCGCACCTGTTGGGAAGTCTGGGCCTTTGACATATTTCATTAAATCTTCGAGCTTGGCTTCTGGATTGCTGATTAGCTCAACAGTTGCGTCAACAATTTCACTCAAATTATGTGTTGGAATACTTGTTGCCATACCAACTGCAATACCCATTTGACCATTCAAGAGAAGGTTTGGTAATTTAGCCGGAAGAACTGAAGGCTCACTTTCAGAACCATCATAGTTCGGTCGAAAATCAACCGTATCTTTATCAAGATCGTTTAGCAAAATGTCACCAATTCGACCAAGCCTTGCTTCAGTATAACGCATAGCGGCTGCAGGATCGCCATCCATTGATCCGAAGTTTCCCTGGCCTTCAACAAGAGGATATCGCATTACCCAATCTTGCGCCAAACGAACCATCGAATCATAAATAGAGCTGTCACCGTGTGGGTGATATTTACCCATTACGTCACCAACGATACGCGCAGACTTCTTAAATGAAGAACCCGGTCGAACACCCATTTCGCCCATTGTATAAAGAACACGGCGATGGACCGGCTTCATTCCGTCTCGAACATCAGGTAATGCACGGTCAATAATAACAGACATTGAATAACGAAGAAATGAATCTTCCATCACATCTTCAACTGTGCGATATTCCAAAACTTTCGAATGATTTTGTTGTTCGATAATTTCACCTTCA
This sequence comes from uncultured Saccharimonas sp. (SeqCode), assembly GCA_963549415.1. Classification (GTDB taxonomy): domain Bacteria; phylum Patescibacteriota; class Saccharimonadia; order Saccharimonadales; family Saccharimonadaceae; genus Nanogingivalis. Next base: position 3,088 of record CAUUYC010000007.1, read on the forward strand.
AGAGGTTTTTTATTTTCATCTTCCATAATTAAACATCCAATTCTTCAAGGTTAACATATTTCGCATTTGTCTGAATGAAGCTCTTTCGCATTGAAACTTCACTTCCCATCAACTTCGTGAAAATTGCATCTGCGCGCTCAGCATCTTCAAGCTTTAATTGAATTAAGACACGATTTTCTGGATTCATTGTTGTTTCCCAGAGTTGTGTTGCATCCATTTCACCAAGACCCTTATATCGCTGAATTCCCGTTAGACCAGCCTGTTTGATCTCATTGTCTTCTGGATTAATTTGTGTTCCACGGGCTTTTCTCTCTTCAATTAATTCTTTAATCTTTGCGTCACGTTCTTCGTCACTATAAACATAATAGTGTTTATTTCCTGAACCCTTTAATAAGAACAGCGGGGGTTTCGCAAGATAGATGTGTCCACCTTCAACAACTTCACGCATATATCGGAAAAAGAAAGTCATTAAAAGCGTTGCGATATGACTTCCGTCAACATCGGCATCGGTCATAATAATGATTCGGTGATATCGCAAGCCAGAAATATCGAATTGTTCTCCAATTCCAACACCCATTCCTTTAATTAACGAAACAATCTCATTATTTGCGAGCATTTTATCAAGGCGTGCACGCTCTGTATTTAAAACTTTACCTCGAAGCGGCAAAATTGCTTGTGTTCGAGCATCACGGCCATTTTTGGCTGAACCACCTGCTGAGTCTCCCTCAACAATATAGAGTTCGCATTCTTCTGGTTTTTTCGAAGAACAATCCGCAAGTTTTCCTGGCAGATTCAAGCCGTCTAAAACACCCTTTCGAATCACGTTTTCGCGAGCCGCACGAGCTGCTTTTCGAGCCCGAGCTGCAAGGAGAGCTTTGTTCACAATTTTTTTAGCAACAGCTGGATTTTCATCAAGATAGTAGCCAAAATATTCATTCATTACTTGCTGAACATACCGGCGAACCTCTGGATTACCAAGCTTGTTTTTAGTTTGCCCTTCAAATTGTGGGTCTGGCAATTTCACTAAGATAATCGCAGTTAAGCCCTCACGAATATCATCACCAGAAAGGTTTTCTTCCTTCTCTTTTAAAAGATTATTCTTGCGAGCATATTCGTTAATTGTTTGAGTTAAAGAACTCCGAAAACCAACAACATGAGTTCCGCCATCTGGGTTAATCACATTGTTTGCAAAAGCACGAACGTTCTCATTATAGCTATCGTTATATTGAATCGCCACTTCAACCATTGAATCTTCAACTTGTTTCTCAACATAAAATGGCTGTTCAGAAAGAACCTCTTTACCAACATTCAAACTTTTAACGTAGCTCTGAATTCCTCCTTCGAAATAGAAAGCTTGTCGCTCACCAGTTCGTTCATCATCGACTTGAGTATAAATTCCTTTTGTTAGATATGATTGATGGCGGAGATAATTAACAACCCATTTATAATCAAAAGTCACAGTTTCTTTAAAAATTGTTGGGTCTGGATAAAAAGTTATGCTCGTTCCATCTTCGCGGTCAGTTTTGCCAAGTTTCTTAAGTTCAGTGGTTGGAACACCTCTCTCAAATTCAATCCGATAAAGTTGGCCTTTTTTAACAACTTCAGCAATCATTTTTGTCGAAAGAGCATTCACAACACTTGAGCCCACACCATGCAGACCAGATGAAACTTTATATCCGCCGCCGCCGAATTTTCCACCAGCGTGAAGAACAGTTAAGACAGTTTCAAGTGTGCTTTTTCCAGTTTTTGGATGAATATCAACAGGAATACCACGTCCATCATCTATAATATTAATTCCGCCATCATCTAAAATTCGCACAATAACTTTTGTGCCATAACCAGCAATTGCTTCGTCAATAGAGTTATCGGCAATCTCTTTAATAAGATGATGAACACCTTCATAGCCGGTTGAGCCGATATACATTCCGGGGCGCTTTCGAACAGGTTCAAGACCCTCAAGAACTTGGATCTGGGAACCGTCGTAATTATTTTCTTTTTGTTTAGACATTCTTACCTCTCATTCAGAACTTCCATAAATAAAATTTATATCTGTATTATACCTTATTTTATAAAAAAATTCAAATAAAGCTTATTTTTTTATAAAAAATATGCTAAAATATAAGCATTAAGTTAAAAGGTGGGATATGTTTAAAGATATTATTTTAGGTTATTACCGTAGCCCTTCTATGGGCAAAAAAATACAAGACTATAAAAGAAAACTAAAAAATGATTTAAAATGGTGGATTTTTAATATTTTTGCTATTATTTTTGTATTTTTTACAATATTTTTAACTAATATCTTACCTTCGAAAACTATGTCTAATAATATAGTCAAAAAAACATCACTGAATCCTAACCTAACTTATAATGTAAAATCAACAGCAAAAAGTCCACTCCAGCCTAAAGATATCATTTCTTACACATTAACCGTGACTAATAATTCAAAAATGGTTCAGGATTCAAATTTCGAAGTCAACATATCAGACATACTAGAATATGCCAACCTTCTTGATAGAGGAGATTATAATATCAAAGATGGTATAATATATTGGAATAAATCTAGTATCGAGCCCGGAGAATCAAAAAGCAAATTTTTTGCAATAAAAATTAAAGATAGAATCCCAACCTTTAAACAACAGGGTGAGTCATTTGATTGCTTCATTAAATTAAATTTTGGTGAAGTTTCGAAAACCCCAATAAAATGTCCTTTTATAAAAAATATTGATTACTTCTTAAATTCAATCCCAGCTCTTGAGCAATATACAATTTTACTATTTTTAATTGTTCTATTTTCTATATCAATAATTATGACACTTCGTACAAATTTATTATACAAAGAAATACGCTATTTTAGTCAGTATTTAGGAGAAATGAAATAATGAAAAATAATCAAACTTACCAAAAAATATTAGATTTCATACATAAAGATTCAAATTTCAAAAATAATCTTTTTCGAAGTATTTTTCACTCTAGCGTTTTAGATTTTTTACTAAATATTGTCGAAAAAATAATAAAGCCAAAAGTACTTTTTATATCAGTAATATTATCATTAATTATTTATTACTCCGTTCTTTATATTTCAATACTTAACGGATTCTCTGCAAGATCAGAGATTTTGATATACTTAATATCAGCGTTATTCATATTTTTATCTCTTATAAGATTAGTCAAAAATAAAATCAGGTAGTTTAATAACTACCTGATTTTGAATATAACCTCGCCGTCATCAACTTTTTTATAGTTATTCTTAGCAACATTAGAAGAGTTATTGCTTAAGTTATTAGAGATTCTCGTAGTTCTTATATCCTGAATTACAGAATTATTTTGAATTTGTTGCGGCTTAATATTTTGCTGAACTTGTGTGTTATTTAAATTATTTGCGTTATAAGAATTTACACCTTGGTTCTGCATAATATTTTTCTGGAAAGTTCTCGCTAAATTACTCTTTAAAGGAACTTCTGATTGATTTTGTTGAATATTAGAATTTGAATTACTACTCCTTATTTCATCCCTCTTTTTTAGCCAATCATCCAAAAATGAATCTTTTTTAACACTATCAGAGTTGTTTATATTAGCGTTATTAGAACCGCCCGAGAATGCCCTCTCCTGCCAACTAACTTGATTTTTTTGTTGAGTCTGAGTTTGGTGCAACTGCGGCTGAGATGAACTAGCCCCAGGTTTAACACTCAAACGCCTTCGAATTTCATCTTCAACAATAGCTCGAGGACGACCATACTTTGAAGCTGAATATTTTCGAAGTCCTTCGCGAATCTCTGGATTAGATTTGCCAAAAGGCGGCAAAAGTTTCATTGTAAATGGAGCTGATGGAAATCCATTAACTAAAACTGTCGTAATTGAATTATAATTAGGCGTTTTGGTTAAATCTTCAGCGGTAAATGTTGGTGTAAAGGCCTTTTGAAGAACTTCCGCATCATCAATACCAATCCTACCAACAATCTTGTTAGGAACGTTACCAAAAATAGCACCCTTAATTGAATCTTTCAACTGAGTTGTAAACTGGTTTGCTAAAATTAAATTCAAGCGATATTTTCGAGCTTCAGACAAAATAGATTCAAAAGAATCGGTTGCAAAGTTTTGAAACTCATCAACAAATAGACAAAAATCTTTTCGCTGGTCTTCAGGTATATCTGCACGGCTCATTGCTGCCGCTTGAAACTTCATCACAAAAACCATACCAAGGAGTTTTGCTGCTGCCTCTCCAAGTTTACCTTTCGAAAGATTTACGAGCAAAATCTTATTGTTATCCATAACTTCGCGAATACTAAATGCACTCTTTTTTTGGCCAATAATATTATTGACCAAGCCACTTTCGAATGGCGCCCACTTAGAAACAACCCAAGAAACAAGTTCTCCTGCATCATTAGATTTTTGCGAAGCTGGCCACTCTTTTGTCCAGAAGTCGATTGCACGCTGATTTCGAAGATACTTAATTTTTTGCTTTGCAAACTCTGGGTCAACAAGGACTTTTGGAATATCCATAAAAGTTCCTCCATCTGGGTCACTCATTAGTAGCAACGCAGCATTTCGAACAATATTCTCCATTCGAGGGCCAACAACACCAGTGTTTCCTGGGTCATAGAGAGATTTTAGCATTGAATTAGTCTCAGAAATAACAAAATCCATCTCTTCAGGACTTGAGGCCTCAAAAATATTAAAACCGAGTGGATTCTCAGTATCGCTCGGATCGAAATAAATCACATCGTCCATTCGCGATTGAGGAATCATCCCAAGTAATTCTTCAACAGAATCTCCGTGCGGATCAATAAAACAAAAACCTCGTCCATCCATTATATCTTGATAAGCCAAATTCTCAAGGAGCTTAGATTTACCCATACCAGTCTGACCAATGATGTATGTATGACGGCGGCGATCATTGACTCCAAGGCGAATTTGTTTTTCAACACCGCGGAATTCATTCACTCCAATCAATAAACCTTCTTTCATTGGCTCAGTTGGACCATCAACTTGCCGAATTCTTTGACGCTCAATTTTGCCCGTTGGAATTGAATTTTGATTTGGCAAGTGAAAAATTGTTGAAAGCTCAACACTATTCAAGATATTCTGATTTGTGCTTTGAGGGAAAAACCGAAAAATATAAGCAGTAACTAATTCATCAATATTATTAGTCATATTAAATTTGAAACCATTATATCGTGGTGAATCAAATAAAGAAAATGCCGAGACGATAGATTGTAAAATTGCTTGACTTTTCGAAGCTGTTGAAGAAGAAGTTACCACCCGAGTTAAAACTTCATAACCTGGATATTTAGTTTTATCTTCAATCGCTTGGATTTCTTCATTTTCTAGAGCCGTAAGCTGTGGATATTCGGTGCTCGAAGTGTTTAAACCGTATGTAGGCGGCTTCCATAAAGCTTCCATAATATCAAGTATGGCTGTAGTATTATTATTTTTCTTACCTTTACCCTTTCGAATTGACTCAACCTTTTCATTAGATTTAAGAGTCCAGCTCTCAGGTGCGGGCCTGAACATAATTTGAATTGCCGCTCCGTCTCCACGTTCAACACCGCTCAAAGCATCTAATAATGCACGGGCAGCATCACGGCGGCTTTCTTGATACGTTGCAATTGGATAGAAGTAGTCTTTTTTAAGTTCAAATTCACCACCAATCACGCCTTGCATCTTTCCTTGTTGAGAAAAAATATTTTCCATTTCAACTTCTTCAAGACGAGCCGCTGGGTATGCAGCAGAGATTGCTTGCTTGATCGTTTCGGTCAAAACCGCAGGAACAACCGCATAATACCGAACAAGACCATCACTTGCAACAATTTCGAAAGAAATATGTCTCTGACCATAAAGTTTAGTTTTAAACCCTTTCGTTGCGGTGCTTGCGATAATATTATACATTGTTTGAGCTTCAGAAAGAACTTCATCTACAACATCCCGTTCATCACGACCGCCAACCTCAAGGTCATCACTTGGCGGCGGAAGGTGAATTCGAATTGGCACCATTTTTAGGCCACGCTCATAATTTTTCGCCTCTTGAACCATTCTTTTATATTGATCAAAAGCAAAATAAGAAGCCACGCAAATAATTACAAAGCTAATAAATAATATTATCCAAATTCCCATTACTTCCCACCATTTATAATTCTGTTATATCTTTTTTTCAAATAGTCTATCTGCATTTCTTTAAATCGAACTTCACGAGCATATGGATCACCCTTAGTTTCAACTATCATCTTCTTCAAATCTTTCACCCATTCATCTTCCATGAGGTCGATATCTCTTGCAGTAGCTGGAACTACAGCTACTGGGTTGTTTGCCGATGATTCCTGAACCGCTGGCAAAACAGCTTGTGAAATTGGCTGCCGAGAATCTTGATTCGAAAAAGCTTGCATAGCTTCGGCTCTAGCCTTATCACTATCAATTCTGTTTATATTTTGCTCAAAGCCAAAATTCCCCACTTCGTGAGGATTATTTATTGGTTGCGATTGAGCTTCAAAAACTCGTGGAATTTCAAGATTTTTTTGCGGTTCCATATGTAACTATTATATCACAAACGTTAGCGTTTTGAAATGTAAATTATTGCAATTGTTTCAATAATTATCAATAATAATATTTCGAATATTCCGACTCCGCCGGTGGATTGTTTTGCTATAATTCCAATTGGAGCAAAAGCGAGCGCAGCAGAATATTTCAAAAAGAAAGCTGGATTTTTTTCTTGCTTTTTTAGTGAAGGCTGGCCCTTTCTAAATAAAGAATATGCAAGCGAAAAAACCCGATGTGAAGAATATAAAAATATCGCAATAATACCAAGAAAAACCAAATATATCATTGCAAATAATGCGAGGATCCCAACTGGACCAACTTTATTAGGGGAAGTTTGAGTGAGCATTAAAAAAATACCAACACCCGATAACCCAGACAGACTAAAAATAATTTTTGAAATCATAATATAATACCATTTTGTTAGATTCAGCCCAAAGAGTAAGCAAGTATAAATGGTAAGCAAGTAGAATGCCATCATAACAAAATTAATTACTAAAATATGTGGTCTACGGCCTACCTTAATGCTCACTCTTTTGAGCCAGTTGACCGCTTCTCGCAAGGAGAAGCATAGTTTTTCATTGAGGGTTCCTTAAATATCTTCTTTTGAAGATACAAGTACTTTTAGTGCCTCAGCGCTCTACGCATCTATACTATTTGCGGAGCTTTTTGGCGTTTCGAAAATAAGTTAAAAATCCAATAACGATTTTATAAACCTTAATTTCAAATCGCCGTTCAAACTCCGTAAAAAGTCTAACGGACAACTCAAAATTATCAAATTTTAAAATTTCTAATGTACTTGGTGGAATGTGCAATAACTATTTTTTATTTTTGCTTTTTATTTCTTTCAAAGCTATCTCAATTGTATCATAACAATTTCAAAAAGTCAATACCATAAGCATAATAAAATGAGTTTTGTTGTACTTTTAACACGTTTAAATCTGTTAATTTTAATGAACAAAAAAATTATACAAAAAAGTCTAAAAAAGTATTGACTTTATGCTTATTTTAGATTATTATAGAGGTAGCTTATGAATAAAAAGTTTATACATGAGCCAAAAATAAAAATTATTTCAAGTGAATTCCGCAGTTCACATAAAACTCTAAAATTAAAAATCAAAAACTCCACATTACTATTTATAAAATGAGCGTTCCTCGCAGTCGCTCATTTTTATTTTTCAAAAAATAAAAAAACATCTTGTATAAAAGATGCTCTTAAGAATATTTTTGGTGGAGCTGCCGAGAACTGCCCTCGGGTCCAAAAGGTAACATTTTAGCCTTCTACAAGTTTAGTTAATTTTGGTTAAAATTTAATACTTAAAAAATCAACAAAAATATATTAAAAGTTGCGAAAAAATCTCACTTAAAATTTATCGCGAAAATTTTAAGCTATCAGTGAAAAAATATGACACTTTTCGAAATACGCACTGCCCCATTTCGAAAAATGGTTGCCAATAAATTAAGCAGCAACTGGTGCTGAAGCTGGAGCAAAGAATGCTGCAACTTTAGCTGCAAAGTTTTTTGCATTTATTTAATACTTTACGCAGTAAACGACTTGCAAGCCAAACTGTTAAATTCCTCTTGTCTAAAGCTAATTCAGCCCCAACATATTTACATTATATCATAAAATTGAGATTTTTAAATGCTTATGATAAAATTATTACATTATGGTGAGTAAAGTTATATTAGCCGCACCAATTGGCTATGAAGCAGAGATTATTGAGGTGGAAGGAGATTCTTCGAAAGGATTGCCGAGCTTACAAATTGTCGGAATGGGAAATAAAGCAATTGACGAAGCAAAAGAGCGAGTTCGAAGTGCAATTAAAAACTCAATGTTAGATTTCCCTGCTAAGAAAATTATCATCAATTTAGCACCTGCAGAAATCCCAAAAGACGGAACTTTTTTCGACCTACCTATTGCAATTTCAATTTTAACGCTCTCAAACCAGCTAAAGCAGCACGAATTAAAATACCGCGCATTTGTTGGCGAGTTATCACTAAACGGAGATCTTAGACCAATTAAAGGTATTATCAATATTGTCGAAAAGCTTCGAAGCCACGGAATTAAAGAAATTTTCTTACCTATTGAAAATTTAGAAACAAGCTCAATAATAGACGGCGTAAAATTAATTGGTGCAAGAAATCTTAAAGAGATTTTTCTTCATCTTAAAAATGAAAAAATAATAAAAAATGAAGAGAATATTAACACTTTTAAAGATAATAACGATGGTATTATTCTCGATGATATTATTAGTCAAGAACAAGCAAAAAGAGCTCTAACTATCGCGATAGCTGGAAGACACAATATACTACTAACTGGTCCTCCAGGAACAGGAAAAACAATGCTTGCACAAGCCGCTTTAAACCTATTGCCACCGCTTTCGAAAAGTGAGTTATTAGAAGTTTTAAAAATTCACGGTTTAGTTGATGAAATTAGCTCAAATATTTCGAGGCCTTTTCGCACGCCACATCATACCGCAAGTAAAGTCTCCATAATTGGAGGTGGCTCGAAAGCTTTACCTGGCGAGATTAGTTTAGCGCACAACGGTGTTCTATTTTTAGACGAAATGCCAGAATTTCCCAAATCTATACTCGAAAGCTTACGACAACCGTTAGAAGATAGAAAAATAACCATAACTCGCACAAATCGAAAAAGCTCTTATCCTGCAAATTTTATGCTTATTGCAACAATGAACCCCTGCCCCTGTGGTTTTTATGGAGATGCAACAAAAGAATGCACTTGTTCATCCACCCAAATTCTTAATTACCAAAGAAAGCTTTCCGGACCATTAATGGATAGAATTGATATGGTTGTTAATGTCGATAGAATAAATAACAAAAATCTTCTTTCAAAGAATAACAACCAGAATTCTGAACATACTAATACTAAAAAACAGATAGATATGTCGTTAGAATTACAGCATAATCGTTATAATTGTAGTAATTTATACAATAGTATGATTAAAACTAACGATGTAAAAAATAAATTTAATATTTCGAAAGAAGCTGAAGATCTATTAAATTTAGCGACATCAAAGCTTGACCTATCCGCTCGAGCATTTTTAAAGATACTTAAAGTTTCACGAACAATTGCAGACCTTGATTCATCAAAAGATATTAAAGCAAATCACATTAGCGAAGCTTTACAATATCGTCATAAAAATGAAAATTAAGTAAAATACTTGATTTATTTTAAAAAATTTGATAAAATAATATGCGAGTAAATTGCTGAAAAATAGCAATTCGAAAGGAAGGAAAATTATTAGCAAAAAAATTCGAATAAACGAAGAAATTCGCGCTCGCGAAGTTCGCGTTATCGGTCAAAGTGGCGAACAACTTGGAATTATGAGTTCGAAAGAGGCTTTTAACCTTGCTCAAGAAGCAGGATTAGACCTTGTAGAAATCTCACCAAACGCTGAACCGCCTGTTGTTAAAATTATTGATTGGGGTAAATTCCAATATCAAAAAATGAAAGAACAGCAGAAGAATAAGCGTAAAGCTAAACAAGTTGAACTTAAACAAATGCGCTTTGGGCTAAAAATTGGTTCTGGAGACCTGGATATAAAACTTCGAAAAGTTAAAAAATTCTTGTCTGCAGGAAATAAAGTTAAAATTCAAATTGTTTTTAAGGGCCGGGAGATGGCTCATAAAGAAATTGGATTTGAAATGGCTAATAAAATTATTTCCCTTCTTGAAGAAGAAGCTATAGTCGAGCAAAAACCTCAGATGGCTGGCCGCAATCTGAGTTTGGTAGTAAGGAGTAAATAATAATGCCTAAATTAAAAACACATAAGGGCACAGCAAAGCGAATGAAGCTTACTGGAAGCGGCAAAGTAGTACGCCGTCGAGCCTTTAAGAACCACATGCTTTCCAAGAAAAGCAAAAGTCGAAAACGACGAATTAACACCGCTGCAACCGTAGAAGGAGCAATGGCTAAAAACATTAAACGAGCATTGGGAGTAAAATAATATGCGAGTAAAACGAGGTGTAACAGCACGAGCAAAGCATAAGAAAATCCTAAAAGCAGCTAAGGGTATGCAACATGCGCGAACACGCTCATATCGATTAGCTAAACAAGGTGTAATCCGTTCATTGCAATACGCATATCGTGACCGCCGAAATCGTAAACGAGATCTTCGAGCTCTATGGATTACTCGAATCAATATTGCAGCACGCAAAAACGGAATCACTTACGGAAAGCTTATTGCTGGCTTGAAAGCTAAAAATATTGAGCTTGACCGAAAAGTTCTTGCAGAATTAGCAGTTAGCGAACCAAAAGCTTTTGCGAAAATTGTTGAATTATTAAAATAATTCTTCAATAAAAACTAAAAATCACACTTTCGAAAGAAGTGTGATTTTTAGTTTAAAATTAAAAGCTTGTCTGTAAGCCGGGTTCTGTCGTGGATAGTCATCTATCTAGTTTAAGAATTACTCCTTAAATCAAGCGGTTATCGAATTATGGCGAGCAACCATTTCTATAATTCTCCTTGCAGCAGACAGGGTTTACCTCTTGCTTCGCGTCACCGCGAGCAACTGTGAGCTCTTACCTCACTCCTTTCACCCTTACCTTTTCAGGCGGTATCGTTTCTGTGGCACTTTCCCTAAGGTTTCCCTCGGTTGTCGTTAACAACTGCCTTGCTCTATGCTGCCCGGACTTTCCTCTAATTTTAAATTAGCGACCATCTAACAAGCTATCTTATATTATATCAAATTCTCACAAATATAAAAAGCCCCGCCAACTTTGATATTTTCCCCGCATAAAATTATACGGTGGATACCTCCTCAACCTACTACCACGATAGTAGATCATCATTTGGAGTTCCTTCATAAATGATTATTCAGGAAAAATCATTCGCCAGCAGGGCTTACTTTAATTATACCAATTTTTAAAATAAAAATCCAGTGTTTTAAATTCTACAAACCAAAAATTCGTAAAAAAGCTGAAAATCCTTCAAGAATAAAACTCATTGAGAAATTGATATAATTAGAAATTACGGTAGAAAACAAAAACATTAAAGCTAAAATAAAAATCGAACCATAAGATTCAAGCCTGTCAAAAAAATCTTGAATAAACTCCGGCGCAAATGGTTGAAGAATTTTCGAACCATCTAGCGGTGGAATCGGAATTAAGTTAAAAATCGCCAAACTCAAATTAATTAATGTAAATCTACCAAAAATAGCCGCAATATCACCATGCGATAAATTTAAAGCATGCATTATTGTAAAGGATATGAGTGCCATTATAAAATTAGATAAAGGACCAGCAAGAGCAACGAGAGCCATACCCCATTTCCCCCCTTTAAGCTCCTTAGAATCAACTGGGACAGGTTTTGCACCACCAATTACAGGAAGATTCGAAAATATACACAATATCGGTAAAATAATACTAATATAAGGGTCTAAATGCGCAATTGGATTTAAAGTTAATCTTCCCTCCCTTTTCGCTGTTTCATCACCCAATAAATAGGCGACGAATCCGTGAAAAAATTCATGAACAATCATTGCTACTAATATTGAAATTATAGATATAAATATTGTAAAAACCATATATCTATTATACACCACTTGACCTTTTTTAAAAAATACGTTATAATGGAACAGATTGTAAATATTAAAGTAAAGAGAGTTAAAATGGCAGTATGTGATTTAACAGGAAAAGGAAAGCAGCACGGAAACAACGTTAGCTTTTCATTGCGACGCACAAAACGAACTTTTAAGCCGAACATCCAAAAGAAAACTATTATTATTGATGGTAAAAAAGTTCGACTAAATTTGAGCACCGCAGCTATCCGAACTTTGAAGAAAAAAGGTATTCTATAATATTTTTATCTCAAAAGAAAATTCCCACAATTTTGTGGGTTTTTTCTTATATAAAAAAGAGCCTATCTTCGAAAGATTGGCTCTTTAAAAAATATTATTTTGTCCGTTCAATTTTAACTATTGTCATTTTCTCAGGTAAACTTGTAGCTGATTTCACTTTATACTTTGTAGTTTTTTCAACATCAACACCTAGTTCTTTTTCGAAAAGTGCAAAATCAGATTGGGGAACTTCGTAGTTAACCCCATCATCTGCGTAATGAACAGGAATAATTATTTTCGCATCAGACCTTCTAGCAATATTTGCCGCAGCGGTTGCATCTAGAGTATATCCTCCACCGCCAACCGGTAAAACTAAAATATCCAAAACACCAAGGTTCTCAAGCTGGTCGTCAGATAAATTTGGGTCAATATTTCCCAAAATACCAATCCTAACACCACAAACTTCAACACTATAAATTACAGATTTTTTGCCGTCCTTATCTTCGTCAATATGCCGTTTTTCTTGATAGCCATTTATAGTAAAATCTGACACTTCATAACTTCCAGGATAGGATATTGAAAGCTTAAAATCTTCACTACCAGTCTTAAACCTCTCCTCAGTGGCAAGCTCAACCCCATCTTTAATAACTAAATCTTTGTCACCAAAAATAGAATGTTTAGGATCAGTTATTAATGAAATCTTTTTTGTAGAAATTACGATACTGTTTGCACCCTTATATTCAATATCAAACATTATTTACTCCCATTATAATTTTTCAAGTATATTCTCTTTATCAAAGACTATTTTGTAATTATTTTCAAATAACCCTTTTATAAAGGTATCTTGCGTGGTGTATCGATAGTAAAAATCTTCCATAGATAAAATCATATAGTTTAACTCACGGCCTTCTTTTTTCTCAATATTTGATGCCCAATTCGAAAGCTTTTTATCATGGTTATTTCCAACTATCAACATATCAATATCCGAATCCGCATCATCAACGAAAACTCCAAATAATACAAGAATATCTATTTGTTTTTGAATATTTTCAACTTCAGACTGCCATCTATCTATAGAAGATATTTTTTTATCAACAGAAGCACCCTCATTCATTTTAACTCCAGCAAACATCGCTCTTAACGGAAGGTAGTACTTAAACCTCTGGTTCGCTTGATAGAAAATCTTCCTGTCTTCTGTTGAATTTTTTACAACACCGACACTTTCAAGATTGGTTAGCTCTCTCCGAACAGAGTTAACTTGTTCATCAATAATTCGCGATATTTCACGAACATAAAACTTCTCTTCTGGACTATTGAAAAATAGGTTTAAAAGTTTAACCCTCGTTTTTGAGCCAAATAGTGCATTTATACTCTGTTCCATAAATCTATTTTACCATATTTTTCAAAAATCAACCAGACCTTTTACAACTTTTTTATACATTTTTTAATTTTCGAAATAATAAATTGTTCAGCATCTTTTAAATCAAGCCACACTATATCTTTATTTCTCTTCATAAAAGTTATCTGTCTTTTAGCTAATCTCCAATCCTGCACAGACATCTTATCAATAAGTTCCTTTTCATCCAATTCTCCATTCAAAAACTTTCGAATTAATGGATAAGCATTTGCTGTTATTGCTTCAGAATTTGAGCCATATTTCTGTTCAACTTTTTTGTATTCTTCAATTATTCCAGAGTTAAAAAAATTTTCATTCCTTTTAAAGATTTTTTCTCGGAGCTCTTCGCGATTAGTTGTTATTCCTACAACAATATTATTATAATTATTGTGTTTCTTACAACTTTTACCCTTTTTACTTATGCTTTTTTCTATTGATCGAATTAAATATCGCTTATTCTTATTATTTTCTGGCATTTCGATTTTATTTTCAAAAATATACTTTTGTAAATCTTCGACAGTTCTCTGATTCAGGCCTTTTCGAAAATCATCATTAACTTCACCACCAAAATCATAATCATATAAAACCGCATCAATATATAATCCAGTCCCACCAACTAAAAATGGAATTTTACCACGATCCAAAATATCATCAATTTTAGCATAGGCATATTCCTTAAAATCTGCCGCAGTAAAACGCCCTCCAGGCTCAACTAGATCAAAACCCCAGTGAACAACACCTTCTCGTTCCTTAATTGTTGGTTTTGCAGAAGCAATATCAATATCTTTATAAATAGCTCGCGAATCAGCAGAAATAATCTCACCGCCAAAAAGCTTGGCTAATTTTATAGCCAAGCTCGTCTTCCCGCTCGCGGTAGGGCCAGTGATTATAACTAAAGTGTTATTTCTCATACTTTATATTTTTCGAATAAATTCCGCTAAATCTTGAAGAGCAACTTTTTCTTCAACAAATTCACTATTTTTTCGAAAACGAACACTAACTTCATTATTTTCTTTATCTTTAGGGCCAATAATTAGCTGAACTGGAATTTTCATTGCAGTCGCCTCACGAATTTTCTTTCCTAATGATTCGTTACGCCCATCCACTGAATAGCGAATCTCATTGAATCTAACTGGCGAATCAAGAACAGTGGCTGAAAGAATTTTCGAAACTTCTTCAACATAATCATTTAAAGTATCGTTGATTGTTAAAATTCGAACTTGCTCAGGAGCCGCCCAAAAATCAAACCAGCCAGCTTTATGCTCAATATAAACACTCATAAACCGCTCAATTGAACCGAGTAAAGCACAGTGAATCATCACTGGTCGTTCATCTTGACCTTCAGAATTTTTATATGAAAGTTCGAATCGCTCAGGCTGAACGAAATCAAGCTGAACCGTTGCAACCTGGTGCTCGCGGCCAATTGCATCTGTTGCCATAAAGTCGATTTTTGGCCCGTAAAATGCAGCTTCACCTTCTTCTTCAAAATAATCTAAGTTATTTGAAATTACTGCTTTTTTAAGCTGACTTTGCGCGCTTTCCCAAACTGCTAAATCACCAAGATAACTATCAGAATCATCACGGTAGCTAAGGCGCACTCGAAGTTTCATTCCAATTCCAGAATAAAGCTCATGAGCAGCCGCCAACAGATTTTGAATTTCACCCTCAATTTGATCAGTTCGACAAAAAATATGTGAATCATCTTGCGTCAAGGAACGAACACGATTCAAGCCACCAAGCTCACCAGTTTGCTCATCACGATAATCTGTTGTTGTTTCAAGATAACGGATTGGTAAATCTTTATAGCTTCTTGGATTTGAAGCAAAAATCTGTGTATGATGCGGGCAGTTCATTGGCTTTAATGCAAATTGACCACCAGTAACCTGCGATTTCACCAAGAAAAGCTCTTCGCCAAATTTAGCCCAGTGCCCAGATTTTTCGTATAAATCTTTTTTAGTAATGTGCGGAGTCCAAACTTTTTCGAAACCGTATTTTTGGCGTAATTGATTTGAATAATTAGCTAAAACATCGCGCAAAATTGTTCCACGCGGTGTGAAAAGTGGTAGACCGATACCAACAAGTGGAGAAACGGTATATAAATCAAGCTCTTTACCAAGTTTGCGATGGTCACGTTTTTTGGCTTCTTCCATTCGTTCAAGATATTCATCAAGTTCCTCTTGAGTTTCGAAAGCTACGCCATAAAGCCGCTGCATCTGTGGATTTTTTTCATCACCACGCCAATAAGCACCAGCAACGCGCATCAATTTAAAAGCGCCAACTTCGCTAGTATTCGAAAGATGTGGCCCACGGCATAGATCTTTATAATTTCCATTAGTATAAAAACTAACAGTTTCAGCGCCATTACCAAGTTCAAAATCACCCTCAGCAAGAATTTTCGCATTTGTTGTGCCGGCTTTTTTTAAATCGTTCAAAAGCTCCAGTTTATATGGCTGATTATTTTCTTTCGCCCACTCTATTGCTTCATCAATAGAAACTTCGCTTCGCACAAAATCTTGCTTCTCAGCAATAATTCGCCGCATAGCTTTTTCAATTTTACCAAAGTTTTTTTCTGAAATTTTATTTTCACCTAAATCAATATCATAATAAAAACCATCATTAATTGCTGGGCCAACACCAAATTTTGCATCCTTATAAATTCGCTGAACCGCTGCCGCCATAATATGAGCAAGGCTGTGGCGCATTTTAAAAAGTTTTTCTTCTTTATTCTCCACTTAAAATCCTTTCGAAAATAATATTTTAACTCTTTTTATTTTATCACCACTTGAATTTTCTTGCAAGCTTTGCTAAAATAAAACCACGGGCGATTAGCTCAGTTGGCTAGAGCGTCACATTGACGTTGTGAAAGTCAGAGGTTCGAGTCCTCTATCGCCCACCAACTTATAATATAGTAATTCCTTTAATTATATTGTTAGTTTTTATAATCAATATTCTAAGGTATCGCACTCAATGTGCGGTATTTTAGTTTTGTAAAATTATCACTATTTTCATAAAGTATAATAGATTTTCATATTTTCTTTTTCACTATATATAGCGTTATGATGTTTTTAGTTTTACACATTCCATCAAAGCTTTTCCACAAGCCGGTTTTCAGCTTTCGAAAATTTTTATTCATTTGGTGAGATATTTATTTTAGGTTGTTCGCTTTTTTAAATTTGACTTTCGTGTGAAATGTTTTATTTTCAAAGACTCAATTTTACTAAAAAGCGAACAAAATTTTTAACTTTCGAAAAAGACACTCAACATCATAATTATGCTTGCTTTTTTAAATAAAACGCAGTAAAATAAAAATGAGGTTAGACTTCGGAAAAAGTCTAATCAGGTTTGGGCAAAAATTAAAAAAATAAGAAAGTTTTTCTAGCAACCAATCAACCTGTTACATTCATAATAACCTTCTACTATTTTCGTCACCCAAACGACGACGCACTTTTTTGGTAAGATTTAGATAAATCTTACAAATGTTAACGCATAAGCGGTCAAATTGGCCGCTTTTAAATTTCATGAATATTAAGCCAAAAATAAAGCACCCTTTTCAGAGTACTTATTTTTTTTGCTTCTTTAAAGCTCGTTTTTTAGCTCTTTCAGCCTTCGCGCGTTCAACATCTTCAATTCGCCCCTTTTCAGTAACATCAAATTTATCAAGATATTTACCGAGTGCTAAGCGAGTTTGCGAATATGCCGCTGCCGCTGCGTTATAACATATTGAAGTTACAGGCATGTAAACCCACTGCGCAACCATCCATAGAGAACGACGTTTTTTATAACGCTCTGGGCGTGGTGGTAGCATTTTTAAGCTAATCAAGATTGTGATAAAGATTCCCACAGTTGCAACTTGCTGAAGTGTACTAATCACATTCGGTAATTGATGCACAATTACACTACGAGAAGAAGCGGCATACACAATCAGTGGCACCCAACCGCCAAAGGCAGCCATTGGCGATTGAAAAACAGCTGTTACATGTCCATCAATCAAGCGAATAAGCTTCATTAAACCATCAATAATTGGTACATTACGATTTTTCGAAAAGTATAAATTAGCAACATATGGTATATCGCTTGCTCCGTACATCCAGCGACGAAGCTGAATAAACTGTGCCTTGAGTGTTTTTGGCAAAGTTTCACTTAGAACCGCATCTTGGTAAATTGGCACACGAATCGGCACTACATAATAGTCGCCACCAAAATGAAAATAACTTCTCCAAAATTGATGACCATCTTCAACGATTGTGCGAGTTGACCAAAAATCCATTTCAACTAAAGCATCAAGAGGTTGTGAGTGTGAAGCAAAATTTCGTAAAAGATGCGGCCGCATTGTTGAAACGATATTCCAGAATGAGTTGCCAGTTGCAACCACACGCATTGGAGCTGGAACATCCCAAATATTATTCAAAAATAACGAAACTGGCTGATACGAAAGTTTTTTACGGTCTTCATGAACAATAAAGCTATAAGTTGCGCAAGCAAAATATTCCTTATGCGGCTTATTGTCACTATCAAGCGTTGTAACGAGTACATTTTCGAAAGCAATTTTATTGTTTTCGCAATATTTTTGAAGCGCTCGCCCAGCAAAAGTGATATTTCCGCCCTTTCCAACAACTTCATTTGGTAGATTTTTTGGGTGTTTCACAATTTCAAAAGCCCCAAAGCTTTTCGAAAATTCTTTTTTAAGCCTAATTGCAGTTTTTTTAATTTCTTCACCACCCCGCTCTTCATAAGCCAAGAAAATGAGCAAGTTTTTTGCATCATAATTTGAAGCCAAAACAGATTGAATAGTTGGCTGGATTACTTCATAAGGCTCATTATAAGCTGCAATAATCACCGCATTTTTCACCTTTGATGGCTTTGGAAAGCTAGATGGATTTTTTATAATATCATTCAAATTTTGAAGGTAGTTTTTAAACTCATATTCGTTATTTCTCTGATTTTTGAGAATATCTAAAGATTTTTCAGCATTCTCAAGCTCATTTAGACGT
This sequence comes from uncultured Saccharimonas sp. (SeqCode), assembly GCA_963549415.1. Lineage (GTDB taxonomy): Bacteria > Patescibacteriota > Saccharimonadia > Saccharimonadales > Saccharimonadaceae > Nanogingivalis. The sequence goes on from CAUUYC010000007.1 coordinate 21,802, forward strand.
TTATTCCAATCAACTTTTTGAGCTTTTTCAATCTGAAGATGGCCCGTTATCATTCGATAAGCAATCCCGATAGCCTTAACGAGAAGAGTTGTAATGATCGTTAAAAGATAGAGAGAGGCCAAAAAAGGAGAAAAAGCCGAAAGTATAAACATTAAAATAATTGCGCCAAAACTCAAAAAAGCTGGCAGAACTTCGAAAAAGCGATATTTAAAAGTTCGCTTTCCAAGTGGAATTTCAATATCAACTTTCTTGCTCATTAGTTTGGGATCTCGCGAATTGAAGTGCCTATAATTATCATACCAACTAGAACAAGAATAATACTAAAAATTGCAAAAACCGCAGCCACACGCCTACCAGAAATGCTATAAATTTTTGCAATAATAATATTATGAATAAATGAAATAATTAGACCAAAAATAGCCAAAATAATACGATAAATCCAGGAATCTTTATAAAACTCACTATTTCCAAAAACAGTATAACGCACGTTTAAAAGATAATCATATGATTTTGTGTTTAAAATCATAAAAATAAAGAAAATAATTCCAGATATAAATACAGACGCCATCAAAATTAATATTTTGCGGTCTTTTAAAATTGGTTTAAATAAATTAGCTATTGTTTTCATAAAAAATAAATTGGAGCCGATGAGCAGGATTGAACTGCTGACCTACGCGTTACGAGTGCGTTGCTCTACCAACTGAGCTACATCGGCATATACTTAAATTATACCACAAACTTTTTGAAAAATAAACCAAAAAAGTGCTTGATTTTTTGCTGGGAGTCTGATAAAATTATATTAGTCTACTGATGCGCTCGTGGTATAGTTGGCCTAGTACGCCTCCCTGTCACGGAGGAGATCGCCGGTTCGAATCCGGTCGGGCGCGCCAAATTTAGACTTTAAAGAATCGCTTTCGGGCGATTTTTTATTTTTTAATCTATTAAGCTTTTAAGACAAAAATAAAAAGCACAGCTTTTACTGTGCAATTTATTTAGTCAACTTTAATATATTTTTGAATCTTACCGTCTTTTTCAAGCTGTTCAAGTTGTTTATTGAACTCGGTAAATTTAATTTTTATTGATTCATAACTAACTTCATTGTCGGTTTTTTCAATCAGTTTAACTATATAATAGCCATCACCCGAGTTTGAAACAAACGGTTTCGAAACTTCACCAACTTTCAATCCTGCTGCAATTTTAGAACGACCACCATCAATGTTAGTTTTTCGAACTTTTCCAGGTTTTGCGTATTCAATTTTATCGCCAAAATGTTCAACAGCTTTCGAAAAATTATTTGCATTTTCACTTAAATATTTTGAAACCTCATTTTTAAGGTTTTCAGCCGTTTTATCAATTTGTACAGTCACCTTTCGGCGAAGGAGAGGCAACTCAATAAACATTCGGCGATATTCACTTGGTGAAAGATTATAATTATCAGCCGCAATCTTATATAAAGCACTTTCAGTAAGCTCGGTATTTTGTATTTTTCGCTGCGCGTCAAAAGCTTCGCTAATTTCTTTATCTGAAACTGAAATTCCAAATTCACGAGCCTTTTTTTGGGCGTAAGCATTTGCGATTGCATTTTTCATTGCTTTTGATTTGTTTAAAGTTGAAAGTGCGCTTATATTATTCGCTCCTTCAATTTCATCTTTTTTAGTATTTGCAATTTGCATATTCGCCCGATATTCCATCAAATAATCACTATAGAGTGCTTCCTCGCCATCAACTTTTGCAATCGGAAACGGCAATATGGTTGTAAAACGATAAACAAACTCGCTAGTGTTTTGAGCCTGATAAAGCTGATACCAAAGCAAGCTTGCACCCGTAATTAGGATTACACCAGCAATAATCAAGGCGTTAATCACTAAACGATTTTTACTATATTGCACAGGATATTTAAATTTTTTGCCCTTATTTAAAATCTCACGACGTTGTTCTTCAAGTGTCGTATTTGTAATTTTTGCAATCTGGCTTTCGTGGGATTCAGGTTTTTTTGAAACCTTATCTCTAATTTTTTTGGCTTTTTCTCTAATATTCTTCATTTTCTCCCTCCATTTCAACTTTCGAAATCGCATCTTGAATTTTATTATAAATCTCTTCTGGATGTTCAACATTTTTAATTTCTAAATCACCCACAATTGTAAAAATATTGATTGTTCCAAAATGGAAAATTTCACCAAAAAAACCTGGGATCTCAAAATTAACACTTTGAATTTTCGAAAGTGGTAAGTCCATCATTTTCCGCCCAAAAAAGCCTTTTTGCGTAATCTGGCGAATCCGCTCATTCGAAACAATATAAAGAGAATAATACCAAAGCATGAATTGATAAAAAAATAAAATCAAACCAACAATAAATCCGCCCAAAGAAATCCAAAGTGCATCCATTAGATTATCTGATGTTAGCATAAAAAGTGTTGGCAAACAAGAAATAGCAAAAACGCCCAAAAAAAGGTAAAAACCCTTTCGCATTGCAATTACATGCTTTCGAAACATAAAGAGAAATTCTTCGCCTTCTCTTTGACCTTTAAAAATTTGTTCTTT
>CAUUYC010000008.1:0-17587 GCA_963549415.1 uncultured Saccharimonas sp. (SeqCode)
TTGATAATCTATAAAATAGACTGACGATAAATTTGCACAATTAAATTGTTAAAGTGTTCGCTAAACTCCGTTTTTTACTCCATTTGTTTAACGCTATACTATTTTACCTAATTTTTTTTACAATGTCAACAGTTTTTTGGGACTTTTTTAAAGTTTTTTCAAAAAAAAGAAAACCTCACCTTTTTGTGAGGTTTAAGGATTTTTCGAAATCTAAAAATTATTGAAAAAAAGCTTAGACTACGGTATCCGATAAAATCACCATCTTCACCGTATGCAGGTTCACCAACTATCAATAAATCAGAAATTATCCGGCCTTCAGCTCTTGCGGTATACGCAATGTCAAAATCTACAATATAGAGTGTACCAAACTTGAAGGGCGGTAAATCTCTTATTTCAATAGATTCAACCTTCAACATTGGAATCCTTCCAAGTGCTCCATTACCGGAGACATCAATCTCTATTTTAGGACTATAACATTCTGATACAATTTTTGATATAGTCACATTGTCTTCATCTACAATATTAATTGTATTCCGCGTAAGGTTGAAGATTTCAATATTGGCCATCATTATGACCTCCTTTTTTCCATTTTTGCTTTTCAGCACAGAATCTATAATTTTTTATAGACTCAGCGCCAAAAAGCAAATTTCAAAAGAGTTTTTTAGCTTTCGAAAAATAAAATGTACGAGTTTGAACTTCTAAAAAGCTCAACTCGTACATTGTTTTAGCATATTTATTGAAAAGGTCAATATACTAAAGATTTAACTCTGGGTAAATATCTTTCGTAATTTCTGAGATTTCATGCTTTAATTGTGGGAAAGGCACACCTTCACGAGCAGTAACTCCTTCAAAAATCCAAAAAACACGCTCCGAATATCCCATTCCACAAGCCGGTGGCATTCCGTACTCCAGCATCTCAACATAATCAATATCAAGCATCATCGCTTCATCATCACCGTTATCTCGCATTTTTTGTTGCTCAACAAAACGATTCAGCTGATCAATTGGATCGTTTAATTCGCTAAATAAATTACATAACTCTGAACCCGCAATTACAACTTGTGCTCGCTGCGTCATTTCTGGCGAATCTGGGTGAGTCTTCGCGAGTGGCGAGATAAATGTCGGTGTATTAACCAACCAAATTGGTCCAACAACATCTTTTCGAATATTTTTCCATAGTTTATCAATTCCACGGGCTTTATTTTCAGTCTGTTCGACTTCTAAATTATTAGCTTTCAAAGCCGCTTTAACTTCTTCAAGCGAACAAGTGTAGGGGTTTAAGCCATATCGCTTTTCGATAGTTTCAGCATAATCCCATTCTTCCCACTTTTTCGAAAGGTCAACATCAAAATTACCAAGCTTAAATTGTAAAGTTCCAAAAGTTTGCTCCAGAACATATTTAAACATCTCTTCTTGAAATTTTAGACCATCTCGCCAATCCCAGTAAGCTGCATACCATTCCATTGCAATATGCTCAGGCAAATGTTCATCTGAATAATTCTCATTTCGAAAACGTGGGCCAAGATCATAAACTTTTTCAAAACCAGCACCAAGCAAACGCTTTAATGGAAGCTCATGGCTAATTCGAAGATAAAATTGAGCATTATCAAGCGCATCCATATGTGTTACAAATGGATTAGCATCAGCCCCACCAGTTGTATGCTCAAGAACGGGAATATTGATTTCAAAGAAGCCTCTTGCGTTCAAAAAATCGCGTGTTGCTTGCCAAAACTTCGAACGGCGCACGAAGCGATCACGAACTTCAATATTTACATTCATATCAACATAACGCCTTCGAAAACGCTCTTCCTTATTCGTAAAGCCATCTTGCTCGGTCGGCATCGGGCGAAGAGATTTAGAAAGAAGCTTTAGCTCTTGTGTTTCAACTGAAATTTCACCAGTTTTCGAACGAATCACTTTTCCATTTGCCTGAACAAAATCGCCAACATCAAGTAGATTTAGATCTTTCAAACCGATTAAATTCTGTTCTTTCGAGGTTTCAGCTAGATTTTGAGCCGTGATAAAAAGCTGAATTTTCCCTGAAAAATCCCGCAAAACAATAAAAGCAAGTTTTCCAAATTTGCGAATTCCAGCGATTCGCCCAGCAATTTTCACTTCTCGGCCTTCCATTTTTTCGAAATTATTCACAATTTCGCCAGCCATTGCCGTTCGTTCGGTTTTGGCAGGATATGGGTTCAAGCCAAGATTTTTAATTTCTTCTAATTTTCTCAATCGCTCTTCGCGTAGTTCTTTCATTGTAGCCATAATTAACTCATATTTTAGCATATTTTCGATTTTTTTTCAATTTTATAAAAAATACTTGACTTTTTTATTTTTTAGTGATATTATATAAAAATCAGTCCACGGACTTAAAAACAGGAGGAATGCCAATGGCAGAAAATGCAGTACATTCATCAACCGGTGGTCGCCGACATCAATCTCAGCAAAAAGAATCTTCATCATCCTTGAATAGAGTTCCACATTGGGACTCGGCTGAAGAGAGATAGAAACTGCTGCCCATTTACCCTCGAAAATTTTCGAGGGCTTTTTATTTGACTTTATTTATTTTTTATGTTATTATAGTAAAATCCCATAGCCGAAAGGCTTAAAATTATTGGAGGTACCTTTATGTTTCTTAGGCATGATATTGTACAGGTTCTATTTAGTAAGGATTCAAGAGGTAACTCTTGTATAACTTTCGCCAAAATAAAAAAAGTTATACTTGAAGAAGAATGCGCTATTCTCGAAGGAGTAATATCTTTTCGGGGAAAATTTCCGCTTAAAGCCTCGGAATATGCATCCACCGTAGAAGAGGATGCGAAAATCCCGCTCAAGAGGCTTGTAAGAATTAATAAAAATGATATGCCTCCCTCTTGTCCACTATAGAATAGACTAGCACAAAAATAGCCAAAAACCCGCATCTTCGCGGGTTTTAAAAATTATTATTTTCCAAAAATAAGCCGCAAATAATCTTTCATCATTCGAGAGCCAGAGATCACAGGAACATAACCTTTTAGCTGTTTTCGAATTTGTTTTTCAAGCAAATAATCATCTTTAAAAATCTGCCCAGCTCGATTCATTTGAAGATACAAAGACTTCAATTCGTCATTATAATTTGCGCCACTAACTTCTAAACAAGGTGCTGGTGAAATATCCGCAACACCACCATCGGCCGTTGAAATTAGCATTTTAAGATTTGCTAAATCTTTCATAAACGAAGTTCCACAAGCTTCCAACCCAACAATCGGCACATTTATCGAAACATCTGAACCAACAGCCAAGGCTAAGCCTAATTCTTCATCATAATCTTGAATAAAATGAACTCTTTCACGCAAGAAATCATCTGATTCAATTTTTGAGAGTACAGAATTTAAAGTAGCTCGCATTTCAGTATCGCCTTGATGAACTTTTCCTGCCAAAATATAATGAGCATTATTTTCTCGCAAAATTCGGCGAAGCTCTTCCATGTTTTCAAAAGGCATCCAAGGGCGTTTATAAGATACAAAACGTCGTTTGAAATCAAAAAGCATCGCATTTTCAGGGATTTGCACCACATGGCCATATTGATCTTTTCTATGCGCTAAAATCTGGTTTAGTTTTCTTCGACCAATCTTTCGAAAATCTCGAATATCTTTTGCACTAATTTTTGCTAAATTTTCTTTATAATTCTCTGTTGGTAAGTCAAATTTATCAAAAATATCTTTATTTCGAAAATCATCTAAAATCTCAGGCAAAACCCAAGTTGGCAAATCAATTCCATTTGTTACGGCTTTAAACTTAACCTTATCGCCATTGATATCATGATAATCTGCAACATTTGCGTGAAGTCGCGAAACACCATTTTTTGCTTCAGCGAGCTCAATTGTAAGTGTTGAAAGCTTCAACCTATCATTTCGAAAAAGCCCAAAAATCCAGGTTTTTAGTGCCGAAGATTCGATGTTTGGCATTACAATTCGGTTAAATTGGTCGAAAGAGAATTCACTTTCTGCCGCTTGAACTAAAGTGTGATTTGTGTAAAGTGTGTGTTTTCGAACATAAACAATCGCCTCGTAAAGATTCATTCCGTTTCGAACAAGTTCATCAAGCCGAGCAACAGCCGCAAAAATCGTGGCAGTCTCATTCAATTGAATAACTGAAGGTTTTAATCCAACCATCTTCAGCGCTTTATAACCACCAAAACCGAGTGAGACTTCTTGGTAAAGCCTGTGGTCGCCAGAGCCATCTCCGGCGTAAAGCTCACCGAAATTACTCTCACCCATTGTTAAAAACCGTGTTGAGCCAAGAATTTTTTGAAAAATATTTAGGCGTGCTGGTGGCATATTTTCAGTGTAAATTTCAACATCATCAAGATACTCAAAACCAAACTCCTCAGGGTTTACTGAAATAAATTCTTCTCGTTGGTCAAGATTATGGATTGATTGATGAAGCTCTCTTCGGTAAAACGGCGTCACACAAACAAATGGGATTTCAAGCTTTTCAGCCACTCGCCGAGTATCAGCCGCCAAAACACCCAAGCCACCACCACCTTTAATTCCATTGCTTTTATCATAAACCTCCATCGTAAAATAAACATAAGGGCGTTCAGGAGATAATTTTTTAGTTAAATTCGCACGCTCAATCGCCTCATAGAATTCACTAACATCTTCAATATTTTGACCAATTCGCCGTCGGTTGATCTTTTCGAAATAATTTTCCACCACTTTTCCTTTTAGATTATTCTTATGTTTATATTCTACCAAATTTTCAAATTTTTATCAAATAATTGACAAAATAAATTAAAAGTGTTATTATTTATATATTCTATTTCGGAGGTACATTGTTATGAATGAAAAACATAAAGACGATGCTGCTACACTCTTCACTTTTTGTATGTATGCGTGCGCTATATTCGCTTTAGCCTATTTATGGGCTAAATTTCAAAATTTGCCCGAGCTACAAAAAGAAGAGCAAAGAAATCAAATCAAAGCAGAACTTGTTAAGAAAGGTGACTTAATTGCAGTTGAAAATAATAAACTGGAGGATTATATCGCAGTTCTTAACGATCTAAACCTAAGCTATAATCTAGAAAAGAATGACAGTCAAACAGTCATTCATGTTAATCGTTAGTATAAGTCAGCAAACGCTGGCTTTTCTTTTTCGAAAAAATAAAATCACCTTTCGAAATGAAAAGTGATTTTTTAGTTTTAAGCTTCTTCAGCAACTTCTTCTTTTGGTTGGTTACGGCGAAGCTTTTCGGCATTTTTGATCGCACGAGTTTTTTGAGCAGGTTTTTTAACCCATTTTGGCATTTCGATTCCTGCCTCTTCCAAAAGTTTTACAACTCGTGGAGTTGGCTGAGCGCCGTTATAAAGATATTTTTCAGCTAATTCTTTTTCGATTTTAGCTTCTTTTGTATGTGGGTTATATGAACCAACATAGCTAACTACGCGCCCACTCGACGGATGCCGATGCGCTTCCTGAACCGCCACGCGATAAACAGGATAACCTTTGCGACCTAATCGCTGTAATCTGATTGCTAGCATTTAGATTATTTCCCTTTTATTAACTTTTATAGCTTTCCTATTCTAACAAATTTTATAAAAAAAATCAAGAGCTATTTATAAACATTGACTTTTTATTAAAATCATGTTATAATTTTGAAAGTTTAGTACATTTGGAGGGTGAACGATGAAATTTTCGAAAGAAAAATGGAAAGAGATAAAGCTCGATTGGCAAAGATATGGTGGCGAATATATAGCCCTTATGTTCTTTGGGTTGCTTCTTCTTGCTGCAGTTTGGTTTTTTACAATCTTCCCTATTGTGAACTATTTTCATGAAAACGAAATAAGCTCGCTGAAAACCGAAATTCTCCGAAAGGTTGAAGATAATTCTGCGACTTTAGAGTTCTCAAACGAGAATGAAGCCAAAAAAGCAGAGTTAAACCTTGGTGAAATTTCGAAAAAGGATAATATTGATTTCGATAATATCAAGCTATATAAAAAAGGCAAAAAATTCGAAATCAAAGTTTATTTCAAAAGCGCAAACTAAATTGCGCTTTTTTCTTTTATGCGCCAATTTTATCTTTTTTATTGCCACGTTTTGCATTTCGCTCGATATAATCAATGATTTTACCTGCAACATCGCGATATGTCACTTTTTCAATACCGAATCCTGGGCTCGCATTAACTTCCAAAACTAACGGACCACGCGCTGAACGCATCAAATCTACACCAGCGATCGTCAATCCCATCGCCTTTGCTGCCCGAACTGCCATTCGCTTTTCTTCAGGTGTAAGTTTAATTGGCTCACCTAATCCACCTTTGTGTAAATTCGAACGAAAGTCATCATCTAAACTCTGTCGCTTCATACTTGCCACTACTTGAGAACCAACCACAAAGGCTCGAATATCCGTCCCTGCCGACTCTTTAATAAATTCTTGCAAAAGAACGTTTGTGCCGTCTGAATTTGTTAAATAAAAAGCTTGAAGCACCGACTTTGCGGCCTTTTTAGTTTCTGCCAAAACTACACCATTCCCGTGAGTTCCACGAGCAAGCTTGATAATCGCAGGTGTTCCACCAATTTCTTCCAAAAGGTCATCAATATCATTCGAATTTCGAGAAAACACTGTTTTAGGGATTGAAACGCCATATTTTGCCATAATTTGAGTTGAACGTAACTTATCACGAGCACGCGTGATTGCTATTGAACGATTCACAAAAAATGCTCGTGGATAAGCTGTTTCTAGTTGGCGAACTACAGACGTACCGTATTCGGTCATATGACTAGCAATTCGTGGAATAAAGGCATCGAATTTACCAATATTCTCGCCATCATACATAACTTTTGGATTTTTTTCATCAATCGAAACATAGCATTTTTTGTAAGCGATTATCTCAACCTCATGGCCACGTTTCTCTGCTTCTTCCTGTAATCGTTTTGTTGAATAATTCCCTGGACCATTCGACAAAATTGCAATTCTCATTACTGTTTTTCTCCCATTAATTTCCATTCTTCGTCAAGATCAATTTTTCGGCGCGAGTCGACCAAAATATTATTTTTAATCAGAAAAGCTCTACCGATCAACATCTTAAATTTCATTTTAGAACGATCATCTAGTCCAAATAAAGCTTCAAATTCTCTTCCCTCGATTAAAATTTTAAATTTTACTAAATATCGAGTTTTTGAGCCGCCGTGTGTATTTTTAACCTTTCTCGTTAAATAATCTTGCGTTTCGAAGTGCATTCGCTTATCGCCAGCTAAATTAAAACTTAATATGCCATTTTTTTCACAAATATTATCAGCATGAATTACACCAGAAAATGCGCCTGTATCAATTTTTGCAATCACCTCAATATCACCTAAAGGTTTCTGATTAACGGCTTCCAAAAACTTTACAGTTTCAAATGCACTAAAGATTGTCTCTTTTTTATGGTGACCACATTCTCTAGATAGAAAATCAGCATATTTTTTAGTTTTAATATCGACAAAAGATCCTGACGATACTTGTGGTGCATTATTAACTTCCAATAGGTATATCTCACCACTTCTAGAATCGATCATAATATCAACTCCGGCAACCTGAAGCTTTATAATTTCAGCTGCTTTTTTTGAAATTTCTAGAATATCTTTCGACACACTATCTAGCGATAAAATTTTAGCCGATCCACCCTGAGATGTATTATTTAAATGCGATTTAGTGTTAGATTTTCGACTAATAGCCATAGCTGGTTTATTCCCGAACACTAATATACGTAAATCTCCCTTGTTAGGAATAAACTCTTGTAGAATAAAATTAATACCTGGGTTGTCGTCATGGATTTTTTGAATTTCCTCAGGTGATCTTACTAAAAAATTCAAATGCCCTTTTGAGCCTTCGTTGTCTTTTAGAATCGCCTGATCTCCAAACTCAATAAAACGTCTTTTCATCTCATTAAGTTCTCCATAAAAGGAATGCGGCCAATTTTTAATTCCCCCAACCCAAAGAGCGAATTGCGTACTCATTTTGTTATCGGGAAGAAGTCTGTTTAAATATTCATCCGTATATCTTATATTAAAAAAATCACAATAGGCAGCAATTGCATGAGCTTCAGCTGCCATACCACTGATATGCCTCATAATAACTAAATCAAAATCCCTTAAATCGAATTTTTTATTAACATCATAAATTGCAATCTTATTTTGACTTAGCTCAAAAAACAAATCCGAAATACCAGAAAATTCTACCGAAAAATTTGGTCCTAGACATTCTGCAATATTACTAGCAAAAAGCTCTGCTCTCTCTCTTGCGGTACTAGTTTTCGATGGTGTAAGTAATAAAATCTTCTTCATACTTTACTCCTATTTATTATTCTTATATTTTCGAATCGCCTCTCGAGCCGCTTCTTGTTGAGCAGTTTGTTTACTTGGGCCTTCACCTTCACCCATTTTTTTATCGCCAACAAAAACGCCAAGAGTGAAATTTTTATCGTGATCTGGGCCGTCCTCTTTAAGAACCTTGTAAATTGGAGTAAAACCATCCCTTGCTTGTGAAATCTCTTGCAAATAACTCTTTGGGTCGCGCCAAGATTCTTCCTCTAAAATTTGCGGCAGAGTACTCAAAATATTATCTGTGATATATTTTTTTGCAGCTTCATAACCCTTATCAAGATAGATAGCACCCGTAGTTGCTTCAAAAGCATTTGCCAAAATCTGCTGGCGAGCCCTTGCGGAACCTTGTTTTTCACCACGGCTCATTCGGATCAGTTTTTCATAACCGAGTCTTTCGCCGGCTGCACCAATACTTTCAGTTCTAACTAACGCCGAACGCCAAGCTGTTAAAATTCCCTCCGGTTTATCATAGTTCGAAAATAGAAAATCAGTAGTAACAAGCTCTAAAACTGCATCGCCCAAAAATTCAAGTCGTTCATTATGCTCGCTTGCCGACTTTTTATGTTCGTTTAAATAGCTTCGATGCGTTAATGCAGTCACTAATAAATCAATATTTTCGAAATCATAACCAAGTTTCTCTTTTGCCCATTCATGATAGGGCGCCAATAAAATTCCACTCATTATAAGTTCTCCTGTCTAATTTTTTTCATCGCAAGCAAAATTAGCTTACCGATATCTTCATATTCAATCTCATCCAACGCATCAGAAAAACTAAACCATCTAATACCATTCATCCAATCTTCTTTTTGAATTGCATCAGTATCACCAAGCGCTTTCACTAAAAAAACTTGAGTCGTCATTAAAACAAGCTTATCAATTCGCCTATATCGAAAATTGATTTTACCAAGCCAGCCAATAATTTTTACATCATGAAGACCCGCTTCTTCCCCAATTTCACGCTTAGCAGTTTCTTGAGCTGTTTCTCCTTCTTCGATATGACCTTTCGGAATCGTCCAGCGATCTTTCGAATCTTGAATCAGTAAAATTTCAACTTCATTTTTTTGATTACGACGAAAAATTACGCCACCAGCAGTCGGTTCACGAACAATTTCCTGAATTGAAGATCTGCGTGTTCTATGAAAATATTTTCGAAAATGTTCAACCTTTTTGTTCGCCATTTTGTTCCTCCACAAAAAGCTTATACGCCGTTCCTAATACGCCGTTAATAAACTTACTTGAATTATCGGAACCAAACGCTTTCGCAAGCTCAACTGCTTCATTTATAGCCACTTTTGGCGGAACTGTTTCTCGAGAATAAAGCAATTCATAGAGCCCCATTCTTAAAACATTGCGGTCAATTCGCGCAATCTGTGAAATTGGCCATTCCGGTGCCATTGGCTGAAGTTTCGTGTCCAGTTCAACCTGTCTTTCAATAATCCCGTTTAATAAATCTTGAACGAATTGCTTATCTCCAATCGCTTCTTCGTATTGCTTCATATTTCGAAAAATAATCTCAGCCAAGTCAACAGTTTTATCTTGCGCCTGAGAGCGAAATTCATATTCATAAAGTGTTTGAAGAACAACAATCCTTCCTAAATGTCTATTTGATGCCATTTTTACGTAAGGTTCTTTCCTATATTAAAATATTATTATTTTTTGTCAAATGAAAATTAAAACGCCAGCAAATTAAGCAGCTAGCGTTTTGTTTTCTTCGAGTTGCTTGTTTAGAGCTTTACCAGATTGTTTTTTAGTTGTATAAACTTTCACTGGTGATTTTTTATTAACTCGACGAGCTAGATCCAATCGCAAGTGGCTGCGTCGCAAACCAGTCTTTCGAGGACTACTCTGTTTCTTTGGCTGTGCCATTTAAAGTTTCTCCTTAGGTTTATTATTTTCCTTCAATATCAATTATACCTTAATTTTAAAGATAAAGCAAGCTTTTTATAAATCTATTATTGACTTTTTATTATTTTTATGCTATAATAAAATCATTATGAAAAATTATGAAAACAAAAATAATCAAATTCAAAATAAAGAAATAGTAAAAATTAGTAGAAAGAAGCTGAAACAATTTGGCGCTTTAGCAATGACCGCCGGAGCGCTTGGTGGTTGGTTTGGCCACGATACTTATAAAAATTATCAAGAAAATCACCCACCAGAAATTTTCCAAAAAAGTCAAACTGAAGGTTTAGACAACTCTGAAATGGATTTTTCAAAACTTAAAAAAATTTCAGATGATGGCGGTGTAATCCATCTACAAAAAGGAGACGCCATAAGAAGCTCGACTAGTGAATATTACGAAAACCCTGAAAATTATACTTTCAGTGAATCAAACCACTCAGCGATTGGTATTATGAATGCAGACAGAGACTTTACTACTAAGGGCGAAGTTTATCTAAAAGACGGGAATAATCCAAAAATAGTTACTAGAATTGAAAATTTCGAAACAACCTCAACAGGCGAAAAAACCAATATTGATTTAAATGTTGATAAAGATGGCTGGGTTGCAGTTGATGCAAACAGAGAAGATTTTCAGCAAAAATAATAAAATGGAGAAATAAGAAAAAAGTTGCTCAGCAGTCCAGATTATCATAAGTTTATAACCTTAAAAATCACGGAAGGAACCGTGATTTTTATTTTGCTTCATCTCAAAAATACAAACTCATTTTCCTTCATATTTTCTTCTAAAATCTTCCACAATTGCATCTTGAACAAGCCGTTTTATATGATGAAGATTATTATCTGCTGAAAAACTCAGAATTTTTCTCATTAATTCGTCGCTAAATTTTATAGGTAGTATTTTTGATAGAATTTAATTTATCCACCAAACTATCTGCTTGTTCTTGAATAAATAAGCATTTTTCATTCAAGTTATCAAATTAAGAATTTAAAAATCGCTAGGTAAATCAAACCGAGACCTTAAGGAAACTGGAAGATGTTGCAGATAGTGCTGAGAAGTCATTACAGGAATGGAAGACAATATTATCACTACCTCAATAATCATCTTATGTCCAGAATATGGCTGTAATATACTAGTTTTAAACAACAAACTAAGGATTGTATATATAACCAATGAATAGGTAGTTACTATACGATAATTTACATCTAAGAAAAATTTCTTTATCAACAAATACCCCTGATTTCTTAGCCATTCTTTCGCCTCACCTTTACAAGAAAAGCATTGAGTGACAGTTTTTATTTTTTATTATACCATATATCAGAGAGCAATCCAAAGGTAACCAGTCAAGTATCAGTCAAAATAAAGGTAAAGGAGTTAGTAATCGAAAATTTTAGACATAATCCAGAAAATCAGAACGAGCAAGACTTTAAACAACCTAAGATCGAAACCTGCCAATCAACTACTTTTGGCGAACTTCAAGATTATGTTCCTGAAGATATGTTTTTGAAAGCTATATTTGAAGCAAAAAAATCCTTTAAATGAAGACGGAGACTACTGGGCTTATACTTGTAAATTTTTAAATCTCGAACGAGCCGAAGAATACTTTTATTGAGCACTTCAAGCCAAAACTATGGAAGATGAAGAATTTTGGAAGGAGCAATTAGGAAGCGAGAAAGTGGAGGTTTTGGATATTAGTTTGATGTGTCTTTAGTGATAATTAAAAAACAAAATAAGGATGTCTCACACGAGATATCCTTATTTTAGTACAATCCCCCTCTACGGATTGCATCCCATTCCGCTATTAGTTCTGTTGGTTACCCAGAAGTCTTTACAGAGCGGTTGCCCGTTATCTTCAAGCTGCAATGCAAATTCTGGAAGTGGGAAGTTTGGGTCTTCGAAAGAAATTCGGCTTTCCACACGGCGGAATTGGTTATTTGCACGCCCTGTTGAATCCACTTTTGGTTGCACGCCATCAAAATCCACAAGAGTGTTGTTGTCGTCAAGGAGTTCAGCCTTAAATTCTGTTCCGCGATAAATTGGTGTAAGGCGCATATAAGCAGTATCCGCCTTGGAAACTTGGTGTCCAAGCGAAATCGTCACAGAACAAGAATATTCTTGCCCGGTTGTTGCCATATTCGGTTCACAAGTTACAGCACTAATGTTATTAGTTCGCCTGTTTGCATCTTCACCTCGGCGGTGGAATGGTAAAGAGTGGTTATTTCTGGCTTCAACACCTCTTGCTGGAAACAACATCACTTCACTCAAGCCTGTTCCAGTTGTGAAGGAATTATTATCTAAAGCCGTCAAAATCTGCCCACTATTTCTGGCACCTTGTTGGTAGCCAAAGAATTGCGTTTTCAAAATAGCTGGCGAATTCACACGACTCGTCCATTGGTTTCGGCTAATCAAAAGATTATTGTCTACATTTGCAACAAGCGGTGTGTTGATTTCGTCCAAAGTAACATCATGGTCTTTGTTGGTTAAATCTTTTTGACTATGCCAGCTTAAACGCACTTTCGAAAAGTCTTTTGCACCTCTTAGTGACACAATTGTAGACTGACCTTCTTCAATTTTTCCCAAGAAATCTGAAGTATTTTTTTGCATTTTCACACAAGTGTAAGCTTGGTTGAGGTTAGTGCTGTTAGCACCATTGGTAGTTTGAACTTGTGTTTCACCGTTTGTATTACCAATACCAGCGGTAGACAAAATATAGCAACTATTATCTTGATTTGGGTTATTTAGCGCTGTTTGCATTTTTTTACAAGTATCTGTTGCAAGATTGACACCACCGCCACATTCTTGCTGGTAGCGGTGGAGGAAGCGTTTAGCATCCTCCACTCCAGCTTGCGCACTGTCGTAAGCACTTTGCGAAAGGTCTAACCTGCTGGCTTGCTCTTGATCTCGAAGCATCAAGCGAAGAAAGCTTACCGACACAATCGAAACAAGCACCGCCACAATTACCACGATAAAAATCGAGACACCACCTTTGTGGAATTTTTTCGAAACTAAAATTTTCTTCATTTGTTAATACCTCACTGGAAGTTCTTTTGTATAGGTTGTGATAATGCGACCAATTCCACCAGATTGACCATACGCCCACAAGTAGACATCGGCACGCTGGTTATAAATCTCAGAAGGAGCTTTGCGGTCTGTTGGTGTTGAACCTGCAGTTCGCCACGAGTTGAGATTACGTGCAATTAATGGACCATTCACAGTTAGTTGTTTACCACAGTTGCTTTCATTAACATTCTTTTTGCCAACTGGGCAAGTGTTAATCTCATTCGAAGCAATGAGCCAAGCATCCACGCGAGTGACATCTTTCGAAATGTTGATATTATTTGCAATAATAATCGTTTGGGCGAAGTTACCACCGTTGCTTCTTGGTTCGCTATTAATGATGTTTCCTGTGATATTTGCATCTTTTGCGTAGTAGATACGGGTTCCTGTGTTTGTGAAACCACTGATATTTGCATTCGAGTTTAAATCTCCTTCAACGTGAACATTTCGCGAATTATTAGACCTTGGATAGCGAGCTTTGAGCGATTCGATTAGATGATTCACGTTGTTCGAACTTCCCCATTGACCCCAGTTTCCTCTATCTGTTACGCTACTATTTCGACCAGTGCTATTTGCGATACCATTTCGGAAGGTTAGATTGCTGGTGTTTTGTGAAGATTCTGTCCTAAAGCCTGTGATAGTTTTTCCACCGATCGCTTCGAATTCTACCCACGAGCCAAGGCTGTTTCCGCCAATTTCAGAACGGCTAGTTTTGATTCCACCACGAGAGTAGACACCGTTACCCCAAACTTGCATTTTTGGTTTTTTGGTTACAAGCACACAAATTGGTGCTGAATGTCGCCAGTCTCTACCAGCTTTTGCATTTTGAGATGCTTGACTTTCGTTGCGCTCCATTTTGTATGGTGAGATTGAAAGACCAATACAGTATCTTGTACCAAGTTCGGCATCATTTGGTACACCAATATCACCCGTGTTGATAACCGTTGGTGGGTTTCCTGTGAATGAACCTGTTCCCGTTTGACCACTATTACATTCTCTTACGTGACCACCAAATTCGTTATTGTAGTGACTACATGTGTTGCTATTATTGTTATCTCGGCGTTCTTTTGGTGTTTCTGGATTGCCTTCGAAATTGCCAGGAATCTTCCAGCGTGTGATAATCCAGTGTGAATTTGGAGGAGTTGGTGTTCCTGTTCCTGTGATTCTTGGAACCACTGGTGTGCTTGTGCCAGGCTCTACTGGGACATCTGCTCCACCACAGTTGGCATTACCCGCTTTGATACATGGAATCAGTTCGAATTCGTATGGAACATAGACACAAGATTGGTTGGAGGTTGCAGTGCCAGATTGTGCAGGCTCATCTTCCCAATACTCTATTCTTGTTCCTGGAACTTCCTGACCATTGTCTACATAAACTTGATATATCACAACTCTTGTTTTAGGATTTTGTGTAATTGTTCCACGAATATTATCACAAATGATTTTCCCAACGTCAGCGTTCGAAACTCTGAATGAACTGTTTGAACTCCAATTATTATTCTTCGTTTCAGTGGTGTTTCCTTGGCGAACTGCCAAGCCATTAAGGCGTGAGCCCAAGTTTCCGCTACCATTTGTTGCCAAGCCAGGTTTATTTTGACCTGATGTGTTCCAGTTTACCGAAACATTGCCTTGGTTATTGTTTGAGCTGGTGCTACCAGTGACTTCATGCTTGAATGAAACGTGGCTACCAACTGGTGCAACAAGCGTTCCAGTTTGCCATTCTGAGCTGTTTTGAGCGATTGGAGATGAGCTACCGTTTTCTTTTACCGCAACTTTAGTGTTAGCTTGCGCTGAAGTGTTAGCGTTTGAAGGGTAGTTTTGGCGGACTTGTCTTTTTTTGCGTTCTTTTCTCTTAACAATGGCTTCAATCTTAGATTCTCTTGTTTGGTTTGCGCCCCAAAACACATTAGCTTCCCATAAGCTATTGCTTAAACCATAGGTTCCACCCTTAAAATTATTAAATCTAACGAAGTCATATCCATTAGCAGGGGCGATGCTTATTCTTGACTTACCAGTTTGGGGAGTATTTTGTTGCCCAGCAAGCTCTGGAGTGAGAGCTAAGCAGTTTATGACAGCATAAGCTACACCATCAGCCCCCGACGTATCATCCGTATTTATACCGCATGTAGGTCTTCCGTTAAATACAGCATAGCCCTGTCTCGATTGAACTGTATGCCCCGCTACACTACCGGTTGATCCTTCTACTTTAAAGCTCACTTTTAGGGATACGTTGTGTCTAGGAATTGATACATAGGTTGAATCATAACATTGAGAATACCATAATTTATCAACAGATGTATTACCATGAGCCGTCCCTATTGTTGCAGCATAAACATAAGAACCAACCCTCATACTTAGTTTATTTGCCGTCAGCTTATTATAAAAGTCATCCCAGTTAACATAGCCATCTGATGAAGACTCTATCCTGTAGATGCCAACTTCTCCGTTATCGCTTATCAGCACATCCGTATGTTTTCCTCTTTCCAGTTTAGAAACTACATTATTGATATTATAAGAGTTTAACAACTTTTCTTTATCTGACTTTTCTGTATTATTATGATATAAGCTGCTTCCCGATTCTACAGAATTACCCCACTTATCCACAAAGGCTGAAACAATATATTTAGGATTTCCCTTTATTTTTATTGTGTCTGGTGTTGCGTTGAGAGTATTGTAGTTTGTTCGTTCAGCTATTTCTTCTTTTGAAAGTCCCGATTTAAATAGTGGAAGATAGTTGTCTTCAAGATTCTTTTTCATATCTTCAACTTCTTTCTTAAAATCAGTATCACTCTTTGAAAGTGTTGATGGATTGTCATAAAGTGTCGAAACACGGAAGATTTCTTTATGTGCTAAAATACAGTCTTCATATTTTTTCTTGTAAGCTTCGTTTTCAAGACGAACACGATTAAACTCACCGTTTTCCTTAACAAATGCATCAACTTTTTGCTTGGCTTCTTCCTCAGAAGGATTATCACTATAGTTGAGCCCAGCGTAAATATCTATAGCCGTCACTGGTTTATATTTTGAAGAATCACACTTCTTAGATTCGCTCTTCAATAATGCATTCAATATCAAATCTTTTCTAGCGATTTCTTCACTCGAACCTTCGCCAAAAGTAATACCATCATTATTTTTTAGATATTTATCCATATCTGAAGAGTTTGTGGCAATTTTCTCTTTACTAATCTCAACATCCCCGATTTTTAGAGGTTGATTATCTTTCCAGATTCGGTAAAGAAAAAATACTCCCACAGCCAAACCAACCGCACAAATAATAGCAATCAAGCGCAGAAGTAGCTTCTTTCGATTTTTCATTTTCTGTGATTTTTTATTTACCACATCAGAACTTTTTTGTTCGTTTAAGTTCTCCACCATTCCTCCTATTTAATTTCTCCCTCCTATTTAATCACAAGCGTCTTTGATTTTCAAGGGCAAATTGGTCAATTTTTAGCCTTCAATAAAGCTCCTCTCCTTCATATAATAAATAGGAAGGAGGAAATATCTCACACTATTATTTGAGAAAATAGAGCTCAAAACATGTAATTCTATACAAAAAACCATTGACAAATATGCAAAAATGTGATAGACTATTGTTTAGTTGATAGATACTAACCTAGTCAAAGGCTTCTATCAAGAACATTAAAAAAAGTTGAAGATTGTTTATGAGATTTCATAACATTTTCCTTTTTGTGGTCTTGACAGAAGCCTTTTTGTTGCATATAACTCACTTGCCTAAAAAGGCTTCGAAAAATTCCTGAGGAGGAAAAAACATGAAAAATTCAATTGCTAAATTTGGGATCGTTTCTCTTGCTGCTATTACACTTAGTGCAGTTATGCCTGTTGTGGCACCTGCTACTTTTAGTAATAGCGTGGTTTATGCTGAAGAGCAAAAAGCTCGAACGCTCAACATCATGGACAGACCTACTGATGTAAACGGAACATATCTTCCTGACGTTGACCTAGGGTTGTCACAAGTAGTAAATGTGACACCAGAAAAGCCCTATGTAGTGAACCAGCCTGAAATTAAAGGCTGGGAGCGCAGCGGAGTATTTTATATAGGAGAAGATTCCTCTCAATATAAAACACTTAATAACGGCGATCAAATCACTTATAATGATCTATCTGAAGGGGATGATGGAAGCTACGGAGGGCTTCTCCTCTATAGTTATAAAAAATCTCAGCCAACAACCCCAGTTCAGCCAGATACTCCAGCGGAAAAACCAAAGGAAGAGCCATCTAAACCTGATGCTCCAGCTACCAAGCCTGAAACTCCTGCAGAAAAAC
>CAUUYC010000009.1:0-9888 GCA_963549415.1 uncultured Saccharimonas sp. (SeqCode)
ACTCCTGGCCTCTTCCATGGCAAGGAAGCGCTCTAACAACTGAGCTAAACCCGCGTATGTTTTAATTTTACCAAAAAACATTATTCAAGTCAACACTTTCCATTAAAATTCTTTCAAAAAATTAATAATCCAAGTTTTATATTTCGAAAGCTTATCTATATATATAAATTCATTCTGGTGATGAGCCTCATCCCATTCACCAGGGCCAAAAACAACTACTTGAGCATTTTTTAGCCCATTCACAAATTCACCTTGGTCGGTTGCTCCTGGGCTAACCATAATCGATTTTTCACTTAATTTTGAAACCTTCAAAATATTTTCAATAACCCTTGATTTTTTTGAAACAAGGCTTGAAGGAACCGGATCACTATGGTATTCCCACTTGAAATCATATTTTTCAGCCAATAAATTGAAGGCATTTTTAAAATCAGAGTCGAGTTCAGGCGTGGTTCGAACATCTAGAATCAATTCGGCAGAAGGTGCAGTTTTATTTGGACTTTTATCTTCACCAGATTTTAATGAAGTTGGAACCAAACTTGGTGAACCTAAAAAATCGTTCGAAAAACTTTCTTGCCAATTTTTAAAAATATCATTAATTTGCGACAGAAAGAATGAAGCTTTCGAAAGTGCAGATTTCTGAAAATTCATCTGTTGTGAAGCATGGCCACTTTCACCTTTAAATTTCAATCGAACAAAATGATTTCCACGATGACCAATTTCAATATTTTCACAATTTGTTGGTTCAGCAATTACTCCAAAAAATTCGCTATAATCAAATTCTTTTTGCTCATTCAACCATTTCACAAAATTTCGACTTCCACGGCCATCAATTTCTTCATTCGAAACTGCAACCAGCCAAAGGTCAAAATTACTTTCGAAATTATTTTCTTTAGCAAATTCAAGACCAGCAATAAATTGAGCCGCCAATCCACCTTTCATATCACTTGCACCCAAGCCAATGATTTTTCCGTTCATTTCAGTCGCTTCCCAAGGTGATTTCTTCCAAGCTCGCAAATCACCAGCTGAAACGGTATCAATGTGTCCTGTCAGAATAATTACTCGACTGCTTTTCGAAAACTCATTTCCATTTGTTCTAATTTTTAAAACACCAGCCGCAAAATCTTTATTTTGCCAAACTTCGGCCGAATTCTCCCGCAAAAAATCTGCCAAAAATTCTAAAATCTCCGTCTCATTTCCAGAAACACTCTCGATTTCAATAAGTTTTTTTGTTAGCTCAATTTCGTTCATTTCAACCTCTATAAAATCTCAATTATTTTATCGCTTATCTTTGCTTCAATAGTTTGCACTTTTTTAATTTTGCAAACCTCGCCTTCAATTTGAATTACAATATTCTGCGGTTTTCGAAAAGCTATCTCTACACGATCGGCCCTTTTAAGCGGAATTTTACCAAAAAAACCTTTCATTAAAAACGGAGAATTTCGTATAAGTCCTGCTGAATTTAAGACTTCAAATCCAAAATTATCGCTATCTTTTTTATTAATTGAACTTCGCATAATCCTCGCCATCCTTGGCCCATTCATAAAAACAATATCAGTTGGATTTTGTGGAATATTTAAAAAATCTTCATCATTAATTTTAATTTTCGAAAGATTTAAAATATGATTACGGCAATGTTTAAAATAAAATCGCGTTGCAGCAGAAAGCGAAAGAATTAAACGTATATTCCGATTATAAACCTTTTTCAAAACCTTTCGGATTCTTCCCCCTTCGAAAATTTCAGCCATTTCAGCAGTCAAGCCAACCGTTGCATAAAGTGGTGCATATCTAAAAAATTCACCATTAATTTTCAATTCAATTGGTCTAATTTTAGCTTGAACCTTTAGTGTTTCGAAAGACTGAATTGCCGCCTTTCCGCTATTTTTCGAAAAGCTATGAGCATAATCGTTGAAGTTCCCGAATCCTGTAAATTTAATTTTTATGTTCTTTTTTCCAGAAATAGCCACAGCATTTGCTGCAATATGTGCTGTTCCATCACCGCCAGCAACTAGAATAATATCATCATCTTCCAAACCTTTTGCCATTTCACGAGCGTTTTCCATAGGTGAAGTTGGCTGAATTTCAAAAGTTTTAAAACTACCTTTTTCGAAATGGGTTTCATCTAAAAAAGGTAAAATCTTTTTTCGAATCAGTTCGAAACCGCTTGAACGAGGATTTACAACAAGTGTAAGATTTTTCTTCATATTGGTATTATTTTACCATATTTTTGTTTTTTCAACAAATATAAGATTATTTCTTCTTTAGTTCAAGCGTTCTTGGGGCAACGAATCCAATTAAAACAATTGCCATCAAAACTGCAAAACCGCACATAATTGACGGAATTCCTTCAATCGTAGAAGGATTTACAATATTCACAATTGTTGTTGGTAAAATAAACGCAACATACCCACTGATCAACCATTTTAAAGCTGATATTTTTCGAAGGTTTTCGCTATTTATAATTTCATTAAGTTTTTTAGAACGTGAAATGAATATTCGCAAAATTCCACGATTATTTTCTCTTGACATCTTCGAAATCTGACTCCAGCAGAAAAATACCGCTACAAAAAGCCAGCCATAATAATAAAGCGTATAAAGCAATGTCGCAACTCCATTCGGTGTATTAAAAACTGAATAGTTCGCTCGACAAGTATTTTCTCCGGTAAAAACACTTCTACTTACAAATACAAAATAAATCGAAAAAAGCACACAAGTTAAATAAGAAGTTTTTACCAAAATACCTGCTTTTTTACCAGAAATTTCGTGTGCTAAATGCAAACCAAGTGGTGGTAAAAGCGTTATTGCAAGATATCCAAACCTAGCCCAATCCATTCCAGAAAAATGTTCCGTTCCGCAAACCATGAATTCAGCCGCTTGAAAGCCCGCCAAACTCATTAAAAGTAAAATAATTAGCGTGCGAATTTTACTTGGCTTATATTTAAAAATTGCAAATGCCGCTGAAAAACTTTCGAAAATAAAAGTAATTAGCATTACGGTCGGCGAGAAGCAATAAAGTCTAGATGATTTTTTATTCATAATATTTAAAATTTTATATTAAAATAGGTAAAAAATCAATAAAAAACACCAAAAATGAACATTATCGTCAGCTTTTAGATAAAATTCTAAAAAGAATAGTTTTATTCTTCAATTATCATTTTTAAGCGGTTCAAAGAATATCCGCCAGAATTATTCTGAATAAAACTATAGATATATTTATTGTCATTAGAAAGCGTAAATGGAAGATTCGAAATTGCCCGCGAAAGAATCTGTTTGTTCATTCCGTCAAAATCATAAATTACCATTCTTTCACCTTCAAAATCACCCAAAATAAAATCATCAAGCCATTTTATCTTACCATCATTTGATACCGAAAACTGATATTCATTCCGTGTTTCAATATCAAAAGAATAAACATCTTTGCCCTTTTTCGCAACGAGAATCCGAGATTCGCCATTTAGCTTTAAATAATCTGGTGAGAACTTCAAATTAAGAGTTTTGGTTAAATGCATTTTTTCTGTCCAACTAGCAGATTTATAAATATCAATTTTTGAATCTTGCCCAATATAAACATAACTTTCTCGATAATATCTCCCAATCGCAATCTTTGGTTGATTTTTTATATTTTTTGCAATTTCAATATTTTTATCATTTTTTCGAAGACCAACCGAAAAATCATTACTCGTTGTTTTTTTCTCAACATAAACAATATTCTCTTTATCATAAAGTTCAAAATCAACAACATCATTCAAAATTGCCGCAGAA
This sequence comes from uncultured Saccharimonas sp. (SeqCode), assembly GCA_963549415.1. Taxonomy (GTDB): domain Bacteria; phylum Patescibacteriota; class Saccharimonadia; order Saccharimonadales; family Saccharimonadaceae; genus Nanogingivalis. The sequence continues at coordinate 3,760 of CAUUYC010000009.1, forward strand.
ATTGTACTATTCGAAAGATTGATTTCTCGTAAATCCGATCCGGAAATTCCAATAAGTTTAGTTAATTCATCATTTGAAGGTATAATTTTCGAAAAATCAATATGGAATTTTTGAGTTAAATTAATAGATTCATCTGGATTTTCAAAATTCAAAATAAGCCATTCAAGTTTATTGCCATTTTTAAAACTTAAGAGTGCTTTTTTATTATCGTTTGAAGCTTTCGAAAATTGCAAATTTTCTGCAATTTTATAAAAATTGGTCTGGTTTATATTTTTATTATTTTGCGAATCATGCTCAAAAATATTCGAGCTAAAATTAATTCTAGAAATTTTTGGCTCACTTAAAGAAATATCAATTGACCAAAAAGCTACTTCACCATTATTGTCTTCAGAAATTGCAAAGATCTTCTTTTTATCTGGTGAAACTTGAGCAGATTTTAAATTTAAAATATTTAAAAAGCTCTTTTCATTAAGTTGTTTTGGAATCAATCTTGCATAATTTAGCCACAAGATTTCACCAACTTTAACTTCAGCACGCCGCCACCAAGTTTTATAGCCTTCTTTCCAGATTGAAAATTCGTGATTTCCTGGTTTTGCAAGTATTTTTGTAGGTGTTCCTTCTGGCAATTTTTTTTTGTCAATTTCAGCAGTCGAATTCAAAACTGAAGAATTAAATTGAACTAAACCAGTTTGTTGAACTTCAAATTTTTCATCAAGCCGCCAGCCTTGTGTTAAGAAAACTAAAATTAAAACAATACCAAAAACAGTTGCCGTCATCGCAAGGTTTTTAAAGAAGACGAGTGCATTTTCCTTCTTTCGAGAAATCTTCATATTAAAATAATTATACCATAGCTTGGTCATTTTTAGCAAATAATATTTTTTGAGATAAAACTCTTGCGAAAGGCTTTTTTTGGTGCTAAAATGGAAATATGGAATACAAAATTAAAGACATTAAAGGACGACAAATTTTAGACTCCCGCGGTAACCCAACAGTTGAGGCGGATGTAATTTTAGAAAACGGAGCTTTTGGCCGAGCAGCGGTTCCAAGTGGAGCCTCGACAGGTTCAGGTGAAGCTCTTGAACTTCGCGACGGTGGTTCAGCTTTTGGCGGAAAAGCTGTAACGAAAGCAGTTTCAGCCGTAAATAATCAAATTCGTGAAGCCCTAATCGGTAAGAACGCCGAAGATCAAGAGGCAATCGATAAAATCATGATTGAACTTGATGGCACAGAAAATAAATCTTCCCTCGGAGCAAATGCAATTTTAGCAGTTTCACTTGCTACTGCAAAAGCTGTTGCAAATGCGAAAGGCTTAGAACTTTGGCAATATATCGCTGAAAAAACAAATTCAACACCAAACCTTCCGCTTCCTATGATGAATGTGATGAATGGTGGCGCACATGCTGGCTGGGCAACTGATATTCAAGAGTATATGATTATGCCAGTTGGTGCAAAAACTATTTTCGAAGCAGTTCAAATGGGTGCAGAAACTTTCCACGCTTTAGCAAAAGTTTTGAAAACTAAAAATTACCCAACAACTGTTGGCGACGAAGGTGGTTATGCTCCAAAAGTTCAAAATGGTAACGAAGAGCCACTCGAATTGATTTCAGAAGCTATTAAAGACGCTGGATATGAACTTGGTAAAGATATTGCCTTTGCCTCAGACCCAGCCTCAAGTGAATTCTATAGAGAAGAAAAATATGACCTAAAAGCTAACAATGCAGTTCTTTCAAGCGAAGAAATGATCGAATTTTACGAAAATCTAACTTCAAAATATCCTTTTGTTTCGATCGAAGATGGCTTGGCTGAAAATGACTGGGATGGTTGGAAGCTTCTTACCGAGAAACTTGGTTCAAAAATTCAGCTTGTTGGTGACGATCTAATGGTTACAAATTCGAAACTTCTACAAAAATCAATCGATTTAGGTGTTGCGAACGCAATTCTTATTAAGCCAAATCAAATCGGATCTTTAACGGAAACAATCGAAGCTGTAAAATTGGCACAAAATAATGGCTACAATACTGTTATGAGCCACCGCTCAGGTGAAACTGAAGATGTGACAATTGCGCATTTAGCCGTAGGATTGGGCTGTGGGCAGATCAAAACTGGTTCACTTTCACGAACTGATCGAGTTGCAAAATACAATGAATTAATGCGAATCGCAGAAGCTCACCCAGAACTTGAACTCGCAAAACCTTTCGAAAAATAATAATTCAGAACAATTAAAAATCTCCAGAATCTAACTGGAGATTTTATTTTACTTTTAATCCTTAAGAACAACGCAATCTTCGCCTAGTAATCTCACTAGCTCTTTTGGTAAATCTGAGTTTGAGTCAACTTTAAATGGCATTCGAATTGCAGATTTCTCAACCTCGCCGAGAACCAAAATTATCTCGCTCATACCCGGGAATTTTCCACAGATCTTCTTTACTGTAAGTAATGATTCATGATCACTTGGATTTTTAATATGCACGAAGACTCTTTGTATTTTTTCGGCTTGATAGTTTTCTACTGATCTCGACGGATTTGATGTCGATTTTTCCGAAGATTTATTCGAAACCACACTATTATTTTTAGGAGTAAATGCTTTTTTCTGCGTGTTTGAAACTTTTTGCGAAACTGTTTTCGTTTGAGGAACTTTTCTCGCCTTTAAGCCATCTGCTCTGCGGCCAGTTGATTCATAATTTTCCAATTCCTCATCTGTTATTATTGAAACTGTTTCCGCTATGATCTGAGCATCAGATTTCAAATTGCCTTCCCTGTCGCGGGCAGAAATTTTTCCTTCAATTTTTAAAACCGTATCAATTTTAAGCTTTTCGCTAATTTCAGAATAAAGATTCGGGAAAATAATCACCTCACCTTCAGAAGTTTTGTCTTCCATCTTCACAAACGCCATTTTTGTTCCAGATTTCGTTATAATCGTTCGAACATCAATCACAATTCCACCAATAGTTGCTTTTTGACCATCAGTATTCGGTTGAACCTGCGAAAGTGGTTGAGTTTGCTCTTCGAAATATTTAACATATCTGTCGAGTGGATGCGCTGAAACATAAAGCCCCAAAAGTTCACGCTCCCAAGTCAGACGCTCCTTATCAGTGTGTTGTTTTGGTGCATTGATTAATTCAATAGATGATTCAACCCGCATATCTTCAGCACCAGCAAAACCAAACAAATCCGTCTGCCCTGAAAGTGCCTCTTTTTGAGATTTCGAACCATATTCCTGGATTCTTTCAAGATTAAAGAGCAAATCCGAGCGAGTTCCGAATTGGTCAAAAGCCCCAGTCATAATTAATGAATCCCAGGCCTTTTTATTAAATTGTCGAGCATTAACACGTTTCGCAAAATCTAAAATTGAAGTAAATTTTCCACCAGCTTTTCGAGCATTCAAAACTGCATCAACCGCACCTCCACCAACAGCTTTCACCGCTAAAAGTCCAAAGCGAATTTTATTCTCGTGTGGCACAATCGCAAAATCTTTAAATGATTCATTTACATCTGGACCAAGAACCTCAATTCCCATAGAACGGCATTCGGCAATCTCAATCGCCAAACGGTCGGTGTCATCAGAGTCGGCCGTCATTAGCGCCGCCATAAAAGCATCTGGGTAATGCGCCTTAATATAGGCTGTCCAATAGGCAATTAAGGCATAACACGCCGCGTGCGACTTATTGAAACAATAATTCGCAAATTCTTCCAAATGCTCCCAGAAAGCCTCAACCTTTCCTCGATCAGCATTAGAATGTTTTACCGCTCCCTCAATAAATTCGCCCTTCATTTTCTTCATCAAGTCGATTTTCTTTTTACCCACGGCCTTTCGAAGAGTATCCGCCTGACCACCAGTAAATCCGCAAACTTCCTTCGAAATCTGCATAAACTGCTCCTGATAAACCAAAATTCCATAAGTATTTTTAAGAGCATTTTCCATATGATCTTCATAGTAAGTAACTGGCTCTTCACCGTGCTTTCGAGCAATAAATTTTGGAATTTCACTCATTGGCCCAGGTCGATAAAGTGCAACCATGGCAATAATATCTTCAAATTTTGAAGGTTTAAGTTCCCGCAGATATCGCTTCATTCCAGCGGATTCGAGCTGAAAAACACCGGTCGAATCACCACGAGCTAATAATTCATAAGCCTTTTTATCATCAAGACCAAGTTTCGAAAGGTCAAGATCGACACCATATGTTTTTTTGACAATTTTTTGCGCAGTCGAAATAATTGAAAGGTTTTTAAGGCCCAAAAAGTCCATTTTTAAAAGACCTAAATCTTCAACCTGACCCATCGGAACTTGAGTTGCCACAACACCTTTTTGTGCCATTTCAAGAGGTAGATATTTCACTAAATCGTCTGGTGCAATCACAACACCACAAGCATGAACACCGTGGTTTCGAATCGTGCCTTCAAGCTGCATTGCAAAATCATAAACAGTTTTGGCAGTTGGATTAGTTTCATATTCATGCTTTAAATCTTGGTCATTTTCTAGCGAAACTCGAAGTGGTATATGTCTACCTTGGTTTGGATCTGGAACTAATTTAGCCATACGGTCAGCTTCAGAATACGGAACCTCCAAAACTCGCGCCACATCTCGCACGGCGTTTTTCGCCATCATTTTACCAAAAGTCGCGATATTAGCCACACGATCAACGCCATATTTATCAGTACAATATTGAATAACCTCGTTTCGACGCGTATCTTGAATGTCAACATCAATATCAGGCATCGAAATTCGATCAGGATTTAAAAACCTTTCAAAAAGTAAGTCATATTCAAGTGGATCAAGATCAGTAATGTGTAGGGCATAAGCAATAATCGAACCAGCAGCCGAACCCCGCCCTGGCCCAAAAACAATTCCTTGAGATTTTCCCCAGTTAATAAAATCTTGCACAATCAAGAAATAACCATTATAACCCATTCCATCAAGAACGCCAAGCTCCATATCAACTCGTTCAATAACTTCTTTCGAAAGTTTCTCGCGAATTTCAGGAATCATCATTTTCTTCACTTCATCAACAGGAATTCCAGCATATCTTTCACCTAAACCTTGAAAAACTAGCTTGTCTAAAAAGCCTTTTTCACTTTCTTCACCTTCTGGAAGTGGAAATTTTGGAATTAAAATCTTACCAAATTCAAACTCAAAATTAACTTTTTCTGCAATTCTTTTGGTATTCAAAATGATTTCAGGATCAACCTTTCCCCATCGCTTGATAATATCTCTCGGGTCAGTAACAAAAAGGTCAAATTCTTTTAGGCTCATTCGCTTTTCGTCATTTAAGTAAGAACCCGTTCCGACACAAAGAAGGATTTCATGCGCATCTTGATTCTCATGGGTTAAATAGTGTGAATCGCAAGTTACAACCATTGGAATATCAAGTTCTTCATGAAGCCTAAATAGACCATCATTGATTTCTTTTTGAACCTCCCAGTGATTAGGGCATTCTGGGTGACCATGGTCTTGTAATTCAAGATAAAAATCTTCACCATAAACCGATTTATACCAGCTAGCAAGTTCTTTTGCTTTTTCGAAATCTCCAGCCCGAATGGATTCTGAAATTTCAGAACCAGCACAGCCGCTCAAGCAAACAACACCTTCTGAATGCTCAGCCATAATACCATGATCAATCCTTGGCTTATAGTATTGACCTTCAACCCAGGCTTTCGTTGTAAGAGAGCATAGATTTTGCCAACCAATTTGGTTTTTTGCCAACAAGACTAAGTGATAACGCGGTTTATCGTAGGATGGATCTCGGTCAAAGCGAGTTCGTGCTGCAACATAGGCCTCAATTCCTAAAATAGGCTTAACACCTTTTGAAGTTGCCTCTTTAAAGAATTCGATAGCACCAGACATTGTCCCATGGTCAGTTATAGCTACAGCCTCCATTCCACTGGCTTTAACATTATCAACCAAATCGTCAATTTTAGTTAAGCCATCAAGTAGTGAGTGATAAGTATGTGTATGCAAATGCACAAAATCACTCGGAACAAGTTCTTCAAAAGTTTTTGCTGTTTTTATTTTCTCCTCCAATTCCATATACTTATATTATATCATACTCTCAATTATTTTTTCAACAATCCTCAATACGAAAAAACTCCACCGATTAGGAGGAGTTTTTTATAATTCGGCACCGTGCTATT